>DAMCXN010000015.1:26985-37211 GCA_032096995.1 Aminipila sp.
AGCTATGCTATACGATTATGCAAACGGACTAGATGATAGCCCTGTATCCTACTCATATGAAAAACAAAAAATCAAATCTGTAGGTAATGGTATAACCTTTAAACGAAACTTAATTACAACTAGCGATATACAAACTGCACTAAAATCTCTTTCTGATACGGTTTCTAGTCGACTACGCAGTTATCAAATGAAAGCTTATGGGGTAAAAATAGACATTAAAGATCCCTATTTTAAAAATATTTCTAGACAAAAACAGTTGGACTTTCCTACAAACATCACTGAAGAGATCTATAACACCGCATATTCCCTATTAAAATCGTCTTGGACTATTGGTAACCCCATACGTCTACTTACAGTAACGGGAATTAATTTAATAGATGAAAACAGTTCTGAACAGTTAAGTTTTTTTGCAAAAGATATAGAATATAGAGAAAAGAGTTCAAGCTTAGATAAGACCATGGATGCAATCCGCAACAAATTTGGTGACAACTCTATAACCTTTGGTGGAATCATAAAAAATGATTTAGGCATAGATCTTCTAGATGAAAAAGAAGAAAGGGAGGAATAACTCCTCCCTTAATCATTGTATCATACTTATATTTATTTTAATTTTCCCTTAGTTTAAATTTACCAACTAAGTCCTTCATTAGACTAACTTGGCTTGATAGTTCCTCACTAGCAGCTGCACTCTCTTCAGACGTTGCAGAGTTAGTATGTACAACAGAAGAAATTTGATCCATACCTTCCGTCACTTCCATAATTGACTTTTCTAGTCTCTCTGAGCTTTCTGAAATTTCTTCGATAATAGTCACAACTTTATTGACATCGTCTACAGTATCAAGTAGTGATGTCGCTGTATCATTAGCAATAACTACTCCACTGTCAATATCTGATATACTTTTTTCTATTAACAATGTTGTGTTCTGTGCTGCATCGGCTGACTTTTGAGCAAGATTTCTAACTTCATCAGCAACAACAGCAAAACCTTTTCCAGCATCACCAGCTCTGGCAGCTTCAACAGCTGCATTCAATGCTAGTATATTAGTTTGGAATGCAATATCCTCAATAGTTTTAATAATTTTAGAAATTTCGCAAGAGCTATTTGATATTTCATCCATGGCATTAACCATTTCATTAATCTTTTTGCCACTTATCTCCATATTATTACAGGTCTTCTCTGCCAACTGATTTGCCTCAAATGCGCTAGACGTGTCTGTCTTAATTTGATTAGAAACATGAGTAATTGTAGTAGATAGTTTTTCTATTGAAGCGGCCTGTTCTATAGCCCCTTGGCTTAAAGATTGAGCCCCTAACGAAACTTGTTCAGCCCCCGATTGGACTTGCTCAGAAAATTGATTAATTTCTCCAATTGTAAAACTTAAATCCTTTGTTATTTGCTCTAGAGATACTAATAAAGGATTAAACTCTCCGACGAATTTATCCTTATGTATTATTTCTACTTTAAAGTCTCCCTGAGACATCATTTCTAAAAACTTGGTCATATCTTTAATTATTAATTTAAGATTTTGCGACATTGTTTCGAAAGCCCTTGATAATAATCCAATTTCGTCATTGGTATCCACTTCATTTTTATAATCAAAATCGCCTTTTACAATATTTTGAGCAGCATTCACCATTGTATCCAAAGGTTTTAGCATCTTTCTTACAATTATGTATAATGTTGAACAAATAATAATCATAAACATTAGAGATAATAAAATTTGCAGTGTAGCAGTCTTTCTCACATTTTCTGTCATTTCCTTATGTGACAATGATACTTTTGACCACCAGGTTTGATTTCCTGCAGCTATGGGGCTATAAAACTCATCAATTGGTCCGTCTTTTATTGTAAAAGCCTGTTTATCAACAAGTTTTTCTATTTTTCTTTGTTCTAATTTTTCCCCAACAGTATCAATTCCTGCCATGTCATAAACTTTAATACCATTATCACTAAAAATCGAAAATCCTATAGAATCATATTTACCTGTATCTGATTCATTAATTGCTTCAAAAATATTAATATTGATATCAGCTGTAACAACTCCAATAGATTTGCCATCTTTTATTATTGGATAACAAGCTGTAATCATATTAATTCCCTGATCCTCATAAACTTCTGTCATATATAGATCCTGGGTATTTTTTGCTATATAATAGTAATCTTCATTAGCATAGTTTTCATATGCCCCATAGTTTTGAATAGTATTATTTTCAACATCACTGTTAGATAGATATAATGTATAATCCTTTATTGCATCATCAAATAAATTTGGCTCAAAAAATAGCCCCATACCTACAATCTCAGGGCTAGATTTAATATTTGAGCGTATAGAGTCAATCGCATAATTTTCAATATCTGCCGATTCTTGAGAGATAGCAACATTAAAAACTTTGCTATATACTGACTTTTCTTTTGTATTACTAGAAGAAAGAGCTTCCCCTATGTAATTGCCTAAAAGCTTTGTAGTTTTTCCAGAAGATGATAATACACCTTCAGATACTTCTGAATTTGTTCTTGCAATTTGCATAACTTGTAATTCAACCGCTTCTGACATCTGCTTCGATGACATATATGTAGTACTGCCTACTAATAAAATTAAAAGAATTACTAATATTGCTGCAATGGTCATTGTTAACTTAATTGATATTTTTAAGTCCATATGTTTTTTCATGCATTCCTCCCTTTCTATATTATATCTATCTACTTTGAATTATACAAAATATACTAAGCATGTCAATAAAAAACAAGGTTTTTAGACAATTTAATACAAAAAAGAACTCCTAATTGAAGTATTTCTATACAACAATCAAGAGTTTTTTACATTTTTTTATTTATTTTTCTTAATATGACTTTTTAGATTTAATCTTTCCGTCCCTTTTCGAGCTATCTCTGCTCTTAGTATTATCACGTTTTCTATCTCTTTTTCTATTATAATCTCCATTGTATTTGTTTCGGTTTTTTTGTCTTCTATCAGAGTTTCTTTTTACTGTATCATTAAATCTATCACGTTTATTTAATGTAAAGTCATTGTCTAACTCTGACTCTTCGTAGTTTCTACTGTCTAACTCAGTGAACCTCATTTTAAACAAAGCTGCTGCGATATCTAATGTAGTAATATCATCTGATTCTTCTAGTATTCTTTCAATAGCTTCAGTATATTTAGCATATCCGCCTTCACCTAAAGTCTTCATTACTTCTGATATAGCAGACTGTAGTTTCATAGACTCAATACTTGAAATTGTAGGTGGTTTGCTTCTATTGATTCTAGATTTTGTATATCTTTCAATTTCTCTAAGCTTATAGATATCTCTTCCAAACACAAAGGAATACGATATTCCCTTCTTACCCGCTCTTCCTGTTCTTCCAATTCTATGAACATAGTATTCTGCGTCACTTGGAATATCATAGTTAAATACAGCCTCTACATCATTAACATCAATTCCTCTTGCTGCAACATCTGTTGCAATAAGAAGCTCTACTTTTCCTTTTCTAAACTTAGTCATTACGCGATCTCTCTCACGTTGCTTCATATCGCCATGTAGGGCCTCTGCTGTATAGCCTCTAGTTTGAAGGGAATTGCATAGTTCATCTACCTTCCATTTTGTATTACAAAATACAATACCTAGCTTGACATTCTTAGCATCTACAAGCCTACAAAGTAGTTCTAACTTTGAGCTTTCCCTAACTTCAATGTAATACTGGTCAATAGTATTAATTGTTACTTCTTTTTGTAAAGTAACAACATGCTCAGGATTATTCATGTATAAGTTAGAAATTTCTAAAATACCCTTCGGCATAGTTGCTGAAAAAAGCATTGTTTGTCTTTCCGTAGGAATGTCACCGAATATAGTATCAATATCTTCTCTAAATCCCATATTTAACATTTCATCAGCTTCATCTAAAACTGCCATTTTTAAATTATGGAATTTCAAAGTACGTCTTCTCATATGATCCATAATTCTACCTGGCGTACCTATAATAATCTGAGGTCTTCCTTTTAGTGCCATAATCTGTCGTTCTATGGACTGACCTCCGTATATAGCTAGAGCTTTTATTCCCTTTTTATACTTACATAATCTTCTAAACTCTTCTGATACCTGAATTGCAAGTTCCCTTGTAGGGCACAAAACTAAAACCTGAACCCCTTGCTGTTTTGAATCAATCATCTCTATGGCTGGAATTCCAAAAGCACAAGTTTTTCCAGTACCTGTTTGTGCTTGTCCGATTACATCATGTCCTTCCATAACAACAGGTATAGCTTTTGATTGTATGGGAGTCGCTTCTTCAAAACCCATAAAATCTAATGCTTTTTTCATTGCATCTGATAAGTTTAATTCTTTAAAATTTAAATTTTCCATTCATTTCCTCATTTCGTAATTTACCGAAAACGGTGATATACAATCATACTATTATATTTTTAAATTGACTCAATGTCAAATTTTTTATTTATTAATATATAAAAAAAACAAATAAAAAAAGTGGATTATGAACTAACCCCAATAATTAGACAAAAAATCTAACTTATTGGGGTCATCTCATTTGCCACCCTTTTTTAGAAGTCTTTTCTAACAATCTATACCTTTACGTGAAAGTACTCCTTTACTATAATAATGTTTCACTTCCCTAATTTCACTTACCAAGTCGGCCATGTCTATTATCTTTTCTGAAGCATATCTTCCTGTCAATACAACTTCAACATTTTCTTTTTTTGATTGAACTGTTGAAATGACCTCTTCATCAGTAAGAAGTCCAAAATATATTGCAATGGTAACTTCATCCATTATAACAAGATCATACTTTCCATTTGTAAGCATTTCTTTACAACGTTGCAGCCCTTTACGTGCCCTTTTAATATCATTTTCATCTGGTTTTCTATCAATCAAACATGAAGTACCATATTGTTCAATATCAATTGACGAAATAAACTCCGTACATTTTGTTTCTTCATAAGCCATGCCCTTTATAAACTGACCTATATATACCTTTTTACCCGACATTGAGGCTCTTAAAGCCAAACCAAAAGCAGCCGTAGTTTTTCCTTTTCCATTTCCAGTATACACATGTATATATCCTTTATTCAAACCAAAAGCCTCCTATTTTTATTTGTGCCAATTCGTTATTTTAATCTATAGGTATCATATCCTTTATACTTAATTGCTACAATATTGTCATCTTTATTTAATTTATCTAAAATATCTTTTATATTTAAACATTTTCTTAATTTTAAAAATCCCTCTATTTCGTGCTGATTCATTGGATGACGTTTAATAATGCTTAAAATAGCTCCATAGTCATCCTTAATTTCACTATGAAACCCCTCTGATTCCAATAAATCTATAGAAATACCTCCTAAAATTTGCGTTGCCTTTTTCATTGTTTCTGAATCTATAGGCTTTACAAAATCTTCGGCTGGAGGTCTAACTGGAGTATTAATATATAGCCTATCATATTTAAATTCTTTTAAAGCTTCCTTATATTCTTTTAAATTTTCTAGACTATCATTTATTCCTTTTACAAGCATTAACTCCAACCAAATTTGACCTTTATAATTCTTGCAAAACTCCAAAAGTCCTTCTTTAACCTTTATAAATTCAATAGACCCATGAGGTCTATTAATATGTTTCAAAGAGGTTTCTTTGCATGCATCAAAGGTTGGTAAAACTATGTCTGCAAGGTATAATTCGTCTCTTACATTAGAGTCATAAAAAAGAGAACCATTAGTAATAACTGCAACGGGCTTTTCTGTTCTTTTTTTTATGTTGGAAATCAACTCTCCTAACCCTAAATATAATGTTGGTTCTCCTTCTCCTACTATAGTAATAACATCATATTCTATTTCTCGATTTTGCATTTGCTCAAATTCATCAATTATATCTTTAACAGGAAAAAACATTGTTCTTTTATTAATCATCGAATTTGTTCTTCCCAGTTGACAGTAAATACAAGAATAATTGCAAGTCTTCTTAGGTATAGGACTTATTCCTAAAGAAAGACCTAACCTTCTTGATGGAACAGGGCCATACACATATTTCATTTCTGACATCTAATCCCTCCGAATTCCTAAAGAATAAATTTATAATCATCCATTCAAACGGGTATATGCCCGTTTTTCTCTAGTCCTAGGCATGGCTTTTTCAGAAATATATTCTATTACTTCAACTATTGATTCCATTTGACTTGCCGGAAATCCCGCTAACAAATGTTCATCAGGGATTTTAGTTGCATTCCTACAGCCATAACAACCTAAACTTACATTAAGCTTCTTAGTCAACCAAGGAACAACAGTAATATCAACACAAGTACCATTAGAAATACTCGAACTAAAGTTAAGTCTGCCTCCATCTTTATGTATAGCAGCCAAACTTAGCCACATCAAATGTTCTGGCAATGATTCTATTGCTATAATATCTGGCTCTAACTCCATATCACATAAAGGGGCTAATGCAATACCCGAATACTGATTTTGTTCAAATCTAGGCATCTCCTTCATAGTTTTTTTTGCACCTTCAATTTCAAAAGTACCAAGCTGTGCCAAAAATTGTCCATTAGTTAAACGTTCTGGCACCGGCATAAAACCTAAAGCAGACCCTCCATTTGCACAAGTGATATTTTCCCTTATAGCTAATAATTTTTCACCTTCTCTTGCCCTCATAATAAACTGACAAAAAGTATATTTTTTGTCCCTGTTGTAATCTTTTGCTAATTCGTTATCAGTTAAAAATTTAATTCCTACAGGTTCATTTTCCATTTCTAGTAACTCTTTTAATCTTTTCGATAAAAACTTATACTCCAATGTTCAACCTCCTTGCAATAGAATACATAAATAGATTTAAATTAGACAAGTCTATAATATTCCTATCATAAACAGATGTCAATTAATCTCCTTTTTATATAAATATTTTAATTATTTTTTATAAAATTAGAAAAAGTTATTGACATATGTTCTAAACAGGATATACTATAAGCATATTGAACATATGTCAATAATTCTTGAGGAGGTGATAAATATGCCAGGAAGAGACGGTACAGGTCCAATAGGTCTTGGTCCACAATCAGGTAGAAACTATTGCTCAAGAACTACTATGAACAAATGTGGCTTTGGTCTAGGTCGTGGTTTCAATCAAAGGTGTTGGCGAAATTCGAATACTAATACCTCTGTTTCTTCATCAGAAAAAGAATTTCTTACTGAACAAAAAACAATATTGGAAAACAGACTTGATTTTATAAGCAAAAAGTTAGAAAATCTTTAAAGGAAGAATAAGCAATAGGAAGTGCACTCTTATTGCTTATAAAAAGGAAAAGGAAGGAATAGATATGCCAAGACCTAGAAAATGTCGTAAAGTTTGCTCTCTACCAGAAAAAAATGTATTCGTACCTCTTAATTCTTCAATATTTAATAATGAAATGATAATAATGTCAGTTGAAGAATATGAAACAATACGTTTAATTGATTTTGAAGGCTTTACTCAAGAAGAATGCGCAGAACAAATGAGTGTTGCAAGAACAACCATACAGCGAATATATAACGAAGCTAGAAAAAAAGTTGCTAAATTCTTAATTGAAGGTTGCGCTTTAAAAATTGAAGGTGGAGACTATCAATTGTGTAATGAAGATGATCATAATAATTTCTGCAGCCATTGTAGAAAACGTAAATGTGGTCAAAAGTTTAATGAAGAAAATAACGAATATCAGGAGGATAACTAATGAAAATTGCAATTCCAGTAAATGATAATAATATAAATACAACTGTTTGTATGTCTTTTGGACGTACTCCGTATTTCTTAATACAGGACACTGAAACAAAAGAAGATATATTTTTAAGTAATGCTGCGGCTGCTAGCCAAGGTGGTGCCGGCATTAAAGCTGCACAAATGTTAGCTGACAACAATGTCAATGTATTATTAACACCTCGTTGTGGTGAAAATGCTGCTGATGTACTTAAAGTGGCTGATATAAAAATGTATAAAACTGTATCTGACTCCATAAAAGAGACTATTGAAGCCTTTGAAACCGGAAAATTAGCTCTTCTTAACGACATTCACCCTGGATTTCATAATCATAGGTAAAAAATGATGAAAGTAGCTATACTAAGTGGAAAAGGAGGTACAGGGAAAACACTTCTATCTGTTAACCTTGCGGCCTCTTGTGAAAATTCAATTTATGTAGACTGTGATGTAGAAGAGCCAAATGGTCACTTATTTTTTAAACCAAAAGAGATAGAAAAAGAAAAAGTTTCAATAAAAATTCCATTGGTGGATCCCAAGCGTTGTACAGGTTGTCGAAAATGTGTTGATTTTTGTAATTTTAACGCGCTTGCATATATAAAAGATCGCCTATTTGTTTTTGAAGAAGTATGTCATTCTTGTGGCGGATGTAGTTTATTTTGTCTTGAGAACGCTATTTCTGAAAAAGAAAAATCTATTGGAGAAATTCAAACAGGTATTTCAGACAATACAGTTGTTATGTCTGGTATTTTAAATACTGGTGAAGCTTCAGGAGTTCCTATTATAAAAAGGCTTTTACAAAAATGTAATACTACTGACAAGTCAATTTTTATTGATTGTCCTCCTGGTAGTGCCTGTATTGTTATGGAGAGTATAAAAGATGTTGATTATTGCGTTTTAGTAGCAGAACCTACAATCTTTGGAGTTCATAATTTATCTATGGTTTATGACCTTGTAAAATTATTTAACAAGCCACATGGTGTTGTATTAAATAAATGCTTAGAAGGTCCAAATCCAGCCGAAGAATTTTGCATTAAAAATAATATACCAATCATTGGTAGAATTCCTTTTGATGAAAAGTTAGGTGAATTAAATTCAAATGCTTTTATTGCTTCAAGAGAAAGAACTCCTTTCAGAGGACTATTTTATCGAATACTTGAGAACATTATAAAGGAGGCTAATAATGAAACAGTTATTAATACTTAGTGGCAAAGGTGGCACTGGTAAAACTACTATTGCTAGCTCCTTTATAAAGCTATCTGAGGCTAAAGCTTTTGCTGACTGTGATGTTGATGCCCCTAATCTGCATTTAATCATGGCGCAGACTCAATCACCAAGTTACACAGATTACTATGGTCTTCCAAAAGCCGTTATAGACTCTACGCTTTGTAAAAACTGTGGACTATGTAAACAATATTGTAGATTCGAAGCTATAAAATATGATGGAAAATATAATGTAGATCCTTTTTCTTGTGAGGGATGTGGTGTGTGTGAAAAAATATGTCCTTCATCTGCAATAAAGCTTGTTCCTGAAACAGCTGGAGACCTTATGTTGTACAAAAGAGATGGAAAAGATGTATTCTCTACAGCAAAGTTAAAAATGGGTAGTGGAACATCAGGAAAACTTGTTTCAGAAGTAAAAAAACAACTTGTAGAAGCTTCTTCTGATATAAATACCAAGTTAGCTATCATAGATGGCTCTCCTGGTATAGGGTGTCCTGTAATAGCCTCTCTTAGTGGCGTTGATATGGTTCTTATTGTAGCAGAACCTTCTATCTCAGGTATAAGTGATATGGAAAGGATTATTGAAACTGCAAAAAAGTTTCAAACAAAAGTTGCTGTTTGTATAAATAAATTTGATACTAATATTAATAATTCAAACAAAATTAAATCTTATTGCAAAGAAAGCAATTTACCTTTTGCAGGAAGCATTCCATTTGATAAACTAGCTGTAACAGCTATAAATAATGGAAAAAGTGTGGTAGATATAATATGCCCTGCAGGAAATGCAATAAAAAAAGTTTATGAAAATACTATATCCACTCTTTTTAGTGGAAATTAATAATAAAATATTTTAATATATATTAATAATACAAAAATATGGAGGGACTTAATATGAAGATAGCAGTTGCTAGTGAAGGAAAAATGGTTACACAACATTTTGGTCATTGTGAAAATTTTATGGTTTATGATTGTGAAGGTAATAAAATTGTAAAAGTAGAATCCGTTGCAAACCCAGGTCACAGACCAGGATTTTTACCTAACTTTTTAAACGATTTAGGCACAAATGTTATTATATCTGGAGGAATGGGCGGTGGAGCTATAGATATCTTTAATGAAAAAAATATTGAAGTTATCGTAGGTGCATCTGGTGATTCACAGGTAGCAGTAGAAAGCTATTTAAAAGGTGAATTAAAATCTACAGGTTCTGTCTGTCATGAACATGCACATCATGATGAATGCGGAAACTAATCAAACACGATTTTAGCAATACCTAAAAA
>DAMCXN010000015.1:37221-49112 GCA_032096995.1 Aminipila sp.
ATTTAAATTCGGAAGTTTTTTATTATTATAATCTTTTAAGTTCTTATCTTGATTCATGGAACGTTCTAGAAATAACTTCTCTTTGTTGTTCTTTAGATAACTTATAGAAGTTAACAGCATATCCAGAAACTCTAATAGTCAGGTTAGGATAATTTTCTGGATGCTCATATGCCTTCATAAGAAGTTCTCTATTTATAACATTTACATTCAAATGATGTGCTCCCTGTGAAAAGTATCCAGTCATAAGAGCTATTAAGTTATTTACCCTATCCTCTTCAGTCTTGCCTAAAGCATTAGGTATAATAGAAAAAGTATTAGAAATACCATCACGACAAACATCATATGATAGCTTTGCTACAGAATTCAAACTAGCTAAGGCCCCTTCTTTTTCACGACCACTCATAGGGTTTGCTCCTGGTGCTAAAGGTTCCCCTTTTCGTCTTCCATCAGGAGTATTTCCAGTTTTTTTACCATACATTACATTTGATGTTATAGTTAATATTGATAAAGTATGTATAGCATCTCTATATAAAGAATTTTTACATAAGCACTTATAGAATTTTTCAACCTGCTCACAAGCAATTTGGTCTACTCTATCATCATCATTACCAAACTTAGGGAAATCTCCTTCTACTATAAAATCTGTTACCAATCCAGTGTCAGCATCTCTAACGCACTTAACTTTTCCATATTTAACAGCGGAAAGAGAATCTGCCAAACAACTCATTCCAGCTATACCAAACGCCATAAAACGACGAACTTCACCGTCATGTAATGCCATTTGACTTTTCTCATAAGCATATTTATCATGCATAGAATGGATAATATTTAAAGCATCAACATATGTTTTTGCAAGCCAATCCCTATAAAAATCCATACGTTCTTGAAGCTTATCATAATCTAAATATTCATCTTCCCATACTGGCATTTTAGGAGCAACTTGTATATTCTTAAGTTCATCTACTCCCCCATTTATGGCAAATAACATTAATTTAGCTAGATTTGCTCTTGCTCCAAAGAATTGCATATCTTTTCCTACACGCATAGCAGATACACAACAAGCAATAGCGTAGTCATCTCCATAAATAGGTCTCATAATATCATCATTTTCATATTGCAATGCATCAGTTTCTATAGATACCTTAGCAATATACTTTTTCCAGTTTTCAGGTAACTCTTTTGACCATAATACAGTTAAATTAGGTTCTGCACTTGGTTTTAGATTGTAAAGTGTATGTAGCATACGATAACTATTCTTTGTTACCATATGTCGTCCGTCTTCTCCAACACCACCAATAACCTCAGTAATCCACATAGGATCTCCACCAAATAATTCATTGTACTCTGGTGTACGAAGATGTCTTGCAGCTCTTAATTTTATCACAAAGTCATCCATGATCTCTTGAGCTTTTTCTTCTGATATAGCTCCCTTAGCCAAATCTCTTTCAAAGTATATATCAAGGAAAGTAGATACTCTTCCTAAACTCATAGCTGCACCATTTTGTTCCTTAATAGCTGCAAGATAACCAAAATATAACCACTGTACAGCTTCTTGTGCAGTCTGTGCAGGTCGAGAAATATCATGCCCGTATTGTAGCGCCATTGTCTTCATATCTTCCAATGCCCTTATTTGATCTGACAATTCCTCTAAAAGTTGAATATTTCTTTCTGTTATAGTCTTTTTACCAAACTGGAGTTTATCTTTCTTCTTATTTTTTATCAAGTAATCGATGCCATATAAGGCAATTCTTCTATAATCACCTATTATACGTCCACGTCCATAAGCATCTGGAAGACCTGTTATTATACCTACTTTTCTTGCTGAAAGAATATCCTCATTATATGCATCGAAAACCCCATCATTGTGAGTCTTATGCTGACAAAATTGTTTTTCAATCTCTTCAGATACTTTTTTTCCATACGCATCACAAGCATTATGTACCATACGCATACCCCCAAAAGGATTACATGCACGTTTTAAAGGTTCATCTGTCTGTAAACCAACTATAATCTCATCTTCTTTGCAAATATATCCAGGTTTAAAAGAAGTAGAGGTAATAACCGTTTCTGTATCTATATCATACGCCCCACCCTTTTGTTGCTCGATACGTAATAATTCTTCAAATTTTTCTCTTATGCGAATCGTACGTGCTGTAGGTTCAGCTAAAAATAATTCATCTCCGTCATAAGGCTTATAATTTTTTTGAATAAAATCACTTACATTAATCTCTCTTTGCCAATCGCCTTTGTTAAATCCATTCCATTCTTTCATTTTGCCAACTCCTTTTCGATATTATAGTTATACTGCTCGGTGTTGCCAAAAAATAAAAAGGCAGCACCACAATTTGCAGTACTGCCCAGACGGTCGGCATTTAAGCTGTTTTTGTTTCCCGGTGGTTTAACCCACCTAATTCCGTCAGTCGCAAAAACAGTTATATACATTTAATATATATTTTATACCATACTACAAAACTCTTGTCAACGACAAGAATTTTGTAGTATCCCCAAGAATTAAGTCAAAAATATTTTTATTTGTTTATTAATTTTGCACTTTAAACTCTAGCCTTTCTCCATCAGACTCTAAAATTATCCTGCTTCCATCCATAACTTTTCCTTTAATAATCATTGAAGCTATCTCTGTTTCTACATGTTTCTGTAAATATCTCTTAACTGGCCTTGCACCATAAGCAGGGGTATAACTTTCACTAGCAATAAGCTTTTTGGCTGCATCTGTAAGCTCAATAGAGATATTTTTATCTTTAAGCATTTCTTTTAGTGAAACCATAGCAATGTCAATAATCTTAGTAATTTGATTTTCTGTTAATGGTGAAAATACGACTATATCATCAATTCTATTTAAAAATTCAGGTTTAAAGTATTTCTTCATTTCATCTGAAACCTGTTCTTTAACCTTTGGCTCTATAGTTCCATCTTGTTTGATGTTATCAATCAAATATCCACTTCCAATATTTGATGTCATTATAACTATAGTATTCTTAAAATCTACAGTTCTTCCTTGATTATCAGTTAATCGTCCATCATCTAGCAACTGTAATAATATATTAAATACATCTGGATGCGCCTTTTCTATTTCATCAAATAAAATTACGCTATAAGGTCTTCTTCGAACGGCCTCAGTAAGCTGACCACCTTCATCATATCCTACATATCCAGGAGGGGCTCCAACTAATCTAGAAACCGAATGCTTCTCCATATATTCAGACATATCTATTCTTATCATATTTTTTTCTGTATCAAATAAACTTTCTGAAAGTGATTTCGCTAATTCTGTCTTACCTACACCAGTAGGCCCTAAGAATATAAATGACCCTATAGGTCTATTTGGAGCTTTAAGTCCTGCTCTGGCTCTTAAAACAGCCTCAGAAACTACTGTAACAGCATCATCTTGACCTATAACTCTCTTGTGAAGAATTTCTGGTAACTTAATAAGTTTTTCTTTTTCAGATTCAACCAAACGGCTTACAGGTATTCCTGTCCATCCAGCTACAACTTCTGCAATCTCCTCTTCAGTAACCTCTTCTTTTAACAACTTTCTTTCATCTTTTTCTTTTTGAGCTTCTTCAGCTTCTTGAAGTTGTTTTTCAAGTTCAGGTAACTTACCATATTTTAACTTAGCCAATAATTCTAAGTCATACTTTCTTTCTGCATCTTCTATTTGATGTTTTACATCTTCTACTTGTTGTTTAACAGCCTTTAAATCTGTAATAGATTTTTTCTCATTTTCCCACTGGGCTCTCATAGATGAATTTTCAGCTTTTAATTCTGATAATTCTTTTTCCAAATTATCCAATCTTAATTTAGAAGCTTTATCTTTTTCCTTAACTAGAGTCTGCTTTTCAATTTCAAGCTGCATAATCTTTCTAGAAATTTCATCTAATTCAGCAGGTAAACTATCTATTTCAGTCCTTATCTTAGATGCGGCTTCATCCATAAGATCTATAGCCTTATCTGGTAAAAATCTGTCACTTATATATCTATCAGAAAGTGTAGCACAAGCAATCAATGCTCCATCAGTAATTCTAACACCATGGTGAATCTCAAAACGTTCTTTCAATCCTCTTAAAATAGAAATAGTATCTTCTACTGTAGGTTGATCCACTAAAACTTTTTGAAAACGTCTTTCAAGAGCTGCATCCTTTTCTATATACTTTCTATATTCATCTAAAGTTGTAGCACCTATGCAATGCAATTCACCTCTTGCAAGTTTTGGTTTCAAAAGATTTCCTGCATCCATAGACCCTTCAGTCTTCCCAGCACCTACAATATTATGAATTTCATCAATAAATAATAGGATACGTCCCTCAGACTTTTCAACTTCATTTAATACAGCTTTTAGTCTTTCTTCAAATTCTCCCCTAAATTTAGCTCCTGCAATTAATGCTCCCATATCTAAGGCAAAAATTGTTTTATCTTTAAGACCTTCTGGTACATCTCCATTTAAAATTCTTTGTGCAAGACCTTCAACAACTGCAGTTTTACCAACTCCTGGTTCTCCTATAAGAACTGGATTGTTTTTTGTTCTTCGTGATAAAATTTGTATGGTATGACGAATCTCCGCATCTCTTCCGATAACTGGATCTAGTTTTCCATCCCTAGCCATTTCAACTAAGTCTCTACCATATTTACTTAATGCTTCATAATTATCTTCAGGATTTTGGCTAGTAACTCTTTGATTTCCTCTAACTTTAGTTAAGTTTTGCAAAAACTTTTCTTTTGTAATATCGTATTTCTTGAAAATTTTTGCTGAGGTTGTTCCCTTCTCTTCTAAAAGAGCTAAATATATGTGTTCAACACTGACATATTCATCCTTAAAATCAGAAGCAATCTTTTCAGCCTTCATTAATATTTTGCTTACACGATTTGTTGAATATAGAGAATCATTTCCCCCTGTTACCTTTGGCAGCCTATCTAATTCATCCTTTAATTCTTTTATTATGTTATCAGGACTTATTCCCATATATTTAACCAATTTTGGGATAAGACCTTCTTGCTGCTGCATCAAAGCTAAGTGAATATGTTCACCATCAAGCTGCTGATGACCTTCTTGAATAGCGATATTCTGGCTATCCATAATAGCCCCCTGTGCATTTTGTGTATATTTATCAAAATTCATCAATAATCCCTCCTTTGATTGTTTTTTCCTTATATACCTATATTATACCTAGCATAGCAAAAAGTAAATACTTTTTTAGCACTCACTTAGTTAGAGTGCTAACAAATCTTGTGTAAGTGTTGGTTTTTCAATATATATGACAAAAATTTTTTTTTATTTTTGTATTAGTGTTTACATTTATAGTAAAAAAAAGAGCCTCCGCTCTTTTTTTAATACATTTCACTTGTTAAAAAAATATTCCTGTTATACCTTTAAAAAAGAATTCTACTAACGGTGGAATAATTAAATCTGTAACATTTAATAAAATTAATACCATTAAAATTAAAAATCCTTTATCATAAATTTTATAATAAATTTCGGTTCTTCTAAGATCAAATAATTGAGTTATGATTCCAAATCCATCTAATGGAGGAATAGGTAACAAATTAAATATCATTAAAACTAAATTTATAATTATAATATTTATTAATATTTCTTGTACAACACTTCCCATATAAGAATAATTCATAAAATCAGTCCCAAACTCAAAAAACAGTCTTAAAATTCCGGCACCAATTATTGCAATTAAAAGATTCATTATTACCCCTGCCACAGAAACAATAAGTTCATCTCTTCTAGGATTCTTAAAATTTCTTATATCAATTTGAACAGGAACGCCCCACCCAAATCCTGCAATCATAAGGGCTAAAAATCCAAATGGATCCACATGAGCCATAGGATTTAAAGTTACTCTTCCTTGATATTTAGGAGTCATATCTCCTAGTTTATATGCTGCAATGGCATGACCAAATTCGTGAAAAGATAATCCAATTATAATGGCTGGTAAAGATAAAATCATACTCATTAACCATTCTATTGGATTTGAAAAACGTCCACTTAAAAAGGCTGATCCAGCCATAACAATAATTAAAACTAAAAAAGTTGGATTTATACTTCTTCTCAAAACAACATCCTTCCTTTCAAAACCTCTGCTTATAAAAATATACTTGAACATTTTATCACAAAATCGTATTCATGCAAATACTATATAGTATATGAAATTACGCAAGGGGTGAATTGAAATAATATGAAAAGAAAATGCTATTGTGTAGATGTTTACACAATTAAAGCTGGTGACACACTTTATTCTATTGCAAAGCAATATAACGTATCTGTTTGCGATTTAATGATGGCAAATAAAATCAGAAATCCATATAACTTACGAATAGGAGCAAAACTTTGTATCCCTGGTGAGTTAGATAATATGGAAACTATTGAACCAGTTTGCAAAGGTATTCTATATACTGTTGAAAGAGGAGATACCTTATACATGATTGCAAAAATGCACCGGGTCTCGCTGAACGCTATTATGGAGGCAAACCCTGATATCGATCCATATAACTTAAAAGTAGGAATGAAAATATGCATTCCTAAGTAGCCGAACATATTTATACCCGACAGTTAATTTTGTCGGGTAATCTTTTTGTTCTATAATAAATCTGACAATAGTCTAGAAATAGATTCTTTAAACTTAATAATAATACCTCTATTATTATATAAATCCTTTGTTAATTCATGACAATTTTCCATATCACTTTTAAAAATTGATTCCATTTTTAATGTCTCTGCTTCATCAAACAAAAATGCACTTGCTTCAAAGTTTAATTTAAAACTCCTGACATCGAAATTGGCAGAGCCAATTGATACAACTTCTCCATCTGCCATTATAGTTTTGGAATGTAAAAATCCCTTATCATATATGAAAACTCTTGCACCTGAATTGATCAGCTCACCCGCATAAGCATACGTCGCCCAATACACAAACATATGATCAGGCATACATGGTATCATTAACCTAACGTCTACTCCTGATTGAGCTGCCATTTTTAAAGACTCTAATATACTATTGTCTGGTACAAAATACGGTGTTTGAATATAGATATTTTTTCTTGCAGAAGTTATCATTTTCATATATCCACGTTTTATCTGAACTTTTCCTTCATCTGGCCCACTAGATACAATCTGTATTCCTGTACAACCAGCTTTAATAATATCACTATAATACGCTTCTGATAAAATTAATTCTTCTTTTGAGGCAAATCTCCAGTCCATTAAGAATCTAGCATTAATATCTTGAACACAGCCACCTAATATTCTAAGATGAGTATCTCTCCAATACCCAAACTTCCTTTTCATCCCTAAATATTCTTTTCCTATATTAAAACCACCAATATAACCAATTTCTCCATCAATAACAGCTATTTTTCTATGGTTTCTATAATTTAACTTCATATTTAAAAATCTGTACTTAGGTGGAAAGAAAAATGATACTTTCCCTCCTGCTTCTACAAATTGCTTTATGCACGTATTTCTTTCAGAAAATTGCCTTCCCCCCATAGCATCAATTAAAAGCCTAACTTCTACACCTTGTTTTGCCTTAATAGTTAAAGCTTCTATAAAGTTCTGACCAATTACATCATTTTTTATTATAAAATACTGTACATTAATAGTATTTTCAGCCCTTGCAATATCTTCTAACAGATTTTCTAGCATAATATGTCCATCTGTTATAATCCTTACTCTATTGTCTTCCGTAAAAAAAGCCTGACCATACACCTGATTCAAATGAATCATATCTTTCCAATTTTCTGCCGCTTTAGTTGTAAAACAATACTCTCCATTTTTCATTTCTTTTATTTGTTCTTTTAACGAGTTATTTATAACTTCTTCTTCAAATCTTGTTAGCTTAAAGATCTTCTGTCTCGATAAATTTTGTGAGAATAAGAAATAAAAAACTATTCCTAATACTGGCAACAAAAACAATATCATAATCCAAGCTAATGTAGCCGATGGATTCTTTCTTTCAAGGAAAATAATAGTGAAGGCTATAATAATGTTAACAATAAATAGTATTGTAACCAAATACGGAATATGGTTAAAAATAAAATACTCTGAATACAATATGTCACCTCTTTATTTATTATTATGTCTAATAAATCCTTTATCTTCTGCTATTTTCTGTCCATCATTACTTAGTAACCATTTTACAAATTGTAAATTTAAAGGTATTTCATCTTGAGTTATTGCTCCTTCGGTAGTTTCTCCATTTGTTTTTTTGTTATCTATAGTACCTTCTGATGTATTATTCGCATCAATTCTAGCGTCTACAGATTCAACTACATCCGATAAAGTCTGTTCCTTTTCCTCTGTTGCAATTATTGCATAGGAATATGTTGTCAATGGATACTTTGAATTAGCTATATTTTTCTCACTTGGATAAATGCCATTCACAGATATAATTTTAATGTCATCTTTATTTGTAGCTTTATCTAAGTAATAGTAATATGTATAACCTATGGCTTCTTTATTTGATGAAACCTCTTCTATAATGTCTTTTGTACTAGATATTTTCTGCTTATCTGAAACATTCATTATTTCACTTTTGTCTATAACATATTTATAAATTCCAGATTGGCTCCCTGTATTTTCTGCACGTTGATAAGACAATATTTCTTCATCAGTACCTCCTAGTGCTTTCCAATTAGTAATCGTTCCAGAATATATATTATATAATTGTGTCTTTGTCAAAGATTCAATTGGATTGTCTTTATTTACAATAAAAACAAAGCCTCCATTTAGAATAGGGATTGGCTGCAAATCTACTCCTGCCAAGTCCGCCATTCTACTTTCCCTTTCTGTTGGCAGCGTAGAAAAAATGACCTGCTGATCTCCATTTATTAAATTCGTATAAGCTTCATTTTTGCTTTCACTTTTAACATAAGTTTTAATTTCTTTATTACTTAAATCTAAAAATTCACCTAATGCTTGTGAATAAAAATCTTCTAATACTGAAGATCCTCCTATGTATATAACATTATCTTCCTGAACTTCCTCAGACTGCTCTTCACTATCTTTTGGATCAGGCTCTGATTTTTCGTCATCTTTATTTGTAGTCTCTTTCTTTTCTTCTTTCTTAAAGAATGGTATTTTAGCTTTCACATTGTCTGTAATCTCTTCAATATTAATATCTGGTAGATTAATTCTTTTAGCGATCTTATCTCTAAATTTAATACCTGCAAAGATAAGACTTGTAAATAAAAGTAAAACTAAGACTATCAACAAAGCTTTTTTCATTTTCAATCTTCTGTCGATTTTTTTCTGTAAAGGAGATCGTGCAGCTAGTTCCGCTTTTCTTTGCATTCTTTCAGCCTTTTGCTGAATTTTTTCCTCTTTCTTTTTTACTTTAATTACTGCTTTTTCTTCCTTTTTCTTTTGTTTGTTTTCAATTCGCTTTTCTTCTTTTTTTATCTTATTTGCAGCTTTTTTCTCTTTATCTTTTTCTTTTTTAGCAGCAGCTTTTTCTTTATTTCGGGCAGCTTGTTCAATTCTCTTAATTTTAGCCTCTGCCCTCTTGACTTTTGAATTAGCTTGTTTTTCTACTTTCTGCTTATTCTTAACTGCTTTTTCATGTGGTGTCAACTTTGGTTTTTTGGGTCTTTTCTTCTTTCCCTGTTTTTCTTGGTTTTCTTCTATAGCATCCGTGCTTTTTTTGTTTAACATCATGTTACTTCTCCAAAATTTGGTGTAATTAATTACATCCCTTTCGTATCAATTAAAAAATTCAGTTTAAACTATTTTCTTTTTAAAGAAATGAATGTCCCTATGACACAAATTCCTGTAAATATAATAAAAGACATATGCATAGTCTTTATTAACAATTGTGGTTCTGCTTCTGCTAATGCAGTATTTCCCATATATATACCTACTACAGCCGTTATTGTAGCCATACATGATGTATGACCTATTGTTCTCATTGTAGCTAACAGTGAAGAAGCTACTCCATAGTCTTTCTTTTCAACGCATGTCATAACTGCATTCGTATTTGGTGAAGAAAAAAAAGCTACACCAATACCAGCTATAATAAGGGCTATAATAATAGTCCATAGTGGATAGTTTTCAGATAAGAAAGCAAAAAATAGTAAACATACAGCACACATTGCCATACCAAAAGAGGCTAATTTAAATGGCGATATTTTATCTGATAATTTTCCTGCATAAGGTGATAATATTGCCATTATAATTGGCTGAACAACCAAAATAATACCTGCAGTCTGTGAGCTATATCCCATGACTACTTGTAAATATATCGATAACAAATATCCAATAGCAAATGTTGCCCCATAGTTTAACAGAGCTGCTATATTAGAAAAAGTATACGATATATTATTGGCAAATAACCTTAATTCCACAATTGGATTATTTATTTTCAATTCATGCCTTGCAAAGACAATAGAAATTCCTATACCTATAATTAATAAAATTTTTGCTATATGGTTTATAAAAAATGCTGATAGGCCGTATAATACACAAACTATCATGCTTATATATAATACATTTCCTAATAAGTCAATTTCCTTCTTCTTTGTTTTATTTTGGTCCTTTGGAAGGTTTTTAACAGCAATAATAAAAACAGTCGCACTAACTAAAAAAGTTATAATGAAAATTGACCTCCAACCAAAATAATGATTAAATATTCCTCCAACAACAGGTCCTGCTGATAGACCAATATATGTTGATGCAGTAGAATACCCTAAGACTCTCCCTCTCTCTTCCTCTGAGAAAGCACTAACCAACACTGCTATGTTTGTGCAAAAAATCATAGAAGCTCCCAAGCCTTGAAATGCTCTTATAGCTAATATTATATTCACATTCCAGGCAAAAGCCGCAACTAAAGAACATATTGCAAAAATAAAAATTCCTGTAGTTAATATGACCTTTCTTGAAGTAATGTCTGCAATTCTTCCAAAAGGAACAGAAAAAGATGCAGATGCCAACATATATGCAGTTACAATCCATCCGACTAGACTAGCACTAACATTAAACTCAGTACCAATAGACGGAATTGATAAGTTTAAGGCACTACCTGTAAAAGTTGTAATAAATGCAGTTACAATAGAAACTGCTAGTATGCTTTTTTGTTTTTTATTATAAATATTATCCATATCAATATTATGTACTTTTAAATAAGAAATAATAATATATTTAGTTCATTTATCTTTTTATTCATTGCTTATTATAAAATTCATTCCCTCTTCATAAGTTCTAACAATTGTTTTTGCAGTTTCTTCACCTAAAACATTATCCCCTACTTGAGAATAATGCAGATCATCAAATCTCATTTTACCATTTTCAACAGAGAAGAAATCTGATGATGTTGTTGATATATATATATCTTCATTTTCATTGGCAAGTTCTTCCTGAGCTTTTGATGGATTTTCATAAACATCTCTGACTTTAATTATAAATCCATATTCTAATCCATAATCTAAGCTAGTTAAAATTTCATGAAGCTTCATATAATCATTTTTATAGCTCCCAATAGCTGTATTCTTATCTGATTCACCTTGCGCCCAAATATAACTTTTTAGACGTGGTTCATAATGTTTCTGAAATTCTTTTTCATGTATTATTCTATTTATATCCTGCCAAACTTTATCCATATATTTATATGACTCACCTTGTAAGGGTACGAAGGTATCTATTTTTTTGCCACTAACTCCGGCATTAACAAGTAAAACTTTTTCCCCAGTCAAATCATATAAATTCTTACCTAAAGCAGCTTCAAGATTGCCTCTTGCCATGTTGCCTTCTTTATCATTCATTGAGCTAAGAGGGTTGTTAGCAATAAGTTCACTATAATGATATACAGTCCCTTGCTTTGTTACAGTTGCCAATTTAGGCTCTGCATAATAATAAGAAGCATTGCTCTGTCCTGTTA
>DAMCXN010000015.1:49122-53972 GCA_032096995.1 Aminipila sp.
AAATATATATTCAAAGGAGCTTTTAAGGTTTTAGTTATTACTAGTTCTTCTTTATTTTTCCCATCACTAGCTGTAATTACTGCTCCTTCATCACTTACTCCTATAATTTTAACGTTTCCAAAGTTGTCAACCTCAGCCACATCTGGATTGCTACTATAAAATTCGTTAGCAACAATAGTCTTAGGAATAAATTTATATCTATCATCATATTGAAGTTCAAATCCTAAATAAGCTTCTTTTGTGAATCTTACGGAATAGAACTTACCGTCTGATACTATCCTTGCTATAGCTTCTTTTGAACCATCCGAAAACACCGCTTGAACGATATTAGAATTATCACAAGATAGTTGTGGTACTCTAGGTCTTCCTTCTGGTAATCTAATTACTAGATTGTTATTTTCATCCATTTCTATTTTATAATGTTTATCATCCACACTAATCATTTGATTAATTTTGGTTTTCTCCATTTTACTGCAACCAGTAAAGCACATTATAATAAATACCAAGCAAATTAATATAAAATTCAAAAGTTTCTTTTTTTCGCTATTATTCATTTTATTTTTCCTTTTTTCTAGTATAAGCCAATTATATTATATCAATTTTCTACAAAGCAGTAAAGCTTATGATTGTTAAAATATAGCAAATAAAAAAGACTGTTTCAAATCAAAGTAAAATTTTGAAACAGTCCATTAAATTTATTTATGTTTAAAATAATTTATTAAATAAAGCTTCTCTATCTAATACAAATACTTCACCCTGCATATGCTTTGATTTTGCAACATGATCAACACAAGAGGTAGAAAAAGCTGTATTAAACAATCCTTGTGAATCAACGGTATCCAAAGGTTCAACTGATGTAACCTCATCCACTAACAATCCTAACATTTTATTCTTTTCATTAGCAATAACTACACACATCTCTCTATAACCGGTTTTATAAATTTCTTTCATTGCCTCTAATACTTCTAATACTTTAGGCATATATTTGTTTTCTACTGTTTTTAAAAGCTCTTCTTGTTTTGTTTTTCTCTCATCTTCATCTTTTATTTTTTTACATTCTAACAAATGTCCAGCAGTCTCATGAAGTTTTTTATGAGGTTCATCTATTTTCTTTAGATCAAAAGCCACAGACTGATTGTCAGTATGATAATGATCATACCATTTGCCGAAAGCACATTCATGTGGACTAGTGGCTAGTTTAAAAGCTTCTCCTTCTTGAGTGCTTCTCTTTAATTCACTTACCCAGTTCATATGTTCTTGACTACGTACTTCCATCATATCCGAAAAGTCTTGATGTTCCTCCGAAAAAGGAATCATACCTAGAACTCTTCTTCCTTCCAATAAAGGAACTACTGAACCTCTAAAATCTATAACACCTTTAACAAAATCAGAATATCCTGACATCTTTGTTGCATCTTCTTCCGCTCTAAAGATAGCAATAACATCCTGACAATTTATAGCAAATGATTGCTCTTGTAGTTTTAATATTAACCAAGAATCCTCATTCTCTTCTAATTTAATCTCATTTTGTCCTACGTTCATAACTAACTCCTTATTTACCATCAATCTTACTTTATCTATTGTATCAATCCATTAGCTAAACTTCAATCTTTTTAAAACAATTATTTGCTTATAATATTATGCATATAAAGTAGTCTTTGCCCTCGTCACTAATTTTTTGTAATGATTTTTGAACTTTTCCTCTAATATGCTCTGGAACATTAGACAACTTATTTTCCATTTGTTCAGTAACCATTTCTTGCAATGATTTGCCGAAAAGATTTGTTTCCCAAATTTTTGACGGATCATTTTCAAATTCATTAAGCAAATAGTTAACTAAATCTTCAGATTGCTTTTCTGTTCCAACTATTGGAGATATTTCTGTAGAAATATTAGTTTTAATGATATGAAGAGATGGTGCTTTTGCTCTTAAGCATACGCCATATTTGTTCCCCTGCTTAAATATCTCTGGTTCATCTAAAACCATTTCTGTAAGCTTAGGCTGAACTATTCCATATCCATCTTCTTCAACCTGCTCCATAGCATCCTTAAGTTTGTCATAAGCTTTCTTAGAAGTTGAAAATTCTTTTAACAGTTCAAAGAATTCATAATCGTTCTTAACTGGTTGTTCCATTAACTCTTCTACTACTTGATAGAATAAACCGTTCACCATTTCTACTTGAACGTCTATATCGCCAGTTCCTAAGTCCATATTTGAAATAGTAATACTTGAAATTAATTGTCCATCTTCTAATGTATTTATAGATTGTTTAACCTGATCAATGTTATCAAGTTCTATTATCCAGTCCTTTATACTAGATATAATTGCAGATTTAATCCAATGTTCCTTTGTAAGACCTTCCACAAAACCTGGAAAATAAAAATTAATTTGTGATGCTGGAAACTGTAAAAGTGCATCTGTTAACAATTCTTTTACAGTATTTTCATTCATTCTTGCACAGTTTACAGCTCTAACTGGCACATTAAACTTAGTCTTTATTTTTTGTACTACCTCAGTAGCCGCCTTTCCTGACGGATCTGTACTATTTACTACAACAACAAAAGGTTTTTTTAATTCCTTTAATTCCCTTATAACACGTTCTTCTGCACCTAAATATGCTTCCCTATTTATTTCTCCAATAGTTCCATCTGTGGTTATTGCAATGCCTATAGTAGAATGTTCCCTTATAACTTTTTTAGTTCCAACTTCTGCAGCTTCTTCAAAAGGAATTTTATTTTCACTCCAAGGGGTGCTTACCATACGTGCTTTACCCTCTTCGATATGTCCAAGTGCTCCAGGAACCATATAGCCTACACAATCAACCATACGCATTCTAAAATTCATATTTTCTTCTAATTGAAAAGGAACAGCCTCTGCTGGTACAAATTTAGGCTCTGTTGTTGTAATAGTCTTACCTGCTCCACTTTGTGGTAATTCATCTTGTAAGCGTTCTTTTATATACGAGTTTTCAATATTCGGCACTACAAGTAAATCCATGAATCTTTTAATGAAAGTCGATTTTCCAGTTCTAACAGGCCCTACTATACCAACATATATATCTCCCTGTGTCCTTTCCCAAATACTTTCATATATGTTCAAATTCTCCATAAAAAAATACCCCTTCCGTACAATACTGATACAATATATGAAAGGGATATCCAAGTTATTCTATTTAATTTTCTTATTCCATTTCTTTAGATAATTTTTTTGCTTGAGCTATAATCTTTTCCATCTGAGGAAGAGCTCCTGTAATAGTCTCATATGATACGCAATAAGCCATTCGTATATATCCTGGGCAAGCAAAAGAACTTCCTGGTACAATTAATACTCTATGTTCCTTTGCAATTTTGCAGAACTCCAATTCGTTTTCAATTGGTGATTTTACAAAAAGATAAAAAGCACCTTCAGGTTTAATGCATTCATATCCCATTTTAGTCAAGCCATTATATAAAGTTTCTCTATTCTTGTTATATATATTTACGTCTACTGCAGAATCAATACATCTTGCTACAACTCTTTGCATAATAGAAGGTGCATTTACAAATCCTAAAATTCTATTCGCTGTAGTAGCCGCATTAACAACATTTTCAAAATCAGAAAGCTCATTAGGCATTACCAAGTAACCAATTCTTTCTCCTGGTAGAGATAAAGATTTACTATAAGAATAACCTACAATTGTATTCTTATAATATTTAGTAACATAAGGAACATCGCTTCCATCATAAACCAATTCTCTATATGGTTCATCTGCAATTAAGTAAATATCTGTTCCAAATTCTTTTTCTTTCTCCGATAAAACCTTAGCTAATTCTTTTATTGTTTCTTCTGAATATATAACACCTGTAGGATTATTTGGAGAATTAATTATAACAACCTTTGTCTTATCTGTAATAGCTTCAGCAAGTTTATTTATGTCTGGCTGAAAACTAGGAATATTAGGAGGTATAACTACAAGTTTTGCCCCATAATTTAAAGCATAGCTTTTATATTCACCAAAATAAGGTGCAAAGGTTATAACTTCATCTTCTGGATCTATAAGAGTCTTAAAAGTTACATTTAAGCCTCCTGCTGCTCCCACAGTCATCAATATATTTTCTGCGGTAAATTTTGTACCATGAAGTTTATTTAAATGTTGTGCAATAGTATCTCTTACATCTTCATACCCAGCATTATTCATATACCCATGAACAAAGTTTGGTTCTTCTTCCTGCAAAACATCTATAATAGATTGCTTTATTTCTTCTGGTGGCGCAACATTTGGATTTCCTAAACTAAAATCATAAACATTTTCTTTTCCATAAATTTTCGCTAATCTAGCACCTTCTTCAAACATAGCTCTAATAGCTGAACTTCCCTTTACATATTCCTCCATACTCTTTGCAATCATTTCTTAACCTCCTTATGGATGTACGTATTCCTTTGCTTCTTCGTCTCCTTTTAAAAGTCTCAAAGCTCCAAAGGCTAAAGCTTCCATTTCATCTTCACCTGGAACAATTTCTATAGGCGCAATAAACTTTACCCTCTCTGAAATCATATTAGTTAACATTTTTGAATATGCCATTCCGCCTGTTAATATAATACAATCAAAAACTCCATTAAGAACAGGTGCTAAAGAACCTAACCCTTTAGAGATTTGATAAGCTTCCGCTTCAAATAAAATTTTTGCTTGTTCATCGCCTGCTTCAACCATAGCTTCAACATCTCTCATATCTTGAGTTCCTAAATATGCCTTTATGCCACCATTTCCTCTAAAGAGCTTTACAACTTCCTTTTTTGTGAATTCTCCTGAATAGCATATGTCTACTAGGTCTAGCATAGGAATACTTCCTACTCTTTCTGGCGAAAAAGG
>DAMCXN010000016.1:0-262 GCA_032096995.1 Aminipila sp.
CCCAGCATAAAATCTTATTCAATTGGACCCCACCCCAACATTTGACATAGAGCCAAAAATAAAAAGCGTTCCAAATGGAACGCTTTTTATAATATTAACTATTCAAACTTTAGCTTATTTTTCAGCTGGTGTTGGAAGAATAGTTTCAACTTCTGCGTGTGGTCTTGGAATTACGTGTACTGAAATTAATTCGCCAACTCTCTGAGCAGCAGCAGCACCAGCATCTGTAGCAGCCTTAACAGCTCCAACATCTCCTCTTACC
>DAMCXN010000016.1:272-5369 GCA_032096995.1 Aminipila sp.
TTCTTTACCGATTAAAGTAACATTTGCTGCCTTTACCATAGCATCTGCAGCTTCAACTGAACCAACTAAACCCTTTGTTTCGATCATACCTAATGCATCATATTTCATTTTAAAATCCTCCTAAAAAAATCAAAATTTATTATAATTTATTTTTTATTTCAATAATTTATTAAACACTTTTTATTTATTTTGCAATTGTAATTTTCGCAGATGAACCTAAGCCCATTGCATTTGCTTCTTCTGTGTCAAGGTGACACTCTAGAGCAGAAGCATCATTAGCTCTAATAGCAACATTGCTATATAATCCACCTCTTGGACCTTCAACTTTAATGCATACAATTTCTCCATCTTGTACGCCTAAACGTTGAGCGTCTGCTGGTGTCATATGAATATGTCTTTGAGCTACTATTAGACCTTCTGAAGTCTGAACTGAACCTTTTGGTCCTATAATAGTAACTCCAGGAGTACCAGTTAAATCACCTGAAAGTCTTGCTTGCGCAGGAGTTCCTAACTTAAAACTGTCTCCAGTTAACACTTCAATTTGAGTTTTACTACGAACTGGACCAAGAACTCTAACCTTTTCAATAGCACCCTTAGGTCCACAGATAGTTACTGTTTCCTTACATGCAAATTGTCCAGGTTGTGATAATTCTTTAAGTTTAGTAAGCTGATATCCTTCTCCAAACAATACATTTAAATCTGCCTGTGAAAGATGAATGTGTCTGTTTGAAACACCTACAGGAACTTCATTTGAGTTCTCTTTTGTTTCAATGCCACCATTTTGTACAGCTTCTAGTAAAAGCTTTAATACAGCTTCACATTTATCCATACTAGTTAGCCCCCTTCATAGCACCAACTAGCTGATTAACTAGATCCATTAAATCTTGCTGATTTAATTCGTGTTCTGTTACCTGTGGTTGTGCTGATGTTGTTGTGCATGCAGAATTGTTTGCAGCTACACCCATTGCAGCATATTGAGCTGGGCTAAATGCTCCAGGACCTGTACAGCATTCGCCACCGATACAGTTTGGAACGCTTGCGTTAGTGTTTCCACCTGTAAGCTCAGGATGATTGAATGTAGGATCATCAGCCGCTAAAGTTGTACAATCCTTTAATCCATAAGCTACTCTCTTGATGTTTACTAAGTGCATTGGAGTTACGTTTTCAGAAGTTGCACTTCCACCCCAAGTACCACAACCTAATGTGAATGCAGGCATTAATCCAGTGCTTGCACCAGTACCACCCATAGTACCTCCAGTATTAACTAGAATACGTGATGCTGGTTTAGCAGCAAATTTCATTACTACATCTCTATCTTCAGTGTGTAAACTCATTGTATGACCAATACCATTCTGAAGTAATGCAATACTTAATTCACAAGCTTCATGCCAATCCTTAACAGTATAGAAAGCAAGAACAGTTGTAAGCTTTTCATATGATAGAGGATATCCTTCACCAACTCCACCTTGTTCACCAATTAGAACTCTTGTGCCAGCTGGAATAGAAACACCTGCTGCTTCTGCGATAACATCAGCAGATCTACCTACGAACTTAGCATTCATGCTATGTCCATTCTTAAATAAAAGTTTGCAAACTTTTGCAGTTTCTTCTGCTGTCATGAAGTAGCCACCCTGCTTTTTAAATTCAGCAACAACTACATCACGATTGCATTCTTCACAAATGATTGACTGTTCTGAAGCACAAATTGTACCATTGTCAAAAGTCTTACTTGCCATGATGTTCTTTACAGCCTTTTCAACATCAGCTGTTCTTTCAATGTAAGCAGGTGAGTTACCAGCACCTACACCAAGTGCAGGTTTACCAGCACTATATGCTGCTTTAACCATTCCAGGACCGCCTGTTGCTATAATTATAGAAACTTCTTTAGCATGCATTAACTCACTAGTTGCTGCCATTGAAGGCATTGTGATGCATGAAATACAATTTTCAGGAGCACCAGCTTCTACTGCTGCTTTATAAATTAACTCTGCAGCCTTCATTGTGCACTTTGCAGCTGAAGGATGTGGTGAGAATACAATTGCATTTCTTGACTTCATAGCAATTATTGCTTTGTAGATTGTTGTTGATGTTGGATTTGTTGATGGAACAATACCCATTACTAAACCAACTGGATCAGCAACCTCAATCATCTTATTAACTACATCTTCTTGAATCACACCAATAGTTTTCATATCTTTGATTGCTTCATATACAGAAGTTGAAGCCATATGGTTTTTATAAGCTTTATCAGCAACCTTACCAAATCCAGTTTCTTCTACTGCCATTTGAGCTAAGCATACTGCATTTTCCTCGGCTACCTTAACCATATTGCGCAGAATTTTATCAATCTGCTCTTCTGTGTAAGTTGCAAGCTTATCTGTTGCAATCTTACCAAGACGTGCTAAGTTTCTTACTTCTTGTACTGAACGTAAATCATAATCAAAATTATCCATTTTGTGATTCCTCCTTTCTTTCTTTGCCAGTATATATTTTTTAGTCAATTTGCATAATTAGTGCTGCTCGTAATACTTTTTGAATTCTTCAATTAATTGGTTCTTGTCTGCCTTAGAAATTACTCTACCTGCAATACCGAACTCTTTAAATTCACGAGCTAAGTTTCTTAATTTTGTAACTTTAAGTTTTCCTAAAACTTCAAGCACATTCTCAAAACCGCTTTCTTTTACTAATCTATCTAAATCATCCTTGTGTATCTCATTTAAATCTAGATCTAATTCCTTACACTCAGATACAGGAGTTATAGTAGTTTGTTCTTCTACCAAAGCTTCTTCTTTATTTTCTAAAATCGTTTCAACTTTAGCTTCTACCTTTTCTTCTGGCTTAGATACATCTTCAGCAGTCTCTTCTTTATTTATTTTTTTTTTTGAAGGTGGATATACGATTGTATTTCCAACTTCTTCATGTGGTCTTGGAATTACATGTACGGAAATTAGTTGTCCAACTCTTTGAGCTGCAGCTGCACCAGCATCTGTTGCTGCCTTAACAGCGCCAACATCTCCGTCTATGATAATAGTAACAAGACCGCCTTTTACAAAAACTCTATCCACTATGCTAACATTTGCTGCTTTTACCATTGCATCAGCAGATTCTATAGCTGGAATAAGTCCTTTTGTTTCAATTAATCCAAGCGCCTGCATTTAAATACCTCCTAAAATTTATCTATGCCTTCTAGTAAGTAGCATAGAAAGCTTTCATCTTATTAGGTGAACCAAAGGCTACCTTAGCACCCTTAGGGAAAAATACTGAATCTCCTGGTTGTGCAGTATAAACTTTGCCGTCTACAGTTACAGTTAATGTACCATCAACTATGTGGTAAAGTTCTTCACATTCACACTCCCAATCAAACTTGCAGTCTTCAATAGTAATGAATCCTGCACTCATTGAGCATCCATCATCCTTATTAATAATTTCCTGATAGAAAACCTTATCTGAAGGATTTCCAGTATCAAGTGCTTCATACTTTACTGTGTTTCCGCGAACAATTTTAAGTCCGCATGGATCCTTTTCTGCTACATAAGGCTTGTTACCTACAACTGAATCTAATACTCCTTGTAATAGTCCTTTGTCTGCTAAAACCTTAAGTACATTGTAAATCATGTTTGCATCAATTTCACCATCACACGCTGGTGCACAAGCAGCTGGTGCTGGAGCCTCACATGTTGTCCCACAAGTAACTGGAACTGGAGATTCACATACTGGTGCTGGTGCTTCTGTAGAAAATTCAACTCCACATGCCCTTGCAGCATCCTTTGCAGCTGGAGTCACAAGAGTATTTTCATCAATATAGAAAATTTTCTGTCCCTGTCTTTCTAGGGCTTCAACATCTTTTGCACAAATTAATTTTTTCATTTGGCTTCACACCCTTTCATATTTCAAAGTTCTCTAAATTAGAACAAAGATGGTATAAGTCTGTCAGAAGGTGAAGGTATAACTTCAGCATTAACTAACAAACCTTTTTCTTCTGCGATATTTTTTCCTGCTTCAACACCTGTTTCAACAGCGGCCACATCACCTGTGAAAGTAAAGAAAGATTTACCTCCAAGGCCTGTTCCTAAGCGAAGTTCAAGTGGCTCAAGTTCTGCTGACTTTAGAATTGCATCAGCAGCAATCACCATGCTAGACAATGAAAATGATTCCATAATACCTAACGCTTGAATTCTTTCAGGCATTGTTGCTCCAGTAATAGCTGGGAATACTTGAGAGTTAACATTTGGAATAATAATAGAGTCAACCCAATATTCTCCTGCTTCTCTTTCTCCAACGTGTACAGAATCTTCAACAGCTGCTACGTCACCATGTACGATAGCTATATATTTACCAGGGCAAGTAGTTCCAGCCGTAACAATTTCAACATCTGAAACTTTTACCATCTGGTCAGCTGCATAAATACCACGTGCAATACTTATAAATTCAACCATACCTATTGCGTTCGCCATACTAATCCCTCCTTATTGCTATAAAATCATTTCCGCTTTCAATTATTTTACCGGAAACGCTTGCATGAATGGTAGCTCCCAAGCTATCCTCAGGAATCTTACCAATTAATTGTCCTGCTTGTACATGATCACCAACTGATACAACTGGTAATGCTGGCGCACCCACATGTTGCCTTGTTGCAATATGCACTACTTCAGGATTTAAGGAAGTCTCAGTCATTGGTGCTGACTTATCAAAGTCACGTAAACCAATTCTAGCAATAAGTCTCTTACTAGGAACTAATCTATGTTCACGAGCGCTACGTGCTTCAAACACTTCCTGTTTTGGCTTATAGCGTAAATTTTGTTCTGCTAATTTTTCTCTAAAATAATTATTAGAAAATTTAGGATATAATCCTGCAGGACAAGAGAATAAGTCACATAAATTACATTGACAACATAATTGAGCGATTTTCTGTGATTCTAAATCTGAGATATTATAATTTAATACTCTCATCATTTTATGAGGTTGTGTGCTATGTCCTAGAAGAAAACGAGGACACATATCAGTACACATACGACATTGTTCACATGCGGCTCTATTTATTCTCTTTGCTTGTTCCTTTGTTACTGATTTCTTTCTAATCAATGGATGATTTTTCTT
>DAMCXN010000016.1:5379-40333 GCA_032096995.1 Aminipila sp.
TTAGTATTACAAAGCCTTTATTTTTCTTTGTAACATAACCATCTAGATTATTCATAACAGGTCCCATCATAGGACCTCCATCAATAACAGCGTAATCGTCAAAATTTTGTATTCCACTTAGCTTAAGTACATCAATAATAGGAGTTCCTACTGGTACTTTAACTGTCTGGCGATTTGGAATATCACCTGCAATTGTAATATATTTTTCTGTAACAGGTTTTCCATTAGATGCCTTATATATATTCAATGCTGTTTCTGAATTTATTACTACGCATCCTACTTGAATAGGAATACCAGCTTCAGGAACAACTCTACCTGTCAATTCATACACTAAAACCTGTTCATCACCTGCAGGATAAATATCTGGTAAAACTCCGATTTCTACGAAATCTCCAACCTGCAAGGCTTTAATTCTATCTTCTAAAATAGAAATTACTTCTTTATGCTTTCCTTTGATACCTATAATTGCTTTATCAGCACTGACTAATTTGCCCGCTTCTGCAAAGCCCTTAATTATTTCATCGGGAAACATCTGCATTAACTGCTGATCCACTCTTAATAGTGGTTCACATTCAGCTCCATTAAGAAGTATATAGTCTGCTTTTGATGCTAATTTTGCATGAGTAGGAAACCCTGCTCCGCCTGCACCAATAATGCCGGCTTCTTTCACCATATCAAGAAGACTCATTTTTATACCTCCCGAGTTTTTCTAAAAGTCGCAATCTTCATCAATGATTCCAACAACGACTGCATCAACTGGAATATTATCATCACCCAACATTCGTCTAGCAGACGAACCCTGGCAAACGATAACTCTATCTCCTATGCCAGCACTGATGATATCTACTACGACCATTCTTTGGCCTTCGCATCCACCACCAATGATCTCTGCTAGCATAAATTTAAATCCATTTAAGGATTCTGCTTTTCTTGTAGCCCATACATTATCAATAAGTCTTGCTGTTAACATAAAACTTTCCCTTCTGCCAATCTGCGTTTAATTTCATGGATTGCGTCCTCAACAGATGCTGTATCTCCAAAAATCGCAATTAAGATCATATTTTGCGGACAGCTTCCTCTAATGTCTTCGACCGTGACACCAACTGCCTTTTCAGCAACATCTGCTGCACATATCATTTCAATCATTCTCCCCTGCACAAGACCAACCGCATCTGCTCCTTCAATTTCAGAATTTGGTTTTGTACCCATACGACGTTTGAGAATGTCCATAGTCCCTTGTGACGGGGATTTAATAATTCGAAATTCCATAATTAAAACACCTCTCTAATCCATACACTCCTGAGTACAGCTAAGCGCTATGCCTAAAGGAGTTACAAACATAGGATTCTTTGGTTTGTGGGTAAAGATACCTGTCTTTTTTTGTATAATGTCTTCAATGCCTGTGAGGCGACAAGTTCCTCCAACCAAAGCTATTTCTTCAACATCATAACCTTTAACATGCTGACTTATAATTGAAGCCACTTTTTCAACTACCGGCTTTAATACCGGAAGTAATTCTTTATGATTTTTTTCATCTCTTTTATATACATCTGCTGCCTTAAAATCCATTTTATACGCACCAGAAATAACCAAGGAAAAGTGAGTACCTCCTGTAGGCTCATCTACTACATAAGTAACTTTTCCATCCTCTAGAATAGAAATTCCTGTAGTACCTCCACCTATATCGACTACTGCACCATTCTGCATTTTTAAAACTGCATTAGCTGCTGTCGGTTCGTCTAATAAGTTTGTAAGTTCAAAGCCTGCAGCTTGAACTACATTTTTAATTGCTCCTGAATCAAGACCATCAGTTCCTGGTGGGATAGCAGCTGCTGCATATATTAATTCTGCATCTAACTTTTCCTCAAGTTCCTGCTTCATCCTTCTAACAATATTTATTGCACCAATGTAGTCAACAACCATACCATCACGTACTACATCCGCATATTGATAAGCACCAGCTACAGGTTTGTAATTCTCATCTAAAACCGCAACAACAACGCATGCCGTTCCTAGGTCAACTCCTGTATAATATACAGAAGATTTACTTTTTATTGGATTTTCTATGACATCCTCAAACTCCTGAACTAGTTGATCACAGTATTCAAAAGTCAACTCTTTCTCTGACATTCTTTTCCTCCAACAGCTGAGCAAATCATTTGCGATATAGCATTAACAATTCTATTAATCTTATCTACAATTTCTTCGCACAACTCAATTTCTTTTTCATTGCCCTCGTATACTTCCATAACTACTGGTTCTACTTCTCTTAAAGCACAACGTAACTTATGCAAGATTAAAATTTCTTTTCCCTTTTCAAGCTGCATATGGAATTCTGTAATGTCAAAACAGTCATCTAAGTCACTACAACAATTCTCACCATTTATTCCACTGCATACCTGACAGCATACGACTTCAGCCAAGCCTTTACCTTCGACAAAAGTTTTAATAGTAGCAAACTGTTTGCCTAAGTTGTTAACACCTTGAGCTAAAAATACATCTCTGCTTAGTAACTCTTGTCCAGCTTCTAGGAATGAAGCTTGCATTGATTTCATTTTGTAGAGAAGTTTCTTCTGTTTCCAGCTAATTTTCTTTTCCTGAACAACTTCTGGGTTTTTTTCCTCTGTTTTTTCAGGTTTTGAATCTTTATTAGTTGTAACTGAAAATTTTCTTACAAACGGTTCATCATCAAGCATCTTAATTTTACGATCTGATAAAAACTGGCGTGCTCCAGGTGTAAGTCTTGTCCCTGGTTCCATTCCATAGGTGGTAAAAGGTTCTCTTCTATATATATCCCGCAGATCTTCTTCGGTTATAAACTTCATAATTGTCCCCCTTTACTTACATTTTTGTTAAATATATAAGCCTTTAAAGATTCGATTCCTATTCCATCTGGAATATCAATCTTAAAATAAGGTTCTGATACACCTGTTTTCTCTAATTGCTTTAAACACACTCTCTCATTTTCCGGTTTGACATTGCATTTAGTTATGACTCCAGTAACTGGACAACTAAACACTTTTGCAAACCCTGGAGAATAAATTTCTACAGGATTTGATTGATCTATCAATAGTAATATATGTGACGCAGAATTCTGCGCTATAGCAATTAGATGCTTATACATCCAAGGTATTGCCACATAAGAACTTGGTACATCAATTGTCTTTTCACCATAAATCGTATCCTGTGTTTTTTTTAATGGACCATTATAATCATTTAGCTCATTTACCAATGTTGTCTTTCCGCAACGCGTAGGACCTATCACCATAACACGTTTCTTTCTCATGTCTTTGTAATAGGAACTGTTGTAAAGCCAAGCAAGTTGCACAAGGTTTCAGTTACTGCTTCAAGGGCCGTAGTAACACTCTGCACATCACCATTGATAACAACAGAGCCTGTGAAACGATCTAGAAAACCAATTTCTACATCCGCCGTCTTCGTAGCAATATCTGCTGCAATGATAGCTGTTTCATAAGGAGATAATGTTAGGATGCCAATTGCACCTTTGTCATCTATCCCTAATCTCTCATATATGTCATTCATAGGCGAGGCAATCACGTGGGCAATTGTAACCTGTTTACCAGGTACCGATTCCTGTATGATACGCTCTGTAGCTTTTTCAATAGCTGTTCCCATAAAACTTACCTTTCAATTAATTTCGAATAATCCTTCATCTTTAGTGACGTATAACAGATACAGGGAAATCGTACTTTTTAATCCAGCCTTCAATCCTGTCTAGTTCTTCGCCACTCAAACTTGGGTCTCCCTCTATAGGATATTCTTTACCAAGTTGATTATACTTATTTACTCCTAATTTATGATAAGGAAGTAAATCAATACCCTTAAAGTTCTTACAATCACGATAAGGAGTTAAAAACTCAATAACTTGTTGAATTTCTTTTTCGCTATCATTTATTCCTTTTAGCATTGGCATTCTAATCTTAACATTATATCTCTTTTGAAGAAGTTCTTTAAGATTTCCTAATATTTGTTCATTACGAACACCTGTTAGTTCAAAATGTCTATCAGAATTCATATGCTTTAAGTCATAAAGGAATAAATCTGTGAATTCAGCAACTTTTAATATATTCTCTAATTTAGCATAACCACAAGTTTCAATAGCAGTGTTAATGCCTTCCTGCTTACAGGCCTGTAGCAAACTTGCTGCAGCTTCTGGTTGCATTAGGACTTCTCCACCGCCTAAAGTAACTCCGCCACCTGAAACTTCATAAAAAGTTCTGTCTTCTAAGATAATATCTAACAACTCAGAGATTGTTCTTACTTCACCAACAATTTTAAGTGCTTTAGCATTACAAACTTCTACACATTTGCCACAGCCAAGACAATCAATGCTACGAGAAACTTCATGTTTATTATTCTCCTTTGAAATACTATGTATTCCAACTGGACAAACAGAAACACAAGCTCCGCAATCAATACATGAGTTGTTTTTGAACATTACTTGATACTTCTTTTCCAAACCTTCAGGGTTTGCACACCATTTACAACGTAAAGGACATCCCTTAAAAAACACTAAAGTTCTTACTCCAGGTCCATCATAGATATTGTACTTTTGCACATTAAAAATGGTTGCTTTTCTTTCAAATATACCTGTGCTTGTATTGCTCATACTATTCAATCTCCAATTTGATTTATCTTGGTCTTTAAATAGATAATTTAGTGTCACCTACAGCGTACTGTTTATTATACCACTGTATCACTGTAGGTAACAGATTTATTAATTTAAAGTCAATATTTTTTATTTTTTAGAATTTTGTCAACATAGTTCTACTGATAATTTCATCCTGAACGTCTTTGCATAATTCTACGAAGAATGCACTGTAACCAGCAACACGAACAACTAAGTCACGATAATTTTCAGGATGTTTCTGAGCTTCAATCAATGTCTTGTTGTCAAGGTAGTTGAACTGCATTTCCCCATTACCCATAGCACAAGATGCACGAAGTAATGCGATAAGTCCAGCTTCACCTTCTGATGTATCAAGAAGACCTGACATAAGCTTGAAGTTATGAACCATACCAATATTCATGTTATCACATGCCAATTTTGAAACTGACTTGATGATAGCAGTAGGACCCTTGTAGTCAGCACCCTGAGTAGGACTGATACCGTCTGATAATGGCATCCAAGCATCACGACCATTAGCTGATGCACCTAATAACTGTCCAAATGGAGTGTTATTTGAAATTGATAAAGTACCATGACTTAATACTGAGTATAAAGTCTTATAGTTACGGTGATCCATTTCAGTAAAGTTAATGATATCTGCTGCAATTAAATCTGCATAATCATCATCATTACCATATTTAGGAGCAGCAAGGCAATCTGCCTTAACCTGATCATATCCAACGAATTCAGCCTTTAATGCTGCGTTTAATTCCTCTAATGTATATTTCTTATCGTCAAATACTAATTTCTTAATAGCTGCCATTGAGTCAGCATAAGTAGCAAGACCAGACCATACAACACCAGGTCCAAAGTTATACATAGCACCACCAGCAGAAACGTCTTTAGCCTTTTCCATACAACCCTCATACATGATTGACATTAATGGCTTTGGAGCTAATTCTCTGTGTACACGCTGTGAAATAACTGTTGCAACGCTTGTCCACTTAGTTACATACTGAATCATTTCTTTTACAGCTTTATCAAATTCTTCAAATGTCTTATACTGGCTGATATCACCAAAATCAGGGCAAACCTGTTTTCCATACCAAAGTGGTACACCATGGTTAAGAACAAGTTCAATACAAATTGGCCACTGAGTATAAGCAGTTGATGTCCACTGATATAAACGTCCTGATTTTTGAGGTTCTACGCAACCCATTAAACAATAGTCTCTAGCATCTTCAATAGAAACACCCTTAGCAAGCATCATCTTGATATGAGTATCATCGAAGTGACAAGCAGGGAATCCCATACCTGAACGAATAACATCAACAATCTTCTTCATATATTTCTGAGGAGAGTGTTTATGAATACGGCAAGCAAGTGATGGTTGATAAATTCTTACGTGTCTAACAGCATCCATTAATAGGTAAGTTAAATCATTTGTAGCATCCTGTCCATCACGAGTAACACCACCAACACACATATTTACGAATGGCTGATACCCAGCGAAGAACTTAGAAGCTCCTTCACTTGTAACCCACATCATTTCAGATAGCTTGATTAACATACAACCAGCTAAATCAAATGCTTCATATTCATTCATACGGCCTGATTCAATATCAGCCTTATAGAATGGGTACATATACTGGTCAGCACGACCGATTGACATACCTGTCTGATTTTCTTCTACTACTAGTAATGATTCAATAGTGAACATTGACTGAATTGCTTCCCAGAAAGTTTCAGGCTTATGAGCTGGTACTCTAGCATTTATTTCTGAAATCTTCTGTAATTCTGCCTTACGCTTAGGATTTGATTCCTTAGCAGCTAATTCAGCAGCATATTCTGACATACGCTTAGCGTAAATCATAACACCTTCTGTAGTATCAATAATTGATTTATAGAAATAAATCTTTTCAATATCATCAGGATTTTGATAATCTAATGTATCAAGCTTATCTTTTGCTTCCTGCTGAATATCTAACATACCCTTCTTCATAAGGATTACATCGTAACCAGGGTTTGAGTCTCCACCACCGTTTTGTGCATGATATGAACAATCTGAAACATATGCTTCTCCTGAAAGTTCCCAAAGACCTGCTTCCTTATACTGGTCTTCACAGAATTCGTCAACTGACTTTCCTGCCCAGTATGGGAACAATTCTTCACGCATAATTTTCTTATCTTCTTCTGAAACAAAGAATGGGTCCTGAGGACGAGTTGAAATAGTATCAATTTCATCCTGCATCCATTTCCATGCAATATCAGGAGAAAATGCACCCGCACGAGGAGCTCCACAAGGTGCTCCAACGATTAATTCATTATCTTGAATTACTAATGGTGCAGTTTCACAACAATATTTAAAGCATTTTGCACGAAGCATAATCTTCGGCATACCAGGGTTCTCCTTTGAGATCTTTGTAACAGCTCTAGCACGGTGAGTTGTTATAGATGGAACCTGCTTTAAATAATTATCTTTTAATAGTCTATGTCTTTCTGTCATTCCTTCTGGAATTCCAGTAGTGCAATTAGCCGCAACATAATCTGTAGTAGCTACTGGTTCTTTCTTTGTAATTTCGCTTGAAACACCTTCAAACATCTTCATGATAGCTGAGCGTTCTTCTGCAGACATACTTTTTGTAGCTTCTGCAAATTTCTCTGAAAATTCACGAATATCCAATTTGTTACCTCTCCTTCTCTTTTATTAATATCTGATAATTTGTATATTATTGAACTGCTTCCATAGCCTTTTTTAAAAGGTTGTGAAGCATTTCTATGCTCTCAGAATTATTTTCTTGTTTAATTTTTGTTGTGCATGAAGGGTCAATCCCTTCTGCTAGTTCTCCATTGAAGATTTCATCTGCCCTTCTAACTCCATATCCGACTTTACGAACATAGATAAGATTCATAGGCGAGACATTATCGGAAGTCATACCTTCTCCAGCTGAACCACTACCTAAAGTCATCGCAGGGAATAGATTAGTTGTCGCACCCATGCTGCCAAAAACAGCCGGAGTATTAACAAGCATTCTACCCACCGGTTTTTTCAATGCAAATTGACGAATTACATCTTCATCATTAGAATGAATAACAAGAGTATGACCATTTCTTTCACTAAGCAATAGTTCTATACACTTTTCACAAGCATGCATCCAATCATCTTCAATATAATAGGCCAATACAGGGCAAAGCTTTTCTTTAGAGTAAGGATTATCATCAGAAACATATTTTTGTTCCGAGATTAGAACTTTTACACTATCTGGTACCCAGAAACCTGCTTTTTTAGCTAATTGCTGAGCAGTTTTGCCAAACATTTCAGGATCAGCACTTCCATCAAAACGGAAAAATAAAGAACCTAATCTATTGGCTTCGTCTTCTGACATAAAATATCCGCCGTTGTTTTGTAACTCAGCTTTTACTTCTGTTGCAATACAGCTATCTACAACTATAGATTGTTCTGCTGCAGATGCAATGCCATTGTCAAAAGTTTTACTAGCAATTATATCACATACAGCCTGTCTAATGTTTGCTGTTCGTTCAATAAATGCCGGTCCATTTCCATTGCCTCCATATATAACTGGTTTCCCTGATTGATATGCTGCTTTCAACATACCAGGAACACCTGTATTCATTATCAAAGAGGTTGATTTATGATTCATTAATTCAATAGTACCACTAGGAGTAACTGTATGCAAATATGCAAGAGCTCCTTCTGGCAAACCGTATCCTTCAGCTGCTCTAATTAAAATGTCAAGGGTTTTTGCAATTGTATTTTTTGCTCTTGGATGAGGTGAAAATATAACCGCATTACCTGATTTAATAGCAATTAACGCTTTATATATAGTAGTAGAAACTGGGCTCGTTGCTGGTGAAAGTGCAACAATCACCCCCATAGGTACTCCTACATCCATAGTTTTGTTCTGTTCATCTTCGTTGATAATGCCTACGCAACGCATGCTTTTAAGTTTATTTCTTAAATATTCGCAAGCAAATCTATTTTTAATAAATTTATCTTGCCACTTACCATAATCAGTTTCATCACTAGACATCATAGCAAGTTCGCTAGCATGCTTATCAATTTCTTCTGCCATGCGTTCAACAATCTCGTCTAATTTTTCCTGAGGAAAGGTTGCTAAAGCTTTTTGAGCTTCACGTGCATTCTCCGCAAGAATTCGAGATTCTTGGATGGAGAGCAAATCATTATCGATAATATTCATTTGTGACTCTCCTTTTCATAAAAAGATTTTACTTGAATTTATAGTTTAAGTAAATTTATTAACCTAATAAATTATCAAGTGAATAACGAGCAATAATTTTTTCAAGATCCTGATGTGGTCTTGGAATAACAACTGAACTATAAAGATTTCCATCTTCCATATCTTGTACAGCTTTCACTCCAGCTTCAACAGCAGTCTTGCATGCTCCTACATCTCCTCTAACTAATACAGAGATGTAACCAGATGCAGTATTTTCGTATCCTACTAATTCAACGTCTGCTGCCTTGCACATCGCATCAGCCGCTTCCAAAACGAAAACTAAGCCAAACGTTTCGACTAAGCCTAAAGCTTCAAAATTTGCCATCTGTGTAGTTCCTTTCTTATAAATATATTTTATTTAAGCATCAATGTCATGTACTGATACGATATCACCTACAGCCGGGATAGGACGAGGCATAACGTTCTTTGCAGTTAATTTACCAATTGCAGAAGCAGCTTCAGCACCAGCTTCGACAGCCGCCTTTACAGCCGCAACATCGCCCTTAACTAGGATAGTAACTAATGTTGATCCAATATTTTCATAAGCTACTAATTCAACATCTGCAGCTTTTAGCATTTTATCTGCACCTTCAAGTGCAGGTACCATACCTAAAGTTTCAATTAAACCTAATGCCTGTTCTCCATAATATCTCACGGGCTAATCCTCCTTTCATATTACCTATAGGGTCAAGCTTAACTTGACCCTATAAGATATTTTAACAATTAATTATCTATTTTATTTACTTAATATAAGTATTAATTGTGTCTGCACCTTCTTTGTGAGCATGATAGTAAACCTTCAGTTCTCCCTTTGAATCCAATTCAAATCTTTTTTCCTCAAGAAGTCCGTTAGCTTCACCTGTCATAATAGCCTCAATCACAGCAGCCTTTTTTAAGCCTTTAAAGTGACCATATTGACCTTTTAAAGCTTCGATTACATCATCTGCACAAGCTTCTTTTACTGTTGTAAAATATTTTAAGATTGCATAGTTAAGTGGTCTCATTGTATTATGCCTCCTTCTTTCTGAATAAATCCATTGGGTTCATAGCTATTAATAGAATACCTAGAATCATAACGATAGCAGCAGCCCATGCAATTGGAGGAAGTGCCCAACCTTCTTGTCCATCAAAGATGCCTATAACAATCCAGCAGAAGAATGGTCCCCAGAAAGAATATGCGCCATTACATGCCATACCAAGAGCAGCACCACACATACTGTTACCTTTATACCATAGGCTGTATGCATATACTGAGAAGAAACCACTGGCAATGAAGAAAATTAGTGAAGTTGTATCAGTTAATACATCACCGATAAGTTCTCCAGCAAGTCCAACTCCTCCACCTGAAAGAATTCCCCAAAGAGGAACTAAAATTATTAAATTTGTAAGTCCAGATACGCACTGACGAATAGTGATACCGATTTCAGAGTCAATCATAGATGTACCATAACCAGCTACACAACCTTCGATTCCCCATCCAAGAGCTGCGATAAATGCGATACAAATACCCATCATTAAGCCTTCTGGGGCATCATCACTCATACCTGTACTACCAATCATGATACTAGCTACTACGCAAACTGCAACACCGACCATCATTCGAGCATTTAATTCTTGCTTAAATAAAACTCTACCTAAGATAGCTCCAATAGCAGGACAAAGCGCTGTAATTGGAATAATAATTGATCCTGCCATCTGAAGTGATACAACATAAGCAGTACTTGCAAGAGGTCCACCAATAAGAGCAGCTACTATCATAACTACACCTGGCTTAGTCTTTAGCGTTCTAAAGAAATCTCCCAGCTTACCTTTTACAGCAGCAATAAGTATACACCAAACTCCACTGATAGTATCGTTAAGCGCACTACCTAAAGCACCTAACATATAAATCATTACGAATGCTGTTAAAACAGTTCCTCCTGCTGTAACACCTGCATATAGATTATTTCCCCAAACACCCTTTGACATACCTAATGTCATAAATGCTGAGTACAATCCATAGCACATACCTGATAGAATTGCAACTGTAATACCTTTTTTAAAAAAACTAGATGATAACTTTTTTTTGGCAGCTACCGCTTGCGCATTTGCTGCTCCTGAAACTTCGTTCATAAAAATAAAACTCCTTCCACTTAAACGTATAAACTACGTTCTTTAATGTATTATCATTAAATAAAAAATTATAATGATCATATTTAATGCTTTCTAACGCATAATATTATTATTTTTACGCTATAAGCAGGGATTTAAGCTAAAATTATAGTTTTATTATATCTGTGCATTAAATTCTTCTATGTTATTTGATTGAATTATACTCCTTGCCCTATGGGGGAATGTCAATAAATATTTTAAGAGTATTTTTTTGTTGTCAAACACCATGCGTAGCGTACAAATCCAATATACTTTCGACATTTTTCTACAATAAATATGAAATAATTCCTATTTAACAATAAAACAAAGTGGTAAACATTCCCCTAAGGGTAATGCCCAGGATTCCATATAGTATATCAAACCGACCTATTCTACAACATTAACATCTAAATGTAGTTATGTTGAAACTCAGCATATCTTTATTAATTAAAATTATTTTAAAACAAAAATTTAATAAATATATTATAAACCTTGCCCTATAGGTCAATGTCAATACAACACTATTTATATTCTTTAATATAACAATTTTTTTAACATTCTATTCTTGTAATAAAATAATCTAACCTTAGAATTCTTCTATTTGTGATAGACTTTTATATTTAACTCTTTGAAACTATTGAATTTTTTATTTTTAGCTTTTAAAAGTTTTTAATACTATTTTGCACAAATTATTATTTTTTTCGTCTATTTTTGTTCAAAAAATAAAAAAACATTCCTCTATAGGGAATGTTTTTTATCATTAAAACTATTCAATTACAATAAACAGATTACTCTCTTGTAACTCTAACCATAACTTCCGTTACAAACTGTTCCTCATTCCTAGTTGTCCAATAATCGGTAACATATCTTTCATAACATTCTTCTGTACATTTATATCCATGAGTCTGCGCCCAATGGGAAATTTTTTTATATGCTTCATGAATGGTTTCATGGCTACCTATATGATAACAAGAAGCTACCATGTATCCACCCATGCTAGTAACCTCGCCTTCTTTATATTCTAAAATTGGTTTTTGCATTATTCTAACTTTATCACATGTACCATTCATCTTTTCCACAAAGGATGGGAAGTTAAGAACTACAGGCCCAGTAATTTCATTATTAATACTTTCCAGGTAATTAGTCCATTCTATGTTTATAATAGATTCTCTATAATTATACTCAAAGTCTTGATCCATATAGCAATAAATAGCTGAATCTATATATTTTACAGCTACTTCATGTACATCATTTTCTATTACAAGTTGTGCCTCTAATATAAGGTCATACCAATCCTTTACTGAAGTGTAACTGTTATGAATGCTCGCTTCTAAATCTCTTAATTCATCAATTTTTCTTCTAAACTGTCTTTCTATTATACCATATGTATTACCTTCAAATAGTTCTCTCATTTCTTCCAATTTAAAACCCATTTGCTTGTAATACTTTATAACAGGTAAAGATAATAATGTTGTTCTATTATAAAATCTATAATTATTTTCGTCACAAACCTTGTCAGGTGATATAATACCTATTTTATCATAGAATCTAAGAGCTTTTTTTGATATATTACAAATTTTACTAACTTCACCAATGGAATAATATTCTTTATCTTCCAAAACAACTGCACCTCCAAGAAATTTTTCAGAACGTGTTAATAGTATACCATATATGCTCCCTTGCACAACCCCTTTTTATTGTTAATAAATTAACCTATAAATAGTAACGACTTACTTTACTTAATAATAACCCTATTTTTATATATAAACAATATTTCACCCTATAGTATTAGTTTTTATATAAATTAATATTATATTATTTTTGTTATATCATTGGTAGGAGGCATACAGCTATGATTTTTGCATATATAATAGGTTGTTTTATTATTTATTAGCTTATACTCCTCAGTTTCTTTTTCCAAAATTTTTATATTAACATTAAATAGATCTCTTCTAAAAATCTCATTCAACTCATCTTTGTCTTTCAATATACATACAACATCTACTAATGGTTCCAAATATGAATATAATGCATTAAGAAAAAAACTATAACCAGCAGGATACTGTTTTGCGTAGGATGTCATGAATTCCAGTTGTAATTTTGCTATTTTCTCAAACTCGGTATTTTTATTAATTTGAGAGAGTTTAACAATATTATATGCCATAACTGAATTTCCACTAGGAATTGCTCCATCATAGGTCTCTTTTGGTATTATAATAAGCTGTTGATTATCTTTCCCATAAAGGTAAAATCCACCATGCTCAAAATCATAGAATTTATCTATTGTCTCTTTACAAAGATTTGATGCCTTACTTAAATAATCCTGCTCTAATGTGGCTTCATATAGATTTATCAAAGCATAAATATAAAAGGAATAATCATCCAAGAACCCTTTTCCAGAACACTCTCCATCACGATAACTAACAAAAAGAGTATCATTTTCTTTCAGTCTTTTATTGATAAATTCATCAGCATTTTTTGCTGCTTCTAGATATCTTTCTTCTCTGAAAACTTTATACATCATTGCAAATGCTGATATCATAAGAGCATTCCAAGAAGTTAAAATTTTATCATCAAGGTGTAACTTCGTACGTGATTTTCTATATTCATAAAGCTTCGGTATATAGTTATCAAATCTACCATCAATATTAGAGTTATTCAATAGATTAAGAATATTCTTCCCTTCGAAATTTCCTTTCTCACTAATTCCATAATATTTATTAAATTGTTCTCCGATTTCTTTGCCTAGAATATTTACAATCTCATCATAACCAAACACATAATATTTTCCCTCAACACCTTCACTATCTGCATCCTGAGCAGAGTAAAATGCTCCTTCTAAGCTTGTCATTTCACGCATAATATAGAGCGCTGTTTTTTCTGCTATTTCTCTATAAATATTTTTTTTCGTTATTGCGTAAGCTTTTGTATAGCATAAAAGTAGAAGAGCATTATCGTAAAGCATTTTTTCAAAATGTGGAACCAGAAAGTATTTATCAGTTGAATATCTGGAAAACCCATATCCTATATGATCAAAGATACCACCTTTATACATTTGAATTAATGTTTTCTCTACCATCAAAAGTGCTTGTTCATTTTTTGTTATTTGATAATAATTCATTAAAAAAAGTAAATTATGTGGAGTTGGAAATTTAGGGGCATTACCAAAACCCCCATGATTTATATCAAAACTTTTTTCAAATAAAAACATTGCACTATCTATTAGTTCACTTTCAATTTGACTATTCTGATTTGTCTCTTCGCTTAACTGTTTTATAACCAATTCGGAAGTATTTAGTAAGTGCTTTTTATCTGTTTTCCACTTTTGGCTTATTAATTCTAATAATTCAATAAATCCAATCATGCCATAATTTGATTGTTTAGGAAAATAAGTTCCAGCAAAAAAAGGTTTTTGTTCATAATTCATAAAAATGCTTGTTGGCCATCCCCCACTTCCCGTAAAAGCCTGGCAAACAGACATATATATACTATCAATATCTGGTCTTTCTTCTTTATCTACTTTTATGCAAATATAATTCTTGTTTAAAATTTCAGCAACTTTTATGTCTTCAAAGCTTTCATGGGCCATTACATGACACCAATGGCAGGTACTATAACCAATAGAAAGGAATATTGGTTTATCTTCTTTTTCCGCTCTTTGAAAAGCTTCCTCCCCCCACGGATACCAGTCTACCGGGTTGTATGCATGTTGGAGAAGATAAGGTGATTTTTCATTGATTAACAAATTGTTTTTTGTTTGTTTCATTGGAACACCAACTTTCTTTTATATAGTTTTCAATAGTATACCCATAAAAATGCAAAACTAATTACAAACATATAGCCTTATCATGGTTTGAACTACTAAGAGAAAAAGAAAGATCCATGGATAAACAATTTTGCTGTTTTCATTCAATACTTGTTCAAACTTGGTTTCTACAATAGGTTTTTCCGGATGACGCTTATTGTATTGACTACAAATCCATCGAAATAGCAGATAGGGTGAAAGAATCATCAAAATGTACATCACAACATGTTGCGGTGTATCATATAAGTACTACAGCATGAAGGCTTAGTGCTTGGAAGTCCCGTTTATGTAGGTTTACCAACATCATTGCTTACCGCTCTTATTCAGAGATTAACATATGTATCTTATACTAACAATCATCCACTTTCAAAAAAATAGGTGGTGGTATAACTGTAGCTGGAGAAACCGGTCAATTAGCCGCATTAAATTGTTTGACTGATTTTTATTTAGTCAATGAAATGATTATCCCTAGCTCAAATTACTGGAATATAGGTGTTGGTGCTAATAAAGGCGACATCTTAAAGGATGAAAAAGCTATATCTTATATAAAAAGTTTTGCTAAGAATATGTCTTGGTTAATAAACAGAATAAAGGAGAACAATTAATGAAAAAAGGTGACAAACTATTTGTTAGAATTGACTATCTTGTTGAAGGGAAAGCCTTATCTTCTGATGATTTCGACAAGCATATAAAATATCTAAGCAATATTTCTAAAGAGAGATATTTTCTTGGAGGAGGCTTTTCTAATAGAAACGGGGGCATGATTATTTTTAAAGCCGAGAATATGGATGAAGCAAAAAAATAGCAGACAACGACCCAGTTATTAAAGCTGGAGTATATACATATGAACTAAATGAGTGGGATTTATAAACTACACTTAAGTAAAAAATTTATGTATTAGAGCTACTAATTACGAAATAGTAGCTTTTTTAATTTTTTAATACCCCTTGCCTCTGGAGCTCTAAGTTTATTACCGGTAACAACTCATACCCAGTTGAATAACTTTTAAGAACCTTATTTTTTTCAATAATTAAACTTATATATATTAATATTGTTAAATTATAACTGTTAAGTATAGAATAACCTTCTTCTATTTCCTTTTCAATCATGCCTTTTATCTTCTCTTTTTTTGCGTAAAGAATTGTATTATTATATCTATCATCTAAGACACGCATAAATAGCTCTTTATCAGAAAATCTACAATTTATCTTTTTTGTTTCAGTATATGTAAATAAAATTTCATTTAGTGTTATTTTCCAATTCTCAAAACCTGTTAATTTTATTAATAAAATAAATATAATCAAAAATGCTACCATAAAAATCAATGCAAACATAATAAATTCTCCCCAAAATAACAAAACCTTTATTACCATATTATTACATTGTTTGTTCAAAAAGTAAATTAAAATGTAGTATATTCATTGTTGTTTTTTTATAGTTTTCTGCAAGAGTTAACTGCATTAAGAAAAAATAAAAAAATCCATATGTGATTTTAAATTCACCATATGGATTGGAGCACTATAAAAATATAAACTAATAATAGTTATTTATGATTTGAATTTGCATATACACATTTACTTATATTGCTATATGATACATCGTAATCAAAAGTTTCAAGTACTGTACGGGCTGGAATATAAGTTCTTGCGTTTTTTACTACCGCAACAGTATCCATCTCTAAATTCACTCCATTTACTGAGTATTTATTACTTCCAATTATAAGTTTCATAGTTGTTCCATTCAGATTAGCAACAACAGTATCTGTATCCGTGTCTTCATTTGAAAAATAATTAACCTCTGCGCCTATAGATTCAAGTAGTTTGCGTATGGGTATAAGAGTCCTATTATTACTATCAATATATGGCATGCCCATACCATCTTCTAGATTAAATAGCAAGGGTTTATTATCTACAACGACCCATATGTAGTTGTTTATTTTCTCACTATCTAAACCATCCATCATAGAAATTGTCTGGTTTATCATAGATACAACACTAGTTTCATCATAGGTATCTTCATTAACATCAAAGAGCATTATGCCTCCTGCTTTTCTAAGAGCAAGCATGGTTTTCTCTCTTAATGTATTCAATCCATTATAAGTTGATTCAAGTGGTTCAGTGGAAGCATAGTCTTTATATGCATTTTCTTTATCCATATCAACTAAAAATCTGTATTGCTGCCAACTTGGTCTAGCATAAAGAGGCATTCCAAGGACTATTTTTTCAGAAGGTACATTTCTGAATTTTTCCCAATAGTTTATAGTAGTATCCGAAAACCAAATAGGACTATGGTTAGTGTCAGTCTTTAAATCGTAGCACATTAAACTAATGAAATCAAAGTGTTCTATTGTTTTGTCAGTTACTCCCGCTAAAGCTTCCCATACGTTTTTACCATCAGTACTGCCTGTTCCTGGTAATGCTGTAGACAATCCTTTTCCCATTACTTTTAGTCTTTCTGAGAGTAATATAACTGTCTTTTCATAATCAGCACTAGTACTGTATTTGGGATATTCCCAATCTAATTCAACACCATCAAAATCATACTGTTTTACAACTTCCATTACATTATCAACAAATTTATTTCTTAACTGTTCATCTGCCCCAATTTTGTCAAATATTGGATATAATGGCGATCCACTTTTATCCCTGTAACCACCTATAGAAACGAAAACCTTAGTTCCTACACTATGACATTTCTCAACTAATTTAACGATCTCATCTGGTTCTTCAAAACCCTTGCAAGTTCCCTCTTCTGTAGGAATCAGAAATCCATACATAATATGAGTTAGTTTGTCTGCCTGCAATTTTTCTACTGGGACATCGAACCATTCACCACAATAATAGCCAATCACCTTAAAATCGTCCAAATTATAATCTTTGTCAACATTAATGTTACTACTGGCAAAACTTGTTGCTGGCAGAAACATAAAAACAACTATAAAAAAAACAGCAATCTTGCTGACAAATCTTTTCATCTTTGGCATTCATCTCATCCCCTATATGTTATATATTAGCTTATATATATTTTTAAGACTATCCATTTAATAATTACTATTTTTTAGGGCTAATAATCATAGTCATCATTCTACCTTCAACTGAAGGTTTCTTATCAACAGAGCCAACTTCTTTTACTGAATCAGCAAATCTTGAAAGTACATCTAACCCATCCTCAGTATATTTTTGTTGTCTTCCTCTAAAGCGAATACTTGCTTTTACTTTATGTCCATCCAACAAAAATTTATAAGCATTTTTACTTTTTACATTTAAATCATGATCTTCTATTTTTGCAGATAGCCTTACTTCTTTAAGGTTAACAACCTTTTGACTTTTCTTGGCTTCTTTGGCCTTTTTAGCCTTTTCGTACATAGTTTTATTGTAATCTGCTATTTTACATACAGGTGGCTCAGCATTTGGCGAAATCTCAACTAAATCTAAGTTATTCTCTGCTGCTTTTTCTAACGCATCTTCTATTGATACAATTCCGATCATCTCACCTTCTGCATCAATTAACCTAATCTTCTTTTCTTTTATCTCTTCGTTAATACGTGTGTTTCTCTTATTATTAATATTAAATACCTCCTATTTAAACCTTTATAATAAATAAAAGTGGATCCTTAAATCCACTTTTACCTATTAAACAAAAATTATTATTAATATCTATTGCTATTGCTTCTATTGTTTCTTTGTTGTTTTCTTGCTTTTCTGCATTCAAGACATCTTTGTGGCTCATTTTCAAAGCCCTTTTCTTTGTAAAACTCTTGTTCACCTTCAGTAAAAATAAATTCTGCTCCGCAATCCTTGCAGATAATTGTTTTGTCAGCCATAACACTAACCTCCTTTGTTTTATTTAGGATTTCAAAATCATAGACATCTCTCTAAGTAAATCAAAGAAGCGTGTCAAAATAGATTAACCCTTAACTGATATTATTATTATCAATTATATAATTATAATATAATTATCCAATTTATGCAAGACTATCTTTATTTTTATTTATATAAATTTTTTTAAGAGTTCATCATATCCATATTCTCTTATATACTCCGTTGCCCGCTTATATTTCTTATATTTATAGCCATTTTTATTGTAAAACTCATTAATAATTGAACAACTTTCATATTCTTTACAATCACCACAAGTAATATATTGTTTTTCAATACAACATTTTTTTATTTTACATTTTGCTCTTGCTATATTTCTTGTTCCATCTAAGTAACCAATCTTGCATCCTAAACATATTTTATCTGTAAAGCCTTTACATGTACTACAATTAGCACCGCAACACCCAATTTCTTCTTTCGACATAATAATGTTCTCCTTATACATGAATTTGTTGGCTATCACAATCCGCACTTTTGACACAAAATACAAATTGGATAAATCAAAATAGGTGTTTTTAAAATTCTGTTTTTCCTCCCTTATGGATTGTATAAATAATATTTATTTAATTTGGTGCGGATAACAGGATTTGAACCTGCATGAAGGTTAATTCACACGGACCTGAACCGTGCGCGTCTGCCAATTCCGCCATATCCGCATATTTTATTTAACTACCATAAGCATCTATATTCTATGCTTATTTCCTTTATATGTCAATTTATACATCGTTATTAATGCATATTATATTCCAATAAATCTATAAAAATTCTCTTCTAACTTTTTCTCTACAGTTTTCCTTTCCAAATTTTTCTCCTCTGCAATAGCCTCCATTGCTTCTTCCAGAATTGAAGGAATATCACAAGGTTTGATTTTTCTATCAACCGCCCACTCAACAGCGCTAATCCCATCAGTCTCAACCAATAATCTATTTAACGGAACTGACTTTATAACCTTTTTTACTGCTGAACTTATTTTATAGTTAGGCCCCACTGTAAAATAGCAATCCTGCTCAATAAACTTTTCTACATGTTCTTCACAAGAATACCAATGAACTAACTTTCTTATAGAATAAGATTCTATGATTTGTACAATTTCTTTTTCTTGCCCTTTTGTATGAATAACAATAGGCTTATTAAAAGCTTCCGCCATATCTAATTGTTCTATAAAAAGCTTCTTTTGTAATTCTAAATCGCAATTACACCATACACTGTCCATACCAATTTCACCGATTGCATTAGCATTTTTGTAGTAGCTTTCAAATCTTCTAACATTATCAACATTAAAGTCTTCTGCGCTCCAAGGGTGAATACCAAAGGAAACAAAAATCCCCTGCGACCTTGATAATACTTCGTATTCATCAATACTAGCAGCATTTACTAATACTCCTAATTGTTTATTGGCGATTAACATTTCAAATTCCGACAATTCTTTTTTGTTTTCGCCTTCAATCCCTATACCTAAGCCAACTCCAGTATCTATATGTGTATGGCTATCAAATATCATCTCTTCTACATCCCTTTCAAAATATGATAAATCTCTTTACGAATTTCATGCTGTTCAAAAAGCCATTCTTTATTACGTTCTTTTTGATTTATAATTATTTCCTTTTTTACAGAAGCTGGCTTTCCTGATAAAACTAACACTCTATCTGATAAATAAATGGCTTCATCTATATCATGAGTTACAAGTATCATTGTTCTTCCTAATTCTTCTCTAATATTTAAAAGCCAATCCTGCATATCTCCACGTGTAATAACATCTAAAGCTCCAAAAGGTTCATCTAAAAGTAATATATCTGCTTTACATAAAGCGGTTCTTAGAAAAGCAGCTCTTTGCCTCATTCCACCAGAAAGTTGGGCAGGATATTTATTTTCATATCCTGCCAATCCAAACTTCTTAAAATTTATTAGGGCTTGCTGTTTAGTTTTTTTCATATCCCCATGAATTCTACCATATAAACATACATTATCAAGAATTGTCTTCCATGGAAACAGTAAGTCCTGTTGAGGCATATATGCAAAATGTTCTGATATGCCCCTTACTAATTCTTCATCTACATATACTTGCCCTGAGTCTGCTTTTATTAAACCAGCCATAATATTTAACAAAGTTGATTTGCCGCAGCCTGAAGGTCCTAAAATGCTAACAAACTCCCCTTGGTTAACTTCCATATTCATTTTCTCTAAAATAATCTGTCCCTCAAAGGAGCAACTTACATCTATAACCTTTAATTTCATTTAACCAACCTTTATCACTTTATTAAGCTTAAAATAACATTTTTGCCTGAAGTCTTGCCCATGATTTTTAAATTATTCTGGTAAGAACTCATTTGTATAGCAATCTGCCGCTGGAATTTTTTTATCAATTAATCCATTTTCCATCATGAAATCTGTATAGTTTTCCCAAACAGAATCTTTCATTAATCCCCATTTTTCACTATCTTCACTATACTTTTCAGCTAAATAAGCCTGTGATTCTTTTAGCATATCTAAATCATATGAATCAGCATATTTGTGTAAAATTTCTGCTGATGCGTCTGAATTTTCTATAGCATATTCATATCCTTTCGTTGTTGCCCCTAAAAATGCCTTTACCATTTCTGGATCATTTTCTAAAGTAGCATTATTAGCAATAATTACTGGTGTATAATAATCCAATCTCGGATCAAGTTCTCTAAGTTCCATATAGTTTACATCTACGCCTTCTCTTTTAGCACCGATACCATCCCATGCCCAGAACATCCAAATCAAGTCAATATCATCTTTTAACATGTTGTAGCTTAAGCTATCAGAAGTTATCATATTTATCTTGCTAAAGTCAGCCCCTGAATTATTCATTACAGCCTTAATAACAGCTTCCTCTGCAGGGGAACCCCATCCTGCATAAGTTTTTCCTTCAAAATCCTTTGGTGAAGTAATATCTTTTCCTACATATGAACCAAATCCAGACGTATTGTGCTGAATAATAGTTGCAATTGCTTTAATCGGAAGTGGCTCCTCAGCTGCAACAGCATTAGTTACATCTTCCTGATAACTAATACCAAAATCACCTTTTCCTGCTGCAATTAAAGTTGCTGTAACACCATCAGTTGGCTCAATAATATTAACATTTAAACCTACTTCTTCATAATATCCTAAATCCTTAGCAGCATATATTCCTGTGTGATTAGTATTTGGCACATAATCCAAAATAACTGTAACATCACGAAGGTCCTTTTCTTCGCTAGCAGTATTCTCTTCCTTTTCACTGCATGCAGACATTGAGATTACCATAATTAAAATCATTCCTAAAGCCAATAATTTCTTTTTCATATTTTCTTCTCCTTAATTTTTTCGCAAATGCGGCATTAAAAAATATTGTAACAGTTTAACACAGCCATTCATCAGTAGACTGAGTAAAATAATAACAACTACACAAGCAAATACTTTGTCCAACATAAACCCATTTTTAACCCTTAGCATATAGTATCCAAGTCCACTGTTTGATGAAAGCCATTCACCTACTACTGCCCCTGTAATGCTATAAGTGGCTGCCACTTTAAGACCTGAAAACAATGAAGAAGATGCTGCTGGTATTTTCACCATAGTATAAATTTTTAAAGTCCCTGCTCCAAACAATTTTGCAAGATTGACTTGATTTATATCTACTTGCCTCATTCCATCTGCAAAGTTTATAGCCACAGGGAAAAAGCACATTAGAACAACAATTAAAATTTTGGGAGCCATTCCAAAACCTAAATATATTATAAATATTGGTGCTAATACGATCACAGGTATAGTCTGACTTACAACCATAATTGGATATATTGCAGTCCTAAACAATTCAAATTTATCCATCACAATAGCCAATATTATTGCAAAAACTACTGCTATAAAAAGGCCTATAGCAGTTTCCTTTAAAGTAACCATACCGTGCATAAATAGCAAAGCTCTTTCTGATATTAAAGCTGAAAATATCTTAGAAGGAGCAGGTAATATATATAGCGGTACATGACTTACCTTAACTCCAAGTTCCCAAAAAACTAGAATAGCTATAAATACTAAAGTAGGTATCCAAATATTTTTATTATTTTTTTTATTCATATTTACTTTCCTATACTAACATATAAAATAAGGGCATCCCCATTGGAAATGCCCTAGAATTGCGTACAAAATATTAATCATAAGCTACCTTATTTTATATATTGTTTCAAAAGCTTTCCTCTCGATGGTACTAACCATATCAGGTTCAAAGGGTTTAGCCTAAAGCATTCTCAGCCAAGTCATTGTAACTTAGCACCCCCAGCATTTTTTATTTACTTATAATATGAGTCTACACCAAATATTTAAAAATGTAAAGTTTTATAATTGCTTATATAAGTACACCTTGTTTCTCCATTTTTAAAATTTCTTCATTAGTAAACCCTAACTTTTTCATAACCTCTTGTGTATGATAACCTACCTTATATCCCCCATGCCTATACTCAATAGGGGATTCTGATAGTTTTACAGCAGTTCCAAGTTGTTTTACATATTTTCCTTTTGATTCAGGAAGTTCCACATCTACAACCATATTTCTTGCTTTTAGATGCTCATCTTCTACTAGTGCTTCTTTTATATTTAAAACAGGCTCTACACATACATCCTTATCCTTAAAAATAGCCATCCACTCTTCCATTGACTTACTTTTAATAATATCTTTAATATCAGCTTTAACATTTTCTATATCTTTAGGCCAAACTGTTTTTTCTATATATTCAGGCCTTTCTATGCAAACACAAAAATTTTTCCAAAATTGTGGTTCAAGGCATCCAACACTTAAATACCTTTCATCCTTAGTTTCATAGAAATCGTAGATACAGCCCCCATTTAATCGTTGACCTTCTCGCTCTGGTTCTTTTCCTGTAGCTAAAAAAGCCGCTCCATCCATAGAATTGAAAGGAATTAGTCCATCATACATTGAAATATCAACATATTGACCTTTACCTGTATTATTTCTATAGTTAACCGCAGCCAAAATTCCTATAACCGAATTCATAGAACCAACTGCTACATCTGCAATCTGCATATTTGTTAGAACTGGGCCTGTAGATTTTCTTCCTGCGTGTGCCATATTGCCACTTCTTGCAAGATAATTAATATCATGGCCTGCCTTCATTTTTAAAGGTCCTGTTTGCCCATAACCAGTAAGAGAACAATATATTATCTTAGGATTTACTTTTTTTAATTCCTCATATCCTAAGCCTAGCTTATCCATAACCCCAGGTCTAAATTGCTCCATGATTATATCATATTCCATAATTAACATCTTTACTATTTCTATAGCTTTAGATTCCTTTAAATTCAGAGTCACAGTTTTCTTATTTCTTCCTAACCACGCTTGGTTAACGGAAATATCAGTTTCGTCAACAAAAGGCGGATAGTCTATAACTATATCCGCCTTATTTTTTGAACTTACTTTTAAAACTTCCGCACCCATATCAGCTAACATAAGCGTAGCAAATGGCCCCGGAAGTAATGTAGAAAAGTCTAATATTTTTAATCCTTCTAATGCTCCCATAGTATACTCCCTTAAATAAATACACACATATAAAACATTTATTTACACTCAACCGATGTCACTTCCCCAGTGACTGGATCCATTATAAATCCTTGAATCTCTACATCTTTTGGAATTAATGGATGCTTTAATAAAATATCTACCGTATCCCTTACAGAAGCTTCAACACACTCAAAACCACCTAGCCACTTTTCAAAATTCACACCACAATATTTAAGCATATCAATATCAACTTCCGATATACCTCTTTCTTTTAATTTTTCAATCATTTTTTGTGAATCCATACTTTGTGCACCACAATCAGTATGTCCAATAACCATAATCTCCTGTACATTTAGTTCCAGTATTGCTACAAGTAAACTACGAACAGCACTTCCAAAAGGGTGAGATATTACTCCACCTGCATTTTTTATAATTTTAGCATCGCCATTTTTTATGCCCAATGCCGCAGGTAGAAGTTCTATAAGTCTAGTATCCATGCATGTTAAAATAGCCACTTTCTTATTTGGATATTTTGTTGTAATATACTTTTCATAACCTTTATTTTCTACGAAACTTTTGTTGAATTCTAAGATATTATTAATCATCCTTAATTCCTCCATTACATGTCTCTCTTTTTACGTTTTTTACGTATACTATTTGTTAAAATTACGATTACTGAAAAAGCTACAAATGCAGGCATCACCCAATCAAGGTATGCTGCATCTTGAGATAAAATATCAGTCCATAAACGATCCAGAAGCAAATTTGTTTCTTCTGACAAATTCACAAAAGATTGTGTTCCTTTAAGTTCCTCTGACGAAGGATATAAATTTGTATTGTTCCTGATTTCCTCATCTAAAAGCTTAATAGCCTCTGTATTAGGTGAAGAATACATGATATATTCAGCATTATTAGCTGCAACCTCAGGCTCATTTAAAAAGTTTATATACATTTCAGCTGCTTCTTTATTCTTTGAATCTGATGGAATACACATTGCATCATAATATATATTTGTATGCTCAGGTATAAATACCTCTAAATCAGGGTTTACCTCCTTCATTATATAATAATCTCCTATATAATAAGGGGCAATAGCCGCTTCCCCTCCCTGCATTTTATCAAAAATCTGATCCATTACATAAGCTTGAACTAGAGGTTTTTGCTCTTTCAAAAGCTCCGCTGCTTCATTTAGCTCTTTTGGATTTTCAGTGTTCATATCATATCCAAGTTTTTCAAGAGCTAAAGCAAAAGCATCTCTTGAATTCTTAAACATAAGTATTTTACCTGTATATTCAGAATTCCAAAGTTCATTTATGCTATCTATATCATGACCTATCATTTTTTTATTGTAAATAATAGCTACACGTCCCCATACATATGGAACTGAATATATATTCTCTGGATCATAATCTGGATATAAAAATTCTTTTCCGATATATTTAAAATTAGGTATATTATTATAATTAAGAGGTTGTATCATATTCTCATATATCAATCTAGATACCATATAATCTGATGGGAATATTACATCATATGAATTAGCTCCACTTTTCAATTTTGCGTACATAGCTTCATTAGTCTCATAATTTGAATAGTTCACTTCAATGCCTGTAAGTTTTTCAAATTCTGCATTTATATCCATAAGCCCATCTTCACCATCAGAAAGATATTCACCCCAGTTGTAAACATTTATTTCTATATCCTTGCCCTTTAGTTTACTATAATATTTATTATCATAATCAACAGAGTCTTCAGTTTCTGATAAAGCATACACGGGGTTAATTAGCATAGAGATAATTAATGCAAATATAAATCCAAAGCTTATAAGTTTATCTATTTTATACATCTTACTCATCATCTCACAGCGCCACCCTTCAATTTAGTGCTCCCTTGCTTTAATTTCTTTTCATTTCTGCGTTCAACTAAATTTATTATAACTAAAATAGCTAATACAGTTACAAAAATCATAGTGGATAAAGCATTTATCTCTGGGCTTATTCTCTTTTTAGTCATAGCATATATCAAAACGGATAAAGTCTGATGCTTAGCACCAGTTGTAAAGTATGAAACTACAAAATCATCCATAGAAAAAGTTAATGACATAAGAAAACCAGCTATAATGCCAGGCTTAATCTCATGAATAGTAACTTTTAAAAATGCCTGTAAAGGATTACATCCAAGGTCCATAGCCGCCTCTACTAAGGATTTATCTAGTTGCCTAAGCTTTGGTAACACGTTTAGTATTACATAAGGAACATTGAATGTTATATGTGCCAAAATTAAAGTTGTCCATCCAAATTCAAAATCTACTCCTACTGTAGAAAGCCATCTTCTTGCAGTAACAAATAATAACATAAAAGAAACACCTGTTATTATTTCCGGATTAATGATAGGAACATAAGTTAAATTCATAACTACTGATTTTAACTTATTGTCCATTTTTTCTAATCCTATAGCCGCTGCCGTTCCCATTATAGTAGCAATTATAGCTGAAACAGTTGCTACAACCAATGTAGTCCAAAGAGCATCTAAAACTAATGTATCACTAAATAGCTGTGTATACCACTTTGTAGTAAACCCTGTAAAAGTTCTTCCTTTTGAATCATTAAAAGAAAAAATTATCAATATCATAATTGGCAAATATAAAAATGCCAAGAATACTCCTATATATGTCTTTGAAAACCATCTCACAGTAGTCTTTCCTCCACCCCTTCATCATCAAGAAATCCAGATACACTCATGCACATTAATACTAAGAGCATAAGTACCAAAGAAATTGCCGAACCTAAATGTGGATTATAGGCATTGCCTAAAAACTGCATTTCAATAATGTCACCAATTAATTGATTATGCCCTCCTCCCAACATTTGAGATATTATAAAAGTACTTACAGATGGTACAAAAACCATCATAACACCAGTCTTAATCCCTGGTTTACTCATAGGAAGTACTATTTTAGTAAAAACCTGTCCTGGGCCAGCTCCTAAATCCTGTGCTGCTTCAATAATGTCATTTTGTATTTTTACCATAATAGAATGTAACGGCAAAATCATAAATGGTATATAATTATATATCATTCCCATAACAACAGCCCCTTGGGTATTTATCAAATTCAACGGTTCCATTCCAATCAGACCCAAGAGTTGATTTATAATTCCATTATTCTCCAAAATAGTCATCCAAGCATATGTTCTAAGTAAAAAATTCATCCACATTGGAAGCATTAAAAGCATAAGTAGTGTTCTGCTTCCTATCCCTTTCATTCTCGACATAAGATATGCAAGAGGATATCCCATAACCAAACAAAGGAATGTAGAAATTGCGGCTAACCAAATTGATTTTACAAATACTGATGAATATCTTCCTGCTAAAGTCAAATTCTCTATGCTTAGGCTACCATGCATATCCGTAAAAGCAAAATATAAAATCAAACCTAAAGGTGCTGCAATAAATGCTACAGTCCACATTAAGTATGGATAAGCTGCCTGTCTTGAATTCATCTTTGCTCCTCCATCTTTTGCATAACATGTATATCATTTGGTGTAAGGGTCATACCTATCATTTCACCAACTTCCTGACTATCAGTAGAATGTATCAGCCAATTAAACCCATGTCCACTTACTGTAATTTCATAGTGAACTCCTTTAAAAATAATGTCTTCTACTCTTCCTGTAATCTTGCCTTCCTCTATAGGAACAACATCTATATCTTCCGGACGTATAACAACATCTACAGCCTCCATAGGCTCAAATCCAGAGTCTTCGCATTCAAAATGAACTCCTGCAAATTCAACAAGATAATCTTTGTGCATTACACCACTAAGAATATTACTTTCACCTATAAAATCAGCTACGAAAGCATTGGCTGGTTCATTATAGATATCCTGTGGTGTTCCACTTTGTAATATTTCTCCATTTTTCATTACTATAACACGATCAGACATAGTTAATGCTTCTTCTTGATCATGAGTAACATATATAAATGTAATTTTTAAAGCTTGTTGAATTCTCTTTAATTCAATCTGCATGTCCTTCCTTAATTTCAGATCAAGAGCACCTAAAGGTTCATCTAAGAGTAAAACCTTAGGTTCGTTTATTAAAGCTCTAGCAATGGCAACTCTCTGCTGTTGTCCTCCTGACAATTGGGTTACTTTTCTATATTCATACCCAGAGAGATTTACAAGCTTAAGCATCTCTTCAACCTTTTTTTGTATCTGATCTCCATGCATCTTTTTTAATCTAAGGCCAAAAGCTACATTTTCAAATACATTTAAGTGTGGAAATAATGCATATCTTTGAAATACTGTATTTACATGACGCTGATATGGAGGTAACCCGTTTATTCTTTTTCCATCGAAAAAGACGTCTCCAAAAACAGGTTCAACAAAGCCTCCTATTATTCTAAGTGTAGTTGTTTTTCCACAACCTGATGGACCTAGAAATGTAACAAACTCTTCATTACGAATGTCAAGATTTAAATTATCAATGACTCTCTCACCATCATATTCTGCTGCTATATTTTGCAAGCTGACAATAATGTCGTTCATCTTTTTTCTTCCTCCGAAAATTAGTACAGTAATTACTTTGAAACTGTATTATATCACGACACCTGCTACACTTCAATTAATGAATAAATTTTTTTGATGAGGCTATCGAAATCCTTCTTTTATCCATGTCATAGCAATACACATTGTAGGATAATCTCTCTTCCTTTGATACCTGTTCTACATTTACAGTTCTTACAAGTTCCTTTAGACAATCTACATCTTCTAACTCTGATGAGACTGCGATTACTTCATGTATAGAAGAAGGCAAAATAAACAAATTGGACTTTACTTTTTTTGCTAATAAATACAACTCCTCTTCATAAACCATATTCACCGCACCATTAACTCCCATATTATTAGATATAACATATAGGTTAGAATTTTCTTCTATTTCTTTGTCTACCTTTTCTTCTAATATTTCATCTAATTTTCTAATTTTAGTAGGTAAAATTTTTTTAGTATTCATACTAGCAATCTTATATATTTCATTTTCTTCCATATTTAAATTTTTCATAAAATTATAGTCTACTAAAATTTTGCCTATCTCACCGTTACATGCTAGGATTAGACATCTATAAACAATAGATAAATCTAAAAAATTCCTATGAGGTATATTTTTTAGAAGTTCAATATTTTCTTTTGTATTTATAATCTCCATAATTAAAGTATGTTTAAGCTCATGCATATTTTGAGGCATAGGCTCTGGCTGCAAATTTTTAAAAGAGTAGTCTATTATATATGCAATTTTTTCTAAGCTCTTTTTTATATCACCATGCTCTTTATATTCTTTATACATGTGATTTATGTAAATATTGGGAGTTGCAACACACTCTTCATTTTCTTTTGGAATTAGATTTAGACAATCTAATTTTTGGTTCACTTTAATTACACTTTCAATCTTTACTTTATATCCTTTATATTCATCAGGCATAAAATCTAAAATTTCGCCTACTATTTTTTTCTTGAACAAATTATAATCTAACATCAGGCTCTCCTCTCTATTTATAATGATTAAATTTTACATTTTTATTTATATCTTACATTATATTACATTACAAACAAATATCAAGCTTTTTATGTAAAAATATGTAAAATATTTATCATAAAATGCAAAAAGAGAGGCTTTCGCCTCTCTACATTTCTTCTAATCTTTAATCTATATATATTTTTAATCTCTATTAGGTTTATTATATAAGTATGCTGCAATAATAACTGTTACTGGAACTGCAAATAAAATCCCTGTACTTCCTATAATCCCTTGCATAACCTCTACAACTATCCATGGTATCAGAAAGTTCATTCATTGCTGAGGCTATGGACATAGCCACATCCATTACAGCTCCAAGAGAACCGATTACTATGCTCCCCCATACTATTGCTTTTAAATCTATAGGATTAGCTTCATTTATATACATTAAAAACATACAATCTTCATCTACAACTCCAGTTATTCCCAACAAATAATTTGTAAAAAATGCCAAACCTCCTGCAACTGCAACACCACCAAGATTGCCTAATATTGCACAAAGGGTTTTTATATTTACACCATTTATAAACGTTAAACTCATGAATATTATAAATATAGATATAATAATTGTTGAAATATAAATGTTCTTTCCGCTTAATATAGCCGGAATATATACAAAAAACACAGCCGCTGCTGTAAAAATCAGAGATACTATAGTTGCAATTCCTTTAGATCTTCCTATGAAAATAATAAGTGCAAAAAATCCTAAACAAATTAAAATTATATGATTTAACCTATTATAATCAATAAACATCCATGTCTGCTCTCCCGTTTGAGGCTCTGCTACATAAGAAACAATTATGTTGTCACCTTTTTCAATGGTCTTTGATTGAACTGGATACATGTAATCGATATATTGTAACATGGTAGTCTCTTCACCTTTTTTAGGCCCATTTAAGAACTTTGCTTTAAAAAATATACTTTGATTAGAAATAGAAGTTGCTCCTTCGTCTAAGCTAATTTCATCTGTTTTTACATCTTCAAGAGCAATAACCTTTGCTTTATAAAATTGTTCGCTCTTTGTTAATAACTGCGCCTCTGAAGCATTAGCTCCTGCCATTATAAATAAAATTGATATAACAGTTATGATTAAAAATGTAATAACATTTCTATTAAAAATCCCTTTCACCTTTTCCCCCTTTTTATTCAAAAAACAAATCTAGTGTTTTTTCTTCTGTTCTTTTACCCATATATGATCCAACGATAAACGTAATTAACGCAACAACTATAGAAGGTACAATAGCTGAAGTTTCTAAGAAACTTATTTTAAATGTACTTATTAATATAAATGCCGCTACGCCACAAATAGATGAGCATATAGCTCCTGTAGCATTTGCTCTTTTCCAATACAATCCAAAGATAATTGGACAAAAGAAAGCACATTCTAACCCTCCCATAGCAAATAAATTTATCCATACAATTAAGCTTGGAGGATAAATTGTAAAGATAAACACTATTACTCCAATTAATAATGTTGTCCCTATAGACATTATAGCTATCTTCTTTTCAAATAAGGGCTTCCTAATGTCCTCTGGCTTTGCTATATAGTTCATATATAAATCTTTAACAATAGCAGCTGAAGCTAATATTAACAATGATGATACTGTTGACATTACTGCTGCAAGAGGTGCTGCAATAAACAGCCCTGCCGCTATAGGATTCATATATTTTAATACTAAAGCAGGTATTACATAATCTGATGAGCTAATTTCAGATGCATCTAAAATAGCTGGTGCAAATGCTCCTGAAATATGCATAACAAGCATTAGAAATCCAACAACAATTGTCCCATATATTATTGCATTATGAAGAGATTTAGTATCTTTAAATCCCATACCTCTCACCGCCGTTTGAGGTAACCCTAAAACTCCTACTCCTACTAAAACCCAAAATGACATAACAAAGGATTTTGCAGTACTTCCACCTGAAGTTATATCCGCCCAGTTAGGATTTGCTATATTTAATTTTTCTATTAGCGGGTCAAAGCCTCCTGCAACAGAAACTATTGTATATAAAATAATAAAGCCACCTAGTACCATTATAAGACCTTGAATAGTATCTGTGGTTGTTACCGCTTTAAATCCTCCAATAGTTGTATAAAGAATTACAATCACACCGAACAATGTAAGTCCATATATATATGGTAATCCTGTAATTGACTCAAATAAAACTGCTCCACCTATAAATTGGGACATCATTTGAGCTATAAAAAATAAAACTAAACAAATTGAAGAAATAATAACTACTGCTGGAGAATTATATCTTCTTCTTAAGAAATCAGTTACAGTTACTGCATTAGTCTTTCTAGATATAATTGCAAATTTTTTGCCTAAAATAGCAAGTATAATAAATGCAGTTGGTACCTGTATCATAGATAAATAAACCCATACTAAGCCTTTTGAAAATGCAACGCCTGGGCCTCCAATGAAGCTACTAGCACTTGTAAAAGTTGCTACAAGAGTCATTGCAAGAACTAGACCTCCCATGGTTCTTCCACCTATAAAGTAGTTATTTATAAATCCCTTTTGGGAATTTTTTTGTGACTGTTTCTTACTTACCCATAAACCCATAATAAGATTGGCTACAAGATAAAGTACAAGCACAGTAATCAATTTTGCTGTGTAAGACATTGTTTATTCTCCTTTTTAAATATCATTATAAATCCCCTGAAATATCTCCATCACTCTCTTCTCCAAGGTCAAAATCCTTAAAAAACTTTTTTACAACTATAATAGTAGCAATTGAAAATAAAACATATCCAACCACACAGCTTAAGAAAAACCACATTGGAAGTCCAAAAACATAAGTATAAGTTTCTGGCGTTCCCTTAGCTGCTATACCATAACCTGTTACATACCACCAAATAAAAAAAGCGACATACATAACAATAGCTATAATAGATTCTTTTTTTATCTGTTCATTAATTTCTTTTTCTGACAATTTAGGAACCATAATTCATCCTTTCAACTAAAAATACCTATTTTATAAATTTTTATGTATTTTCCCTTATTATTTTCTTTAACTAACACATAATATACGATTTTTTAATACAAGTCAAAGTACTATTTACCACATTTATATAAATTCACCATTTCTACACTAAGAGGTTTTTATTGTTAACAACCATTCTTTTTATATAACAAAAAAAAGTGAACAATAAAAAAAGAATCTTTAAAAGCGATCTTTTAAAGATTCTTTTCCAACGAATTTAATTGCTTATAGCCTGTGGATTAGGTGATTTCAATTCAATTGAAGTATCAGCCTTAATCATATTCATGCAGCATATAGAAGCTACTACGCATCCAATACCAACCAATTTCATAACACTGCTTGCTTCATGAAGGACAGCTAGTCCAATAAATGCTGCCACAACAGTCTCTATAGAAGCTATAACAGCAACCTTTGAAGCCTCTAAACCTTTTGTCAATCCCTTCATATAAAAGAAATATGAACCAACTGTAGGAATCAATCCAAATCCTATAGCAGCTAATACAAAATATGTATTAACTATTTGCCCAATTCCTTCCCATGGTCGTGTAGCAGCTCCAAGAAATATACTACCAAACAAGAAACTATAAAATATAATAGTCAAAGGATCGTATTTTCCGGTGGTAGTTTTTCCTAAAATAGTCATTAGAGCATACAAGAAACCTGCACTTACTCCCATAACTACTCCATATACAGAAAAATAAATAGCTGTAAAGTCTCCACCTGTAACAGTAAGAATACAACCTATTACATTAATTATTAAAGCAGCTATCTTTACTGCCCCAATTTTCTCTTTAAAAAATATTCTAGCCATGATACAGACAAAAATTGGTGCTGTGTACAGTAATACTGATGCAGTAGCTACTCCCACATTTCTAATAGACTCATTATACGAAAGGTTGAATAGTCCTTGTGAAAAAATTCCCAGAACCATACAAAGTACTATTCCTTTCCTATCAATTTTAAATAATTGTTTTCCTTTCATTGCATACATCATAGGTGCTAATAATATGAAGCCTATCCCTATACGTAAAAATGCAATTAAAGCAGAACCTGCACCTAATGATTTTAATATTGTTACAAATAGACCTATACTTCCCCACAACATACCTGCTACTAAAATCATTAAGTAGCCTGTTTTCTGTTGTGAAGCCTGCTGTAATCCATTATTCATTTTTTCATTCTCTTTTCTTATGTAAAACTTATACTATAATTATCTTTTACTATTTTCTACTTTATTTGACACTATTTTGCCTATATCATATATTATTTTTTTATGTAAGTCAAAGTTAAAAGTTCTTATTTTGTTGTCAATTTTTTATGTTCTTTTTTGACTTTATTTAGCAAGTTTTTATCTAAACATAACTCTGCACTACAACCAGCATAAGCTATTATTGTATCAAACATTTTATCATAAGCTTCTCTTGTATTTACAAGCTCTAACGCATCTTCATTGTGTACCTGAAGTTCTTCTCCACAAGGCAATGCCAATTCTACATATAGTGTCGGACAAATATAACTAACATTTCCAACATCTGAAGATCCAGGTGGCGGGGCGTCCTCTTGAGATAAAAATTCGGTAATGCCTACATCTTTCAAATGTTCCGCTGCTACTTCCATTAATGTAGGTATGTTAACAATGTCATCATATGGATTTTCAAAATCAGAACTTGTAATTGTAGCTCCTGACATTAAGGCCGCGCCGTTTACACAGTCCATTACTCTTTTACGAACATATTTTAAATAGTCTCTGTCTTTAGCTCTCATAGTAATCCTACATATTCCTCTATCAGGAACCGTATTTGTTACTATACCACCTTCAGTAACAATTCCATGAATTCTAACATCTTGCCTTAAATGTTGCCTAAGGGCATTAATTCCTGCAAAAGTAAGCTGAACCCCATCAAGAGCATTAATCCCTTCTTCTGGATATGAGGCTGCATGAGCAGCCTTGCCATGAAAAACAATTTCTATTGAATTCATAGCAAGAGCAGCCGTATTAATTATGTTTACAGCCTCCAAATGGGCCTGCATCACTACGTCCATATTGTTAAAAGCTCCGTATTTAGCCATTATCACTTTTCCGCCAAAAGTTTCCTCTGCTGGAGTTCCAAAAACAACAATTTTGGCATTTAAAGTTTTGACTAATGGAGCTAAAACCATTGCACAACCG
>DAMCXN010000016.1:40343-52779 GCA_032096995.1 Aminipila sp.
TGATGCAATCCAGTTATGTCCGCATGCATGACCTTTCCCAGTAGGTGTATTATATCCCGGAAGAGCATCATACTCTGCAAGGACCCCAATTGCTACTCCATTTTCTGGACCTATTTCTGCTATAAAAGCAGTTGGCAAATCTTCATAGGGGAAAGAGACTTTAAAGCCTCTTTCCTTAAGTTTATCTGCAAGGTATTTAGAAGATTCAAATTCTTCTCCACCTAATTCAGGGTGCTTAAAAATATAATCACTTATTGCCTCGAACTCATCTTTATTTTCTTGAACTAACATTTTTATTTGTTCTATAATCTTTTTAATACTTTCTGCCATTACTCTAGTCCCCTCAATTAAATTACTGCTAAGGCTACCCCCATCATTATAACTTGTGCTACTACCATTAACCCAAATAGTGGAAGCATAAATTTATACCATCTAGCCATAGGTATACCCATGATACCACATTCGATTGCTACTCCAGTCGGCCAGAACATATTTGAGAATCCATCTCCAAATTGGAAAGCAATAATCGCAATCTGTCTATCCAACCCTGCTAAATCTGTTATAGGTCCCATAATAGGCATAGTTGCTAAAGCCTGTGAAGGGCCTCCTGTAATGAATAGGTTAATTACATTCTGTGAAAATAACATACCTAGTCCTGTAACATATTTGCTTGAACCTACTAAGAAGAAAGATAAATAATATGTTATTGTATCTAATACGGCCGCAGACTCCAAAGTTATAACTGTTCCACGAATGAACCCAATAGTCATAAGTCCAAACATTATTTCTTTACAAGCTTCAATAAAAATATCCATAATATGACCTAAAGAATATTTGCTAACAAAACCAGTTATAAAGAAAGCACTTAAGAATAAACCTGCAAGTTCATCAATATACCATCCCCAATTTAATGTTGAATATAAAGTCAAACCAAAAGCCAATACTAATATGCCTAAACTTATTTTATGGGTTGCATTCATTTTTTCATTTGTTAATTCAAACTTGCTAGCCTTTTGTTCTATTCCATAAAGTACAGATTTTTTAGGATCTCTCTTTACTTTTCTTGCGTAATACATTATGTATCCAATAACAATAATTTCAAATATAACAAATATCGCAATTCTAAAGGCCATGCCTGAATATAAAGGAACACCTGCTACAGTCTGAGCTATACCAATTGTAAAAGGATTAGTTAAAGCTGCAGCAAAACCAGTAGCAACTCCAACAAATACAATGGCGCCACCTACAACTCTATCATAACCTAAGGCCAATGCTGCTCCAATAAATACTGGAATCAGTCCATATACTTCCTCATAAAGTCCAGCCGTTGAACCCAAAAGCCCAAACATAAATACAGAAATAGGAATAAATAAAAAAGTTTTATTCCCTAACCCTCTGGCTACTCCTCCCAGAGCTGTATTCATAGTCCCATTTACAGTAAGCATATATACAAAAGCATATGCAAACAAAATAAAAAAGGTAATAGATGCTGTATCCACAAAGCCTAATTGAATATTTACCATTGCATCAAATATATTAGGAATGTCTTTTTCTATGGCATGATAGCTATTTGCAACAACAACCATATCACCATCTGCGTTTTCAATTCTGTCAAATTCTCCTGCTGGAAGAACAACAGCCAATAAAAACGCAATTATTACCATTGCTAGTATAACTGTATAGGGATGTAAATCCGCAATATTAAACTTCTTCTTTGTAGTAGTGTTTTCCATTTGTAACCTCCTCAAAATTATAATGCAAATAACATACTAACTTTAAATATAAATCAATTATTATTACGCTTATAATTAAGAGCAATAACCATGCCAACAGCATTAAATTGTCAGAAAATCTAGAATTTTTGTTATTCATTTGCTAAAAAACTGTTTTTTCATCATAATTTTATCCAGCAAAAAGAAAACGTCTTGCAAAACAAGTCTATAAAGACTCATTCAACAAGACTATAAGTTATTTTTAACTCAATTATTTTTTTGTACCAGTTCATTATGTCTCTTTAGTATTTTTTCTACCATTTTTTTATCACTGAATAACTCTATTGCAATTCCGCCCATTGTTCTAATCACTTGATGTAGTTTTTTATATGCATAATTTGAATTTACATACCTTAAAGAAGCCTTATCATGTGTAAAGAAAGTTTGGTCAGATTCTAAATCAACCTCAAAATACATTGTCGGGCAAACCTTACTGACATTTCCTATATCGGATGACCCTGTAGGTGCATTCGCACTATCACAAAACTGCGTAATACCTTGCTCAATAAGATTCTTTTTAAGTAATTCTTGCAATATATCTACATTTAAAATATCATCATTCTGATTTTCGAAGTAAAAATAATTTAACCTAGCACGGGTCATAAGTTCTGCTCCTTTAGCACAATCTATAACCCATTGTGTTACATCATCTAAGTATTTCCTTGTCTTTGCCCTAATATAGAACCTACATGCAGCATAATCAGGTATTATATTTGGAACTGTACCACCATCTACAACAATGCCACAAATCTTAGCATCATCACGTAATTGCTGTCTCATAGCGTTGACCCCAGAAAAAAGTAATTGCACAGCATCTAAGGCATTTATTCCTTCATAAGGATACGAAGTTGCATGTGTACCTTTACCTTCATATCTAAATTCAATTGCATCCAACGCTAAAGATGAGCAACTTATATCTGTAAAACTTTCTAAATGAGGTTGTAAAACAATATCAATATCATCAAAAGCCCCACCCTTAATCAAATTTACTTTACCACCAATAGTTTCTTCTGCCGGTGTGCCTATTAATACTACAGTTCCTTGAATCTTTTCTATAATTTCTGAAAAACAAATACATGTGCCAGCGGTAGCTGCGGCAATCCAATTGTGTCCACACATATGAGCCGCTTTACATATACTTGGTTCTTTCTCCTCCACATATGGTAGCGCATCATACTCTGCTAAAAAAGCAACTGTAGGACCTTTGCCATTGCTTATTTCTGCTCTAAAGGCAGTTTCCATACCACATAAATTTTCTGTAACAGAAAAACCATAATTTTGCATTAAATCTTTCAAATATGCACTGCTAATGTATTCTTCTTCACTCAGTTCTGGATTTCGGAAGATAAAATCACATATTCCTTCCGAGATTTTCTCATTTTCCTCTTCAATAACAAAAAACTCTTTTTTTACTTGTTCGTAATCCATAGGCCCTCCAAGTCATTTTTGACTCAATGCAGTTACGTATATTTATTGTCCATAATTATACAAGCTTTTTTAGTTGCAATCAAGACGATTGTATTTCATAATAAAAAGAGAAGTCATTATGGACTCACAATATATAATACATTTTTAAATGGAGATATATCATGAAAGAAATTAAATCTTTACCTATAGCTACATTACTTGTTAACAAAAGTGGATATATTATTAGTTGTAATAAATTCGCTACTATTTTATTTAATGATCCTATCATAGGTAAGCTTGTACAAATTGTTATTTCTCATAACTCGAATTATAAAATCTACAAAACACAAATAGGAGATAATTTTATTTATTTTATAAACAGTCCAGCTAGATTTGGACCCTTCTATGAGATAATAGAAAACTATCAAAATCCTATAGCCATATCCTCCCCTGAAGGAGAAATTATATATGAAAATAATTCTTTTCATTCGATATCAGCACTTCATAATCACACGCTTTCTGAAATACTATCAATGTATTCAAATAATTCAATAACCTTAAATTTAGTGTTAAAGGCAAAAAAAAGATTATCTTTAAAGCTTACTATCGAAAATTGTCAATGGAACATGGTCTTGTTACCATTTTTTCAAGAAGATAAAAATATTAGCCATATTTTGGTTTCATGCAACGAAATCAAAGATTATACCCATGCCCTTACAAAACTCAACACTGCAAAGCAGGAATTGGAAGCTCAAAAAAAAGAAATTACGGAACAAAATACCTATAATCCAAATATCAAGCTAAATAGTAAACATAGGTAAATCCGGTACTGGAAAAAGTTGCTTCGCCAAAATCATTCATACCCGTAGTAATCGAAAAAATAAACCTTTTATAACTATAAATTGCTCAGCTATACCAGACTCTCTTTTAGAATCAGAAATATTTGGGTATGAAAAAGGTGCTTTTACAGGTGCTCTAACTTCTGGGAAAAAAGGATTAGCTGAAGCCGCCAATGGTGGTACTTTGTTTTTAGATGAGATTGGAGAAATCCCATTATCAATGCAGGGAAAACTTCTTGAGCTAATTCAAGAGAAAACATTAAAACCAGTAGGAAGCATTAGTTCGAAAAAAATAGACATTCGAATAATTGCGGCAACTAATAAAGATTTGTTTCAACTTGTAAAGAAAGGGTTATTTAGAGAGGACTTATATTATAGAATTGCTGTAGCTGTTATCAATATACCTCCTATTTGTGAACATAAAGAAGATATCGCACCTTTAATAACCGGTTATTTACAACATTTTAATAAAAAATATAACAAACGTATTTACTTTACTAAAGATGCTATGAATGCCTTTATCAAATATGATTGGCCAGGTAATATAAGAGAATTGGAACATTTAGTAGAGTTTTTAGTTATTAATAATGAAGAAAATGTTCTATTAACTGATTTACCTTATTATCTTATCCACGGTGAGGAAAATCTCAGTGCTTCAAATATGGATATTTCTAGCGCAAATACTCTTAAAGAAATTTTAGAGCAAACAGAATCCAAGGTTATACAAGAAGCCTATAAAGTTCACAAAAGTTCTTATAGAGTTGCTGACGCTTTAGACATATCACAAAGCAAAGCAAATCGGTTAATTTTGAAATATTGCAAATAAAAAAAAGAGTTATATTATCAATTAAAAGTTAATAATTGATTCTATAACTCTTCTAATTATTTTATCTATTATCCAAGAATTTTCTTCAAATCCTCTTCAGGTGTACTGATTGGCGAGATATTAAAGTTATCTACCAAATACGATAATACATTAGGCGAAACAAATGCTGGTAATGTTGGGCCTAGATATATATTCTTAATTCCAAGATATAATAGTGTTAACAGAATGCATACTGCTTTTTGTTCATACCATGAAAGTACCATAGATAATGGTAATTCATTTACACCGCATTCAAAAGCTTCTGCAAGTGCAACTGCCACCTTAATAGCACTATATGCATCATTACATTGACCCATATCCATAATTCTAGGTAATCCACCTATTTCACCAATATTTAAGTCATTAAAACGATATTTTCCACAAGCAAGTGTGAGTATTACAGAATCACTAGGAGATTGTTTTACAAAATCAGTATAATAATTTCTGCCTACCTTTGCTCCATCACATCCCCCTACTAAGAAGAAGTGTTTAATTGCCCCATTTTTGACTGCATCGACTACTTTATCTGCAACAGAAAGAACTGTACCATGTCCAAATCCAGTAGTTACTTCTTTTCCTCCATTAATTCCCGTAAATTCTCTATCTTCATTAAATCCGCCAAGCTCTAAAGCCTTTTCAATAACCGGAGTGAAATCTTTTTTATCTCCAATATGAATCATTTCAGGATAAGATACTACTTCTGTTGTAAATACTCTGTCAGCATAGCTACTTTTTACAGGCATCAAACAATTTGTTGTAAATAAAATCGGTGCAGGTAAATTATCAAACTCCTTCTGCTGATTCTGCCATGCTGTTCCAAAGTTTCCTTTTAGCTGAGGATATTCCTTCAATAGAGGGTAGGCATGGGCTGGAAGCATTTCTCCATGTGTATATATATTAATACCCTTGCCTTTTGTCTGTTCTAAAAGTAGCTTTAAATCATACAAATCATGACCTGAAATAACAATAAAAGGTCCTTTTTCTACGCTCAAAGGTACTACAGTTGGCACTGGTGTTCCAAAGTTTTCGGTATTAGCTTTATCTAGCAATTCCATGCATTTTAGGTTTATTGCTCCCACTTCCATTACTACCGGAAGCAACTGAGCCATATCCCAATCTTCGCCAATTACAAAAAGAGCTTTATAAAAAAATTCATTTACTTCTTCATCATTATATCCTAGAACCATAGCATGATAAGCATAAGCAGCCACGCCACGAATTCCAAATAAAATAAGAGATTTTAAAGAACGGATATCTTCATTATCATTCCAAAGATTTTTCATGTTATAGTCATCATTATGTCCACAAGGTGATCCACAACCGCAGCAACTTGGTGCAATTAAATCTTTTTCTCTTTGAACTTTTTCTATTAATTCTATAATAGTTTCATCGTTAAAGTTCACATTTGTTATTGTTGTAAATAAACCTTCAACAATAAGCTTAGTTGCATTTTCTGTTGGAGGATTACTTTCACAAGTTCTTGCAAGACCAATCAAAGCTCCTGTCAGTTCATCCTGCAAGTTTGCCGTATTTGCAGATTTTCCACATACCCCAGCACTTCCCATGCATCCACTACATCCCGCTGTTTGCTCGCATTGGTAACAAAACATTTTATTTTCCATACTATACGCTCCTTTACAATTTTAAAATTTATTTAAATATCTCAAAATTTTGTTTTAACTTATAAGCGTATTGTAAAGAATATAGAAATTTATTTCTGTTGTTTTTACAACAAATAATAATTATTTTTTCTTTTTTTCATAAATTTTGCTAACAACATACATTAAAACAGATATTAAATATCCTACAATAAGATTTATTTCAAAAGCGACTGCTGTTCCTATATTCAAGGCATACATCAAAGAAAAAGTTATAATAGGAGCAACAAGAGCTACGCCAACTATTATATTGGTCCTTTTTCCATTTTTATCAAAAGCATCTTTTAAAATAACTTCAACAACTATACATGATGTAGCTACTAAGATAAACATTGAAAAAATGTCTAAATATTGAATTGGTACACTCAATTCTATTGGTCCCTTTAAGACTGCATTCCTAACAAGTCCCGCCGTATAAAATACCATTTTTATTAATACTAATATTGACGCACACCTAAATATCGTATCCATCATGTCTGCTATTTTTTCTTTTGTACTTTTAGGCTTAAACTGTTCAATTATTTCATCACAAAACACTTTATAGTCTGTGCCTATAGCATGTTGCATCTCTTCCCCTCTCTCTTTTGCAGAAAGGATTATATCCAAGATATCTTGTCTTACTAATTCCTGATTCATTTCACTTAACTTGGACCCTCTTAAATATGCTACTATTTTTGTCATATCTTCATTTTCACTTTTACTTAACTTTTCTTCTAATTGACAATTATGCTTCCTTAATTCTCCTACATTCATTATTCCTTTTCCCCCTTAAATAAAGCTTTTACCGCTATTTCTAATTCATTCCAATTTTTTTGAAATTCATTTAATGTTTCCATTCCAACAGAAGTTATACTGTAATATTTTCTTTTTGGACCTATCTCTGACTCTACCAGTCTAGACTTAAGCAGCCCTTTATTATCTAACCTTAAAAGTAATGGATATATTGTTCCTTCTACAATTTCAGTGAACCCATATTCTTTTAATTCCTGAACTATTTGATATCCATAAGTTTCCTGTCTAGAAACTACTTTCAAAACGCATCCTTCTAAAACGCCTTTTAGCATTTGTGATGGTACCATATCTTCCCCCTATATTTCTTTGTATAGTCCTACTAAATCCTACATTTTTAACTATATTGTATTGCATAGTAGACAGGTACATTGTAATGCATAGTAGTCTCTATGTCAAGTTGCGCTAAAAAATTAAAATAAATGGTTAAATTATGTAATTTCATTTCATATAATGTTTTAAGGGGGTGTTTTTTTGAATTTAAATATTTGGCATATAGCCGGCATACTATTTACTATAATATTTGGTGCTCTTTTGCATTTTACTTATTATTGGTCAGAAGAAAATCCACTAGTTGCAATCTTCAGTGCGGTAAACGAAAGTAGTTGGGAGCATTTAAAATTACTTTTTACACCTATGTTTCTCTTTGCCATACTTGAATATTTTGCTTACGGCAATGAATTTGTAAACTTTTTGCCAGTCAAATTCTTATCTATTTTACTTGGAATGTTTACAATTATAACTGTTTTCTATACATATGTAGGTATAACAGGAATAAATTACTTATGGTCAGATATTGCCATCTTCATACTTGGTACTATAGTTGCATACTTTTTTAGCTATAAAATGCTTCAAACAAATTATTTTTCGTCAACCTTTGCGATGATATTAGGTTTTATTGGGCTACTGATACTATTAATTTGTTTTATCGTCTTTACATTTAATCCGCCCAAAATCCCTTTATTTCAGGATCCTATTACACTGGATTACGGAATACCATATCCTACAATCATATAGATCTGTATAAAAGATTTCTTTAAACTTAATTGACTAGCGATTAATTCTTTTAATATAATAAAATATATATTAATTTGTAAAGGAAAGTTCTATATGTTTAATGAAAATAATATAAATCGTAAACAATCTTTATCTCCACTAAACTTTCATAACGAAAAAGTTCCTTATATAACTATTCCTACTTTTGATGAGCAGGATTCAATTATTCATGGTTTTTCTACTAGATTGGGTGGTGTAAGTACTGGATATTTTTCATCTATGAATGTAAGCTTCACTAGAGGGGAATCTACAAAGATTGTGATCGAAAACTATAAAAGACTTGGTAATGCTATGGGATTTAACCCTGAGCATCTTGTTGCTTCTAGCCAAACTCATACAACTAATATTAAAATAGTCCAGCAATGCGATCGTGGCAAAGGTTTTCATAAGAAAAAAGACTATACAGATATTGATGGTCTTATTACTAACATACCAGGATTAGTTCTAACTACTTTTTATGCGGATTGTGTTCCTCTGCTTCTTTTTGATCCTGTAAAAAAAGTTATTGGTGCTGCCCATTCTGGTTGGAGAGGAACCGTTAATAAAATTGGGGTAGAGGTTGTAAACAAAATGGTTGAGATTTATGGTTGCAATACTAGAGATATAATTGCTGCAGTTGGACCTTCCATCTGCCAAGATTGTTATGAAGTCAGCCAAGAAGTAATTGATAAGTTTAAAGAAGCCTATACTCCGCAGTTGTGGGATACACTTTTTTATCCTACTACTCCCCCAAAATATCAATTAAATCTTTGGGAAGCCTGCAAACAAAATTTCCTAGAAGCAGGGATTTTATCAGAAAACATATCTCTGCCTGATATATGTACCTGCTGTAACCCTGAGTTATTGTATTCTCATAGAGTCATGGGAGAAAAGCGAGGAAATTTTGCAGCATTTATAATGTTAACTAAGCCTTCGCAATAAGATATAAATAATTACCCTTTGTTTCTATAAAAATCTAATAAAAAGGATTATATTTTTACAATATATAGAAAAATATAATCCTTTTTATGCTTAATTATCTTTTTTTCAATTTTAATTTAATGCTAATGATTAATATAACTTTTCTAAAACATCATCAGATATTTTAAAAGTATGTTCTTGAGCCGGGAAACTTCCATCTTTAGTTTCCTCAATATAGTCTGAAAACGCTTTTTTCATCTGTTCACCAACAGTTGCGTACTGCTTAACAAATTTGGGCTTAAAACCTCCATACATGGCTAACATATCTTGATAAACTAAAACTTGTCCATCGCATCCATTTCCTGCTCCAATTCCAATAGTAGGAATATGCAGCTTTGAAGAAATTAAATCTGCAAGCTTTGCTGGGACACATTCAAGAACTACTGCAAAAGCTCCCGCCGCTTGAACTGCCAAAGCCTCTTCTAATATACGTTTTGCTGCCTCTTCATCTTTGCCCTGAACTTTAAATCCACCAAAAGCATTTACTGATTGTGGTGTCAACCCTAAATGAGCCATAACAGGGATAGATGCCTTTACAATCGCTTCAATTTGGGAGCAAACCTCTAAGCCTCCTTCTAACTTAATAGCCTGCGCTTTACCCTCTTTAATTAATCTCCCTGCATTTACAACAGCATCATATACTGAAGTTTGGTAAGACATAAACGGCATATCTGCCACTACAAAAGTATCACTACAAGCTCTCGTAACAGCTTTTGTATGGTGAATCATATCCTCCATAGTTACTGATAATGTATCATTATATCCAAGCATAACCATTCCTAGTGAATCTCCCACTAAAATGCAATTTACCCCTGACTGCTCTATTAGCTTTGCTGTAGAGTAATCATATGCTGTAAGCATTGTTATTTTATCATTATTATTTTTCTGTTCCTGTAAAGTAGCTACTGTATTCTTCATTGTAATATTTCCTCCATCTCACTATAATTTTTATCTATATTTTTTCTCTTTGCTATATCTACAAGCTGCAATGAAAGGGCTCTATAAATTGCTTGCTGATCTTCATTTAATGCTTTTTGATGCTTTCTTACAGTCTGTATATCATTTCTTTCTACAGGCCCAGTTAAAGCCGATTCACTTCCAACCTCTAAGACACGATTTAGATTTTCTGATATAAGTGGAGATAAAGCTATCATAGCTTCTTCTTTAGAGAACCCACAATCAATCATCATTTGAATACTTACATCAACTAAACCTACTACAAGGTTACTTCCAAATACGGCTGCCGCATGATAATTAACTTTATGTTCTTCTTTAATTTGAACCACATCATTACCAAGTTTTTTAATAAATTCAACCACTAAATGAATTTTAGAGTCATCTCCTTCAATTGTAAAAATAGCCTGTTTGAGTTTTTTATACGAAGTCAGCTTATCGCTGACCGCAAAGAGTGGATGGATAGAGTAACCATATGAGTTACATTGATTAATACCTGAAAAGATGGCTGATGTTAATGAGCCACTACAATGACAAACAATTTTTTCTTCTATCGATAACAGCTTTAGTTTTTCCCAGACGGAAAAGATTTCATCATCACATACAGTGACGAAAATCATCTCACTATCTTCTACCAATTGTTCTAAATTCTTATATTGTTTTGTACCTATAAACTCAGCAGCTTCTTTGGCTGCTAAATCAACTACGTCATAGTATCCTATAACTTTTGTATCATTGTCCTTTGAGCTTTCTAAAATATGTTTTCCTAGTGAAAAGCCTACTTTCCCTGCTCCAATAAATCCTATTTTCAAATAATCACCTCCTTACTTAGGAGATATTGAGTCTGATTTCCTGATATCAGCCCATCTACGAATATAAAAAACATAGACTGTGATTATCCAATATTAGATTATATCATTTGCGCATATACTTTTAGGTATAGTTTCTTTTGAATACCATCCAACTTTTATAATATCGAACTTTAATTTATTTGTAAATAGATTTATTTTTGTATATTCTATTTCCCAATCTAATTATGTAAATTTAAACAATAACTTTATGTGTATTGTCATATGTATATACATGTATTATAATTTCCTCAAAATCTTAGGAGGAGAAACAATGATTTCACTTATTAACGAGATTCAAAAATTAAAAGTAGAAAAAAACGCGGTTATATTAGCACACTACTATGTTGATGATGCTATACAAGAAATTGCCGATTACATAGGAGATTCGTATTACTTAAGTAAACTTGCTACAGAGGTTCCTCAAGAAACCATCGTTCTTTGTGGCGTAATATTTATGGGAGAAAGTGCAAAACTCCTAAACCCGAAAAAAACTGTATTAATACCAGACATTTCCGCAGATTGTCCTATGGCAAATATGGCAAGTGTTCCTAAAATAAAAGAAGTTAGAGAAATGTATGATGATCTATCAGTTGTCTGTTATATCAATTCAACTGCTGAAATTAAATCTCATTCCGATGTATGTGTGACTTCATCTAACGCTTTAAAAATCACGAAATCACTGCCTAATAAATATATTTACTTTATTCCAGATGAAAACCTTGGTAGATTTGTGGCTTCAAAATCACCAGATAAGGAATTTATATTTAATAAAGGTTTTTGTCATGTTCATACAAGCATAACTAAAGCGCAAGTGTTAAAAGCTAAAGAAATCCATCCAACTGCTAAGGTTCTAATACATCCTGAATGTACTCCCGATGTAGTAGCTCTTGGAGACTATGTTGGAAGTACCTCAGGAATACTTAAGTATGCTACAGAAAGCTCATGCAATGATTTTATAATATGTACTGAAATAGGCATCTTACATCAATTAAAAAAGCAAAATCCAAATAAACAATTTTATACAGTTAATACCAACCAATGTTGCTATGATATGAAAAGATTGACATTAGAAAAAGTCCATGATGTTCTTAAGAATAATACAAATAAAATAAAGCTTTCTGAGAATATTACTACAAAAGCTAACTTACCCCTTACTAGAATGCTTGAATTAGGGAGATAGTATAATGAACAATTTTGATATTAATATAAAAACAGATATTGTCATTGTAGGAAGTGGAGTAGCAGGATTATTCTGTGCTCTAAATCTTCCAAAAGATAAAAAAAT
>DAMCXN010000017.1:0-20290 GCA_032096995.1 Aminipila sp.
GTTTTTTCAGAAGAGCTTCCTCCTCTAAACGCAGCCTCCTCAGTTCTTTTAAATAAGCATTCTCGATTCTTAACTTGAGAAGTTCATCTTCAAGTTCTTTGATATGTTCAGCACTTGTATCTATAGGAGTAACTTCTGCAGGCTGAATATCTGTTTTTTTACTAGGGGTATTCAATGTTTTCTTCCGTCCCTTCTTCTTTGGTCGTAAAGCCTCAGGACCAGCAATTCGAAAGTCATTGACCCATCTAGTAATTAAGTTTGGATTTCTGAGTTTCTCTTGTATAGCTAATTCCTGATATGAAAGTTCGCTTGTTAGATACAATTCTACCACATAAAGCTTATATTCAAAGGAATAATTTTCTTGTTTTCGAGAACGCATTAACCCCTCATCTCCAAATTGCTCGTAAGATGAAATCCATTCCTGCAACCTCTTTCTAGCAGAAATGTCATACTTTTTCATCAAGTAACTTTGCCCACCTTCGCCATTAAAATAAGCTAAAACTACTTCTTTCTTAAATTCATAGCTATATTTAGTCATAAAAATACCGACCTCCAATCGTTAGATTTTTAGGTCTAACTTTTTGGGGTCGGTACAGAATGCAAAAGATTTTTGCTCTTTTTTTATTTAATTTATAAGAAAAAAGGTGTATAATATGAGGCTATATGATAGACAATTTATATTTAAAATAATGAAGTTAAATATTTCTACATTTCATTAGACGGGAGTAAATATGAGTGCAATAAGCGATGTAATCAAGGACAGTAAAAAAATTGTTATAAAATTAGGGAGTAACGTTCTTTCCGATGACCATGGAAATGTAAATAAAACAGCCTTATATAATATAGTGGAACAAGTTAATGAATTAATACAACAAGGTAAGCAAGTTGTGATAGTTTCTTCAGGTGCAGGAATTTGTGGTGTAGGTGCAATAAATAAATGGAGCAGAAGAGGGGATATTAATTATAAGCAAGCTCTTTGTGCAATAGGTCAAGTTGAGCTTATGATGGCGTATAAAGAATATTTTAGCAATTATAAATTACACGTAGGTCAAATTTTGCTTACAAGAGGAGATTTTGAAGAGAACACTAGAAATTTAAATATAAGAAATGCCTTATTTACTTTAGTTGATGAAGGCGTAGTCCCTATAATAAATGAAAATGATAGTGTAAGTGTTGACGAAATAAAAATAGGTGATAATGATACTTTAAGTGCTCTTACAGCAGCACTTTGGAATGCGGATGCACTTATTATATTAAGTGATATTGATGGTATTTTTAATAAAGATCCTAAATCACATAAAGATGCAGAATTAATTGAAGAAATTCATGATATTAATGAACTTCTAGAAAACATAGATGTAGAAGGAAAAAGTAGTTTTGGCACTGGAGGCATAACTTGCAAAATTGAAGCAGCAAGAAGAGTAAACAAGTATGGTATACCTCTAGTTCTACTAAATGGCAAAAAAGAAGACATTATAAAAAATGCGGCTTCTGATAAAGAAAAAGGAACAGTCTTCTTTGGAAAGGTTGAGTAAAATGAAAGTAGGATTTCTTGGCGCAGGAAATATGGGCGGTGCAATACTTAGAGGTTATTTATCGTCGGGAAAGGCAAAAAAAGAAGAAGTATTCGTCTGTGGAAGAAGTAGAGAAAAGCTTAAAAACTTATGTACTTCTCTAGGAGTAAATCCTTGTGAGAATATATTAGATTTAGTTGATAAAAGTGATGTTATATTGCTTGGAGTAAAACCAAATATGTTTCCTGAAATAATGCCCAAGGTAGCTGAAAGATATACTAATGATAAAATTTTAGTTTCAATGGCAGCAGGAGTAACAATAGAAAGTATAGAAGGGTATGTTGGGAATAATGCAAAGATTATAAGAATTATGCCAAATACTCCAGCTATGGTAAATGAAGCAATGACTTCAGTTAGTAGAAATAGTAATGTAAGTAATGAAGAGTTCAAACAAGTATTCGAAATATTTGAATCAATTGGTAAAGCTGAAGAGGTTGACGAAGAATTAATTCACTGTGTTATAGGAGTAAGTGGTAGTAGTCCAGCTTATACTTATATGTATATTGATGCTCTAGTAGAGTCAGCTGTGCAAAATGGAATGGATAAGGAAAAAGCTATAGTATTTGCTGCTCAATCAGTTTTGGGTGCTGCAAAAATGGTTTTAGAAACTGGTATTGATCCAAAACAGCTTAGAGTTAATGTTTGTTCTCCAGGGGGAACTACTATTGAGGCAGTAAATATGTTGCAAGAAAAAGGCTTTTCAGAGTTAATTCAAAGCGGATTTCAAGCAGCTGTTGATAAATCTAAATTAATGAGTAAATAAAAGGTATAATTCAATTAAAATGAGGTGGAGGTTATTATGACTTTTGAAGAAAAAACACTATCTAGTGAAATGATTTATAAAGGGGCCATTTTAAATTTAAGAAGAGATAAAGTGGAAGTTATTAATGGCAAAATTTCTCATAGAGAGATAGTAGAGCATAATGGTGGTGTGGCTATGGTTGCCGTTAAAGATGATGGTAAAGTAATCATGATTAAGCAATTTAGAAAGCCAATTGAAAAAGTAATAATGGAAATACCTGCGGGGAAAATAGAAAAGGGAGAAGAACCTTATAGTACTGCTGTTAGAGAATTGAAAGAAGAAACTGGTTATACAGCGAATAAAATTGAATTTTTAACTAAATTTTATCCTACGGTTGGATATTCAAGTGAGGCTCTTCATATTTATCTTTGTACGGATTTAATTGCAGGAGAAACTGAGTTTGATGAAAATGAAGCTTTAGATATATTTGAAATCGATTTGGATGAATTATTTAAAATGGCTGTAAATGGAGAGATTGAAGATGGAAAAACAGCCATTGGAATTATGCAAGCGTGGGCTAAGATAAAGTTATGCTCAAATGAGTCTTGCTGCAACAGGTAAAAATATACTTTGTATGAAGCAACTTAAAATAACAACTATAAATAAAAAGGCATGAATATAAAGGTACGGTATGTCGTAAGGTGATAGACTTCGAACAGTGCCTTTATTTTTTTTATGCTTTTTTAATGCAGACTTAGAAATTGAGACATTTGCTGATACAAAAAAAGCAGGAAGTAAAAGTGTATTTTGTGGTAAAAGAGATAGGATAATTATTAATACACCTTTTAGTGTTAAAGTTTCTAATATTAACGCACAACAATAACCTAAAGAAATACCTTTTAGAAATAGTACTATTGATGCTGCAGGAAAAGAAAATCTAGTATAACCTGATAAAGCAATAAGAGATAAGGCTACAATATTAGTTATTATCGAACTGAGTAAAGCAACAAAAGAATTTATTTTGCTAAAATCACCATCAATAGGATATCGAAGTAGATTTTCCAAGTAATACTGCATATCTGATTTTATATCGGTATTCATCATAATCTCAAAAAACACACCAGTAGAAAGACCAAAAATAAATATAAAAAATAAGAATGTCGTGTATTCCTTAGATATGGATAAACTTTCTATTGTATTTGAAAGAATTGTTTTTTTCATATTTGTATCCTCTTAAAATAGTAATAGCTATGATAAGATAATATGAAGCTTAAATTAAAAATAGTACAATTTTTATTTAAATTATTGTAAAGCTTGTCTCCCTAGAGTATACTAAATAAGTTAGGAAAAATTAATGGAGAATAAAATGAGAGATTATATTGAGCAATTCAGAACATATTTAATTAAAGAACGTAAGATGTCTAATAATTCTTTGCAGGCTTATTGCAGAGATGTTTTAGAATACAGTAAATTTTTGAAGGAAAAAAATATATTAGAACTAGATGATGCTTCAAATACTGAGGTGGTGTCTTTTGTTCTTAAATTAAAAAATGATGGAAAATCCTCTGCTACAGTAAACAGAAAGGTAGCATCTTTAAGAGCTTTTTACAATTTTATGGTTTCTAACGGATATGTTAATGAAAATCCTGTTGCCAATATTAAGTCTCCTAAAATAGAGCGTAGGGAATTAGAATATTTAACCATTGAAGAGGTTGATAAACTTTTATCTCTGCCCGACAGCACAATAAAAGGATTAAGAGATAAGGCGATCCTAGAACTTATGTATGCTACTGGTATACGTGTTAGTGAAGTTATAGAAGCAAAAGTTAAAGATATTAATTTAAGATTAGGGTTTATAACATGCAATGGAGAGCATGGGAAAGCTAGAATTATTCCTATGGGAAGACCTGCAAGGGCAGCTGTTGAAAAATATATTTTTGAGATAAGAGAGAATTTTATAAGAGATAGAAATGAAGAAAATGAACAAGAGTCGCTATTTTTAAATTATTTAGGTGATAAATTAACAAGACAAGGTTTATGGAAAATTCTAAAAGAGTATGCAGAAAAGGCTGGTATTGAAAGTAAGATAACACCACAAACTCTAAGAAACTCTTTTGCAGTACATATGATTCAAAATGGTGCCGATTTAAAATCTTTACAAGAACTTATGGGACATGAAGATATTACAGCAACTCAAATTTATTTAACAGTAACTAAAAATAGAATAAAAGATGTATATGATAGAACTCATCCACGAGCATAAAAAAGTTCTTGCAATTGTGGACAGTGTATGATAAAGTATATAAGGTTATTACGGACGGTCCTCTGGACATTTTTATAAATGTTGAAATACAAAACTATTCTGAGATTGTAAATTTCAGATTTGCCATGAACGTCTTGGGAAGGAAGGAGGAAATAACAATGAATGTAATGCAAGTAATTGCGCAGGAATACACAAGAGATGATATTCCTCAGTTTAATGTTGGTGATACAGTTAAAGTTCACATCAAGATTAAAGAAGGTAATAGAGAAAGAGTTCAGATTTTCGAAGGTTTTGTTTTAAAGAAACAGAACGGCGGAATCAGCGAAACTTTTACAGTTAGAAGACTTGCTTCTGGCGTAGGAGTAGAAAAGACTTTCCCTATTAATTCACCAAAGATTGATAAGGTTGAAGTGGTTAGAAGAGGCGATGTTAGAAGAGCTAAACTTAACTACATGAGAGAAAGAACTGGTAAGGCTGCTAAAATTAAGAGCAAGCACGAATAGTAAAATTGAGGGGAGCCCTTATGGGGGTTCCCTTATTTTTTTTTATAATACAGTACAATGTGGTATAATATATAGATATAAAAACAAATGATGTAATGGCGAGATCGAATTTTAGGGGTGAAAGCATGATTGAAAATATAAACTGGTATCCAGGTCATATGAAAAAGACTAGGGAATTGATACAGACAAATCTTAAGATGGTAGACCTAGTTATAGAAGTTATTGATGCAAGAATACCTGTTTCCAGCAGAAATCCTATCATTAATGATTTGATAGGAGGTAAACAGCGAGTAATTATTTTAAATAAAATGGATTTAGCTGATAGCAAAGAAAATGAAAAATGGACAAGATTATTTAAAGATGAAGGCCATTTTGTTGTTGCTATGAATTGTATGAATGGAAATGGAGTTTCAAATTTATTAAGTTTACTTTCAAAATATCAAGAATCAAGAAATGAAGAATTATCTAGAAAAAGGAATTTAAGAATGATGATAGTTGGTGTTCCCAACGTAGGAAAGTCATCATTAATAAATAGATTATTAGGGAAAAAAAGCGCTAGGACTGGTGATAGACCAGGTGTAACTAGAGGAAAACAATGGTTAACTTTGTCTAATGGTATGCAACTTTTAGATACTCCGGGTATTTTATGGCCTAAGTTTGAAGATCCAGAGGTTGGTTTGAATTTAGCTTTTTGTGGTTCGATTAGAGATGAAACTTTAGATTTAGCTACACTAGCACTAGAGCTTATAACAGTGCTACAAGAGGAATATCCTGAGGAACTTATGGAAAGATATAAGCTTATAGAACTTAGGGAAATGCCACTAGATACTATGGAGGCAATATCTAAAAAAAGAGGCTTCATTCTATCAGGAAAGAGAATTGATTACGAAAGAACAGCTAGAACTGTTCTTGATGAATTTAGATCAGGAATTATAGGTAAAATTACTTTGGAGCATTGTGAAGAGTTATGAAAAAAGAAGAAAGAGAAGCTTTATTAAAACAAAGACTTATTGAAATGAAAAAATATGAAAATGCCTTGTATGAACAAGGCATTAATTTTATAGCTGGAGTTGACGAGGTAGGAAGAGGACCTTTAGCAGGACCTGTAGTCTCTGCTTGTGTTGTTCTACCAAAAGACTTTGATATACTCGGAGTTGATGATTCAAAAAAAATCTCAGAAAAAAAGAGAGAGCAATTATTTGAAAAAATAAAAGAAAAGGCTGTAGTTTATGCTATAGGAATACAAGACAATCATACTATTGATGATATTAATATTTTGGAAGCAACAAAAAAAGCTATGGGAGAAGCTATTATTAAGGCAGATAAAGAACTTAAAGCTAAAGGAGAAAAAGGCATAGAGCATGTTTTAATTGACGCTTTAACTCTTAAAGATATAGATATAGAACAAACAGGAATTATAAAAGGGGATGCCAATAGTGTTACTATTGCTGCAGCATCTATTTTAGCAAAAGTTACAAGGGATAGAATGATGGTAGAGTATTCAAAGCAATATCCAGATTATTGCTTCGAAAGAAATAAAGGCTATGGAACAAAGGCTCATTATGAAGGCATTGCAAAAGTTGGAATTTGTGAAATACATAGAAGAACTTTTTTAAAGAAGGTTTTGCTTTAACATACTAAATCTTTATAAAAGAAAGAAATCCTTATAACCATTGATTTAATGGGAAAAAGCGGTATAGTAAGAACTAAAAAAAAACACTTTAAATATTCTGTAAATTGTTGACAAGTTTTTTTTAAAAGGGTAATCTATTAAGTAAGTTTTGAAAGGAAAAAGGAGGAAGATATGAAAATAAGTCAGGTACTGAAGGAGCATAGAACCTTTTCCTTTGAAGTATTTCCACCTAAAGTAAATCAATCTTTAGACCCTTTAAAAGAAACTTTAGAACAACTTTATGAATTTAATCCAGATTTTGTAAGTTGTACATATGGGGCAGGAGGAACTAATAAGGGAAGAAGCGCTGAATTATGTGATGTTATTGAAAAAAGTGGACATGATGTAATGACACATTTTACGTGCATTGGAAATACTAAGCAGGATATTTTAAACTTTATCGGTGAGTATGTTGATATAGGTGTGGAAAATGTGCTTGCATTAAGAGGTGATATCCCCCATGGCCTTGATGGGACCAATGGAGATTTTAATAATGCAAATCAGTTAATTTCCTTTTTAAAAGAAAATTTTCCCGACTTATGTATAGCAGCTGCTTGTTATCCCGAAAAACATATGGAAGCACATTCTATGGATGAGGATATAAATTATTTAAAACTTAAACAAGAATGTGGTGCTGATTTTTTAATGACTCAACTTTGTCATGATGTTGAGGCATATAAAAGATTTATGGAAAAAATAACAAATAGGCAAATAGATCTTCCTGTTATAGTAGGTATAATGCCTGCTCTTTCAAAAGACAGTATTATGAGAATGACTGTATCTAATGGTTGTTCAATTCCAAAAGAATTAGCAGAAATAATAGGAAAGTATGGAGATAATCCAGAAGACTTTAAAAAGGCAGGTAAAGAATACACAATAATACAAATTTTAAAATATATGGATGCAGGAATAAATGGATTACATATTTATTCTTTAAATAGATATAAAGATATCGTGGATATTCTTAATGCATCGGGTATTCATAATAAATAGTTATAATGATTGATGATTAGAAAGGTTATGGTGTAGTATGGAATTTAAAAGCGACATTCAGATTGCGCAAGAGACAGAAGCTCTTCATATTAGTGAGATAGCTAAATTTGCTGGAGTTGATGAAAAATATCTTGAGCTTTATGGAAACTATAAGGCTAAAGTTGATTATAACATTTTAAATGATAAACAAGATGCACCTGATGGCAAGTTGATTTTAGTGACAGCTATATCTCCAACTCCAGCAGGGGAAGGGAAAACAACAACTACAGTTGGACTAGCCGATGGACTTAAGAAAATTAATAAGAATGTCCTTGTTGCATTAAGAGAACCGTCTTTAGGTCCTGTTTTTGGCGTAAAGGGAGGAGCAGCAGGAGGCGGATATGCACAAGTTGTTCCTATGGAAGATATAAATCTTCATTTTACAGGAGATATGCATGCAATTGGAGCTGCAAATAACCTTTTAGCAGCAATGCTTGATAATCATATTCAGCAAGGAAATTTTTTGAACATTGATCCTAGAAAAATTACTTGGAAGCGTTGTGTTGATATGAATGACCGTCAACTTAGGTTTGTAGTAGATGGTTTAGGTGGAAAGCCTAATGGCTCCCCGAGAGAAGATGGTTTTGATATTACGGTAGCAAGCGAAATTATGGCAATTTTATGTATGGCTAAAGATATTCAGGATCTTAAGGAAAGAGTAAAGAATATTATAGTTGGATATACTTATGATGACAAACCTGTTACTGCAGGAGAGTTAAAGGCTGAAGGCGCTATTGCAGCATTACTTAAAGATGCTTTAAAACCTAACTTGGTTCAGACCCTTGAACATAACCCAGCATTTATCCATGGTGGTCCATTTGCCAATATTGCTCATGGATGTAATTCAATCATGGCCACAAGAATGTCATTAAAATTAGCAGATTATGTTGTTACTGAAGCTGGTTTTGGTGCAGATCTTGGTGCAGAGAAATTTCTTGATATTAAGTGTAGAGCTGCAAACATAAAACCTTCAGCAGTAGTTATAGTTGCTACAGTACGTGCATTAAAGCATCACGGGGGTGTTGCTAAGGCGGATTTAAATAATGAAAACCTTGAGGCATTGGAAAAAGGACTTCCTAACTTACTACAGCATGTAGAAAATATTACTAAGGTATTTAAACTACCAGCAGTAGTAGCGATTAATGCATTTCCAACTGATACAGAAGCAGAACTTGCACTTGTTGAACAGAAGTGTAAAGAGCTTGGAGTAAATGTAGCACTTAGTGAAGTTTGGGCTAAGGGCGGAGAAGGTGGAAAATCTCTTGCAGAAGAGGTTGTTAAATTATGTGAGCAGCCAAATGACTTTGAATATAGTTATTCACTTGACATGACTATAGAAGAAAAGTTAAGGGCTATTGCAACTAAAATTTATCGTGCGGAAGATGTTGATTTTACAGCAAAGGCAAAAAAACAATTAAAGCAGTTAGAAGATCTTGGTTTTGGAAATATTCCTATTTGTGTAGCTAAAACTCAATATAGCTTTTCTGATGATGCTAAACTTTTAGGAGCCCCAAAAGGATTTAAATTAACTGTAAAAAACTTAAAAGTTTCAGCAGGTGCAGGCTTTATAGTAGCATTAACAGGAGATATTATGACAATGCCAGGGTTACCAAAAGTTCCGGCAGCTGAGAAGATTGATGTAGACAATACTGGTAGAATTTCAGGGTTGTTTTAGAAGGGATATATAGTATGAATTTTGTTGAAGGATCATGTGTAGATTTTGTAACAGTTCTTGCTAGTAAAGCACCAATTCCTGGTGGTGGTGGGGCGTCTGCTTTAGTGGGCGCCATTGGAACCGCCTTAGGTAATATGGTAGCTTCTCTAACTGTAGGAAAGAAAAAATATGCGGATGTAGAAGAGCAGATGTATATACTAAAGGAAAAGGCTGATAACCTTCAGAAAGAGTTGCTTGAACTTGTAGGTAGAGATGCGGAGGTATTTGAACCTTTATCAAAAGCTTATGGCATGCCCAAAAATACTGAAGAAGAAAAAATAGAAAAAGAAAGAGTTATGGAGTTGGCTTTAAGAGAAGCTTGCTCAGTACCTTTAGAGATAATGTATAAATGCTGTGAAGCTATTGAGCTTCATAGTGAGTTTGCTCATAAGGGAAGTTCTTTAGCAGTAAGTGATGCCGGTGTAGGTGTAGTTTTTTGTAAAGCTGCATTACAAGGAGCTAGTTTGAACGTGTTTATAAACACTAAAGCGATAAAGGATAGAGAATATGCGGAAAAGATTAATTTGGAAGCAAAAAATCTATTAAAAAAATATGAAAAAATAGCAGATGAAATATATGATTATGTAGTTGATATACTTGTAAAATAAGCTAAAAAAGGAGTAGAGTAATTTATGGCAAGGATTTTAAGTGGTAAAGAAGTAGTTGATGCTGTAAATGAAAAACTTAGAGCAGAAGTTTCACTTCTTAAAGAAAAAGGTGTGACACCTACACTTGGTATTATTAGAGTAGGTGCGAAGGTAGAAGATATTTCGTATGAAAAAGGTGCTATCAGGTGTGCTGAGGCTATTGGTGTTGATGTAAAGAAATATCTTTTTAAAGAAAATATAACGCAAGAACAGCTATTAAACGTAATAGCTGCAATAAATCTTGACTTAACTGTTCATGGTGTGATATTATTTAGACCACTACCAGAACATATAGATGATAATACCATAAGAAAAGCTTTAATGGCATGTAAAGATGTTGATGGAATTACAGATCAGTCTATGGCAGGTGTATATACTGGTACAGATTTAGGGTACCCACCTTGCACGCCAAGAGCTTGTATAGAGATTTTAGAACATTATGGTATAGATATAACAGGTAAGAAGGTTGCGGTAATTGGTAGAAGTTTGGTTGTAGGAAGACCTGCGGCTATGATGGTACTTGGGGAAAATGGTACACCAATTATTTGTCATACAAAAACTGAGGACATTAAAGATATCTGTAAAAACTCAGATATTTTAATTGTATCAGCAGGACAAGCTAAAATTATAGGTCCTGAATACTTAAATGAAAACCAGATAGTTATTGATGTTGGCATAAATATGACTGATGAAGGTAAGCTATGTGGTGATGTAGATTTTGATGCGGCGCAGAATATTGTAAAAGCTATAACTCCAGTGCCAGGTGGTGTTGGTAGAGTAACAACTAGCTTACTTATGATGCACGTTATCGATGCGGCAAAGAAAAGTCTCTAAATTTTTGGATAAAAATATAACAGCAAATTGGAAAAAGCGGCCCATCGTAAAGATAGGTCGTTTTTTCTAGGAAAAGGAGCGGAATTTATGGACATGATAACAAGACCAAGAAGACTTAGATTAGATGAAAGAGTAAGAAATATGACAAGAGAGACAAGGTTGTCAAAGGATTCTTTAATTTATCCTATTTTTGTTGAAGAAGGTAAGGATATAAGAACTGAAATAAAAACTATGCCTGGTCAAAAAAGATGGAGCATAGATACAATGGGAGAAGAACTGGAAGCAGTTTCAAAAGCAGGAGTAAAAAATATTATTGTTTTTGGAGCCCCTGCACACAAAGATGAATGCGGCAGCGGAGCCTATGATGAACATGGCATTGTTCAGGAGGCTTTAAGAGTTGCCAAGAAGGACTTTCCAGATTTTTATTATATTGGTGATGTATGTATGTGTGAATATACTTCCCATGGACATTGTGGTATAATAAAGGGTGACACTGTAGACAATGATAAGACATTACCGTTTTTAGCAAAGACAGCAGTATCACAGGTTACTGCAGGAGCAAATATGGTTGCACCATCAGATATGATGGATGGTAGAGTTTTAGCTATTAGAGAAGCTTTGGATGAAGCTGGATTTGAAGATACACCTATTATGTCATACGCTGCAAAATATGCATCTGCTTTTTATGGACCTTTTAGAGAAGCGGCAGGTTCAGATAACTTTAAAGGTAATAGAAAAACTTACCAGATGGATTACCATAATAGAAGAGAGGCTTTAAAGGAAGTATTTTTGGATATTGAAGAGGGTGCTGATATTGTTATGGTTAAACCAGCACTATCATATCTGGACATAATTAGAGAAATAAGAGATCATGTAGACCTGCCTGTTGCTGCATACAGTGTAAGCGGTGAATATGCGATGATTAAGGCTGCTGCTATGTCTGGAATGGTAGATGAAGAGGCTATTATTGCAGAAACTACAACTAGTATCTTTAGAGCAGGAGCTGATATGCTTATTACATATTTTGCCAAAGAAATTGCAGAAATGATTCAAAAAGGTAGAATAGGATAATATATCTTAGGGTGCTTTAAGGTTGGAGGAAATTAATTATGAATAGCAAGATGGACAAATCGGTATCTCTGTTTGAAGAAGCAAAAAAATATATACCTGGTGGAGTAAATAGTCCGGCAAGGGCTTTTCAAGCAGTAGGGACTAATCCACGATTTATTGAAAAGGCAGATGCTCAGTTTATTTATGATGCAGATGGAAATAAATATATAGATTATATAGGTTCTTGGGGGCCTATGATTCTTGGGAATAACAATCCAGTAGTTCTTGAAGCAGTACAAGAAACTATTTTAAATGGTTTAAGTTTTGGTGCAGCAACTGAAAGAGAAATAACTATGGCAAAACTTACTTGTGAAATGATTCCTTGTTTTGACATGGTTAGAATGGTAAACTCAGGAACTGAGGCTACAATGTCTGCTCTTCGCACGGCAAGAGGGTATACAGGAAGAAATAAAATTATAAAATTTGAAGGCTGTTATCATGGACATAGTGATGGACTTTTGGTTAAGGCAGGTTCTGCGCTTATCGCAGAAGGCGGTTCTCCAGACAGTGCAGGTGTTACGGCTAACTGTGCAAAAGATACACTTACTGCAAAATATAATGATATTGATAGTGTACAAAAGTTATTTGAAGAGTATAAGGGAGAGATCGCGGCAGTTATAATTGAACCTGTGGCAGCTAATATGGGAGTTGTGCTTCCAAAAGAAGGTTTTTTAAAGCAGCTTCGTGAGATTTGTGATGTAAATAAAGCTGTTCTTATTTTTGATGAGGTTATTACTGGTTTTAGATTATCTTCAGGTGGAGCACAAGAGTTATTTGGTATAACTCCAGATATGGCTACTTTTGGAAAAATTATCGGAGGCGGTATGCCTGTAGGGGCTTATGGTGGTAAACGCGAAATTATGGAATGTGTAGCACCAGTAGGAAAGGTTTATCAAGCAGGCACTTTAAGTGGAAACCCGGTAGCTATGGCAGCAGGAATTGCACAACTCACTTGTCTTAAAGAAAATCCACAAATTTATGGACACATAAACTCTTTGGGTGAAATGTTATATGGTGGTTTAAAAGACATTATTGAGACTGCTAAAGTAGAATGCTCAATAAATCATATAGGTTCAATTGGAACTATATTTTTTACAAAAGGGCCAGTTGTAGATTATGACACTGCAAGAAAGTCTGATTTGAAACAATATGCAAAGTATTTCTTGCATATGATGGACAATGGCAATTATTTTGCACCAGCTCAATTTGAGGCTATGTTTATTTCTAATACACATACTGAAGATGATATTAAAAAGACATTGAGAGATGCAGCAAGATTTTTTGGTGTATAAATAATAGGTAAAAAGAGTAATAATTTAATAGAATAGATTTAGGGGGTTGTATGACCCCCTATTTTAATGGTAAAATATATGTCGACAATTGAAATACTATAGGTGCCCGGGAGTTCCTACCGGGAGAATAGGGAAGTTGGGTTTGAAGCCCACGCGGTCACGCCGCTGTAAAGGACGAGTTGTATTTAATATGCCACTGTGTAAAAATGGGAAGGATAAATACAATTAAGACTCCTGAGCCAGAAGACCTGCCTAAAGTATCGGTTCTGTATAGAATATTTCTATAACAGATGTTACATTTTCTTACGGACGATGAGAAGGTGTAATAAGTGGAGCTTATTGTCAGCTCCCGTATTACGCTATTCTGAGGTTCAGGATGGCTATTTTTTTTAGGAGGAATAATAATGAAAAAGACAAGAAAAGAACAAGCTTTGTTTGTTTTTAGTATGGTATTGGCTATGGTATTAGCTGTACCTACTATTTCAAGCGCAATGCATATTATGGAAGGATTTTTACCTTTAAAATACTGCATTATTTGGGGAGCAGTCTGTATACCATTTGTTGTAGCTGGTTTTATTTCAATAAAGAAGACTATTGCTAATGATAGAAAACTATTAATGATATTAGTAATGGTAGCTGCATACGCATTCGTTTTATCTGCATTAAAGATCCCATCTGTAACAGGAAGTAGTTCACACCCTACTGGAACAGGATTAGGTGCAATTTTATTTGGACCATCAGCTATGTGTATCGTAGGACTTATCGTTTTACTTTTCCAAGCAATTTTACTTGCTCATGGTGGACTTACTACTTTAGGAGCAAATACTTTTTCTATGGCTATAGCAGGACCGTTCCTTGCATATGCGGTATATAAGATTTGCAATAAGATGAATGTACCAAAAGCAGTTTCAGTATTTTTAGCTGCCTGTCTTGGCGATTTATTTACATATTGCATAACTGCAATACAACTTGCATTAGCTCATCCATCACAAGTTGGTGGCTTTACAGCATCCTTAGTTGAATTTTTAGGTATATTTGCAATTACTCAGATTCCTTTATCAATTATTGAAGGGCTTATTGCAGTAGTTGTAATGAAGGGTCTTGAAAGCTTTGCACAAACTGAATTAGAGTCACTAGGTTATTATGGTGCTCTTAAATCAGCACATTAGGAGGTAAAAAAATGAATTTAACTAAAAATGCTAAGATTGTAATTCTTTGTTTAATAGCTTCTGCGGTTATAGCAATTATACCACTTGCTACAATACATGATTCTGAATTTGGAGGAGCTGATGGGCAAGCAGAAGATGCTATTACAGCTATAGATCCAGAATATGAAGCATGGGCATCACCAATATTAGAACCGCCAGGAGGAGAAACTGAATCCTTATTATTCTGTCTACAGGCAGCAGCAGGTTCTGGTGTATTTTTCTTTGGATTAGGATATTTAGTAGCGAGAAAAAAATATCAGAAAAATGACAAATAAAAAATATGAACCATGTAAGAAAAGATAAAAATAAGTATATATTTTTTGCAATTCTTGCTGCAACTACATATGCAATAAGTGCACCTGTTTCTAAAATACTGTTATATTATGTTCAGCCAACTATGATGGCGTCACTTTTATATCTTGGTGCTGGAATAGGGTTAAGTATAGTGTGGTTGATAGAAAGATTTATTTTAAGAAATAATATAGAAAAGAATTTAACTTTAGATGAGTTTCCATATATTATTTCAATGATTGTTTTAGATATAGCAGCTCCAATTTTTTTAATGGTAGGAATAAGTAATACTACAGCGGCAAATGCATCGTTATTAAACAATTTTGAAATTGTTACAACGTCCGTAATAGCGATGTTCATTTTTAAAGAAATGATTTCCAAGAGATTGTGGCTTGCAATTTCCCTTATGACAGTGGCTAGTATTCTTTTAGTAGTTGAAGAAAAGGATAGCTTTTCATTTTCTTGGGGATCAATATTTGTAATATTTGCATGTATATGCTGGGGATTTGAAAATAATTGCACAAGAAAATTGTCTGTAAAAAATCCATTACAAATAGTTATAATAAAGGGCTTTGGTTCGGGAACAGGAGCTTTTATTATAGCCGTTGTATTGAATCAGGTTAGTGCAAAAGGAATAATTTATATTTTCCAAGCGTTGCTTTTAGGCTTTGTCGCATATGGTTTGAGTATTTATTTCTATGTGTATGCACAACGAGAGCTAGGCGCTGCTAAAACTAGTATGTATTATGCAATTGCGCCATTTATAGGTGTAATACTTTCCTTGATTTTATTTAAGGAAGTTCCTACGAAATTATTTATTATATCTTTGATAATAATGATAATAGGCACATATTTTGCCTCAACAGAAGAGAAAAAAGTTGAGGTTGGAGGTAAAGATGATTTTAATTGATAAACTGGCCTATTCGTCAGCAATAAGACATAAAAGCCCATTTTTAAAAAGTACTTTTGCTATAGGTACATTAATAATATGTGTAGCTGCTAGATCTTTTGTAATATCTTTTGTTACTTTAGTAATGATGGGATGTATGACTATTTTTTATAGTCGTACATCTCCTTCTCATTATATAAAACTTATGATTGCACCACTTGTATTTTTAGCTTTAGGCACTATAGCTATAGCAGTAAACTTTACAGATGAACCTATGGATTTAATCAACATTCCAATAGGTAGTAACTTTATTGCGGTGAGTTGGTTTTCAATGTTGTATGCCCTTAGGCTTATAATAGTCTCTCTAGCGTCTGTTTCATGTTTATATTTTCTTATATTAACGACGCCTATGATGGATTTGTTTTATGTGTTGAAAAAATGTCGCTGTCCAAGCTTATTTATAGAAATCATGATGTTGACATATAGATACATTTTTGTTTTATTTGATATGGCTCATTCAATCATGACGGCTCAAAATTGTAGACTTGGAAATGTCAGTGCTAAATCTGCCATAAATGGTATGGGAAATATGCTTTCTATTATTCTGATTCGTGCAATGCAAAAAGCAAATAGATTGTTTGATGCTATGGAATCAAGATGCTATGATGGGGAAATTAGAGTTTTATATGAGAGCCAAGCTGCGACAAATAAAGAAAAGTGGCAAGTTAGTTTTGTTTTAATATTATTAACTGGTCTAGCTATATGGTGTAAGATTCAAAGTGGAATATAGAGGATTGTATGGAAGAATTAAGGAATGACGTAGTAATTAAAGCAGAAAATCTACAATACGCATATGCAGATGGTACAAAGGCTCTAAAAGGAGTTAATTTAGAAATAAAAAAGGGTGAGAAGATTGCCATTATGGGGGCTAACGGTTCTGGTAAATCAACATTTTTTTTACATTTAAACGGAGTACTAAAGCCTAAAGAAGGCAATGTGTATATAAATGGAAGTTCCATAGATTATTCGAGAAAAGGGCTTTTGAAAGTTAGAAAACAAGTTGGCATAGTTTTTCAAGATCCAGATAATCAATTGTTTTCAGCTAATGTAATTCAAGAAATTTCATTTGGAGTGCTAAATCTGGGATTTACACAAGAAGAAGCACGAGGCAAGGTAGATAAGATTATACAAGAACTTAATATTAATGATTTTAAAGATAAGCCGACACACTTTTTGAGCGGTGGACAAAAAAAGAGAGTAGCTATTGCAGATATTCTAGTTATGGAACCTGACGTAGTAATCTTAGATGAACCAGCTTCTGCTTTAGATCCTAAACATGCGAGAATGATAGACAGAATAGTTGATGATTTAAGTGAGAAGGGAATTACGGTTATTTTATCTACTCATGATGTTGAGCGTGCTTTGATTTGGGCGGATAGAGTTATTCTTTTTAATGATGGAAAAGTCATAAGTCAGGGAAGTCCAGAAGAAATATTTTTAAATGATGAGTTGTTAGAAATAACGAATTTAGAAAAGCCTACAGTTATGAGGATATTTGGAAATTTACAGAAGGCAGGAATATTAGAAAAAAATTTGCCGATACCTAGGACGGCAGAAGAATTAGAAAAGCTTATTGCAAAGAAAGGTTAATTTGTATGAAAAAAGCACTATTAATAGTAAGTTTTGGTACTAGTCATAAAGAAACTAGAGATAAAACAATCGGTGAAATCGAGAAATTTATAAGTGAAGCTTACCCTGATAGGGAACTTAGAAGAGCTTTTACAAGTGGAATGATTATGAAGGTGCTTAGGAACCGCGATAATATAAGCATAGATAATGTTCAGGAAGCTATGGAAAGATTAAAACAAGAGGGATTTGAAGATATATTAGTTCAACCTACTCATATTATTAATGGCGAAGAATACGATAAGATGATAAGCCAGATTGAGCCTTATGAAGAGAATTTTAAGTCTGTAAATATAGGAACACCACTTTTAACTACATCAGATGATTATGAGGCAGTTTGTAAAGCTATTATTGATGAAGTTGAAGAGTTAGATGTGACAAAGCATAAAGATGTACAAAATGAAGTGGCACTAGTTCTTATGGGACATGGAACAGGTCATTTCGCAGATGCAGCTTATGCTGCGCTTGATTATAGATTTAAAGCATTAGGATATGAAAATGTATTTGTAGGAACTGTTGAAGGATATCCTGAGGTTGAACTTGTTGTTGAGAATGTTAAAAAATATAATTATAAGAAAGTAGTCTTAATGCCATTCATGGTAGTGGCAGGTGATCATGCAGTAAATGATATGGCAGGGGATGAAGAAGACTCTTGGAAAGTAATATTCACAAAGGCTGGATTTGACGTAGAATGTATCTTGAGAGGATTGGGAGAGTTCAAAGGAATCCAGCAAATATATTTAAATCATATAGTTGATTGTAAATAGACGATAAATGTTGAAAAATAAAGAATAAACACGAAGAATGCGATTAAACTTGGAGGATGTAGATGGCAAAATTATATGGACTAGGTGTAGGTCCTGGAGACCCAGAACTTATGACTTTAAAGGCAGTAAGGATAATAAAAGAAAGTGATATTATAGTTATACCAAAGTCAGGTCAAAACGTAAATGTAGCTTACACGATTGCAAAGGGAGCTGTACCAGAGTTAGATAAGAAGTGTATAGTTGAACTTGATATGCCTATGACTCGTGATAAAGAAAAGCTTAAGACTAGTCATGACAATGCAGCAGAACAAGTGAAAGAATGGCTTGATGAAGGTAAGAATATTGCTTTTTTAACTTTAGGGGATCCCACTATTTATTCTACCTATGCCTATGTTCATAATCGTGTTCGTGATGCAGGTTATGAAACAGAGATTGTTCCTGGCATACCTTCATTTTGCGCTGTTTCGGCAAAGTTAAATGATAGTTTGACAGAGGCTGAGGAAGCTTTACATGTTATACCAGCATCATATGATGGTGTAGAAGATTCATTACAAATGAAAGGCACTAAGGTGCTTATGAAAAGCGGAAAATCTATTGGAAAATTGAAGCAATATATGAAGTCAATGGACAATCCTCCTACAGTAAAGATGGTAGAACGTTGCGGTATGGAGGGAGAAAGAGTTTTCCATACTATAGATGAGATTGATGAAAATGCTAGCTATTTTTCAGTACTTATAGTTAGAGATAAAAAATAGTAGCAATTAATATAGATATGTAGTTTTGAAAGGCGAATCATAATGCGAGTTAGAATGGTAGGCATTGATCATAGTAAAGCTTCGTTAGATTATAGAGAAGCATTTTCTTTTACTAAAGCAGGCGTTAGAGAGGCTATTGAGGAAATAAAAAGAAGGTTTCAAGTAAAGGGTTGTATATTAATCTCAACATGTAATCGAACTGAACTTTGGATAAGTCAATGTAAGGACAAACAATTAAATACAGTAAGCCCTTATGAAATGCTTTGTAAAATAAAACAAATAGATACTAGTTTGTACGAAGAGTTTTTTGTGGAGAGAGATGATAGTGAGGCAATTAATCACCTATTAGAGTTAGTTTGTGGATTTGATTCAAAGATTTTTGGTGAGAATCAAATTATTTCTCAAGTAAGGGAAGCTCTACAGATGTCAAGGGAAAATAACTGCACTGATATGGCTTTAGAGAAGATATTTCAAACTGCTTTAGCAGCAGGTAAAAAAGTTAAAACAGAAGTTAAAATGAGTACTATTAATCGATCTTCTGCAAACGACACTGTTGATATTCTTAAATCGAAATTAGGCGATTTGAGAGGTGTTTCTTGTCTAATTATAGGAAATGGGCAGATGGGAAAGCTTGTTGCTAATGTTCTTGTTTCAAATGGAGCAGACGTTTCAATGACCTTAAGAAGAAAGATACATGGCTATGATGAACAGGATTCAATAGTGCCAGAAGGTTGCAAAATGGTACCTTATGATGATAGGATTCACAAAGTTCAAGAAAATCAAGTTATAATAAGCGCAACATTAAGCCCACATTATACTTTGAGAGAAGTAGACGTAAAAGAATTTTTCGTTAACCCTTTTCCTAATGACAAAGCAAAAACAGCAATAAATAATAAATATTACTTATTCGACCTAGCAGTACCAAGGGATATAGAGCCTGAAATAGCCAATTTCCCTTACGTTGAATTATATGATATTGATTCTATGGAAAATTGTGGAGTAAAAGAAGAAAACTCAGAGCAATTAAAAATTGCGCTGAAGATCTTAGAAGAATATAAAAAAGAATTAGATAGTTGGTTTGAATTTAGAAGTTATGTCCCTAAAATCCAAGAAATTGTTGAGTTAGTTTCAGATGATGCATTACAGAGGCTTGCCAGTAAGGCTACTATATCATCTAAAGAATGTGAACAAAATGAATATGCTTTTCAAGCGACAGAAGAGTCTGTAAGAAAAGCAACAACAAAATTAATATATGGTCTTCGAGAACAATTATCTCATGAACTTTGGGAGCAGTGCTTAGATGCATTACAT
>DAMCXN010000017.1:20435-28820 GCA_032096995.1 Aminipila sp.
GTGTAGCAACTGAATATGGCAAGGAAATATTAGAACATGAATCTGCAAATAAACTTGAAATTAAAGCAGGTAGGCTTGAACCCGATGAAATGCAAAAACTTATGCTTAATGGGTTTGATTTTGTTATAGATGCTACTCATCCTTATGCTACAGTAGTAACTGATAATATCAAAGAGTCTTGTAAAAAAACAAAGAATAAATATATTAGACTTTTAAGAGATAAAACGGATTTTGGACCAGATTGTATTTTTGTAGAAAATACAGACGAAGCAGTAAAATTTTTGAATACGACTAGAGGAAATGTACTTCTTACAACAGGAAGTAAGGAGCTAGTAAAATACACAAAAGTGGAAAATTTTGAAGAGAGGCTTTTTGCTAGAGTTCTTCCTATGGAACAAGTATTAAAAAGCTGTAATGAGCTTGGTTTTTCTGGAAAGCATTTGATTTGTATGCAAGGCCCTTTTTCTTATGAGTTAAATAAAGCCATGTTAAAACAGTTAAATTGTGCTTACATGGTTACCAAAGATACTGGTAAGGAAGGTGGAGCTTATGAAAAATATCAAGCGGCTAAACAGGCCAAGGCAACTTTAGTTGTCGTAGGAAGAAAAGAAAATGAAACTGGGTTATCACTAGAACAAATATTACAAGAGATAGGGACAAAAAAAGAAGTGTCTCAATTTTGTGATTGGTTTCCCATGTTTGTTAATATAAACAATAGAAATATTGCAGTAATAGGTGCAGGAAAGATTGCAAGCCGAAGGATTAAATCCTTATTACAGTTTTCTTGTAATTTAAGAATTATAGCAAAAGACATTTCGGAAGAAGTTAATAACTTGATTAACGAGTATAGATATAGCAATGAAGAAAAAGGTTCAAATAGAAGTCTTGAATTTTTTAAAAAGGACTTCCATATCGATGATATTTCAGGTGCAGATATAGTTATTACAGCGACAAATAGTAGAGAACTTAATAAAAGTATAGGAAATCAATGTAGGGAAAAAGGTATACTTGTCAATGTGGCTGATGCTAAAGATGAATGTGACTTCTATTTTCCTGGAGTAGTAATAAATGGAGACTTGGTTGTAGGGATTACAGCTGGAGGCAAAAGTCATAGCCTTGCTAAAAAAGGTTCAGAACTAATACGAGATGCAGTTAGAAATATATGATAAAGAGGAGAGAAACAATGGCTAGACGAAAGATAATAGTTGGAAGCAGAGATAGCAAGTTGGCTGTAGCACAGTCAAAGCTTGTAATGGCTCAGATTGCAGAAGCTCATCCTGACATTGAATTAGAACTTTTAACTATGAAAACCACAGGTGATATTATATTAGACAAAAGATTGGATAAAATAGGCGGAAAGGGATTATTTGTTAAAGAATTAGATAAGGCTTTGATGGAAGGGAAAATAGACCTTTCAGTACATAGCCTTAAGGATTTACCAATGGAAATTCCTGAACAACTGCCTTTAGTGGCTTATTCAAAAAGAGAAATTCCACTAGATGTATTAGTATACCCAGAAGGCAGTAATATTGAAAATAAAGAATTACCTCTAGGGACCTCTAGTTTGAGAAGAGAGTTACAGCTGAAAGAACTTTATCCAGAATGGAAAGTAGAAAGTGTTAGAGGAAATTTACAAACAAGGCTATCAAAACTTGACAATGGCCAATATGGTGCAATTATTCTTGCTTATGCAGGAATAGCAAGATTGGGGCTTGACGATAGAATAAGTAGAGTTTTTACAGCTGATGAAATTATTCCTCCAGCAGGTCAAGGTATTTTGGCAATTCAAGGAAGAGCTGGTGAAGATTATTCTTTCCTAGATTGTGTAAATGATAAAGAAGCTACAATATGTGCTAAGACAGAGAGGGCTTTTGTTACATATTTAGATGGAGGGTGTAGCTCTCCTATTGGAGCTTATGCTGAAATATCAGGAGATAATGTTTTAATAAGAGGACTTTATTTTGATGAAGAGACCCAAGAATATAGCAAGGGTAAGATTTCAGGAAAAACAGTTGATGGAGAATTTTTAGCTGTAGAATTGGCTAAACAGTTAAAGGATGGTAAGCAACATGACAGATAGAAATGAAAACGGTAAGGTATGGCTAGTTGGAGCAGGGCCAGGAGATGCAGGGCTTTTTACGCTTAAAGGTAAAATGGTTTTGGACCAAGCAGATGTAGTAGTTTATGATAAGCTAGTAGGTCAAGGAATTTTATCGATGATTCCTAATAAAGCAGAAGCAATATTTGTAGGGAAGGTCTCTGGAGACCATCCTGTACCACAGCATGAAATAAATGAGATACTATTAAGAGAAGCTTTACAAGGCAAAAAAGTTGTAAGATTAAAAGGTGGTGACCCATTTGTTTTTGGACGTGGGGGTGAAGAACTAGAGCTGCTTTTAGAAAATAAGATACCTTTTGAAATTGTTCCAGGAATTACTTCTGCAGTTTCTGTACCTGCATATAATGGTATTCCAGTTACTCATAGAGATTTTGTTTCTTCATTGCATATAATAACAGGACATACAAAGAAAAAGGAAGGGGCAGAAATCGATTATAAATCTCTTGTAAAATTAGGTGGTACTTTTGTTTTTCTTATGGGGGTTAGTGCAATGCCTAAGATTTGTAAAGGGCTTTTAGATGCTGGAATTGAACCTGATATGCCAGCAGCAATATTGGAAAAGGGGACTACTTCACATCAAAAAAGAGTTGTTTCTGATGTGAGTAATTTACCTAAAGAAGCAAAAAAAGCAGGAATTAAGACTCCTGCTATTATAGTTGTTGGAAGAGTTTGTTCATTAGAAAAAGATTTTAATTGGGCAGAAAAAAGGCCTCTTGGAGGATTGAAGATTGCTGTTACTAGACCGAAGGATAGAGACTCTTCATTGGCAGATAAACTATTTATGCTAGGAGCAGAGATAGTAGTTATGCCTACGATTGAAACAAAGGAAATTGAAAATAATAAACCTCTTGAAGAGGCTATAAATGATATTAGAAGGTTTGATTATGTAGCATTTACAAGTCCAGTAGGTGTAACAGGTTTTTTCAATAAGTTACGTGATATGAAGAAAGATATAAGAGACTTAGGTAGCATTAAGTTTGCGGCCATAGGTTCGGCTACAAAGGCAGCAATTGAAAAAATGGGGATATTGGTAGATTTAATGCCTTCTGTTTATAGTGGTAAAGCTTTAGGAGAATTAATTGCTAGAGAATCTGTAGAATGGGGAGCTAAGATTGGAAGAGAACCTCAGATTTTAATTCCTAGAGCGAAAATTGGTACAGATGAAGTTATTAAACCTCTGGATACTGAAGGGATTAAATATACAGACATAGCTGTTTATGATACTTTCGAAGCTAAACTAGAGGAACAGGATAGCAATCATATGAATTTTACAAGTTTAATAGATTTTGCATCCGAAGATGTTGATTATGTAGCATTTACAAGTGCATCTACAGTTCGAGGCTTTGTAGAAGTTTCAGGGTTATCTGATTTTTCTGGGATAAAAGCTGTATGCATAGGTGAAAAGACCGCAGAAGAAGCAGCTAAACATAAAATGCAGTTATTTATTGCAAAAGAAGCTACAATTGATAGTATGGTAGAATGCTTTTTAGATATTTAGAGAAAAAGCTCTGGACATGGAGAATTGCTATGCAAATATCCTGTTCAGAGCTTTAATTTTATTTTAAATATTAAGTAATGATTTTATAATTTTGTTAACTACTTCTTAAAGCTAAGAAATCAAATACCATTGATTTTTACCTTTCTTTTTTGCTTGATACATAGCACGATCGGCATTCCAATATAAATCTTCATATTTAGAATTTGCTTTTTTCATCACAACCCCGATGGAGCAAGTTGAAGTAAAGTCATCTAAATTTAGAACAAGAGACTTAGAAAGAGAAGTTGCTTTTTTCTTAACTTCTTCTTTTGAATTTACATTTTTCATAAAGACTGTAAATTCATCACCACCAAGCCTACAGATTAAATCATCTGCTCTGAAATTAGAACGCAGAGTTTTTGCAACTCTTAGTAAAAGCTCATCTCCTGAGCAATGACCATGATTATCATTTACAAGTTTAAAGTTATCAATATCAATTAAGAACATGGCACCTTTGTCTTCATCAGAATGTTCTGCAAGATATTGAACAGTATATTGTCTAAAGGTAGCTCTATTTAATAAGCTGGTAAGAGGATCTTTAGTGGCTTTTTCTTTAAAAGCCATTTCTGAACTGACATCTTCGGATACTCCTACAGCACGAAGAGGTTTACCATTAGAACTATAAATCTTTGTTAAAGTGATTTTTATCCAAAGATATTCTTTATTACATACCTGAGAGTTTTCATAAGGACTTATTTTAAATACGCCAGATACGATTTGCTCTGCACCTTGTATATTGTGGAATAATTTAGAGAACTCTTCTTTACTGTCTTCATGTATGTATTCTGACCGTATTAATGATTCTGGTACATCGTAAATAATCTTTTCTTTGCCAAATATTTTTTTACTGGAAGATTGAATAATTTTTTTATTGATAAAATCATAATCCCATACATATGTACTCGTATGCATAAGCGCTAAGTTTATTTTTTCTTCATTTAGATATTTTTGCTGTTTAATATCTTTTTTAGTGTTTTTTATAAAAATTATTCCAGCCAAGATTAGGGTTCCTATAAAGCAGGCAATGCTTATTAATTCAAAAGGGTGCTCAAGGATAAAGTCTGATAATGTTTTATTATTTTTATAAAATAATATGTTTTTATAAAAAATTTCATCAATTTCATCTTGAGGTATATTAATTAGAGCCTTATTAATTATAGTGTAAAGAATATCGCTACTGGAATTAGTTACTGCTAATGATAAATTATAATTTAAATCATAGGATGCATACATACTTAAATTTGAGTAGCGCGAAAGAGATAAATAATAATCTGCACTATAAGTAGATAAAAATGTTATATCGGATAATTCGTTATCAACAGAATTTAAACATTGCTCTAAAGTATCATAATAAATAAAATTTGAATATCCTTTTTCCTTTTTTATTTTTTCAGTTAAATAATATCCTTTTACTACTGCTACAGTAAGGTCTTTATCTTCTGGATCATTAATATTTTTATTACAAACCGCGCTCACTGGAAGAGAAAAGTAAGAAGTTGTTAGTCTACAATCATGTTTTCTTGCCCAGTTATAATCTGCACCAAAAGCTGTTATGATATTAATATTATTTTTTTTAGCATCTTGTAAAGCCAAATTATATGAATTTGATTCAACAAAGGAAAAATTTAGACCAGTTTCTTTATTTATAATATCAAGGAGATCTACAGTAACTCCGCAGATTTTTTCTTTCTCTTTATCGTAGTATTCTAAAGGATTGAAATATGGGTCATAAGCGATTTTTATGACTGGATTACTTTTAATAAAATCTAATTCTTCGGAAGTTAAAGATAATTGAGTTTTAAAAGAAGATTGATAATATTTAACTAATAAATTTTTAGAAAATAGAGGGAAATTTATATCTATCTGCTCAAGAGCACAAGAAAGATTTTCAATTTTATCATTATTATTTTTAGACATAACAAAATAATAGGGGGTAGGATTTATTCTTGCCAAAATTTGCTCATTTTCCATAGAACGGAAATTATTTAGGTAAATTAAATCAACATAGCCCTGAATTAATGCTTCTTTTAACTCAGATGTTGTTTCATATGTTTTTAAGGTATAATCATAAACTTTATTTTCTTTAAGATATAATTCAATTTCTTTATTTCTGGGATCGTTTTTTAGGATACCAATAGTAGCTCCTTTAATAGAAGAAAAATCATTAGGATTATATAAAGTGTTATTACAGCTTTTAGTTAGGCATCCATAGTTAGTTGCATAAGGAAAAGTAGGATAAAGATATAAGTTACTAGCTTTAGAAGTTTTTGGTATACTTCCCATTATATCTATTTTACCATTTTTTATTAAATCAAGAGCTTCGTTATATGTTAATCTATGTTTATCATTTTTATTTCCTATGAATGATATGAAATCATATTTCCAACCAGTGTATTTGGATATTTCCATTAGATACTCATACCCATATCCGCTTAAGTTGCCTTCTTCATCTATATCATTAAATCCTTCCAACTCAAAAAAACCTACCTTTATAGGGGCTTGTTCAGCTTCTGCGTAGGAAGGTACTAGGTTAAAAGCTATAATCATGACAACAATTATAGAAAAATATAAGAGCTTTTTTATAAGAAAATCGTTATACATTTGGATACCTATATGAGCTATATTTAAAATAGTAAATAAAAAATAACTAATTGGCAAAATATATTATAAAATATTATATTTTAGCTTATTATATACCCCTATAAATTAAAAAACAATAGCCATTTTTATATGTACAATAATTGAAATTTCAAGTGTTTTGCAATAATATAAGAAAAAAAACGAAAAATGAAAAAAATAGTGTTAATTTGTAAAAAAACATGAAAAAAAGATACTGGATTACCAAAAAATAATTATATTATAAATTATAATGTAGAAAAGAATTAGGCAGGTCAAATTTTAAACTTGACAATTATTTAAAATAATATAAACTAATATATATTATGGGTTGCTTTAGAATATATATCAAATTCATAAATCAAATTAAATAAGTAGGCTATGATAAAGAGGAGTAAGAATGGTTCGCACTTAGTTTAGATTATTATTTTATAACTAAGCATCAGAGAATGAAATCCATTGGCTGTAAGGTTTCAAAGAAAGCGTATTCTGAAGGTTGCTTTATGATTTTGCTAAGTTTTATGCAAATTGTTAAATTCAAGATTTGTATGGAATGAGGAAGTTTCAAAACATAGTTTAATACTAAATGAGTGCCGCAGTCTTTATAAGTCAGCGGAACAAAGGTGGTACCGCGGAAAATATTATCCGTCCTTTGGCAGTAAGTTGCCTAAAGGACGGTTTTTTATTATGTATGGATTAAGTACATAGAACAATAAGATTTCACAAATATACTATAAAATAAGGGTAAATAATGATTTTAGGGTATTAAAATTACCATAAATGTAAGAAAATAGATAAAATACAAGTATATAAAGACAAGATGGGAATAAAGTAAGACAAAATTTATTGTAATTTATATAAAAACTTAATATATGGGTGTTAATTTGCACTAATTTCATATAAAAGATATGAATTATGGCAAGAATTATGAAATTAAATAAAATCCTGAAATTAGGGATGTTGAATCCAAGTTAAAACAAATTCAATAGTTATAATATTTAATTAAAAATTAAATTAAATAAAGGAGAAATATAAATGGAAAAGAATCTAGCAAAGACTTATAATCCAAAAGATTTTGAAGACAGAATATATGCAGATTGGGAGGCAAAAGGTGCATTTAGAGCAGAAGTTGATAAGAATAAGAAACCTTATACAATTGTAATGCCACCTCCAAACATTACAGGGCAGCTTCATATGGGACATGCTCTAGACCAGACTCTACAGGATGTTCTTACAAGATGGAAAAGAATGCAGGGATACAGTGCTTTATGGCTTCCCGGATCAGACCATGCCAGCATTGCAACTGAAGTTAAGGTTGTAGATAAAATTAGAAAAGAAGAAGGCGTTGAAAAAGAAGCCTTGGGAAGAGAAGAATTTTTAAAGCGTGCGTGGGAATGGAAAGAAGAATATGGTGGAAGGATCACTAAACAGTGCCGTAAGCTTGGGGATTCTTGCGATTGGGAAAGAGAACGATTCACTATGGATGAAGGCTGTAATAAAGCTGTAAATGAAATGTTTGTAAGACTTTACGAAAAAGGTCTTATTTATAGAGGAAACAGACTTATTAACTGGTGTCCAGAATGCGGAACTTCACTATCAGATGCAGAAGTTGAGCATGAAGACAAGAACGGTAAATACTGGTACTTCAGATATCCTGCTGCTGATGGCGGTGAAGGCATTGTGGTTGCTACATCAAGACCAGAAACAATGTTTGCCGATGAAGCCATAGCTGTACATCCAGATGAAAGATACAAGGAAATGGTTGGAAAGAAAGTAATACTTCCAATCGTAGGTAAGGAAATTCCTGTTATTGCAGATACTTACCCAGATCCAGAAAAAGGTACTGGTGCTGTAAAGATTACTCCTGCTCATGACCCTAATGACTTTGAAGTTGGAGTAAGACACAATTTAGAAAGACCTTCATGTATTAATGATGATGCAACTATGAATGAGCTTTCAGGTAAATATGAAGGTATGGATAGATTTGAATGCAGAAAAGTTTGGGTTGCAGACCTTGAAGCTGCTGGATTCTTAGTAAAAACAGAAGAAAAAGTTATTCCTTCAGGTGAATGCTATAGATGTCATACTGTTATTGAACCAATGCTTTCAGACC
>DAMCXN010000017.1:28830-30356 GCA_032096995.1 Aminipila sp.
TTGTAAAAATGGAAGATTTAGCTAAACCCGCAATTGAAGTTGCAAAGGAGGGTAAGTTAGAGCACGTTCCAGAAAGATTTGAAAAGATTTATCTTCATTGGTTAGAGAATATCAGAGACTGGTGTATTTCAAGACAATTATGGTGGGGACATAGAATACCAGCTTACTACTGTGAAGAATGTGGAGAAATGATGGTAGCAAGAACAGCTCCAGATAAGTGTTCAAAATGTGGAAGCACAAAGATAAGACAGGATGAAGATGTTCTTGATACATGGTTCTCATCAGCATTGTGGCCTTTCTCAACTTTAGGATGGCCTGAAAAAACTCCTGAACTTGAATATTTCTACCCTACAGATGTACTTGTAACTGGTTATGATATTATATTCTTCTGGGTAGTTAGAATGGTATTCTCAGCTCTTGAAATAACTGGTGAATCACCATTTAAATATGTTTATGTACATGGACTTGTAAGAGATGCGGAAGGCCGTAAAATGAGTAAGTCTCTTGGAAATGGTATAGACCCTCTTGAAGTAATAGATAAGTGTGGTGCTGATGCCCTTAGATTTATGCTTATGACAGGTATTACACCAGGTAATGATATGAGATTTAAAGAAGATAAACTTGAATCTTCAAGAAACTTTGCAAACAAGCTTTGGAATGCTTCAAGATTCGTTATTATGAATCTTCAGGATGAAGAAGGCAACTTTAAAGAAATGGCTTGTGATTGTGATGGTATTGATAAGCTTGCTCTTAGAGATGAAGACAAGTGGATTATGGCAAGAGTAAATGATGCTGTTGATTATGTTACAAATTCTATGGACAAGTTTGACCTATCACTAGCAGGACAGCGAGTATACGAAGTTATTTGGAATGAATACTGTGACTGGTACATTGAGCTTGTAAAAGGTAGACTTTATGGAGAAGATGAAGAGGATAAGAAGGTTGCAAGATATATACTTGTAAGAGTATTAAAGGATATGTTAAAAATGCTTCATCCATTTATGCCATTTATTACAGAAGAAATTTGGAGTTATCTTCCAAAGACAGAAAAGGATTTAGAAGAAGCAAAGAAGGCTGGAAATCCTGATAACTTCTTAATTAAAGAAAGCTGGCCAGTATATAGTGAAGAACTTACTTTTGAAGAGGAAGTTAAGAAACTAGATATGGCGATGGAAACAATTAGAGCAATTAGAAATATTAGAGCAGAAGCAGAAGCGGCACCAAGCAGAAAGCTTAGAGCAATCATTGCTTCAACAGGTAAAGACTTAGAATATATTAAGGCAGGAGAAAGACATATCAAGGCTCTTGCAAATATTACAGAGATAAACTTTACTGAAAATAAATCTGAAGTTCCGGAAGAAGTTATGTCAGCGGTGATTGGTTCGGTTGAATTGTTTATCCCACTTGACGATTTACTTGACTATAAAGCTGAGTTTGAAAGACTTACTAAAGAAAAGGCAAGACTTGAAGGGGAAGTTAAGAGAGTAGTTGGAAAGCTTTCAAATCAAGGATTTGTTTCAAAAGCT
>DAMCXN010000017.1:30366-34683 GCA_032096995.1 Aminipila sp.
AAAGCTCCTGAAAAAGTTATTAACGAAGAAAAAGAAAAGCAAGTTAAGTATGAAGACATGCTTGAAAAAGTAAAAGCAAGACTTGAACTTGTTGAAAAAAAGCTGTAAAATAAATTTAAAATTAAAATCTACACCCCCTTTAGGCTCCATGTTTATAGGGGGTGTATTATGATTATTATGGGAGAACAGATGGACAAAGAAAATATAGTTAATAAGTTTAGGGATTTTGAGAAATTTGGAAGTAAACTTGGCCTTGAAAGAATGAACATTCTTATGAATCTTTTAGGAAATCCAGAAAAAAGTTTAAAATATATACATGTAGCAGGAACTAATGGAAAGGGATCTGTCTGTAAGTACATATATGAAGCTTTGCAGGAAAATGGATATAAAGTAGGACTTTTTACTTCGCCTTTTCTGGAAGTGTTTAATGAGAGGATAGAATTTAACCGTCAGTTAATTTCTGATGAAGAACTTAAAAAATGCACAGAACTGGTTCTTGAAAAAGTAGATATAATGCTTTCCCAAGGTTTTGAATCACCAACTGAATTTGAATTAATAACAGCTGTTGCTTTTGTTTATTTTAATTTAAAAAAAGCTGATTTTGTAATTCTTGAAGTGGGACTTGGAGGCAGAGGTGATTCTACAAATATTATTGAAAAGCCAATAGCTTGTGTAATTTCTTCTATCTCCTTAGATCATACAGAAAGATTAGGAAATACTTTAGAAGAAATTGCTTCGGAAAAAGCGGGAATAATAAAAGAAGGAGTTCCTGTTATAATAAATGTAGAACAACATGAAGCAGCAAGGGTTATTGCAAAAAAAGCTTATGAGAAAAATTCTATATTACATGATGTTACAAAGATTAACTATGCTATTACAAATAAATCTATAGATGGTTATAAAATTGATACAAGGATTTATGGAACAGATTATTCAGAAGTTGAAATAGGTATGGTTGGTAAGCATCAAGTACAGAATCTTTTAACAGCTTTAGTTACATTAGAATTGCTAAGAAAAGCAGAAGTAATAAAAGTAGAAAGAACTCGCTTATATGCAGGTTTAAAAAAAGCTAAGCAAATAGGTAGATTTGAGATTATGGGTGCAGAACCATATATTATAATTGATGGTGCGCATAATGAAGCAGGTGCTGAAGCTTTAACAAAAACTATAGAGGACTTATTGCCTGAGAAAAAAGTTTTATTAGTAGCAGGTATGCTTGGAGATAAGGATATAGCAAAGATTTTAGATAGTTTTGTAAAGATAGCTGAAGATATTATTGCAACAGAGCCTAATAATCCAAGAAAATTTTCGTCTCTAGAATTAGCACAGGAATTAAAAGAAAGAGGAAAAAGGTGTGTTAATTTTGAGAATCCTATTGATGCTTGTAATTATGCGATTGAGAATAAAGAAAAATATGATGCAGTAGTATTTGCAGGTTCACTTTATTTGATAGGACAAATTCGGGGTATATTAAGATTAGATCACAAATAAAAATTTATAGCGATAAGGTTGGAGGGTGAATATGAAAGATAATAGTGAAGTAAGTAGAAAAAAGGTACTATTATTTTATAATCCACATTCTGGAAATGGAATGTTCAAAAACAATTTGGATTTGATTATTGGGAGATTTCAGAATGCAGGACATGTGGTTATGCCTGTTAGAGCAGATCAAGGAAATGTTATTGATAATATTTTTAGATTTATGGATCAAGATGAGTTTTCTCAAGTTGTTGCAGCTGGGGGAGATGGGACAATAAATATTTGTGTAAATGCTATGCTTAGAAATAATATAGATTTACAGCTAACTATTATGCCAGCAGGTACAGCTAATGACTTTGCTTACTATTTTGATTTACCTCATGATATAAATGAAATGATGGACATTGCTCTTGGTGGAAATTTTACTTATGCAGATGTAGGCAAGGTAAATAATAAGTATTTTATTAATGTTGCTGCTATGGGAATGCTTGTTGATGTAAGCCAAAAGACAGATCCTAATTTAAAAAATACATTAGGGGTTCTTTCATACTATTTAAAAGGGTTTACAGAAATTACGAATTTAAGACCTATACCAGTTAAGTTGACTAGCCCTGAATTTTCTGGAGAAGAAAATATGTATTTCATGCTTGTTATGAATGGAAGGTCAGCTGGTGGGTTTAAAAAAATCTCACCATATTCGGAGATAAATGACGGGTTGCTTGAAGTTATGCTATTTAAAGAAATGCCTATTTTAGATTTTGGACCATTACTTTTCAGTATATTGCAGGGAAACCACCAAGAAAATAAAAATGTAATTTACTTTAAAACAAATGATTTAATTATAGAATCTACAGAAGATGTTTCAACAGATATTGATGGGGAAAAAGGAGAAAAATTCCCGTTACATTTTTCTGTGCTACCAAGTAAACTTAGAATTTCAACTTTATATCAAGATATGAAGGGCTCGATTTGGTAATAGTATTAATTGACAACGTGAATTGGCAGAACTAATGTAGCTTTGCCAATTCTTTTAATAGGAGAATATTTATGAAGAAGGTTTTAGTAGGTATGAGTGGAGGTGTTGATAGTTCTGTATCAGCATACTTACTACAGAAGCAAGGTTATGATGTTAGTGGGGTAACATTAAAGCTTTTTGATAATGAGGATATAGGCATTGAAGATAAAGAAAAGACTTGTTGTTCCTTATCTGATGTCCAAGATGCTCGAAGTGTAGCAACTAGATTAGGGTGCAGGCATTATGTGTTTAACTATACAGAGTGGTTTTTAGAAGATGTTATTGGTAAGTTTGCAAAAAGTTATGAGCAGGGAATGACTCCTAATCCATGTATTGATTGCAATAGATATATTAAATTTAGTAGAATGCTTGAGAGAGCTAAGTTCTTAGGTTTTGATTATATTGCGACAGGTCATTATGCTCAAGTAGAAAAAGATGAAGAGACTGGTAGATATTTATTAAAAAAAGGTGAAGATTTAACTAAAGATCAGAGTTATGTATTATATACCTTAACCCAAGAGGAACTATCAAGAACGATTTTTCCTTTAGGTCATATGAAAAAGACTGAAATAAGAGAAATTGCAGAACAAGAAGGCTTTGTAAACGCAAGGAAAAAGGACAGTCAAGATATTTGTTTTGTTAAAGACGGAGATTATGCTGGGTTCTTAAAAGATGTTATGGGATTAGAATCTAAAACTGGAGATTTTATTGATAGTGATGGTAAGAAAATAGGGACTCATCAAGGTATAATAAATTATACAGTAGGACAGAGAAAAGGGTTAGGACAAACCTTTGGTAAACCTGTTTATGTTCTATCAAAAGATAAAGAAAGTAATACTGTAATGCTAGGAAGCAATGAAGAACTTTTTGCAGAGGGAATGATTGTAGATGATATAAATTTAATTTCGGTTTCAGAATTAAAAGAGCCTATGAGAGTAACAGCAAAAGCTAGATATTCTATGAAAGAAGTAGGGGCTACAATTTATCCTATAGAAAACAACCAAATAAAAGTGCAATTTGATGAGAAGCAGAGAGCTATAACACCAGGACAAGCAGCAGTGTTTTATGATGGAGACTATGTAGTTGGTGGCGGAAAAATTGTTAAATCATTATTTGGAGGAAAAAAAAAATGAGTAAACCGATTCTTAGAATGTCTCAAACCGATGATTATGAGGCACTAAAAGTTTTATATATAGATAATGACTTAGAAGTTGATCCTGATATGCCTATGCCTGAAGAGGTTATAAAAAATTGGAAAATAACTCATGGAAAAGAGGAATTTTTAGCAGCTGGTATTACATTGTCAACTCGTGATGGAGAATATATCATTGATGGCATTGCAGTTGATCCAATGTACCGCAAAATGAAAATTGGTAAAATTATTCTTGAAAAAGCTATATCAGAAGTGAAAAAGTTAGGTGGAAAGAGAATTTTTTTAGTAGCCAGAGCGCCTGAATTTTTTAAGAACCAAGGTTTTGTTATTGTCCCTCGTGAAGAGGCACCGGAGTTCTTTGAGTGCTTAACATGCCCTCAATATGGTGTTAATTGTCATCCTGAGGTAATGAGATTAGATTTAGAATAAATATATTTATATTGAATGAAATAACATAGCTGTGCATATTATGGTAATATCAATTTGTAAATAGGAGGATATTGCCAATGAAAATACTTTCTAGAATATTTGCAGCAGTTTTAATTTTAGCGGCAGCTATATGGGTTTTTCAAGCAGTAAATGTTGCTGCTGTTATAAATCAAGATAGAAAATTGCCTATATATAGTGTACAAACTGCTGAGAAAAAAGTTGCAATAAGTTTTGATGCTGC
>DAMCXN010000017.1:34727-38258 GCA_032096995.1 Aminipila sp.
ATGGGCATTTTAAATAATTTGGATAAATATAATGTTAAAACAACATTTTTTTTAGTTAAATTTTGGGCAGAAAAATACCCTAACGATGTGGCTGAAATTCAAAGACGTGGTCATGAAATTGGAAACCATTCAGCTACGCATCCAGATATGACTGGATTAAGCTCTGAAAAAATAGCTAGTGAGCTGAAGGCAACTTCAGATGTTATAGAAAGTATTACAGGAAAGAAAACTACCCTTTTTAGGCCTCCTTTTGGAGCGTATGATAATCATGTAATAGAAACTTGTGAAAGCGAAGGATACAAGGTAATACAATGGTCTGTAGATAGTTTAGATTGGAAAGATATTTCTACTCAGCAGATAGTTGAGAGAGTTACACGAAATGTTAAATCTGGAGATATAATTTTGTTTCACAATAATGCAGATCATGTAGAAGAGTATTTACCACTAGTATTAGAAAGTTTGCAGGAAAAAGGTTTCGAGATTGTTCCAATAGGTCAGCTAATATATAAAGAAGACTACCAAATGGATCATGCAGGAAAGCAGTGTAAGATTTAATTGTTAAATGGGAAAATAGTATAATAAATATTGACATATAATATAATAAAAGCGTTAAACTTCTTTTTAGTTAGGAGTTTAACGCTTTTTATGTTTCACTTTTTATTTACTTCTCAATTAGTTTGATTACTTCATCAGTTTTTAAAACTTTTCCATAAGAAACTACTTTTCCATCAATGACTAGTGCAGGAGTGGACATTACACCATATGAAGCAATCTGTGCAAAGTCGGTTACATGTTCTATATTAGTATCCATACCAAGTTGTGCTAAAGCCTCTTTCGTTGCAGCTTCAAGTTGGTTACATTTTGCACACCCAGATCCTAGTACTTTGATGTTAGAACTTTTTTCATTAGTTGATGGCTTGCTTTCTGATGATGTTTTATTAGTACAACTTCCACCACAGCAACAGCCACCTTTTTCTTTTTTCTTTCCTAATTTAAATAATGCCATAATATATTCCTCCTTATATATATAATAACAACTCAAGGTTTCGAGTAATTATTATACTAAACAAATAAAAATTGAATTGCATTAAAAGTATAACCAATAATAATGATTCCTATAGTAACAATTCCTATAAAAACTCCTAGTAATCTAGGTTTTACGGCCTTACGAATCATTATCATTGATGGAAGGGATAATGCGGTTACTCCCATCATAAAGGATAAGATAGTACCCAGACCAACGCCTTTAAAGTATAAAGCTTCGGCAATAGGTATTGTTCCAAAAATGTCAGCATACATAGGTACACCTACTATTGTAGCAATAATTGCAGAAAATGGATTTTTCTCACCTAATATATTTTGAATAACTTCTTCAGGTATCCAATTATGGATTATAGCTCCAATAGCAACTCCGATGATTACATACCAAAATACTTTTTTTATAGTTGCTAGCATTTGGGACTTTGCATATATGATGCGGTCATGTTTTGTTAATTCTTCAGCTTCTATATCTACGGCATTTGTAGAAATAATAAAATCTTCCACATAATTTTGCATACCTAACTTTTCAATTATAATGCCGCCCATAACTGCAAGTATTAAACCAACTACCACATACGCCACAGCAACCTTAGCTCCAAAAATACTCATTAAAAGAATTAGGCTGCCTAAATCTACTAAAGGTGACGATATCAAGAAAGAGAAAGTAACTCCAACTGGGAGACCTGCACTAGAAAAACCAATAAAGAGTGGTATAGAGGAACAAGAACAAAAAGGTGTTACTGTTCCTAGTAATGCAGATAAAATATTTGCTGTAATTCCTTTAAAATTGCTAAGTATTTTTTTAGTTCTTTCAGGGGGAAAGAAGCTTTGTATATATGAAATACCAAAAATTAATATAGATAGTAATATAAAAATTTTAACTACATCATATATAAAAAACTGAACACTTCCACCAACTCTATCATTAATATCTAACCCGCAACTTGTAAGTATAGTACCTATAAGCTCATTAAGCCATTTCATTGATAAAATTTGATTTTGAAAAAAATCCCATATTATTTGCATTCACAGTTTCCTTTCTTACAAGCATTTAAATCTTTTATAAATGATTTAAATGAATTCAAAACTTCCTCATTTAGAGAATAATGAGACCATTTTCCATCTTTTCGTACATCAACTAAGCCACACTCGCATAAGGTTCTCATGTGATGGGATAATGTGGGTTGAGAAATTTCAAACTTTTCGAGTAGCTTACAAGCACATTTTTCTTCGCCTGATAGCATTGTAACTATTTGCAATCGATTAGAATCACCTAATGCCTTACAAATAAGAGCATAATCTATAGTATTCATTGTTATCTCCTTAAAACATATTGACATATATCTATATGTAGTATAACGAACATATAGATATATGTCAATATATTAAATATAAACAAAAATGAGCATATATAGAGTGAAAAGTTGAATATTCGGTAAATTTATAGTAATATAAAGATATAACAGGTGAAAGGGAAGTGGTACTTATGAAGGAATATAACAATATTGAAAAGGTTAATACTTTAGATGATGGTACTATGAATGTTTTAATGAAGAATGGTAGAGAGGCTATTGTTGAGATTGTTAAACTTAACGAAAAATTTCAGGCAGCTATTTATAGTTTTTTTACACCAGAATTTGGAGAAACAGCTAGAAAAGAAAGCACACTTGCAAAACTAAATAAACATGATGCATATAAGGAATGTGCAAAAGAGGCATTGGGATGGATTGATGAGAATCCTATACAATTTATGGAGCAAGAAGAAATAAAAGATATTAAATAAAAAAATAGTTAAATAAAACAAAAATAGAAGCTATGCTTCTATTTTTTTGTGCCAAAACACAAAGAATAAAGAAAAAACTGAAAATTAAAACTTTTAAATAATGCAAAAAAAATCTTGAATATGCATAAATATGCATGTATAATTATGCAATAAAGTTAAAAAATATAAAATCTATTTATAATTTTGACATAAGGAGGTAGTCAATATGAAAAATTTTAAAAAAGTTACTGCATTTATTTTGGTATTAATAATGGTATTTTCATTTTCAGCCTGTGGACAAGACAAGGCTGCAGAGGAAGAGGTTGTATATAAGGTGGCTATGGAGCCTACATTTCCTCCTTTTGATACAACAGACAGTGAAACGGGGGAACTTTCTGGCTTTGATGTAGATATGATGGAAGCTATTGCAGAAGATCAAGGTTTTAAGATTGAATGGACAAATATGGGATTCGGCGGATTAATTCCAGCATTACAAGCAGGAAACATTGATATAATTGCTTCTGGTATGAATGCTAGTGAAGATAGAAGAGAAAAAGTTGATTTTTCAAATACATATTATGATTCAGGGCTTGTTGTAGCTGTAAAAGTTGGAAACAAGACAGTAAAAGGAATTGACGATTTAACTGCAGACATGAAGGTAGGAGGACAAATAGGAACTACTGGTGCGGAGCTTTGTACAAAACTTCAGGAAGAGGGAAAAATTAAGG
>DAMCXN010000017.1:38268-47470 GCA_032096995.1 Aminipila sp.
CGAAAATTTATGATGGTCTTGATGTTGCAATGATGGATTTACAAAACGGAGGCATTGATGCTTTGATTAATGACTTACCAGTAACAAAGGCATACATGACAGCTAAACCAGGAACTGTAGAAATTGTAGGTGATGTATTAAATGCAGAATCATACGGTATAGCAGTTAAAAAAGGTAATGAAGAATTGCTAAATAAGATAAATACAGGAATGAAGAATATAAAAGAAAATGGAACCTTTGATGAACTATATAAAAAATGGTTTGAATAAATATTACATGTTATTAAATTTTATTAATAAGAAATAATATACGATTCTTAGAAACAAGCTCTGACATATATATTTAAGTTGTAAATATATATGTCAGAGTCTTGTTTTATATTATGTAAGATACTCAGGTTATAGCATTTTAGAATTAGGAGGAATGATTTTGGATTTTTATTTAAAGGGGATAAAGGTTGCATATAGTGGCATCGGAGTAACCTTGCAGATAACTGTTGTAGCAGTTTTAATAGGAGTGACATTAGGCTTAATTATAGCGTTATGTAAACTTTCAAAATATAAAATAGTTAATTTAGTAGCTTCAGTATATGTAGAACTTCTAAGGGGGACGCCTCTTATAGTACAAGCACTTATTTTATATAATGGATTACCAATGTTACTACAATCTAAAGGAATAATGTTTAGATGGGATTATCCTGTTGTAGCAGGTATGCTGGCCTGCGGAATTAATAGCTCAGCTTATGTAGCTGAAATTATACGTTCAGGATTGCAAGCCATAGATAAAGGGCAGATGGAAGCTGCAAGAACTTTAGGTATGACTCATTTTCAGTCTATGCGATATATTATAATCCCACAGGCATTTAAAATTATTTTACCGTCTTTGGGAAATGAATTCATAGCATTAATAAAAGAAACTGCCGTATTATCAATTATTTCTATTACAGAAATAACTAGAAAAAGTATGCTTTGGTCATCAGCTACATTCCAAGCTTGGCCAGCTTACTTAGGTACAGCTTTTGTATATTTAACTCTTACAATTCCACTATCAAGAATTGTTTTATATATGGAAAGGAGGATGGCACAAGGTGATAAAAGTAAATAATCTTACTAAAAATTATGGAGAACTGCAAGTACTGAAAAATATAAATGCCAACATTAGTGAAGGAGAAGTAGTTTGTGTTATAGGTCCTTCTGGTTCTGGTAAAAGTACTTTTTTAAGGTGTTTAAACCTTTTAGAGAATCCTACAAGTGGAGAAATTTTTATAAATAATATGCAAATAAATAAAAAAGATGTAAATCTTAATGATATGCGTCAAAAATTAGGCATGGTATTTCAAAATTTCAATTTATTCCCACATATGAGTGTAATTGAAAATATTACATTAGCGCCTATAAAGGTAATGAAGATGGCTAAGAATGATGCTGAGAAAATGGCAAAAGCTTTGCTTAAGCGAGTTGGTCTTGAAGATAAGGCAAATGTTTACCCAACTTCTCTTTCAGGCGGGCAAAAGCAGCGTGTGGCCATTGCTAGGGCCTTAGCGATGAATCCAGAAGTAATGTTATTTGATGAACCAACTTCTGCATTAGATCCTGAAATGGTAGGTGAAGTTCTGGAAGTTATGAAAAGTCTAGCGGATAAGGGCATGACTATGGTCATAGTTACTCATGAAATGGGATTTGCTAGAGAAGTTGCGGATAGGATTATATTTATGGATGAGGGATTAATTTTAGAAGAAGGCACACCAGAACAAATTTTTAATTATACTAAGAGTGAAAGAACTCAAGCCTTTTTAAGTAAAGTTTTGTAATATACAACCTTTTTACATATGATTTATGATAAAATAATATCAACAAAAATATGGAGATGGAGGGTGAAGCTTTGAAGAAAAGAGAAATATTCCATGTGATTGCTGATAGTATAGATGAAGGACTTATTTATATTGATAAACAAAGAAAATTTCGTGTTTTTAATCACAAGGCAAAGGAAATAACAGGTATTGTATTCAAAAATGCGGCTTTCCATCCAAATGGGTCTATTGAAAATGGTGATATAGTTATTATTGCGGATAATTCTTTAGGTAATGATGATGGTGATTTAAAGCCTGAAGATTTAAGATTAATAAATATTAGTGATAATAATATAAAGCATGGAGATGCTTTACTAGCCATAGGGGTATATGGAAACTGTGGAATGAAGCCAAAATATAAGTATATTCGTGGCAATAGTATCACTTCGGAATTTGAGCTGAATGAAAATTATTTGGGATTTTTTATTTCAGCAGTTATTTTATCAAAAGAAAATTTGATGAGAATAACTGTTAATGATATTAGTTATGATCTAAAATTTATGAATTCGGTTGGACATATTGTTATTATTGATGGAAAAACTGGACAGGTTAAGTTTTTTCAAGAAAAAGGATATACAGTAAGAAAAGAGTCTTTAAAAGAAATTTTAACGGGAGAGAGTTATTTAGCTAAAGGTATATCTGGAAATGAAATCGATGTTATTGGTTCTAAAGTTGAAGAAATATTTGAATATAACGATTTGTTTAAGAAGATAGATGAAATTTTAGAAGGTAAAAGTGCGGGCATATGCAGTACTGTGTATGAATTAAATAAAAGACCAGGCCTTTGTTCAATTTATCCTATAGGAGATGATAATGGAATAGAAGGTGTGGTTTTAAAAATTAAAGATTTATCTGAAATGGAAGAACTTCTTCAAGATCGTAATGAAATCATTATTGAAATGGAGAAAAAAAGCCATAATTTTAATAAATTATATATGGATATTCCTATTGATGCTTTTGAGAGCTTTGTAGGAAGTAGTGCGGTTATGAAAGAAGTTAAGTTTCTTGCATATAAATCTTCAAAAACAAAATTTAATGTACTTATTACAGGAGAAAGTGGGACAGGTAAATCTCAATTAGCCTATGAAATACATCGTATGTATAATAAAGAATCTCCTTTTGTTGAAGTAAATTGTAGTGCCATAGCACCAAACTTGATTGAAAGTGAATTGTTTGGATATGTAGGAGGAGCTTTTACAGGAGCTTTATCTTCTGGAAAAGTGGGTTATTTTGAACAAGCTAATGGAGGAACTATTTTTTTGGATGAAATAGGGGAATTACCTATGGAAATTCAAGTTAAATTATTATATGTACTTCAAAATAAAGTCATATATAGAGTAGGAGCCACAAAGCCCATAAATGTTAATATAAGAATAATAACAGCTACAAATCAAAATTTACAGAAAGCAGTAGAAAAAGGTACCTTTAGGCAGGATTTGTATTATAGAATAAATGTTTTTCCAATAAATATACCGCCTTTAAGAGAGAGAAAGTCGGATTTATATTTACTTATAAATTTGATTTTAAATAAAATATGCAATAGATATAACTTGGAACCTAAACTATTTTCCGGTCAAGCTTTAAGTAAGATTTTAAATTACAATTGGCCTGGTAATGTTAGAGAACTTGAAAATATTATAGAAAGAGCTATTACTTTAAGCGATTCAAAGCTTATTTATCCAGAGCATATAAATATAATAGATTCTAAGACTCAGTTAACCATGAGTTTAAAAGAAAAAGTTCAGCAAGCGGAAAAAGGGATTCTGGAAAATGCTTTAAAACAATATTCGGGAGATAAACAGAGAGTTATTGAAGAATTAAGAGTATCTAAGTCTGTTTTTTATGATAAGTTAAAAAAATATAATATAAAATAGAAAACAACTCTTGAATTTAAAGTTGATGTGACCCCAATAAGTTAGACCTAAAAATTTAACTTATTGGGGTCAATTCAATTCAAGAGTTGTTTTTTTATCTAAGTATTTTATCAAAATAAATGCTTTTATTATTTGTATTAATAATGCAATGGGCTCCAAATGGAAGAGTCATATTTGGAAGGCCATGGCCTGATTGAATGTTATACATAACAGGTATATTAATATCTGCCAGAGCCTCTTTAAATATATCTAATTCTGTGTATGTAGGGAGTTCATCATTTGGACAGTTAGTAAATTGCCCAAGGAGAATGCCAGCGCATTGTTTTAATTTACCAGAATTTCTAAATTGATATATTAGCCTATCAATACGGCTCATGCTTTCACCAACTTCTTCAATAAAAAGTATTTTTCCTTTTGTATCAACTTCATAAGGAGTACCCATAGAGGCACCTAATAGAGCAAAATTACCTCCTATTAGTGTTCCTTCTGCTTTTCCTTCTTTTAGAACTTCAATGTTGAAACCTTTAGGATTATAAAACTCATAAGGAGTTTCAGTATTTAAAGCATTCCAAAAACTTGCTTTAGATTCATCATCAAAGTCATCAACCATATTAGAAGAAACCATTGGTCCATGAAAGGTTACAAAGTCACATATCTGATTAAAAATAAGATGAAAACTTGTGATATCACTATATCCTACAAAAATTTTAGGATTATTTTTTATTAATTCTAAATCGAGATATTCAATTGCACGGCTACCACCATCTCCACCTCTTACACAAAAAATAGCTTCAACCTCAGGATCGGCAAACATTTGATTGATACTTGTTCCTCTACTTTTTCCATCTCCAGCCATATAGCCAGCGAGATTGGAAGTTAAGTTATTGGCTAGTTTAACTTTGAAACCGAGATTTTCAAGAACTGCCTTACATTGAATTAAGCGTTCTTTGGATATGCCCGAACTAGGACAAATAATTCCTATGGTTGCATTTTTGTTTAATTTTTTTGGATATTTCATAAAAGTCTCTTTCCTATTCTATATTTTATAAAGATATGTATGTTTATTAGAACCACATAATATTTACAATTACAGTTGCAGCAATTAGAGACGCTAGGTCGCCTAAAAGTCCTGCAATAATTGAATGTCTAACATTTGTGATTCCTACAGCCCCAAAGTATACAGCAACTACATAGAAAGTTGTTTCTGTTGAACCAAGAGCTACTGACGCTATTCTACCAATCTGACTTTGAGTTCCATAAGTTGCAAGAAGTTCACTCATCATACCTTCAGCACCACCACCAGAAAAAGATCTCATAATTCCCATAGGCAGAACTTCGCCAGGCATACCAATTAAACTTGTAACTGGATTAAGAATTGTTGTTAGCCAATCCATAGCTCCAGAAGCACGGAACATGCCAATAGCAGCAAGCATACATACTAAATAAGGAATAATCATTATTGCCACACGAAGACCTTCTTTAGCTCCTTCTGTAAAAACTGAATAAACCTTAACACCTTTTGTTAAGGCATATACCGGAATAAATAGCAAAATTAACGGGATTGCATATGTAGATATGGCATTTAATATTTCTGTCATAAGAATTTTCCTCCTTTATGGTTTTGTTATTATAGTTCAATAGGATCATTTCCAATATAATTTTCGTTTATTTCTAATGTTCCTGCTGCTTTTTCTTTAGCAATAATATTTTCAAGCTTATATTTTTTAGTCTTGCTTAAAAGGATTGTTGCAGCAATACCTACTACAGTAGAAATAGTAGTGGCTAGAATAACTGGGCCTACAACTTCAGCAGCTCCTCTTACTTGGACAGCAGAACGTAGAGCCAGAACAGTTACTGGGATTAGAGTAATGGAAGTAGTGGCCATTGCAAGTAACATACACTGTGCATCTGTAGCAATATGTTTGGTTTTATTTAATGTTTGTAAATCTGCCATAGCTTTCAATCCGAAAGGAGTAGCAGCATTACCAATTCCTAGGATATTAGCAGCGAAATAAAGAGCCATAGAACTCATAGCAGGGTGATCTGCTGGTACTTCAGGAAAAAGTTTAGTCATAACAGGACCAAGAAACTTACCAAGCTTTTCGCAAAGACCTGCTTCTTTCATAACCTCCATAAGTCCAGTAAAGAATACCATAACTCCGATAAGTCCGATTACAATCTCTACTGCAACATTAGCAAATGAGAATAAAGCTTCCTGTACATTTGTAATATTACCAGTAATGATTCCTGCAACAACAGCGACGGCTACAAGTCCAGTCCAAATGTAATTCATCATAGTAAATAACCTCCTAAATAATAAATTGTAAAAAAATATAATGAATTTTCACACTTTAATAAATATGCAAAAATTATGCCATGGTAGAAAAATGATGTTTAGCTATTAAATATTTTAAAAATCATTATATATAAATTAATTAAAGTCTGTTATATATATTTATTTAAAACTTTAAAGTAAAAAAAGTACTAATAACAGGACGAAATTCCTAAAAACAGGACAAAATGTACTGAACATTTATAATTTTTAATATAATGAAAAATATTGTTGATTTTACTAAAGGTATTAGCATATACTTGTCCTTGAAAACTAGAAAGGGGTTATGTAAATGGAAAAAATAAAATATTATTACTCATCAATGTCAAAACAAGTATTTTTAATAATACTTGGGCTCTTATTTATAATAAGATTTATATTATTCCTACAAGTTATGAAATATAATATAAACAGTTATGCTGACGATTTTAATATTGGAGCTACTTTAATATTATATTTAGTCTATCTCTCCATATGTGTGTTCTTTTTTACTGCGTACAAGTTTTTTTATTCTGTGTTTGATGAAGATAAAATTACATATCATAATAAGTTACTAAAGAAAGAAAATACTGCATATTTGGGAAAAATTAAACGTGCTCATTTAACTAAGAGAGGCATTTTATTATATGAAGGTGAAGATGAAAAGCCATGTTTTTATTTACCTTTTTTTAGATTTGGCATTATATCTCCTATAGGTGTAGATAATCTTTATAGATTGCTAAAAAAGAAGGAAATCAAAATAGAAAAAGACTTTGTAATATTGCCGGGTCAGGGTCGTAAATGGAAATGGGTTGCTGTATTATACACAGGACTAACTCTATTGGTATTGGCACCAGCAACCCAAACTTTAGCTTTAGTAGTAGCAATATTTAAAACCCATTAAGAAACTACATTGTAATTATACTGTAAATAAAAATATAAACTGGATACATACAAGTTAATGTTGTATGTGATCCAGTTTTTTTATAGGCTAAATTAATTATCAATATTTTCTGTAATTATACGGAGTGCATTTTTATTGCAGATTTTTTCTAATTGATCATCAGAGAAAAATTTAGATAAAGCTTCTAATATCTTAGGATAACTGGCATAATCTTTGAATTCTAATTCGCAATCAATTCCATCAAAATCGGAACCTAAGCCAACACAATCAATTCCAGCTTTGTCTACCATGTATCTGACATGTTCCACAATTTGATTTATAGTTGCATATTCGGAATTGTCTTTTAAAAAGGCAGAATAGAAATTTACGCCTACAAGCCCTCCTTGATTCCCCAAAGTTTTCAATTGATTATCGGTTAAGTTTCTTCTATGGTTACATAGGGCTCTTGCGCATGAATGGGATGCCACAAATGGTTTTTTACTATGGCTTGCTACATCATAAAAACCGCCTTCAGAAAGATGGGATACATCAATTATCATACCTAAACGGTTCATCTCAGAAAGAACATCTATTCCAAAAGGCTTTAAACCACGTTGGTGCTCAGATATATCATCGCTGGAAGGATAGCCGATAGTATTTTCAAAGTTCCAAGTTAGAGTTAAAAGTCTTACTCCCTTTTTAAAAATCTCTTCGACCCTTTCGATTTTTTCTTCTAAAATGACACCATCTTCAATAGATAAAATTGAAGAAATTTTTCCTTCTTTAGAATTAGACAAAATATCTTGCGCACAAAAGGCTGGTTTTATGTAATTAGAATTTAGTTCCAGTTGATTAATATATGTTTCATATATTTTGTTAAATATATCATAAGGATTCATTAAAGCTTTTTCCTTTGGTGATATAAATATGGCAAAAAATTGCGCCAAAGAATTTCCTTTTAGTAGTTTATCGATACTAATATGTCCCGCATTTTCTAAAAGGTTATAATCAGGATTTCTGAAACATTCTAATAGAGTGTCACAATGCATATCAATTATTTTCATAGATTCATCTCCTTTATAATATTATTATGATACATTAATATTTAAGCAAGAAACATACCAAATAGAAGTTGAAATATAAGTTTATTGGCATAATAATTGCGTATAAATATAGTAAAAATTATTATTTATATAGTAAAGGGAGACACTGTTTCTATGAAAAATAAAGGGGAGTTAGTAAGGCTATTAGATTTAGACAAAGATTTTATTATAGACTTGAAATATGCAACAATTAATAATTTTACTAAAGAAAAAATATATAGTTCAGATGAATGTTATATACATAAAAATACTGCGGCTCTTTTGATAAGAGCTAAAAACATTTTCTTAAGAGATGGATATAAAGTTAAAGTGTGGGATGCCTATAGGCCAATAAGAGCCCAAGCTAGATTTTGGAGTATTTTACCTGATAATAATTTTGTTGCAAGGCCTCCAGATATGGATAAAATTAAGGAGTTTAAGACAAATCATATGAATGGACTTTGCGTAGATATAACTTTAACTAATCTGAAGGGTGATGAGCTTCATATGCCAAGTAAATTTGATGATTTCTCTTCTAGATCTTCACTATCCTGCAAGGATATTTCTAAAGAGGAAAGAAACAATGCCGAGTATATGAAGAAAATAATGGAAAGTGTAGGGTTTACAGCGTATGAAGGGGAATGGTGGCATTTTTATGATAAAACGATACCTCCAGTTCCTTATATGGATTTTGAATTATAAAGGTGTAAATTATGAATATAAGAAAAAAAATAGATGAAATATTTGATGAAATTGTTGGGATAAGACGAGAGCTACATGCAAATCCTGAGCTCTCTGAAAAAGAAATTAAAACTTCTCAGCTTATAAGTGAATTTTTAAGTAAAAATGACATTGAGTATGAAAAGAATATAGCTGGACATGGGATAATTGGTATTGTTCGAGGGAAAAAAGATATTAAAAAAGGACAAAGATTTAGAACTATAGGTATAAGGGCAGATATGGATGCTCTGCCTATTGAGGAAGATGTAAACGTTCCTTTTAGGTCAAAAAATAAAGGGGTAATGCATGCATGTGGTCATGACATTCATACAGCAATACTCCTTGGGACTGCTAAAATTTTAAAAGAGCTAGAGGCTGAGATTTCAGGTAATATAAAGTTCTTTTTTGAACCAGCAGAAGAGACTATAGGAGGAGCAAAACAAATGATAGCGGCTGGATGTTTAAAGAATCCAGATGTAGATG
>DAMCXN010000017.1:47480-51616 GCA_032096995.1 Aminipila sp.
CTTGAAGTGGGTAAAATAGAATTTTGTAGGGGGAAAATGAACGCAGCGTCTACTGAATTTGAAGTTTCTATCCAAGGTGTAGAATGCCATGGAGCTCATCCTGAAAATGGAGTGGATACAATTGTAGTTGCTTCAAATCTAATTTGTTCACTTCAAAGTATAGTAACAAGAAATCTATCGCCTACAAACCCAGGAGTTGTAACTGTTGGTCAAGTTCATGGAGGAAAGAAAAATAATGTGGTAGCTAAGGAAACTGTAATTTCAGGAATCATCAGAGCATTAGACAATGAGACTAGAGCTTTTATAAAAAAGAGAGTACAAGAAATGGCTAAAAATATAGCATTGGCTTATGGTGCTGATGCAAAGGTAATATTTATAGATAGTTATCCTGCCTTGACAAATGATGAGGAACTTGGCACAATCCTGGAAAATATAGCTGGAAAGATATTATCAAAACAACAGGTGACTTTTTCTTCAGAACCAAGTCTCGGTGCAGATGATTTTTCCTACTTTTCTGAAGCAGTAAAATCAGTATATTTTAATATTGGTTGTTTAGGAAAGAATGAAACTAAAAAGCAAGTTCTTCATAGCGGAAATTTAAACCCAAATGAAGAGTGTTTAAGAACCGGAATGCTTGTGGAAGTTTTTGGAGCCTTAGATATTTTAAAGCAATATTAACTTTGGAGGAATATATGTTAAGAGATACAGTGGTACAAGTAGATTTAAAAAGAATAGCTTATAATATGGACAAAATTCGTGAAATGGTAGGAGAGAGCGTTGCTGTTATGCCTGTAATTAAAGCAAATGGCTATGGGCATGGGGCATTAGGTGTTGCACCTACACTTATAGAGCATGGAGCGTCATATTTGGCAGTAGCAACATTAACAGAAGCGTTAGAATTAAGAAAAGAATATTCTAGTTATCCTATATTTATCTTAGGTCATACTCCAGATAGGCTGTTAAAATATGTTGTTGAAAAGAATATAACTCAAACGATATTTTCTCAGAAACAAGCAAAAATTCTTTCTGGAATAAGCAAGGAAATTGGGAAAAATGTTAAAGTTCATTTAAAAGTAGACTCAGGATTTCATAGATTAGGAACTGATGATATTTTAGAATTAGAAAATATTTGTGCCTTTGAAGGAATTGAGGTTGAAGGTATTTTTTCTCATCTAGCCTTAGTAAATGATGAAGAAAATAAAATACAGTATGATAAATTTGTAGCTATAATCAAAGAACTTGAGAAAAGGGAAATTAGATTTAAATACAAACATATTGCAGATAGTATATCGGCAGTAGACTATCCTGAATATCGTATGAATATGATTAGGCCAGGGGCTTTAGTTTTTGGGCTTAGAGGATTTCATAAAGGGTTTGTAGATGTTAAGCAATCTCTTAATTTTGTAACTAGAATTTCACAAATTCATAAGGTTTCAAAGGGAGAAGGTGTTGGATATGATTATCTTTGGAAAGCACCAAAAGATACGCTTATTGGTACACTTCCATTTGGTTATGCAGATGGATATCCTAGAAACTTGAGAAATAAGGGATATGTTACAATAAGAGGGATAAAATGTCCTATAATTGGGGTGATTTGTATGGATCAATGTATGGTTGATCTTTCTGGATTGTCAAATATAAAAGAAGGTGAGCCTGCTATTATTTATGGATATGGGAACAATAATTCTATGTCTATTGAAGAAGCTTCAAAGCTTGCAGAAACAAATAAAAATGAAATTGTTGCAAGAATAACAGCAAGGCCACCAAGAGAATATATAAAGTAACTTATTTATTGCAATGATTAAATAAAGTTAAAGATGTTTTTCTTATAAATGGATTAAAAATACTTTTATCAGTTTCATTAGATATAAAACATACAACAAAAGGCTGTTTTGCGTAGACAATTCCAACATCGTTAGAAATGTAGTCATCTTCTCCAGTTTTATTTCCTACTTTTGTTCCAATAGGAAGTTTTTCTCTGATTTTATGTTTAATTTGCTGACGGAAAAGAATTGCTTTTATATCTTCTGAAACTTGTTCATTTATAAACTCATTTCGATATAGCTTTTCTAATAGCATTCCTATTTCTGCTGGAGTAATAACATTTTGAATACCTTGTTTTGATGCTTCAGAATCAAAAAGTTTTCTATTTACTCTAGTATCATTAAGTCCAACAGTAGAAAAACCTTCGTTTAATGCCTTTGTACCAAAATGAGAAATCAGCACGTTAGTGGCAGTGTTATCACTAATGGTAATCATTAGGTTACAAAGAGTCTTTATATCTACTAAAACTTCACCAGTAAAAGAGTTTAAAGCTCCGCAGCTTGGCATTTTATCTTCATCTTTTATTAATATCTTCGAATTCAAATCAGCTTTGCCCATAGCTGCTAGTCGGTATATTTCCATTAAAATAGGTAGTTTGATAACACTTGCAGGTATGTAGTGATCGTTCTGGTTAAAAGAGAGAGTCTCACCAGTAATCATATTTTTATAGAAGAAGCCTATATGACCTGGCAATGTAGTTATTTCTTTTAATATATTTTCCATAGTTACTTTCCTTTCTGCCTAATAAAGATTTATCTTATATGATAGTATTCCTATCAAAATCTAATTACCATATTTATAAAGCAATTTTTATGCCAAACCTTAAGCGTCAAATAAAAGACATTTTAATATTAAAAACAGGAAACTAATCCGAAAAACAGGACAAATAAAAACGAAAAAATTGAAATAAATATAAGTTTACAGCAACAAAGTAATGAAAAGTCAGTATTTTAAATAAATTTCGACAATAAAACAACTTGGCACAATAATTGCTTTTAATGATGGCATAAGTAAAAGTTAATAATACTTGATAGCGCTAATTAAGTATAAAAAAGAAAATACAGATATTTAGGAGGGAATAATGATAACTGAAATAAAGGACAATGTACTGTATTTTGATGGATGTAGTACCGTAGAGTTAGCAAAGACATATGGAACACCGCTTTATGTTTATTCTGAAAATGCTATTGTAAAGGAATGTAAAGAATTAAAAGAATGCTTTTTGGATAAGTATGAAAATACTAGAGCAGCATATGCAACAAAAGCTTTTTCATCTATAGCAATGTGCAAAATTATGGATAGAGAAGGATTTTGTATGGATGTGGTTTCAGGTGGGGAATTGTTTACTGCAATTAAAGCTGGCTTTCCAGCAGAAAAAATAGAGTTTAATGGAAACAATAAACTGAAATCAGAAATAGAGTTAGCTGTTGATTATGAAATAGGAAGAATTATTATTGATGGACTTCAAGAATTAGAATTAATTGAAGAAATTTGTAAAGAAAAAAATAAGAAAATAAATGTTCTTTACAGAATTACACCTGGTGTAGACAGTCATACTCATGATTATATAACTACAGGTAAAAAAGACTCTAAGTTTGGAATTCCGTTAGATGAAGAGGTTATTTATCCAGCAATTGAGGCAGCAATTAATAGTCCATATGTAACTTTTAAAGGTATTCATTTTCATGTAGGATCACAGTTATTTGATAATCGTTCTCATTTACTTGCTTTAGAGACAACTTTGCAACTGGTTAAAATGACTAAAGAAAAGTTTGAATATGAAATTACAGAAATTAATGTAGGTGGAGGATTTGGTGTTACATATACCAATGAAGAAAGAAAACCTTATGAGTATTTCTTAAAGCCAATTATGGAAAGAATTATTGAATTTTCTAATGAAACTGGCATAGAAAGACCAGCTGTAGTAATTGAACCTGGAAGAAGTATAGTTGCAGAAGCAGGAATCAGTTTATATAAGGTAGGTAGTATTAAAAATATTAAAGGTATTAGAAAGTACGTTTCTATTGATGGAGGAATGACTGATAATATAAGACCTGCATTGTATCAAGCAGAATATAAAGGCGTTATTGCAAATAAAATGAATCAGGCTGCAAATGATGTAGTTACTGTTTGTGGAAAGTGCTGTGAATCTGGAGACATACTAATTAAGGATGGAAATTTTGCAGAAGCTGAGGCAGGAGATATTTTAACAATATTTTCTACAGGAGCTTATGGTTATTCCATGGCAAGCAACTATAATAAGAACCCTATTCCTGGCGTTATTCTTGTTAAAGATGGAAAATCTACAGAAA
>DAMCXN010000018.1:0-23745 GCA_032096995.1 Aminipila sp.
TAAAAGACATAGGGAAAGTCTATAATTTATTTTCCCATTCTAACTTGACACAATCATAACTTGCCTCACAACTTGCAAAAAACATTGTATTAATATAAACTAGGAAAAGTGTATTAATTGTAAAAATATAAAAAAATAATGAACACAAAAAACAAGGTTAGTTAATGACTTTAAAAATATAAAAAAAGAAAAATTGAGGAAGACAATGATATTACTTAATACTACAAATATTTCAAAATCATATACAGAAAATCCACTCTTAACAGACTTATCTTTTAGTATACACGAGGGAGATAAAATTGGATTTATAGGAGTAAATGGAACTGGTAAATCTACATTATTAAGAATAACTGCGGGTCTTGAAGATGCAGATGAAGGAACTATTACTATGACTAAAGGAATAAGGATTGGATTTTTGCCGCAAATGCCAGTTTTTAATTCTGAAAATACTATTTTTGAACAAGTGATGGAAACTTTAAAAGAAAATAACAGAGAAGTTTCTGAATATAAGTGCAAGGCTATGCTCATGGACTTAGGGATAACAAACTTTGATTTACCAGTCAAGAATCTTTCTGGTGGAGAAAAGAAAAGAGTTGCTATGGCAGCAGTTTTAGTTGTAGATATGGAATTATTAATATTAGACGAGCCTACTAACCATTTGGACAGTAACACGATAGAATGGCTAGAAAGATATTTGAGAAGCTTTAAAGGTGCAATTTTCATGGTTACACATGATAGGTACTTTTTAGATAGAGTATCTAACCGTATATTGGAATTAAACGATGGCAAGCTTTACAACCATGAAGGGAATTACTCGGCATACCTTGAAAATAAAGCAGCTAGAGAAGAAATGGCTCTTGCGACAGAAAGAAAAAGAAGAACTTTATATAAGAGAGAGCTAGAATGGATTAGGAGGGGAGCTCAAGCCAGAACTACAAAAGCTAAGGGAAGAATTGAAAGATTTAAAGAATTGGCTAATAACAAGCTTGTTATTGACGAATCTAAGGTTCAGATGAGTTCTGTATCCAGTAGATTAGGTAAAAAAGTAATCGAGATTAAAAATATTTCTAAAGGTTATAAGGACAAAATGTTAATACAAGATTTCACATATACTGTCCTAAGAGATGATAGAATTGCAATTATTGGTGAAAATGGTTGTGGTAAATCTACTTTGCTTAGAATGATAATGCAACAGGAACAACCTGATAGTGGAGTTATAGAAATAGGGGAGACTGTAAAAATAGGATATTTTTCGCAGGAAAGTGAAGATATGGATCAATCAATGAGAATTATTGACTATGTTCAAAGCATTGCTTATAACGTAGAGACTGCAGAAGGAACAATAACTGCTTCACAAATGTTAGAGCGATTTCTATTCCCTAAAAACATTCATTCGGTGAGAATTAATAAGTTATCAGGTGGAGAAAAGCGTAGGTTATATCTTTTAAGTATATTGATGATGGCCCCAAATGTGTTGCTTTTAGATGAACCTACCAATGACTTGGATATTGATACCTTAACTATATTGGAAGACTATTTAGATAATTTTGTTGGAGTTGTAATAGTTGTATCTCATGATAGATATTTTGTGGACAGAATAGCAATAAGAACCTTTGCTTATGAAGAAAAGGGATATATTGGACACTATCCAGGTGGATATACTGATTATATTGAGATAAGGAAATTGGAGACAGCAGAAAAAAAGCAGAAAGAAAAGCTTTCTAACAAAACTAAAGATAATGAATTAGAACAAAACAAAAAAAATAATAATAATGGTGGAACTTCTAAGAAGCTGAAATTTTCTTATAATGAGCAGCGAGAATTTAATATGATCGATCAGATTATTTCGGACCTTGAACAAAAAATATCTGATATGGAACAAAAAATAACTAAAGAGACAAGTAACTATACAAAGTTACAAGAATTAATGGCTGAAAAAGCGAAAATTGAAGAAGAATTAGAAGAAAAAATGGAACGATGGTATTATCTAAATGATTTAGCTGAGCAGATTGCTAATCAATAGTAAGTTGTGATATACTAAGGACTATGATAGTGAATAAAATAAGAAATACGATTTTAAATAAGAAGTTAATAGAAAAGAATGAGCACATCATTATCGGGCTTTCAGGAGGTCCTGATTCGGTGTGCCTTTTTAATGCTTTAATTGAGTTAAGCGATGAAATGCAATTTACAATTTCTGCAGTACATGTGAATCACAAATTTAGACCTGGAGCAGCGGAGGAGGATCAGGCATACGTTGAGGAATTGTGTAAAGAAAAAGGAATAGAGTGTAACAGCTTTGTATATGATTGTAATGTTATAGCAAAAGAAAAAGGGGTAAGCAGTGAAGAAGCAGGAAGATTTGTGCGTTATAATGCCTTTTATTCTGTTGCTAGAGATTTAATTGATGCTGAAAAATATAAACCTTCACAAATTAAGATTGCTGTAGCACAGAATCTTAACGATCAGGCGGAAACCTTGCTTATGAGGATAATCAGAGGTACGGGAACTGATGGTTTAGCAGGTATTGAATATTCTAGACAGGGAGAATATGGAACAAAGATAATTAGACCATTGTTAGATGTTTCTAGAAAAGACATAGAAGCTTATTGCAATGAAAAAGAATTAAAGCCTAGAATAGATCATACTAACCAAGAACCTATTTATACAAGAAATAAAATAAGATTAAATTTAATTCCTCAATTAGAGAGGGACTTTAATGTTAACGTTATAGAAGGATTAAATAGACTTAGTAGAATTGCAAAGGATGATAAAGATTTCTTTGATAAACAGGTTGAAGAGGCTATGGAACAAGCAGCATTAGTTGTAAGTGACAAAATTGGCAACCAAGGAGAAAATTTATCAGCTATTTCCTTTAGCTTAATTCAACTAAAAGACATGCATTTAGCGATAAGACATAGAGTAGTTAAGAAAGCCTTTGAAACCATAGGGCTGGACCAAGGTATTACTGCAGCTCATTTAGAATTGACTGATAAGATTATTGATGGTGATAATGACTCCGCTAGTACTGACTTCCCTAAAGGCTATGGTATAGCAGTTTCTTACGGAGAAGTTCGTTTTTACAAAAATGATCCGGTATCTTTAGGTTATGTCTCTCATTCTGAATTAAAATCCAAATTGATGATAAGAATAGTAAAGAATGAAGGAAAACTTATAGATATATCTAAAAACGGAACAAAAAGGTTTGCAGCATTAGATTTAAGCAAGCTCTTAGAAAAGCTATGGAGCAATGATACTCCATATTTTGAAAGCATTGAAGAACAAAGCGAAAATCAAAAAAATAAAGACTTTGAACAACAGTTAGTAGATGAAATAAGGGTAATGCTTCAAATTAGAACTAGAAGACCGGGAGATTGGATTATTCCTTTAGGCATGAGTGGTCGGAAAAAATTACAAGATATGTTTGTGGATGAGAAGGTATATAAGGAGTGTAGAGACCAAGTGCCAATGGTTTGTATAGGAGATGAAATTGTATGGTTAATTGGTGATGATGTGAGTGGATATAATACTGGCATGAAAAGGGGAAGGATCAGCGAAAATTACAAGTTAGACAATGATACGAAGGACATAGTTCTTCTTGAATATTTAGAGTAATTATGCTAAAATGATATAACTATCTTGTGAAAATACATTAAATTTGTTTGTATGACACAATTTAGGGGTAGTTTTAATTGTAAATAAACAAAACATATATAGGGGGAAAAGTACCGTTGAAAAAGCTAGCAAAAAACATGGGGATATACTTAGCTATATTTGCTATTGTATTGGTTATGGCATGGGCCTACCAAGGAATTCCTCAGCAAAAAGAAGTTGAACAAGTAGACTTTTCAAAAGTTGTAACACAATTAGAAAAAGAGAATATTAAAGATATTAATATTACAGACAAAACTATTAGGGCTACTTTAAAGAATGGTGATAAAATCATATCTTATGTACCATCATATGGTTCTGTAAGCCTTCTTGAAAGTCAGTATATTTTCCCACAAAGGGAAAAAGGTCTGGTATATAACAGTGATGAGCCTAAGCAGACTCCTTGGTATATATCAATGCTACCTACTTTAATTATGATTCTTGCATTAGTTTTCTTCTGGTTCTTTATGATGAATCAAAGCGGTGGCGGAGGAAAGGTTATGTCCTTCGGCAAAAGTAGAGCTAGAATGCACAAAGATGATGACTTGAAAAAGGTAACTTATAAAGAAGTGGCAGGATTAGATGAGGAAAAGGAAGAACTAGCAGAGGTTGTAGATTTCCTTAGAAATCCTAAGAAATATAGGGACCTAGGGGCTAGAATTCCAAAAGGAATATTATTAGTAGGCCCTCCAGGTACAGGTAAAACATACTTGTCAAAAGCTACTGCTGGTGAGGCAGGAGTTCCTTTCTTTAGTATAAGTGGTTCCGACTTTGTTGAAATGTTTGTTGGTGTTGGAGCTTCTAGAGTTAGAGATTTATTTGAACAGGCTAAAAAGAATGCTCCTTGCATAATCTTTATAGATGAAATCGATGCAGTTGGTAGAAAAAGAGGTGCAGGTATTGGTGGAGGACATGATGAAAGAGAACAGACTCTAAACCAATTATTAGTAGAAATGGATGGCTTCGGTGAAAATACGGGAATTATAATCCTTGCAGCTACTAATAGACCTGATATACTTGACCCTGCATTGTTAAGACCGGGAAGATTTGATAGACAAGTTGTTATAGGAGTTCCTGATATAAAAGGAAGAGAGGCAATCTTTAGAGTTCATTCTAAAAATAAACCTTTAGACTTATCTGTAAATCCGAAGGTTTTAGCAAGAAGAACTCCAGGATTTACTCCAGCCGATATTGAAAACTTACTAAACGAAGCAGCTCTTTTAGCAGCCAGAAGAAATGGTAGAAAAATTCGTATGGATGAAATAGAGGAAGCTGTTACAAAAGTTATAGCTGGACCAGAAAAGAAAAGTAGGGTAATAAGTGAAGACGAAAGAAAACTAACAGCATACCATGAAGCTGGTCATGCGATAGTTGCAAGAGCCCTTCCAAAAACAGATCCAGTTCATCAGATAACAATTATTCCAAGAGGAAGAGCTGGTGGATTTACAATGATCCTACCGAAGGAAGATAGATCTTATGGTACTAAGATTACTATGAGAGAGCAAATCGTACATTTGCTTGGTGGTCGTGTTGCTGAAAAACTTACCTTAGATGATATTAGTACGGGGGCAAGTAATGATATAATGAGAGCAACTGAGATTGCTAGAGATATGGTTACGAAATATGGATTTAGTGACAGATTGGGACCTATAAATTATAGTTCTACTGATGAAGTATTTTTAGGAAATGATTATCAAACAAAGAAAAATTATTCTGAGGAAATTGCGAGAGAAATTGATGATGAAATCAGAGTGATTATAGAAGAGGCTTTCCAAGAAGCTGAAAAAATATTAAAAGAAAATTTTGATAAACTTCATATGATTTCAAAAGCTTTGCTTGAGATTGAAACTCTTGATGGGGAACAATTTGAAGACCTTTACACAGGTAAACTTACTGCAGAAACTTTAGTTGAAAATGTGAGAGAAAAAGAAGAAGTGAAGAAAAAGGCAAATGAAGAAGAAGCAGCAGAAACAGAAAGACTTTTAAAAGAAGAAGAAGAAAGAGAAAGAGCCTTACTTGAAGCATTTGATACAGATTATATGAACGAGGAAGCTGAAAATCAAACTAAATCTCAGGAAGATATAAAAGAAGAGGACAGTGTAGCTAGCGTAGAAGAAAATGCTAACGACGAAGAAAAATCTGAAAATAATGTTGAAGAAAAGAAATAGGTATAGGTAGATATTATGAAGGTTACAGTAAAAGATTGTCTTGCATTAGAAGTATTTAAAAATGCAAGAATAGTAGCAGGAACCAAGAAAATAGAAGGTAGAGTTAGGACGGTTTCAGTATTAGAGACTACTGAAATTGATGAGGTTAGAAATCACTTTGCTCATGACAGTGAAATGGTTTTATCAGGCTATTTTAATGAAAAAGCTGATGAAAATAAACAGATTGAGATCATAAGAACTTTGTCAGAAGCAGGAACAGCAGCATTGGTATTATTCTACATTGAATCTCCTGAACTAAATTTAAGTAGAGAAGTACTAGCTACAGCTGATAGAGTTGGACTTCCAATTATTGTAATGCCAAATCAGCTAGAAATTAAATATGCAGATGTTATAAAACAAGTGATGGAAAACATTCTTTATGGAGATAATTTTGGCAACAGACTTATCAGTAATACTATTTTCCATTTATTGAATTTTGAAAAACATAGCAATTTCCAATCAGCAGTTCGAGAAGCTGCCATTAATAATGATTTCCAACTGATTTTGTTAAGTGAAGATTTTAATCCAATCCTTTCTATTGAAACTAGACATAAGGCAACTATTCAAGATGCTATTAACTTAGGTAGAGAAAGAGATGTGGAGCGTTCAGCAGTGTATACCATGATAGATGTCAATGGTGTACTCACATATTGGGGACCTGTTTTGATTGGCGGCGAAAAGTACTTTATGTTTATTGTCGACAATGAAGACTCTTATTCAGCTGGGGAAATTACTAAGCTAGCTGAAATTATAGAGCTTGCTATGGGTATGTGGAAATATACTCCAGAGAGAGATGCAAGAGCTGAATTTATAAAGGCTTTACGTCGAGGAAATAAGAGTCTTGCTTACACTCTTAAAGAAGAGGCTGATATCAATAGCGAAGATATTTTAAGTGTATTCTTTGCTAGAGGTATAGAAACTGAGCAGGGTTATAAAGTTTTAATGAACTTTGAAAAGAATGAAGACCTGAGAATCATGAAGATTACTGAGGGTGAAGAAACTTATGGGATGCTTTTAAAAACAAATATACATGGTGATGAACTAGCTTCTGTTAAAAGAGGAAGTTGCATTGCGTTATTTAATAAATTGAAGGAAGACAAAACTGTAAGAATTTTTCATGTAACTGGATTAGATGGCATAGAAGGTGCAGCAGATGCATACAGGCTCATTAGTGAATCATGGGGATTTGTACAAAACGTATTCCCTTATAAAAGAGTATTCACAAAATATGAGCTTGCACTTGTAAGCAATTGTATTAATATACAGTTACAAGGTGGATATGTTAAAAAGAATTATATTGAGCTTTTAGAACCCTTTAAAGAGGCAAAAGAGAATAAAGGTAGACAACTTCTTGAAACTTTGGAAACGTTTGTATTGGATGCAGGTATGAACAGTGCTAAGACTTCAGAGTTTATGGGCATACATACTAACACAGTTCAATATAGGCTTAAAAAGATAAATGAGGTTCTTGATGTAGAAATAACGGGCAATCGTGTAATCCCAGGATTGACTATTGCGTTAGCATTAAAGAGATTGGAACGTGTGGTACACTAATGACAAGATATTTAATAAGAACTATAGTAGTAGCTATTGCTTTTGCAATGGCTACTACTTTAGCGTTTGCAGAAACTATTACAGCTAGTACAGATAAAAATGCTAATATAAAAGAAGAAAGAACATATGAGAAGATAATTGCCCATGGAGGAGGGAGCGTAGAAGGATTTGATACTTCTAGTTCCGTTGATGCAGTTATGAATGCTATATCTAATGGCTTTAAGCTAATTGAACTTGATATGGAGTTTTCTTATGATGAAGAAATTGTAATGCTTCATGATTGGGATAGAACAATAACTAATTATTTAGGGCGAAAATATGATAAGAAATTAACTTTAAATCAATTCAATAATCAATTGATTTGTGGCAGATTTGAACCGTTAACTTTTGATAAATTGATAAAAATATTAGATGAAAATCCACAAATAAGAATTGTAACTGATACAAAGGGCGATAATATAAAATTACTAACAACAATTGCAGAAAAATATCCTAATTATATTAATCGCATGATACCACAGATATATGATTATAAGGAATTTGAACCTGTAGCAGATTTAGGATATAGAGACATTATATTTACTTTATATATGCAGGATACCATTGACTATAACAAGCTTTTAAAGTTTGTAAAGAAAAATGATATTTATGCAGTTACTGTAGGAAAAGATTATTGGATAAAGGATCTGCCAGAAAAATTGTCAGAGGATGGGGTTATAGTATACACACATCCTATTTATACAGTTGAAGAAGCTGAAGAACAATTTGATAAAGGAGCATATGGCATATATTCTAGCACTTTGATACCTTCTGAAATTGAAGGATATGGGGCAGAATTTTATCTTATGCAAACTGATGAAAATGGAGAAAAAGTTAAGCTTAGTGATGCAAATTTAGGAGCAAATGCTGTTAGAAGTATTAAGATTCATGGAAACTTGGATTACAAAGCTTTAAAATATAAGCTTGATGGAAAGCTTTATGAAGAAAGAATAAAAGAGATTGACAACCCGTATGAAATACATAAACTTGCTATAGAGATTTGGGATATTTCATCAAAAGTCAGAAAAAAACCTGTATATGTGATGGAATATTTAGTTGTAAAAAATAATAAAGAAATTAGAGTATTAGATGAAAAATATGAATACCGATTAAAAAAAATAAAAGAATTGCCACATTTTGAAGAAACTATTTTAAGTGAAAAGAAAAAGAATTCAGAGAATATTACAGAAATTTTATCAAAATCCTTTATTGCTAAGGCAGGGAAATATTATTATTATAATCAAGGGATAGTCGACAAATATTATGTTGGACAAGAACTAATGATGGCACAAAAGTATTTTGATGGTAGTACGATTCTTCCTTTAGCAGAAACATTGAAATCTCTTGGAGCTAGTAGCATTTCAATGGATTCAGCCAAATATGTATATATATATATGGACGGACAAAGTACAATTAGCCAAGTTTATAGTTGTTTTATAAGAAGAAGTACATATAATAGTAGAATACCAGTCCCTATTTCTTTATATAGAGGAAAAACTATGGCAGGAGGAAACGTTATTTCTGTTGCATCTGGAAGAGATTTTATTGAAGAAGATGGGTTAATAATTATATTGCCAAAGGATTGTAAGATTGAAAAAAAAGTAGAAAAAGACCTGATAGAATTTGCGAATTTACTATATAAAGACTAAAGACTATTGCAAAAAATCCTAATATGCGATATATTTATCTTGGTGTATACCGCGCACTACTATAAAAAAAGCCTACTTTTATTCGTTAAGGAGGAAGTATATATGAATAAGCTTGATGAGCTGTTAGATATTAAAGCTCAAATTGCTTTAGGTGGAGGGCAGAACAGAATTGATGCTCAACACGCAAGCGGAAAATTGACAGCTAGGGAAAGACTTAATGTTTTATTTGATGAAAACAGTTTTGTTGAAATGGATGTATTTGTGTCTCATAGATGTCACAATTTTGGTATGGAAGAAAAAAAGGCTCCTGGAGATGGAGTTGTAACTGGTTACGGTACAGTTGATGGAAGACTTGTCTTTGCATATGCACAAGATTTTACTGTGTTAGGTGGTTCTCTTGGAGAATACCATGCTGAAAAAATAGTAAAAGTACAGAATATGGCCTTAAAAATGGGTGCTCCTATTATTGGGTTAAATGATTCTGGTGGAGCTAGGATTCAAGAAGGAGTAAATGCTCTTTCAGGATTTGGCAAAATATTTTATAACAATACTATTTCTTCATGAGTTATTCCTCAGATTTCTGTAATCATGGGTCCATGCGCAGGTGGTGCCGTTTATTCTCCTGCTATTACAGACTTTATTTTTATGGTAGACAAGACTAGTCAGATGTTTATAACAGGGCCTCAAGTTATAAAAACTGTAACTGGTGAAGATATTACCTCAGAAGTCTTAGGCGGAGCTATGACTCACAATTCAACTAGTGGGGTTGCACATTTTATTGGAAAAGATGATACAGAGACTTTGATGCAGGTAAGGGAACTACTATCCTATATGCCATCAAACAATCTAGAAACCCCTCCTATTTATGCTACAAATGATAGCCCTAACAGATTAATTCCTGAATTTAATGATATAATTCCGGAAAATCCTAATAAGGCTTATGATATGTATGAAATTATTGCTAAGCTTGCAGATGATGGAAAATTCTATGACGTAATGCCTCTTTACGCTAAGAATATCATTACATGTTTCATTAGGTTAGATGGAGCTACAGTTGGTGTTATTGCAAATCAACCTAACTTTGGAGCAGGATGCTTAGATATTAATGCATCTGATAAGGCGGCTAGATTTATTAGAAGATGTGATGCTTTTAATATTCCTTTGCTTACAATTGAAGATGTACCAGGATTTTTACCAGGTAAAGATCAAGAATTTGGTGGAATCATAAGGCATGGAGCAAAGATGCTATATGCATATTGTGAAGCGACAGTCCCTAAGATTACTATGATTTTAAGAAAAGCATACGGTGGAGCTTATATTGGAATGTGTAATAAAGAATTAGGTTCTGATTTAGTGTTAGCTTGGCCTTCAGCACAAATCGCTGTAATGGGGGCATCTGGAGCTGCAAATATTGTCTTTAAGAAAGAAATTAAGAATTCAGATGATCCTAAGGCAAAAAGAGATGAAAAAATTAATGAGTACGAAGAAAAATTTAATAATCCTTATAGAGCAGCTGAAATGGGATATGTTGATGACATTATAGAACCAGCAACTGCAAGACAAAGAATCGTTAGTGGCTTTGATATGTTAAGTTCCAAAAGACAGTCATTACCTGCTAAAAAACATGGAAATATTCCGCTTTAGGAGGTGTATTTATGGAATTATCATTAATGGATAAGTTTACTGATCCTGCTTTGTTTGATTCATTAACAATGGGAGAAAAGGCTATGGGTGCCTTGATAACCACTTGTATGGGCATGGGAATCACTTTTATAGTTTTGATTTTATTGTGGTTTGTCATGAACACTATGTCAAAGGTTGCAACTAAGACAGATGATGTTGTTATAAAAAGAGATTCTGTAAATTTAAAGCCTACTATTTCAGATACAGTTGAAAATGAAAGCGTAGATGATAAAGAATTAGTTGCAGTTATTTCAGCAGCTATTGCAGCTTATGAAGCTACTAATGGAATTACGTCAGGTAATCTTGTAGTTAGAAAAATTACAAGAATTAGTGGAAACTCATGGGGAAGTGCTGGCATGGCTGATTGCCTTGAAAGCAGAAAGATTTATTAATAAGGAGATTAAAAATGAAAAAATATAATATAAAAGTAAATGGAACTACTTATGAAGTAGAGGTTGAAGAAGCTTTGGAAACAGCGTCTCCTGCTGTATCACCAATTGTAAGACCTGCACCGGCTGCAGCTTCAACACCAGCTCCAGAAGCTCTAAAAGCGGCTCCTGTAGAACCGAAAGCTTCCGCAGCGCCTATTGCAGAAGGAGCTCAAACTATAACAGCACCAATGCCAGGAACTGTTCTTGATGTTAAAGTAACATCAGGTCAGTCTGTAAAAGCTGGAGATGTACTTATTATATTAGAGGCTATGAAAATGGAAAATGAAATTTTAGCCCCAGTGGATGGAACAATTGATACTGTTCAAACGACAAAGGGTGCTTCTGTTAATGCAAATGATATCCTTATAACTATTAAATAAGTATATTTATATTATAGTAATCTATTGTTTTTTAAACGGTTAGTTATGGTGGTGCTACCCATGGCTAAAGTATAAAAAATAGTTCGTACGAGTAAAAAGCAAATGTATTTTTAAAATGCATTTGCTTTTTTATTAAATTTTCTTGAAATTTAATCATATTAAAGGTATACTATTCTAGTTAAATTTTTACCAAAGAAAAGCCGTGGTTATTCTAAAGTATTCTTAAAGATATTATACTATTGGAAAACCGGACTAATTGACGCATGAGCAAAGGAGAAAGACCATGCTACTAGCATTCGATGTAGGAAATACAAATATAGTTTTAGGTGTATTTAAAGATGGACAACTAATTCAAAATTGGCGACTTGAGACAGATAACAATAAAAGTGCTGATGAATATGGTATGGTAATAAACCAACTATTTACCTATGAAGGTCTTAAGACCCAGGAAGTAAAGGATGTAATCATATCAACTGTTGTTCCTTCTGTTTTATATACGCTTCAACATTTATCAATGAAATATTTTAATAAAAGAGCTATAGTTATAGGACCGGGCATAAAGACAGGATTGATTATTAAATATGATAATCCAAAGCAAGTAGGAGCTGATAGAATAGTAAATGCAGTTGCAGCATATGCTAAGTATGGTGGACCTCTTGTAGTGATAGATTTTGGTACTGCTACAACCTTTTGTGCGGTAACAGAAAATGCAGAATATCTGGGAGGAACCATAGCACCAGGGGTTAAGATTGCGTCTGATGCATTGTTCGAAAAGACTGCTAAGCTGCCAAAAGTAGAGTTAGAAGAACCAGGTCATGTGATTTGTAAAAATACCATTGAAAGTATGCAATCTGGGTTAGTTTATGGTCATATGGGCATGGTAGACTACATTACTAAGAAAATGAAAAGAGAAGTAACCGCTATGTCTAAGACGGGTAAGGAAGCTATTGTAGTAGCTACAGGCGGACTTGCTACACTAATAGAACAGGGGATTGATTGCATTGACTATGTAGATAAGATGCTTACTCTTGAGGGTCTTCAGTTAATATATGAGAAAAACAAAGGTCATAAGAGAAAATGTATAGATAATAATTAGATATATGCAATTTAGAGGCTGTCTTAATTTGGTTACTTAATCATTTTGAGCCGGCCTTTTTATATAATAGGGGAATATGGGTTTATTTTTCATTATATAAAAAGAAAGTGTACAAGCTACATTTTTTAGAGGGGAGATAGTTAAAAATTTTAAAAATAGGAAATATAGAATTAGAAAACCCTTTTTTACTTGCACCTTTAGCAGGGGTTACAGATTCTTCATTCAGGAGAATTTGTAAACAAATGGGGGCTGCTATGGTATATACAGAAATGGTAAGTGGAAAGGGACTTTATTATAAAGATAAAAATACGGATAATTTATTAAAGATTTATGAGGATGAAATGCCAGTTGCGTTTCAAGTTTTTGGAAGTGAGCCTGATATTTTAGCATATACAGCAAGAGAACTAGCAACTAGGGAAAATGCTATATTAGATATAAATATGGGGTGTCCTGTACCTAAAATTGTCAAAAACGGTGAGGGGTCTGCACTTTTAAAAAATGTAGATTTAATTTATAAATTAGTTGAAGTAACTGCCAAGGAAGCAAAAAAACCAGTTACTATTAAGATTAGAATAGGATTTGACGATAATTCTATTAATGCTGTTGAAGTGGCAAAAGCTGCTGAATCAGCTGGTGCATCAGCAATTGCAGTTCATGGACGAACTAGAGAACAGTATTATACAGGAAAAGCTGATTGGTCTATGATTGCAAAGGTTAAAGATTCAGTTAATATTCCTGTGATAGGTAACGGAGATGTTTTCTCTGGTGAAGATGCTTTGCGTATGCTTGATGAAACAGGTTGTGATATGGTCATGATCGCTCGTGGTGCTCAGGGCAATCCATGGATTTTTAGAGATGCATTAGCACTATGGAAAGGACAAGAAAAACCTAATCCACCTACTATATCTGAGAAACTAAGAATTATTAATAAGCAATGCGAATATGTTTTGGAAGAAAAGGGAGAATATGTAGGAGTTCGCGAAATGAGAAAGCATATCGCATGGTATTTAAAAGGTATAAAAGGTTCTGCACATTTACGTGCAGAGGTTAATCAAAAAAAGAGTTTTCAAGAAATAAGAGAACTGCTAAAACAGTTGATTTAGTGTGGTTATTATTGACTTTTCATATTATGAATAGTATAATGTTACGATACGACAGAGGTCGAAAGGAGATTGGAAATATGGCAGAAGAAATATTGCTAACCAAAGAAGGCTACGATAAAATTGTAGAAGAGCATGAAGAGCTAGTTTCTGTAAGACGTAAAGAGGTTTCAGAAAGATTGAAGGAAGCGATTTCCTATGGGGACTTATCTGAGAACGCTGAATATGATGCTGCGAAAAATGAACAGGCAGAGCTTGAAGAAAGAATTCATAAGCTTGAGACCATGATTCGTAAAGCAAAAATTATAGATGAAAGTGAAATGTCTAAAGACTATGTTAATGTTGGACTTAAAGTTAAGGTTAAAGTTCAGGAAACAGGGCTTGAAGCTGAGTATACTATGGTTGGTTCTACAGAAGCTGACCCATTTGAAGGAAAGATTTCAAATGAATCCGCAGTTGGTGGAGCACTTATGGGACAAAAGCTTGGTTCAGTTGTTGAAATTCAAGTACCTGATGGCCTTATGCATTATGAAGTATTAGACATATATAAATAGTTTGACTAGTTTGAAAGCAGCCTAAAATAGGCTTTTTAATATAGAAAAGATGTGAGAGGTATACTATGAGTACAGAAGAAAACAGAACTGTAAACCCGGAAGTTGAAGAAGAACTTTCAGAAGAAAAACTTAATGAACAAAGATTAATAAGAAGAGAAAAACTAAAAAAACTTCAGGAAATGGGCAGAAATCCATTTTTAGTAGAAAAATGGAATGTTACTGCGTACAGCATGGATATCAAGGACAATTTTGAAGAAATGGAAGGCAAACAGGTATCTTGTACAGGCAGAATGATGGCTAACAGACACATGGGTAAGGCTTCTTTTATAGATATTCAAGATAAACAAGGAAGAATACAATGCTACGTTAGACAAGATGCTATTACACCTGAAGAATATGAGATTTTCTTAACTTATGATATCGGAGATATTGTTGGTGTAGAAGGAGAAGTTTTTAAAACAAGACATGGGGAAATCTCAATAAAGGTTTCAAAATTAGTATTACTTTCAAAATCATTACAAGTGCTTCCTAATAAATTTCATGGACTAAAGGATCAGGATCAAAGATATCGTCAGAGATATGTAGATCTTATTGTAAATCCTGAAGTTAAGAATACTTTTGTACAGCGTTCAAAGATTATTCATGCGATCAAAGATGTTCTTGAAAACAAGTATGGATATCTTGAAGTAGATACACCTATATTAACGACTATTGCTGGTGGTGCAAATGCTAGACCTTTTGCAACTCATCACAATTCTCTTGATTTAGATATGAAAATGCGTATTTCTAACGAATTATTCTTAAAGAGATTAATTGTAGGTGGTCTTGATAGAGTATATGAAATGGGAAAAATGTTCAGAAATGAAGGTATGGATAGAAGCCATAATCCTGAATTTACTAATATGGAATGCTATATGGCTTATGCTGATATGGATACTATGATGGAAGTTACTGAGCAGGTTGTTTCTCAAGCAGCTTTAGCAGCTACAGGAAGTATGGTTATTGAATATCAAGGAAAGACATTTGATCTTACTCCTCCATGGAGAAGATTAGATATGGCTGATGCTATTAAAGAAATCACAGGCGTAGATTTTGCTACTATAGTGACAGATGAAGAAGCAAGAGAGGCAGCTATAAAACAAGGAATGGACAAGGATGACGTTAAAGCTATGACAAGAGGTAAAATCTTAGCAGAAATGTTTGAAGAATTCTGTGAAGATGTACCTGGATATCTAGACGGACCTGTATTTGTAACAGGACATCCAGTTGAAATATCACCATTAGCTAAAAGAGATCCTAAAGACCCAAGAATTACAAGAAGGTTTGAAGCTTATGTAAACTGTTGGGAAATTGCCAATGCCTTTTCTGAATTAAATGATCCAATAGATCAATATGAAAGATTTAAAGAGCAACAGGCTCAGCTAGACGATGGGACTGATGATGAAGCACATCCAATGGATGAAGACTTTGTAAATGCTCTTGAGGTTGGACTTCCTCCTACAGGAGGTCTTGGTATAGGTATTGATAGAGTTATTATGTTAATTACAGATGCTCAATCAATTAGGGACATAATATTATTCCCGACAATGAAGCCTATAGAGTAATAAAATCGCTGTAGCCATTGAAAACACTGAGCCATAGCAATCAAAAAGTGTTACTTTTGTTACTAAAGTGTTACTTTTGACGAAAAAACACCCGGAATACTTGCAAACACAAGCGCTCCGGGTTTTTAGTGGAAAAAATCGCACATTTGCAATTATCGCTGAAGGTGAATAGAATTTAGGTAGTGATTAATACTCCGCATACATAAATCTGGAGGTGAGAACGATGCTGGAGAAGAAGATAAAGATGAACGTGACAGACGCCGAGAGCCAGCTGATACTGTACAGCCTCGTCGAACTGAGGAACAGCCTCATTAAAGATGTAATGGTATAGTGAAGTTGTAACATCTAGTACGAATAATATATAATATTAACGAACTAGGAGTATTTAAAAATGAGTAATCGATACGATCTAGAATTTAAGAAACAAATTGTTAACGACTACCTAAAAGGTAAGAGCCTAAATGATATTTTCATAACCTATGATCCCCGCATTAGATATGCTGGAATCAAACAGTGCCAATTACATGGATTGTTCAAGTGTTCAAATGTTTTGGCTTACTGGAATTATGTCCAGTTTTCTTGATAATACTCCAACATATCTTGTGTTTCTAACTTCTGCTGGTGCGATGGGTGCTACTAGTGGAATAGCAACTACAGTCGGAATAATAAGCGAAAAAATGCTGATTGCTATATCAGCCGGTGCAGTTTTTATGGGTGCAAATACATATATAGGAAACGCTCCTAACTTCATGGTGAAATCCATCGCTGAGGAAAGTGGAATCAGGATGCCATCGTTTTTTGGATATATGCGTTGGGCCATAATATGCTTGATTCCTGTTTTTATCATCGACTTTATCATATTTTTGTAGATATTGAATTTGGAGGCGCGACGATGAACCTATTTCGAGTATTGTAGATTATCTTTGCGTAAATGGCATTAGGCGCGAACCCTCATTAACTATTTGGATTGGCATTTCTGTTAAAGTTGAGCATCGGTTCATTTGCAACTTATGCATAGAATGAGTGTTTACCTAAGAATAGCGCCTTAATGGCGCTATTTGTGCGTTTACATTTCCTCAGCTGATTTTGATGATGAGCTATTTTGTATTATTTATATCTAAAGCATCATCACCATAAATGCGCCATATAGTAGCGATGATAGAAAAATCATTAATAGCTGGGAATGCTGTAAAATCCGTGCTCGTGATTTGACGTATTTGATTAAGTCTATATGATATGGTATTGCGATGTAAATACATCGCTTTAGCAGTGAGATTAAGTTGTGAATTACAGTCTAAGAGGTATGTAGCCAATGTATCGAGAAGTTGATTATTATCGTTGGCTAGTAACTTGAGTTCGTTGATTAACTTGGTTGTTTTAGTATTGTTAGTATCTAATAGTGTCGTTATTTCTGAGGCATAATTCAAATCGTGCACCGTCCATATATTCCTACTTAGAAATATTTTCTTAAGCATATCTGTTGATCTGCAAAAGTGCATGTATGTATCCCTTAAAGATTGGAGCGTAGTGCTGTCGCTTTCCTGAAAAATATAAGTATCCTCATACTTTTCAACCAGTTGAATAATTTCGCTTTTGATTGACGAGTTATCGCTATTTATTAGCATTGGATCACACAGTACTATTACATATTTATCCAGTAAGTCCACGATGCTGGTTTTTGAATAATCATCAAATAAGCATTTGACATCATTCTCTATTGACACAAGGGAACGTTGTGGCGCATCGATGATAGTGAGGCCGGACACTTTACTAAAAGCAATGTTCATTCTCGCAAGAAACGCCTTTGCATTTGGCGTTGATTCTTTTAATAAAATTGGTATTAGGGAGTCCTTTGAATAGATGTTCAAAGAATACCCCCATAGAGAAGAGTATAGTTCAACACATTTGGTCATATCACTAATAGCATCTTCAGTAAGCGTATGACCGTATGTCATAACGTATAAATGCAGTGGTAGGCCTTCTTTGATTTGAATAATAGATTTATATATCAAATAATCAGTTCCGTTCATATTCGCTTTTATTGGTTTATCTATGTCACTATCTGTATTAAATGATGCAAAGATTCTCTTTAATTTGGAAGAATCTATAGGGTTGTGACTTGCCCAATAACCTGATGAAACAACAATATTATCATGGTCAGTTAATATTAAATTGCATTTGCTATAGTCAGATATTACACGTAACAAAGTTTTCATTGTGCGGTGTTCATTTGAAAATTGACTAAGCCGATTGATTGTTGAGGATATTAGGCTTTTTGATTCATGTTTATCCACAAATATCGCTTCAGTTACATCGGAAATCACATCACAATAGCGTATGCTTTTCATTGGATCATGTTCGATTGCAATCAATGGTAGAGACAGACTGTTTGCAGTTTGTACCAATCTAGGGGAGATTTTTTTTAATACATGGCCTGTATAAAATAGCACTAAAGCAACGGCCCCGGTTTCAACAAGATAATTGAGCGCAGCGCATTGTTTCTCCACATCATCTTTAAAAGCATAAAAAGCTGAAATCAGCAATTCATTTGGGTTATAATCATTAATATACTTGGTGATTATATCATCCATTTCAAGAAATTCTACAACGGAAACCGATGATACTATTCCATCAAGACCCTTTTCTCCAGCCATTACCTTGCCGGATTTAAGTGCTGGTAAGGATAGACAATCGCGTACTGTTATGCTCATTTTTACTCCTCTTTTACTATATTTAGCATTACCATTTTAAGTATAACAAAATGTAAGTCAAATTGCAATTAATTGTGCAATTGCACAAAGATAAAAAAAGAATTTGAGTCAATGACACATAGCAATATTAAGAAAATTGAGATAATATTTAGATAAGTTAATGATTACATTTATGGAAGGAGACATCATATGGGAAAAGAAAAGAAACAAATTGAAGCCTTGGCGTTGAAACCGATTTCCCAGAATGACAGAAAAGATTGGTCATCGCTAGCATTTGTTCAAGCAGGCATATGCGTTTGTGTTCCGGCATTTTTACTAGGTGCTTTATTAGCTGAAGCAATGCCGCTGTGGCCGGCTATCATTTCTGGATCATTGGGATACTTATTGGTAGTAGTCGGTATGATTGCTACGGGTATGATTGGGTGCGACTTAGGATTAGCATCATGTGCAACATGCGAAGCTGGTTTCGGCAAAAAGGGCGCTAGATTTATAGTAAGTATCCTTTTCGCAGTCAATATGATTGGTTGGTTTGGAATACAGAATGGCGTGTGCGGAGAGTCGTTCACCAACGCAGTGATGGATATGACAGGATTTTATATACCGGTTGTAGTATCCAATGTACTGTGGGGAGTGATCATGCTAATAACAGCTATTTATGGTATTGGAGCATTAGAAATATTAAATAAAATATCGATACCGTTGCTTATGATTATTATGGCTATAGGTACATACCTGGCAATTAAGCAATTTGGTACAGGTGCGCTCACTAAAGAAACTACACAGACTATGAGTTTTATGGCAGGCGTTGCACTATCATTTAATTTTACCGCAGTAGGTACAATAACCGCAGCAGATTACACTCGATTTCAGAAGAGCAGAAAAGATACTGTTAAATCGGTATTCTATGGAGTTTTCCCGATGGGCGTTATAACTTTGGTTCTGGGAATATTGCTTACAAAACTGTCAGGTCAATATGATATTGGAATGGTTTTGATTTCGATAGGTTTGCCATTACTCGGAGTGATTTCTATAGTAATATCTACATGGACAACCAACTCCACTAACGCATATAGCGCAGGCTTGAATATAGTAATGGCACTGAAGATACCGGATAATAGAAGACGAGAGACTACATTTATTGCAGGTATGATTGGTATTATATTAGGAGCTATGGGAATACTATCTCATGTTGAAAGCGTCTTGAGTTTATTGTCTTATGTGGTATGTCCGATCGGCGGAGTAATATTGGCAGACTATTGGATAGTAGGAAGAGGCAAAAAAGAGAACTTCAGGCCTAAAGATGGAGTGAATTGGGCAGGCGTTATTTCATGGGCATTAGGAACAATTGCCGCTTATTTCTTAATCAAGATTGAATTCAGTGGAATCATTATTGGAGCAATAATATATGTAATAGTTGAGAAATTTATTCCATCAACGTCTAGAAACAATTTGTCAGATAAAAGTGATGCGAACGAAGAAGTAGAATTGAGAGGAGGAAAAGCATAGGCGATAACTATGCTTTAAGAAAAATGAAAGTATTAAACAAACAGGATATGATCGATATTCTATATGGATGTGCGGTGCTCGGTACGGGCGGCGGAGGGCCGTTATCAGAGGGCCTGGAAAAAATGCAGAAACATTTTGATGCAGGCGAGACGCTCAAACTTATAGATTTAGAAGAATTACCTGATGATGAATATGTTGCTACACCATATGGTTGTGGTGCACCGTCAGCTTCGGGTATGAACAGTGAATTTGATGGTTTGGCATTGGCTGACGAGGAACCTGCGGTTTTAGCAACTAAGGCTGTAGAAAAATATATTGGTAAAGAAATATACGCTATTGGATCAACTGAACTGGGTGGATCCAATACTGCTGAAGCATTGCACGCTGCAATAGAGTTGGGGCTGCCACTTATAGACGCAGATCCAGCTGGAAGATCGGTGCCAGAATTACAGCATTCGACATACTACGTTAAGGGCGTGCCTATTTGCCCTATGGGTGTTGCAACAAGGTTTGGTGAGAAGATAGTAATACAGAATGTAGCTAATGACCTTAGAGCAGAAGCAATAGTAAGAGCTATAGCAGTTGCAAGTGATAATATGGTTGGAGTTGCGGATCACATTAATGTGGGCAAGGTAATAAAGGAATCTTTAATTCCTAATGCAATAACCTATGCTATGGAAATAGGCAAAGAACTGAGAGAAGCCAAAGAGGCTGGCAATGATGTTGCAGAGGCTATCATTGAAGCTAAGAGCGGTAAAGTCCTGTTTAAAGGTGAAGTAACAGACTTTCCGTGTGAAACAAGGGAAGGCTTTAACTTCGGAGAGATATACTTAAAAGGAATTGAAGACTTTGCTAATGAAGAATACAAAATTTGGCTGAAGAACGAGAATATTATGGCCTATAGAAATGGAGATATTGATGTTACAGCGCCTGATTTGATTTGTATGATAGATGAAAATGGTGAACCATTGACATCACCAAACTTCAGTATCGGGACTAAAATGACGGTTATCGTGTTGCCGTCACCAGAGATATGGAAGACGAATGAGGGACTTGCGTGCTTTGGACCACGACACTTTGGCTTCGATATTGATTATATTCCATTTAATGAAAAATAGAGATAATTAACTGACGGGGTCATGTAGTACATTATTGCATACGTGATCCCGTTAATTTATGTTCACATATGTAATATGCTGTATAAACAAGGAGGCTTTATGGAAATGATGTTGGAAACTTTAAGAAAGTTAGTGTCTATCAAAAGCGTTAGCAAGACAGGCAGCAACGATGCGCCCTTTGGAGAAAACGTAAAAGAGGCGCTTGAGTGTGCACTTGAAATCTGTGACAGCCTAGGATTTAAAACTAAGAATTGTGATAACAAATGCGGGTATGCAGAAATTGGGGAAGGCGAGGAACTAATTGGTATTTTAGTTCACTTAGATGTTGTACCGGCAGGTGATGGTTGGGAAACTGATCCATATAAATTAACGGAAAAAGATGGTAAAATATTTGGTAGAGGCGTAATTGACGATAAAGGGCCGGCTGTAGCGGCAATTTATGCAATGAATGAGATTGAAGAATCCGGGATAGAATTGCATTCAAGAATTAGAATTATATTTGGCTGCTCCGAGGAGATTGGCGATTGGGCTGATATGGATTACTATAAAGCTACAGAGGAAATTCCTACAATGGGATTTACTCCAGATGCAGACTTTCCAGTTGTGTATGGGGAAATGGGTATCGCGAATATAGAGCTTAAGATGAAAAAATCAGAGAGCGGTATTCATAGTATTTCAGGAGGAATTGCACCGAATATGGTGGCCGACAAGGCTGAATGCATATTAAGCGGGAATGAATCAGGGGATGCCATAACTGAAATTGGAAAATCCGCGCATGGAAGCATGCCTTGGTTGGGGACGAATGCTATAAGTAAGTTGATGTCAAAGATAGATTGTCCTCTCTCCAGAGAATATAATAAGTATCTAGGGATGACATATGATGGCAAATTACTGGGCTGTAACTTTGCAGATGCACAAAGTGGAGAATTAACGGTTAATCCTGGGCTGATATACGATACAGATGAAGACATTATAATTACTTTAGATATAAGGTGTCCCGTGACATATACAAAGGATCAGTTAATGAATGCCATCAATAGCAGAATTAGTAATAGTCTATTTGATGCAGAACTTAAGATGTGGGAGGCGCCTGTCTACAATGATAAGGACGGGATATTAGTGACTACGCTTATGGAAGCATATGAACAGGTAACGGGGCGTGATGATAAAGCTACGACTATGGGCGGTGGAACGTATGCAAGAGCAATGGATAACATTGTCGCGTTTGGCCCGGATTTTCCTAACAGAGAATGTACGGAACATCAGCCGAATGAATACATTTTCAAGGACGATTTAATTATGACACGGGAGATATATACGCTTGCTCTCAAAAAATTAGTAAATATGCTACAATAATGTGCTGTGAAAAAAATGGAATTAAACAGAGCATGAGCAAAACTGGTTGCCCCTATGATAATGCGCCAATGGAACGTTTCTATAAGTCATTCAAAGCAGAGCTTATAAACCTCAATAAATTCGAAACAGATCAACAGTTGGATGCTGCCGTTAATAGATATGTCTATGTCTGGTATAACCACATTAGGCCACATTCTTACAATGGTGGATTAGCCCCATTTGAGGCACGAAATTTATAGTGAAGATTCGTACTTAGTGTTACAAAAATGCTTGACCATTACAGGTATCCGGTATTCAGTTTCTTGATTGGAACCGGAATGCGTATAGGTGAAGTCACTGGGCTTCGCTGGTGTGATGTGGACATGGAAGAAAAATGGATCGATGTGAATCACACACTTGTATATTACGACCATGGGAACAGGCACTGCGCTTATGAAATAAACTCAACGAAGACAGAAGCCGGGACTAGAGTGATACCTATGCTGGATATGGTACATGAAGCATTACTGCTTGAGAAAGAAAATCAGGAAAAAGCAGGGCTTGTATGCAAATCCTCCATAGGTGGCTACACAGACTTTATCTTCCTTAATCGATTTGGTGAAGTTATGAATAATGGTATCCTGAATAAAGTTATAAGTAGGATCATCAGAGATCATAATGATGAGGAACTTTTGAGAGATGCTGATACTGCAAGGTTGATACCTAAATTCAGTTGTCATTCGCTTAAGCATACATTCACAACACGCATGATTGAAGCGGGGGTGAACATAAAGGTAGTCCAGGAAATCCTTGGCCATACGGATGTATCAACGACATTGAACATCTATGCGGATGCAACAAAGGATCTGAAGAGAAGCGAGTTCATTGGGCTCAATGAATATTTGAAAGAAGCATAACATAATAATCATTTGAAAGCGGTACCAATGGTGCCGTTTTATGTAAAGTGCGTTATAATAAAAAGAAGAAATTATTATCATGCAATTCAATAAAAGAGAGGAATGATATAGTGTTAAACGGACATTTCGAAAATTGTTATGGAATCAAGGCTTTTGACATGGGGAAGGGTATAGATTTTAACAATTGTAATAAGGCATTCATATATGCAC
>DAMCXN010000018.1:23755-48973 GCA_032096995.1 Aminipila sp.
TGAAATCATCGTTTTCAAAGATATTTGAAGATATCTCTGAAGGAAAACCAAGCGAAGATAGAATCTTTAAGGATAGAACAACTTCTTATTCTGTTACATATGAAACTAGCACTTATCAGTATACTTCATTAAAGCCAAAAGACGTGCCGAATACGGATGCAATTTATGTGGTGAATTCATATATGGATAAATTTGAATTCACGAAAGAGACGGTAAGCACGCTATTGGCAGATGAGGCTACAAGAAATAAATACAATGTTATAATGTCACGATTAAGTGATGAAATAAAAGCCATAGAGGAGGCGTTGCGTTTAAAAGCAGGTATATCTAAGCCACAAATAAAGCTTTCCCTTATTAGTGACTTGAACTTAGCAAGTACATCTGATTGGCCAGATATAATGAATTCCATAGAGGAAGTTTTAACAGGTGGCAGTATCCCAAATTATTTAAATGAAATAAAATATGCGGTGCTATTCAATGACAAAGCTATTGCGGTATATAAAAAGCCAGAATTTCAAAAGAATATTGCAGAATATATTAAGCGATTAGATGATTTACTAAGTAATAGTATAGTATTAAATACCGTTTTTACCGACCGAAGCGCCGAGAATTTAGGAAAAGAATTGGCTAAAGATAATTTGTTTGATGCATCACATACAATTGTACTGTGCGATGGTACTGTGATAAAAAGCATCGATGAATGGAATGAAGTCATTAATGAACAATTGAAGAAAATGTATTCTGATGATAAATTGTCAAAAGCTTTTGAGAAACTTAAAAAAATCTTAACAGCAAATAATGATGTAAGCAATGCTAGGGATGCCATTATTGCGCATCCAGAAGTGATACCATTGCTCTTGGATATTGGTCAAGCAAAGAAGTTTATGTGGGGATCATATTTTGATAATTTGGATAAAGATTTTACAGAATATAAAAAGGTCATAGATGGGTATGCAGTGGAGATAAAGGCATTGTATGAACAAGCAGCAACACAATCAAAGCGCTGGAAACAAGTTGTTGATGAATTTAATCGACGTTTCCGCGTACCCTACAAAGTTAAGGTTGATAACAAATCAAATTTTATCCTTAAAGATGAAGCACCAAGCTTGTCATTTGATTACCAGCAGAAAGTATCGGAGACAGACAATGCGAGCTGCAATTTAACGAAAGACGATCTTATGAAGTCATTAAGTACAGGGGAAAAACATGCGCTTTATTTGTTGTATATCCTCTTTGATTTGGAACGGATACGTATACAGGCTAATGAAGGAGGAAGACGATTTTTAATAATTACTGACGACATATCCGATTCCTTTGATTATAAAAATAAATATGCAATTATTGAGTACTTAGCAGATCTTTCAAAAAATCCAGGGATGGATTTATTGATGCTGACTCATAATTTCGATTTTTATAGAACGGCAAAATCAAGACTTAATGTGAGTCGACCAAATTGCTATATTGCGCAACGAAATACAGATGGCGCAATAGATATGTCGGAATTTAGATATCAAAAAGATTTTTTTAAGAAAGTAATTGTGGAAGGAATTCAACAAAATAAGGACTCTGATAAAAGGAAGAAAATGCTTATTGCTAGTATCCCATTCTACAGAAATCTATCAGAGTATAGCGGGAGTGATCAAGATTATCTTGATCTTACATGTTTTATGCATTATAAGACAACCCCTATTAGCACTGATGAGACGACTTTGGACAGCCTCTGGTCAATAGTGAAAAAGTACATAGGGGAAGAAGAAATTAATTTCGATGGAGAAAACTATTTTGAGTGTCTCAAATCGATAGACAGCAAGGTGCTTGCAGATAGTGATGATGTATCATTGGAAAATAAACTGGTTCTTTCTATTGGGGTAAGATTATTGGCGGAGCGGTATTTGAAAAAAGTGATTACAGATCATACGGGATCATGCGATGATGCAAAAAGTAATCAAATGCGTGAATGGTATAATCAAGCAAAAGCATATTTAAATGATGTGGAGAGCGCTTTTATGGATGAGGTAAATCTTATAACGCCAGAAACAATACATCTCAATACATTTATGTATGAACCGCTTATTGATGTGTCAATTTGGAATCTTAAAGATTTATACAAGCGTGCAATGCTGTTGTAAGCAAGTGTATTGACCATTACAGAAAGTGTTACTACTGCCCGTTAAACGGTGTTAAAATAAATAAAAATACATAAAAGTGCTTATAGGGGAAAGTCCACGTATTTCAACGATGTAACGATACGTGAAGAATAAATACGGAAAAAGGCGCCTTCCCTACAATGAAGCCAATCGATAAGTAAACTCAGTAAAATCAAAGAGCTTAGAAATTTATTGGTAAGATTTACGACCAATTTACGACCAAAGAAAAGAGAACACGTTTATTAGTAAAACGGTTGGAAATAATTCTGACCGTTTTTTGTTTTTTTAGTATAAATGATAGGAGACTACAATGAGTGCAATCACAATTGAAGAAGCCTTAAAAAAATATGATAGACGCCTTTACAATCTAAAGCTTTCAGAAGAAAAACTTAACATATTTAGGAATAATGTAAAAATGTATATCAATAAGACTTCTAAAGCAATAGCTGATGGGGAAACTGAAGAACATTTAAAAAACATCACCAATGATTTTATGAAGGAGAGTTTTTATCATTCTTCCACTTATGAAATCAATACAGATAAAAGAATAGATAGCGTAATAAAGGCAAATGGTGAAATAAGGGTTTTGATTGAGAACAAAAACCCTAAAAATGTAAGTGAAATGGTTTCTTCAGATAATGTAAATGTAAAAGCTTTGCATGAAATCATTTTTTATTATATGACAGTTACAAGAGATACTACTGGTGCTAAAGTCAAAAGAAACTCTGATGTTGAGGTTCGTAGAGTTGTTATAACTGATACAGTAAGCTTTGCTGTCATTGATGCCAATGAAATCGAAAAGATTGTCGATGGCTACTTGGAAAAGCATTTTTATAAATATCAAAATAGGCAACTTATCTATTCAAATAATGCAGATAAATTTTATACAGATATAAAGCAATATCTAGATACTCTTGACATAAGTAAGAAGCTCCCATATGTTTATTTTAAAATTGCTGATTATTTGAAACAAAACAAATCTGCATACCTTTATAAATTTTTTAATAAGAATTACCTTCTTAAAGATAATTCAAAATACAATGAATCTATACATACTTTGAATGAATAGTTTTATCAGGAACTTCTTTATATTATGGGATTAAGGGAGAAAAGTGGGAAAACTTCCAAAACAATTGAGATTGATACTACAATTAAAAATTCCTTATCCTATCAGGTTTACAATATCCTTAATGATAAAGAGTATGATGAAATAACTTGCATCGAAAAGACTTTTGAACTTGTTATAATTTGGATGAACAGACTTTTATTTATTAAGCTTTTTGAAGGTCAACTTATAGCATTTAATGGGGACAGCAAAGAATATCACATTCTTGATAATGATAAGATAACAAGCTTTCATGATTTACAGGACTTGTTTTTTGAAATCCTTGGTAAAAAGGAACGGGAAGAGTCATCTTTTTACGATAACTTCAAAGAGATTCCATACCTAAATAGCTCTTTGTTTGAGAAGTATGAGGTTGAAAGAACAGATGTAAATATAAATTTAATGAACAATCTTCCAGTAGTAAAGAAGAAAAATTCCACTGTTGGTATTAAAAGCGAAATGGAAATTCCGTTGCTTCAATACATAATTGGATTTTTAAATAACTATGGCTTTTCATCTGAGGTGAGTAAAAACAATACCATTATTGAAGGTAGGGATATTATTGATTCTTCTGTCTTAGGACTTATTTTTGAAAAGCTCAATGGTTATAGAGATGGTAGCTTTTATACTCCTTCTGTAATTACTGAATATATGTGTATGAGGTCTATTGAAAATGCAATAATTGATTTAATCAATAAAGAAAAGCATTATAACTGTACTGATTTGTTTGAGATAAGAGAAAAGATAGGAAAAACTATTGCAGAAAAAAAGGAAATTAATGATATCATAAACACTGTAAAAATATGTGATATTTCTGTAGGTTCAGGACATTTTTTAGTATCGGCTCTAAATAGAATAATTGCCATTAAAAAGCAATTAGGTGTTTTGTTTAAATATGGAAAGAATGAGATTCTTACAGAGTTTGAAATAGATATTATTGATGATATTCTTATAATATTTGACGGACAGGGAAGAACATTTAAATATGATAAGAATAATGCATTGCTTCAAGATGTACAAGAAACTCTCTTCAATGAGAAACGAATAATCATTGAAAACTGCTTATTTGGTGTTGACCTTAATACTAAGGCTGTTGCAATCTGCCAGTTAAGACTTTGGATAGAGCTTCTAAAGAACGCATATTATAAACAGGGGATAATGGAAACACTTCCCAATATTGATATTAATATTAAATCAGGTAATTCCCTTATAAACAAGCTAACATTTTCTATTGGTAAAAAAGTTGGCGAAAACAATTTTGAAATTGAAAAGAGTACAGAAAAATTAATTAAGGAATACAAGAAACTAGTTTCTGAGTATAAGGATACTTCTGATAAGAGATTTAAGTCGGAGATATTAAGAAAAATTAACTTAATAAAAGAAAATCTACACAGTGAATTCGTTCAAGTTTCAATGAAATTTGATGGCATATTATATCATACCTTAGATTATGGGGAGGATAACTCTATTTATAGAGATGCCTATGAATGGGGTATAGAGTTTCCAGAACTTTTAAATGAAAAAGGTGCTTTCCTCGGCTTTGATTGCATCATAGGAAATCCTCCATATGGAGAGATTAATAAAAAGATAAATCAGAATACTAGTATTTCAGTGAGCGAAAGCCTCTACAAGTTTTATAGGACTTCTCCACTTTATTCTGATGCTAAAGGTGGTGTAATCAATATTTATAGACTATTTATCTGTAGGTGTTTTTCACTTCTTAAAGAGAATGGTCATTGTTGCCTTATATTCCCGCTTGCATTTATGGGGGATGCAACTAATACAAATATCAGACGTTTTGTAATGGAGAACACAAGAATTGACTTCTTAGAAGCATTCCCTGAAAGAGATAATGCAAATAAGAGAGTATTTAAAGAAGTAAAGATGTCTGTTTGCATCTTAGGTGCAACAAAAATGAAAGTACCGTCATCATATAAATTTGGAGTGAGAATACATCAAGATAAATATGTTGATGATAATAATGAAACAATGTTTATATCTTATGATGATATTAAAACCATTGATAATAAGAATTATTCTATCCCAATTATTAAGCAACATGAATTGCCAATTTTCCTAAAAATGACTAAAGATTGTAAGAGAATGATTAATTATAGTAAATGTTACACTGGTGAAGTTGACATGTCATTGGATAAAGATGTAATATCCAATGATAAAAATGATTCACTTATGCTTAGAGGAGCACAGGTGCAGAAGTATTTCATTACTGATGATATAAGCCAAGGCGAAGTCTTCTATTTAAAAGAGGATAAGTATTTAGAAAGAAGTCATGGAGAAAAAAGTCGTCATCATGAAAAGAGAAGAATTGTTATGCAAGGTATTACAGGAATAAATGAAAAGTGGCGATTAAAAATGACGATGGCTAATCCACCCTATTTTTGTGCGAACTCTGTAAATTATCTTATTCCATCAACTGAAAATGATTTTGATTATTTCATTTTGGGACTTTTAAATTCAAAACTTATTAATTGGTATTTTGCAAAGCAAAGTACCAATAGTAATGTAAATGGATATGAGGTTGATGGAATTCCAATAAAGGAAGGACAAAAAGAGCAAAGGAACTTAATTATATCTAAAGTAAGAAAAATTATGGATTCATTAGACACTGGAATATTTCAAGAAATAGATAGTATTATCTATGATATTTACGGTATCACAGAATATGAAATCCCAATAATTGAAGGGTAATAAAGTCTTTAGATGTATGCTATGATATAAGCAAGATTAGCATAAATATAACATTTAAAGCACCTTTATAGCCGAAATAATGCAAATCAAATAAAATTAATAAATAAAAATAGTAGCCTTCTTATAGAAGGCTATTTATATTATAAAAAAATACAAATTAGAGATGCGATTTAATATTAAGTAGACAAATCTAAGTTATAATTTATTTAGAGTATTCCATTGAATCTTCATTAGGAAAGAGGTTAATTAGCCATTCTATTGCAAAGGTTATCTTTTCCAAGGCATCTCTGTTTTTACAACATAATTGATGATGCATTATAATACATTCCCAATCTTTTGTGGAAAATCGTAAAATATCTTCTGATAATTCTTTGATTTCATTGAATAAATCATAAAATCTATATGCCCAACTATCCCATATTTCAGTGGATAGACTTATAATATCTTTTACTTCATAGACATCAAAGTTTTTTATAAAGTCTGCACAATATTGAATCCAGTCGTCATTGTATTGTTTTTCAGAAGCTTCAAGATAAGTTAGAAAACTCTTATGAAGTAATTTTCTTCCTTCGCCATTTGTTTTTGAATAATCGCAGATAAAATCAAAATCAAATGATTCCCCTGCATAGATAAAAGTACCTAACACAAACAATTTAATTAAATCTAAAGAGAGAGGTTTGCAAAAGTCAACAAATTCTGTACATTTTATTGAATCAAGTTCTTCTTCTAGTCGTGCATTATAATCTTCTTCTCTTGCAATGGCAACATCATCAAACATTGAATATGCTGTTTTGGCGAGGCTTATTCTTTTCGCAGTATCCTCTTTTGTTGGACGTGTTTTATTTTGTTTCTTGCTTTCAGACCCTTGTTTAAATTCTAAATTATTTTCTGATAACATAAATTTAAACTCATGGATGGCATCCAATTCTGAAAATGTTGGATTTGGATTTACATTTAAACGTTTACATAATTCTCGGTAACCCTTCTCGGGCATATTATTGCATAGATATCGAGTATATCTTTCAATAATTAATTTATCTTCGTCATTTAGTTCTGCATTAATATCTTTGTTCTTGCCGTTTTTTGTTCTAGTTTTTACAAGTTTCTGAACACTGGCAAACTCTTGTCTTAACATTTGATATCTTATTATATCAATATTGTTGATACCCTTTTTTTTAAGTTTATAGATTCCGCGTATAGTGTTTGGATTTTGCAAGGACATACAATAAGCACCTCCGATTCTTAGTAGTAACAATATTATATCACAGATGAAAATCTAGAAGAATTTTTGTTTTTTTTATTCCATATAATTATAGTTTCGAAAATGCCATAATGTAATCACCTTAAGGAAGAAAAAGAAGAAGGAGGTGCTAATATGAATTTGTTCAATGATAATGAGCGAGAAACTCTATCCAAGGCAATAGAAACAAGATTGATTTCATTGTGGAAAGATGCGGATAGACTACCGAGTGGCAGTATTGCCTATTCCACGATTGTTGATGAGGTTTTGGAATTACGAGCAATATGTCTCAAATTCAATATTAAACTTGATGATTCAGTAGAATCTAGATTTTAAAAAGTACATGGCGTGCGGTCGACAGCACGCTGTTAAAATTGAAAATATTATAACTATAAGTAAAACGAGGTGTATATTATGAATAATTTAATTTTAAGATTAGTATTATCGGCAATGCAGATTTGTGGTAATGGAACAGGTACTTGTGTATTGCTAAGTGTAGGCGATTTGATGGAATATGTGGATGGGAAAGCTACTGGAAATGTGGTCGGACAAAAGTACAATATAGTATGTCCAGATGCTTTGTATGAAAAGTTCACTATTAAAATTAAAGGTGGAAAGCCTGCTATTACTAATGAGCAGATTCAACAGAAGGGTGGACAGATTAAGGCGAATTTTAAAAATCTTACAGGAAAGTTTTATCGAACTAATTCTGGAGAATATGCAATTTCCTGCTCAGCAGATGGTGTTGAGGTGGCATCATAATGTGGTTTGTTGAGTGGTTACTATCCATTGTAACATTTCCTATTGAATGGTTTTGGAACATGTATGAATCTTACAAAGAGGAAAAAAGTGGATGGAAAGTTATTGGACTTTTTGCAATATCCCTTAGCGGATTGATATTGTTTGGTTTGTTATTCTTATGGATTGCTTTTTGGCTTGTTACATGGCATTTTGAGATAATAATAGTGTTGGTGTTTATACTTTGGCTATACGCTTATGTCAAATCTAAAATGAATACGGTAGAAACTGTGAATGATATGTCCGATGAAATGCAAGAGTTAAGTGAACAGGCAAAAAACAATTACCCTATGGTAAGGAACATCATGTACCAGACATTAAAACAAACAGCAGAAAATATTGGTGGCATAATACCTAGGCTTCTTGCAGATATAGAAGTATTAGAAGGACATTACATAATATCAAAAGACATTTGTTTCTATCAATTTAGGCTTGAAAAATCAGACATAAGAATGAGATATCAAACAGAAGAATTAAATGAATTTGAAAAGATATTACAGAATGTGATTTCAAGGAAAATACAAGCAGGTGATTTTCCTGTGTTGGGATTCGAAAAGTTTCTTGATAATTATGGTAATGTTTATGATGCGGTGTACATTGATGTAATTGAAGATATGGATACATGTTTCATTATACAAGCTGTATTATATAGTCCTAAATATGCTGATTATCTAAGAGAAAAAAGAATGAATCAACAATCTGTTAATAGTGATGCAGGTGTTCCAAATGCTAGTTGGGGTTCTAAACAATGAGATGGGGATATGTTGTTGGAGATGATGTGAAAACATCATCTCCGTTAAATCTGAAGATAAAAAGTCATTGTCATGCATTGATAACAGGTTCTAGTGGGTCAGGAAAGAGTTATGCAGTATTGTATTTGTTAGGATGCTTGCTACAAGATAATCCTAAAATGATTATATATTTTTGCGACTTTAAGAATTCAGAGGATTTTAGATTTTTAGAAAAATACCCTTATTACTATCGTGGAAATGATTGTTATGATGGTGTAATGAATTATTATGAAAGCTTTTGCAATTCTAGAATGAGTGGAAAAACTGACAAACAATATGTATTGATATTTGATGAATATCCTGCTTTTATAAATTATCTCAACACTAAGGATAAAACGAATAAAACTAAAAGAGCAGGTGATGTTTTAGGCAGCATCGCAGAAATTCTTATGCTTGGTAGAGGAATTGGATATGGTGTTTGGATTATTACACAAAGAGCAGATGCTAGTCTATTCTCTAATGGAGCAAGAGATAATTTTATGATTGTACTTGGGCTTGGGCGTATAAGTAGAGAACAAAAGGGGATGTTGTTTGCAGGAGAAGAATTACCAGAAAAAGTATATCGGCAAGGTGAAGGCTGTTTAATAGCAGATGGACATCCGTTGCTAGAAATTTGCATCCCTAAAATTAGTAATTTAGTTGATTGGAAAAAACACATTAAGGAAGTTTTATATCAAAGAAGCAAATAGGTGCTCCCCAGTTTGCCCTCACTGCAAAGTGAGGGCAAATTCTGGGGAAGTGTCTAAGTAAGTATTACCTTAGACACTTATGTAGCATGTAGCAAAATAGGTGATTTATGGAAAGAGAAATAAAAGGTCGAAAATGGCAGTTAACAATTAATAATCCGCAACAGAAAAATTATACACATGAAGTAATAAAATCAAAGTTAAGCGAATTAAAATCAATTATTTATTATTGTATGAGTGATGAAGTTGCGAGAACACATCATACCCATATATATTTACTTGTAGCTTCACCAATTAGATTTAGTACATTAAAAAAGAAATTTCCAGAAGCACATATAGAAAAAGCTTACGGAAATAGTCAAGAAAATAGGGAATATATATATAAAGCGGGGAAATGGGTGAATGACCAAAAGAAGGAAACGAATCTTTCTGATACTCATGAGGAATGGGGAGATATCCCTGTGGAAAGACAAGGAGCAAGGAATGACTTAGCTGAATTATATGAATTGATAAGTGAAGGCAGGAGTAATTACGAGATATTGGAAGAAAAACCTGAATTCATCAACCAAATTGAGAGAATGGATAAAGTACGGCAGATAATACAGGAAGAAAACTATAAAAATGTATTTCGAAAGTTATTTATAGAATATGTTTATGGTGATACTGGAGCAGGAAAAACACGAGGTATTATGGAGAAGTATGGTTATGAAAATGTGTTTAGAATTACTAATTATAAAAATCCATTTGACCAATATAAAGGGCAAGATGTAATCTGCTTTGATGAATTTCAAAGTTCAGTTCCAATAATTCAGATGCTTGTATACTTAGATGGATATCCTTGTATTCTTCCAAGTAGATATTCAGATAAAGTTGCTTGTTATACAAAGGTTTATATACTGTCAAATATAGCATTAGAGGAACAGTATAAGGAGATTCAAAAATATAATTATGAAACATGGAAAGCTTTCTTAAGACGTATTAACAGTGTTAGAGTCTATCAGCACAATGAAGTGAAGGCATATACAATTGAGGAATACTTAAATCTATTCCCTAAAATAACAGAGTATGAAACAATAGCGTGCCTGTATAAAGGTAGGTGAGGCTTATGCAAAAGGAAGTTCCAATATGGGAAAAATCAAATCTTACGCTAGAAGAAGCATCTGCATACTTTGGAATAGGAATCAATAAAATAAGAGAATTGACTAATGACCAAAACTGCCGTTTTGTAATATGGTGTGGGAGCAAAAGATTAATTAAACGTAAATTGTTTGATGAGTATTTAGAAAAGACTTATTCAATATGATATTTTATGATGGACAAAGAGGACATGTTCGAACTATAATGAAGTTGAGCGTGTTCTCTTTATCGTTATGAAAGGAGAATTAACATGGCAGTAGAGAGACGCAAAGATAATAAAAATAGAGTATTAAAAGAAGGTGAATACCAGAGAGCGAATAATACATTCGAGTACAAGTGGCGAGATAAAAGTGGAAAACGACATTCTATTTATGCAAAGACAATTGATGAACTTAGAGAAAAAGAAATTGATGTTTTAAAAGATGCTTTAGATGGAATCAGAGCTGACAAGAATAATTTGACGATTAATGATTTGTATAATCTTTGGATACAATTAAAACGTGGATTAAAAGAGAATACATTTTCAAATTACAAGTATATGTATAGGCAATTTGTTGAACCAGATTTTGGGCGAATTAAAATCACTGATTTGAAAAGAACAGATGTAAGAGCGTTTTATAATCGTTTAGCAGATGAACAGCATATAAAGGCGTCAACTATTGATTGCATACATACTGTATTGCATCAGGTATTAGAACTAGGTGTTGAAGATGAATATTTAAGATATAATCCATCTGATAATGCTTTAAAAGAGCTAAAAAAAGCTCATAATAAAGATTCTATAAAACGAAAAGCATTAACAATAGCAGAACAGGAATTGTTTGAAACTTTTTTAACTGAACGAGGTCAATATTCCAAGTGGTATCCGGTTTTCATAGTTATGTTATGGACAGGAATGCGAGTAGGAGAAATCACAGGGTTACGTTGGTGCGATATTGATTTAGAAGCTGAAACAATAAACATCAATCACACGTTGGTCTATTTCAGTAAGGAAAAAACAGAAGGATGCTCATTTGCAGTAAATACACCAAAAACAGAAGCAGGAAAAAGAGTAATCCCAATGTTACCAAAAGTTAGAGAAGCTTTTATCTTAGAAAAGGAATATCAAGAGCAATATGGAATAAAGTGTAATGCTGTTGTTGATGGGTATACAGATTTTATCTTTATTAATCGTTTTGGTGGAGTACAGCATAACGGAACATTAAATAAGGCACTAAGAAGAATAATTCGTGACTGCAATTATCAAGTATTAGATAAAGCAAAGGGTGTGGGTGTACTTATACTACCAAAGTTTAGTAATCATTCATTAAGACATACATTTACTACTAGAATGTGCGAAGCAGGTGTTAATGTTAAGGCTATGCAGGATATTTTAGGACATGCGGATGCAGAGACAACAATGAATATATACGCAGAAGCCACACACGATTTAAAGCGTGCAGAATTGATAGATTTCCAAGAGTATTTTAATGCGAAAAAGATTGCTCAAAATGTTGCAATTTAGTTTACGACCAAATTACGACAGACATACGACCACTTGTAAAGAGTAGTGAAGAATTGCAAAATGGTATGAAATAAAGAACATTAAAAAATAGGGATATATAGGCTTATGAAGAATAATAAATAATAGGGCAAAATTTCCCGACTATGAAACCGATAGATAAATAATTGATAGCCCCTTGCATAAGGGGCTTTTTTCATTTACAATAGTTTATAAGATCTTTTAGAACGAGGAGTTTAGAGAAAATGGGAAAAGATATACAGATAAGAGAACTTTATAGAAACACTGAAGCTCATTCCGAAAAAGAAGTAGTTATCAGAGGATGGGTAAGAACAAATAGAAGTTCAAATAAATTTGGGTTTATAGAGCTAAATGATGGCTCATTTTTTAAGTCTGTTCAGGTAGTATATGAACAGGATATAATTGAAAATTATAATGAAATAGCTAAAGCACCTATTTCTGCAGCACTTATGGTTAAGGGCATACTGATGTTGACACCAGATGCAAAACAACCATTTGAAATTAAGGCAAAAGAGGTTGTTATGGAAGCTAGTTCTGAAGCTGATTATCCACTTCAGAAAAAGAGACATAGTCTTGAATTTTTAAGAGAAATTGCTCATTTAAGACCTAGAAGTAATACTTTTTCTGCGGTATTTAGAGTTAGATCTTTAGTAGCATATGCAATACACCAGTTCTTCCAAGAACAAAACTTTGTATATGTACACACTCCAATCGTAACAGGAAGTGACTGTGAAGGCGCAGGAGAAATGTTTAGAATTACCACTTTAGACTTGGATAATATACCAAAGAATGAAGATGGAAAGATTGATTATTCTCAGGATTTCTTTGGAAAAGAAACAAGCTTAACTGTAAGTGGTCAGTTAGAAGCTGAAACTTTTGCTTTAGCATTTAGAAATATTTATACTTTTGGACCAACTTTTAGAGCTGAAAATTCAAATACTGCAAGACATGCTTCTGAGTTTTGGATGATCGAGCCAGAAGTAGCCTTTGCAGATTTAGCAGACAATATGGATCTAGCAGAAGCTATGATTAAATATATTATTAACTATGTACTTGAAAATGCGCCAGAAGAAATGGAGTTTTTCAATAAATTTGTTGATAAGGGATTAATTGAAAGACTAAATAATATAATTAATAATGATTTTGCACGTATTACGTATACTGAAGCAGTTGATTTATTATTAAAGGCTGATAAAGAATTCCAGTATCCTGTAGAATGGGGTATTGATTTACAAACAGAGCATGAAAGATATATTACAGAAGAAATATTTAAAAAGCCTGTATTTGTAACAGATTATCCAAAGGAAATAAAAGCTTTCTATATGAGAATTAATGACGATAATAAGACCGTTGCTGCTTGCGATCTTCTTGTACCTGGTGTTGGAGAAATCATTGGAGGAAGTCAAAGAGAAGAACGTTACGATGTACTTTCAGCACGTATGAAAGAACTTGATCTTAGAGAAGAAGATTATTGGTGGTATATGGAGCTTAGAAAATATGGTGGAGTTAAACATGCAGGTTACGGATTAGGTTTTGAAAGAATTATTATGTATGTAACAGGAATGGGTAATATTAGAGACGTGATACCATTCCCTAGAACACCAAAAACTGCTGAATTTTAAAGTAATGGCCTAGTGTTTAAGGCTTGCTTTTGGATTTATTAAAATGGAGAATAATATGAGTATATTTTTGAATGCCCTAAAAAACGGTATAATAAAAGGCTTTAAAACTGGAGCAATGTTGCTTAAAGTAATGATTCCTATTTATATAATCGTCGTATTTATAAAATATTCACCTTTAATGCCCTTCTTAGAAAGGGCATTTTCTCCTGCAATGAAGTTTTTTAATTTACCGGGAAATGCAGTTGTTCCGATTATATCTGGATTATTTACAGATGAATATGGGGTAGTTGCGGCAATGAATTCTTTTGATTTTTCAAAGGGAGTGTTGACAACTATAGCCATGATAACACTTACTTGTCATTCTCTACCTATAGAATCAGCGATAGGTAAAAAAATTGGTTTTCCCGTAGCTATGGTGGCAGCATATAGGATTGTGATGGCTATAATAGTAGGAGTTCTAATAGGCTGGATAGGAGGTATTTTCCTATGACCGCAAGTTGGAACGTAATAATTGAAGAAATATTTCATGGTTCTATAATGACCATTCTTAATTTGCTTAAAGTTCTCATACCACTTATGATAATTATAGAATTGTTAATGGTTTACAATGTCATAGAAAAGGTTGCCTCTAAATTAGAGTTTTTAAGTAAACTTATGGGGATAAAAAAAGAAACTCTATTTCCACTCCTAGTTGGAGTTGTAATGGGAGTTACATATGGGGCAGGTACATTAATAGAAATTAATAAGAAAACTCCTATATCAAAAAGAGATTTAATGTTACTTGGCGTTTTTATGTATATTTGTCATGGAATAATAGAAACAGGACTGCTATTTGGAGTTGCAGGGGCGAGTATAATAGTAGTTACTGTGGTAAGATTTTTATTAGCTTTTTTAGTAACAATAGTATTAGCTAGAACTTCATATTTTAAGAATATGGATGGTGAAATAGTTTCTAATGAAATAAAAGAGGAGAGTACATATTGAAAAAGAAAATTTGTATCATTTATACAGGTGGAACTATAGGCATGAAGGAGACTGAATATGGATATGCTCCCATTCCTGGATATATGGAAAAAACTTTAAGAAATATGCAAGAGTTTATGGAACCTGAAATGCCTGACTATGATTTTATTGAATATGCTCCATTGTTGGATTCTTCAAATATAACTGTAGAAAATTGGAACCAAATAGGTAAAGATATCAGAGAGAATTATTGTGAATATGATGGATTTGTGGTAATGCATGGTACCGATACTATGGCATACACAGCATCGGCACTATCATTTATGTTGCAAGGATTGTCTAAGCCAATTATTTTAACCGGTTCCCAGATTCCATTATGTAAGGTTAGAAGTGATGCAAGAGAAAATCTTATAACTTCTATGATAATTGCAGCGTATTATGATATACCAGAAGTATGTATTTATTTTGGCGGAAAACTTATAAGGGGAAATAGATCTACAAAGGTTAGTTCTGATATGCTTATAGCTTTTGACTCTCCTAATTATGGACCACTGGCAGAAGCAGGCGTAAATATTTCCGTAAACAGAAAAAGAATTAGAAACGAAGGAACTGAGTTGAATTTTTGCCATTTTAAAAATAACCAAATTGCAGTATTGAAAATCTTTCCTGGTATTCAATTTGAGATCTTTGAAAATATTATGACGGACCAATTAAAAGGGATTGTAATTGAAGCCTTTGGAGCAGGTAATATTCCACAAAATGATGATTCTATGTTAAGAATGCTTAAAAAGGCAAAAGAAAATGGAACTTATATTATAGTGTGTACACAGTGTCATAAAGGCTCTGCTACAATTGGTCAATATGAAACAAGTAAACATTTAGCTGAGGCTGGAGCAATTTGTGGCTTTGATATGACTGTGGAGGCAGCTGTTACAAAATTGTATTATTTGCTTAGTAAAGATTATGAATCAAAAGAGATAAGAAGACTAATGGAAAGTGATATACGAGGGGAACTCACTCGAGGGACGGTAAATTAATATTAATATATTTAAATAAAAAGACATGGGAAAAATTATCTTGCTTTTTCCTATGTCTTTTTATTTAGGATAATGTCGAATAGTCAGATAAATCAAATATTCTGACGATTTTGTTTGCCATATATAGGTTGCAATGTTATAATGAGGTTGTAATGAACTGTGTATACATGTCTCATTATAAAATATAATTTTGGGAGGACTTATTTATGAAGGGCTATACGAGCGATACTATTAGAAACGTTGCACTTGTTGGACATGGTGGATGTGGTAAAACTACATTCTTAGAATCAGCTTTATTGGCAACAGACGTTATTAACCGATTAGGTAGAGTTGAAGACGGAAATACAGTATCTGATTACGACAAGATGGAAATTGAAAAAGGCTATTCAATTAATACTTCTGTTGTTCCTATCGAATGGAAAGATAGCAAGATAAACTTTATTGATACCCCAGGATATTTTGATTTTGTAGGAGAAGTAAATGCCGCTTTAAGAGCAGCAGAAGCTGCTGTAATATTAGTAGACGCAGGTGCAGGTATTCAGGTTGGAACTGAACATGCTTGGAAAGCTTGTGAGAGATATAAGAAACCAAGATTTATTGTTATAAATAAGAGAGACAAAGATGAATTTGATTTTTATAAAACATTTGATGAACTAAAAGAAAAATTTGGAGATACACTTATACCATTTAGTTGGCCACTTTCTGCGGAGATAGATGAAGGGCTAAAAGAAGCCATTGCTATGACTGATGATGCATTAATGGACAAGTATTTTAATGGTGATGATTTTACGGACGAAGAAATAAGGAAAGGGCTAAGGCATGGTATTTCTGAAGGTGGTATTGTTCCTGTTTGTTCTTCTGCCTTTTCATTAGGTCATGGTATTGAGGGTCTTTTAGATTTACTTGTTACATATGTACCTACTCCATTGGAGCATGGGCCTTACTATGGATTTAATGACAACAATGAACATGTAGAAAGAGTTTCTGTAGTTGATGCTCCTATGTCTGCATTTGTATTTAAGACTATAGTTGACCCTTTTGTAGGCAAAATTTCTATTATGAAAGTTATAACTGGAAAAATAAATTCTAGTACAGAAGTTTTAAATGAAAGAACAGGAAAAGTTGAAAAGTTAGGTAAACTATTCTTCTTAAGAGGAAAAAATCAATTAGAACTTAATTATGCAGAAGCAGGAGATATTGTTGCTGTAGCAAAATTACAATATACCTTATCAGGAGATACGCTTTGTGATAAACACGATGTGATTAGGTATTTACCTTTAGACTTCCCAGAGCCTTCATATTTTGTAGCTATTGAGGCAGTAGATAAAGCTGATGAAGAAAAAATGGGAACAGGATTAAATAAACTTAGAGAAGAAGACCCATCTTTCATAATAGTAAGAAATGCAGAGACTCATCAGACATTACTTGGTGGTCAGGGAGAGATACAACTATCAATTATTAAGGCTAAATTAAAAGATAGATTTGGAGTATCAGTAAAAAAAGTTCCTCAAAAAATAGCGTATAGAGAAACTATTAAGGGCAACTCTGATGTTCAAGGAAAACATAAAAAACAATCAGGTGGTGCGGGTCAATATGGAGATGTTCATATTAGATTTTCACCTTCCACAGAGGAATTTGAATTCTCAGAAGAATTATTTGGAGGATCAATACCTAGGAATTATGTTCCAGCTGTTGAAAAAGGCCTAATTGAGGCTATGCAAAAGGGCCCTCTAGGAGGATATAAGGTTGTAAATATTAAAGCTGTTCTTTATGATGGTTCATATCATGATGTGGACTCAAATGAAATGGCATTTAAGATTGCGGCTTCTCTAGCATTTAAAAAAGGAATTATTGAAGCAAAACCTTGTCTTTTAGAACCTGTTATGCATATGGAAATTACAATTCCTGATGAATATATGGGCGATGTTATGGGTGATTTAAATAAGAGAAGAGGTAAGATTCTTGGAATGGAACCTATTCAGGGAGTAGGACAGAAAATCCTTGCTGAGGCTCCACAGGCTGAGGTCTTTGATTATGCAGTAGCTCTTAGGGCAATGACTCAGGCTAGAGGTTCGTTTACTCTTAGATTTGAGAGATATGAAGAAGTTCCTACACACTTAGTAGAAAAAATTATAAACAGCGGTAAAAAAGATTAAAATTTTAAAATAAAGGAAAAGTGTAAATCAAAATTTTGATTTACACTTTTTTTATGAAAATTTTTATTTTTTCCTTACAAAACTGTTAGCTATATGTAAGACAAATAAATGGTATAAATCCTTAAGTACATTTACAATAAAGATAAGTTTTGAAGGAAGGGGAAGTATTGTATATCAAATAGATATATTATACAATAAGAATAATGAAAAGAATTTTTAAGGATATATATGAAATTGTTAGAGCGTGTAATATGATTATTCTTGAGGGGAAATCAGAAGAGGAAGCTTTAGCGGCAAGAAAATATAAAATTTAAACCCTAAAAATATAGGAGTAAGAAATGGTAAAAAAGGCAAAGACCGTATTTGTATGTCAGGAATGTGGCTATGAAAGTGCTAAATGGACGGGGCAATGTATTTGTGGTGCTTGGAACTCTATGGTAGAAGAAAAAGTGTTACCTATGAATGAAAATGATAGTCGTAGTAGAGTAATATCTTCAAAAAATAGTAATAGTGTTCAAAGAGTTAAAGCTGCAAAACTTTCTGAAGTCAAATCTGGAAATTTTTCAAGAGTAGATACTGGTATAGGTGAATTAAACCGTGTTTTAGGTGGAGGACTTGTTAAGGGGTCACTTACCCTTATATCAGGAGAACCTGGCATTGGAAAGTCTACAATAATAATACAGGCTGCATCTAATATTTCGGAAAAATATGGTAAGGTCTTATATGTCTCAGGAGAAGAGTCTGAAGAGCAAATAAAAATGCGTGGAGATAGAGTTTGCAAAAGTAAGATAGAAAATCTATTTTTACTAGCAGAAACCAATATAGAAAATGTCATGACTGTGACTGAAGAATTAAAACCAGAATTTGTGATTATAGATTCTATACAAACTATGTATTCGGCACAACTTGACTCAGCGCCAGGAAGTGTTTCTCAAGTGAGAGCATGTGGAAATGAGTTGATGAAATTAGGCAAGGTTAAGAATATTCCTGTTTTTATTGTAGCACATGTGACAAAGTCAGGAGATCTAGCGGGACCTAAAATCGTGGAGCATTTGGTAGATTGCGTTTTGAATTTTTCGGGTGAAAGGAATCAGGAATTAAGGATACTTAGATCTTTTAAAAATAGATTTGGAACAACAAGTGAAATAGGTGCCTTTGAAATGAGAGAGGAAGGATTAGTAGAAATTGAAAACTTATCTAAAACCTTTTTAGAGGGAATGGAAGAAGGAGCTGAAGGGGCAGTAGCAACAGCTGTATATGAAGGCACTAGACCACTTCTTTTAGAAATTCAAGCATTGACTGCTCCCACAAATATAGGATTTGCTAGAAGAACTGCGATTGGTATTGATAATAATAGATTAAATATGTTATTGGCTGTATTGGATAGGAAAGCTGGTGTCTCTCTTATAAACCAAGACGTGTATATAAATGTCGTTGGCGGTTTAAAACCTGAGGGGACTTCAACGGATTTAGCCGTAGTCTTGGCAATATACTCATCATATAAAGGACATGCTGTTTCAGGAAAAATTTTGGCATTAGGAGAGCTAGGTCTTACTGGAGATTTACGTTCTGTACAAAATTGTGAAAAAATAGTAAGGGAAGCGAGTCGAATGGGGTTTTCTAAAATAATACTTCCTATAAAAAATGCAAGGACCATAAAAGAGCCTCCTAAGAATATAAAAATGGTAGGAGTTTCAAACATTAGAGACGCAATATCTCAATTTTCAAATAAATAATAGAATTTAAAGAAAATTCTGATATGTCCCTGAATTAAATGAAAAAATGGGAGCATCTTTGAAAATAAAATATGAATTATGAGAATAAATAAAAAAGGGCTTGCTCTAAATGTTTAAATTTGAACATTTAGAGCAAGCCCTTTTTGTAATAATATAGATTATTAAGATAAAAAAACAGGTATTAAATAGGGAAATAAGGTAGTTTGTAGATAAAGAAATTTGACAAATGTAACAACTTGTGTTTATAATTAAGTTGTTGCATTCGAAAAGATAAGGGGGAAAAATATGATTAGATTTGAAAATGTAAAAAAAAAATATAAATCTAATGTTATAATTAAAGGCCTAAATTTAGAAATAGAAAAAGGAAAATTAATTGTAATTATTGGAGAGAGTGGATGTGGAAAAACCACTATCCTTAAAATGATAAATAGACTTATAGAAGTAACTTCAGGAAAAATTTATATTGGAGATAAAGATATAAAGAAAACAGAACCTACTAAACTTAGAAGAAACATTGGTTATGTAATACAGCAGACTGGTTTGTTTCCACATATGACGGTTAAAGAAAATATACAGATTATATTAAAGACTCAAAAATTGGATAAAGATATTATTGAAAAAAACACTATTGATGTAATGAACATGGTGGGATTAGAGCCAGAAGATTTTTTAGATAGATATCCAAGGGAATTAAGTGGAGGTCAACAGCAAAGGGTTGGTGTTGCAAGAGCTTTTGTTACTAATCCAGAAATAATTTTAATGGATGAGCCTTTTTCAGCTTTGGATCCTATGACCAAGTCAGATTTACAGGATGAATTAGTTGAACTGCAATCAAAGGTTAATAAAACCATTGTATTTGTAACACATGATATGGAAGAAGCTATAAAAATAGCCGACATGATTTGTATTATGAAAGATGGAGAGATTCTTCAGTATGATACACCTGAAAATATACTAAAAAATCCTGTTGATGATTTCGTTTCAAACTTTGTTGGTAAAAATAGAATATGGGCTTCTCCAGAGTTTATAAAATTGGAAGACATAATGATTGAAAAGCCTATAACGGCAACTGAAGAATTTGGTGTTTTGAAGTGTATTGATAAAATGAGGCAAAATAAAGTAGATAGTTTACTTATCGTAAATTCTAAAACACGAGAGTTACAAGGTATGGTAAAGGGTAAAAAATTAAGAAATATTGAAGATAAATCTCAAAAAATTAGCAGCCTTATGGAAAGAAATTTTGTTAAACTATCCCCAGAAAATAATATATTAGATGCCTTAAAGGTTATAAATGAAAATCGTGTTTCCGCTGTTCCAATAGTAGATAATAAAAATATATTAAAAGGCTTAATAACAAAAAGCAGTCTTGTAACAACATTGAGTCAGCAATATATGGAAGTGGAGGTTGATTAATATGACGTTTAAAGAACATTTAATAGAATTCCTAGAATATATACAAGTGAATCAGGAGCAGATTTTCAGTTTATCTGTTGAACATGTAAAATTGACTTTGATTTCTGTAGGATTGGCAATCTTAATAGGAGTTCCTTTGGGAATTTTAATTTGCTATATTAAAAAGATTAATAAACCAGTTTTAGGAGCTGCAAATGTAGTGCAAGCTATTCCTAGTATGGCGTTACTTGGTTTTATGATACCGATTCTAGGTATAGGAACCGTACCAGCTGTTGTCACTGTTATATTATATTCTTTATTACCTATTATTAAAAACACATATACAGGTATTAATAATATAAATGCTCAAACTGTTGAGGCGGCAAAAGGTATTGGGTTAAATAAGCTTCAAATTTTATCTAAAGTTCAGATACCACTAGCATTACCGGTTATTATGGCTGGTGTAAGAATTTCTGCAGTAACTGCAGTAGGTCTTATGACCATGGCTGCTTTCATCGGTGCCGGTGGTTTGGGATACTTGGTTTTTTCAGGGATAAGAAGTGTAAATAACTATCAAATACTAGCAGGCGCTATACCAGCATGTATACTTGCATTAATGGTGGATTTCATAGGGTCAGTTGTTGAAAAGACCGTTACACCAATAAGCTTGCAGAAAAACTTTAGCAGCGGTAAAAGGTCTAGTACAAAAGTAAAAAGATATATATTGGCAGGAGCATCATTATTAGTGATAATAGGATTAATATCTACACAGATAGGTGGTAATGTCCAAGGAGGTAAGGTTATTACTATTGGTTCTAAAAACTTCACTGAACAAGCCATTGTAGGGAATTTGGTGGCGGATTTAATAGAAGCTAGAACTGACATTACAGTTGATAGAAAATTAGAGTTAGGAGGTTCTCAAGTATGTTTTTCTGCCCTCAAAGCTAAAGAAATTGATATGTATGTAGATTATACGGGAACAGCTTATGGAGAATATTTAAAGCATACGCCTATAAGTGATGTACAGAAAGTATATGATACAGTAAAAAAAGAATTAAAAGAACAATATGATATAGATACATTAAACCAATTAAATTTTAACAATACTTATACTTTGGCAGTGACAAAAGAAACAGCAAAAGAATATGGTCTTGTTACTATAAGTGATTTAGCTAAGGTAGCAGAAGAATTATCGGCAGGAGTTACTTTTGAATTTGCCAATAGAGACGATGGAGTTCCTGGTCTTAAAAAATTATATGAATTTGAATTTAAGGATTTAATGACATTAGATGATGGTCCTAGATATATAGCCCTTTCCAATGAAAAAGTTGATGTTATTGATGCCTTTTCCACAGATGGGCTTTTAAAGAAGTTTAATTTAGTTACAATGAAAGATGATAAGCAATTCTTTCCACCGTATTATGCTGTTCCACTTATAACGGGAGACGCTCTTAATAAATATCCAGAAGTAAGTAAAGTTATGGAGGAACTTGCAACAGTTCTTTCTAATGATGTTATGATGGAATTAAATTATAAAGTAGATGAATTACAGCAAGCACCTGATGTCGTTGCAAAAGAATTTTTAAAAGAAAAGGGGATAATATAAATATAATAAATAAGTAGCAATTAAGGTTTAATCTAAAATAATACTTCCTATTAAAAATACGCATACTATGAAAGCATCTACTATAAAAATGGTAGGGACTAAAGGTGCGATATCTCAATTTGTAACTAAATATTGAAGTCTAAACAATACTGAGATATAATATTAATTTGAATAATAAAAATAGGAGTATAAGCAAATGGAAAATGAACATAAGGTTAAAATTGCAACACCAAGATATCAACAGATTGCAGCAGATATTGCAGCTAGAATAGCAGATGGTAAATATACCGTAGGAGAAAAGATTTATGCTCGTTCCTCCCTTGCCAGTCAATATGGGGTTTCTTCAGAAACTGCCAGAAGAGCTATCTGTGTATTATCAGATCTTAATATTGTTACTTCTGAAAAAGGAAGTGGAGTAGTAATTGTATCTTATGAAAATGCTGTAAGTTTTTTGAAAAGATATAAAGATGTTCGTACTATTAATGATATAAAGTCTAGTATGCTTGCTAGTGTTGAAAGGCAGAAAAAAGAAATGACTATACTCAATAAACATCTAACTGAGCTTATTGAGAAAACTGAGCATTTTCGCTCTACGAATCCATTTATGCCTTTTCAAATTGTTATAGATTCAAATGCTTGTTTTTTAAATAAATCAATAGGTGAGATTAGATTTTGGCAAAATACATCAGCAACTATTATAGCTATAAAGAAAGATGATGATATGCTTATTTCACCAGGGCCATATGCAATATTGAATGAAAATAATGTATTGTACTTTATAGGACAAGAAGATTGTTTTCAGAGAGTGAAAAACTTTTTATATCCACAGAAAAAATAACATTAAAAAATAAAAAAGAATTTATAAAAAACTTGTTTTAAATACTTAAACTTAAGTATTCTAAGACAAGTTTTTTTGTATTAATAAAAGTGGATTAACAAAAAAATAGAATTAAAATAGTAAAATATTAACTTTTTAATAATTAGGGAATTTGACAAATCCAACAACTTATTTATATAATAAAGTTGTTACATTTAAAAAGATAGGGGGGACAATATGATTAGATTTGAGAATGTAAAAAAGAAATATAAATCTAATGTTATAATTAAAGGTTTAAATTTAGAAATAGAAAAATTAATTGTAATTATTGGAGAGAGTGGATGTGGAAAAACCACTATACTTAAAATGATAAATAGACTGATAGAAGTGACTTCAGGAAAAATTTATATTGAGGATAAAGATATAAAGAAAACTGAACCTACTGAACTGAGAAGAAACATTGGTTACGTAATACAGCAGACGGGTTTGTTTCCACACATGACAGTTAAAGAAAATATACAGATTATATTAAAGACTCAAAAATTGGATAAAGAGCGTATAGAAAAAAATACTAATGATGTTATGAACATGGTTGGCTTAGAGCCAGAAGATTTTTTAGATAGATATCCAAGAGAATTAAGCGGCGGTCAACAGCAAAGAGTTGGTGTTGCAAGAGCTTTTGTTACTAATCCAGAAATAATTTTAATGGATGAACCATTTTCTGCTTTGGATCCTATGACTAAGTCAGATTTACAGGATGAATTAGTTGAACTACAATCAAAGGTTAATAAAACTATTGTTTTTGTAACACATGACATGGAAGAAGCAATAAAAATAGCTGACATGATATGTATTATGAAAGATGGAGAGATTCTTCAGTATGATACTCCTGAAAACATACTTAAAAATCCTGTTGATGATTTCGTTTCAAATTTTGTTGGTAAAAACAGAATCTGGGCTTCTCCAGAGTTTATAAAATTAGAAGACATTATGATTGAAAAACCTATAACATGTACTGAAGAACTTGGTGTTTTAAAATGTATAGATAAAATGAGGCAAAATAAAGTAGATAGTTTGCTTATTGTAAATTCGAAAACTAGAGAGCTTCAAGGCATGGTAAAAGGTAAAAAATTAAGAAATGTTGAAGACAAATCTCAAAAAATTAGTAGTCTTATGGATAGAAATTTTGTCAAACTATCTCCAGAAAATAATATATTAGATGCATTAAAGGTGATAAATGAAAATCATGTTTCCACTGTTCCAATTGTAGATAACAGAAATATATTAAAAGGACTAATAACAAAAAGTAGTCTTGTAACTACACTAAGTCAGCAATATATGGAAGTGGAGGTTGATTAATATGACGTTTAAAGAACATTTAATAGCATTTTTAGATTATGTACAAGCTAATCAAGCTCAAATTTTTAGCCTATCAATTGACCATATCAAATTAACTTTGATTTCTGTAGGATTGGCAATTTTAATAGGTGTTCCCTTAGGAATTTTAATTTGCTATATTAGGAAGATTAATAAACCAGTCTTGGGAACGGCCAATATAGTACAAGCTATTCCTAGTATGGCATTACTTGGTTTTATGATACCGATTCTAGGTATAGGAACGTTACCAGCTATTGTTACTGTTATATTATATTCTTTATTGCCTATCATAAAAAATACATATACGGGTATTGATAATATAAATCCTCAAACTGTTGAGGCAGCAAAAGGTATTGGTCTAAATAAAATTCAAATTT
>DAMCXN010000019.1:0-14731 GCA_032096995.1 Aminipila sp.
ATTTCAGCCACCCCAACATTTATTATAGAACCTAAAAAATATAGTAGTGATTTCTGGACATGCTGATCCAAAGCATCTAATTGCTATAGAACAAGCCTGTGAAAAAATCAATAAGGAGCATGGAACAATTGCTTTCTCACCTATGGGAGCTATTTTTAGTGGGAAAGTAAAAGTAAAACATAACAAGGACTTTACCTCAATGTATGAAAAACTAGCAGAGTTTCCTAATGACTATCATGCTGGTTGGATAGAAACATCGTGTATGTTAGACATTAATGAAAAGCTAGTAAACGAAAATTATGTTGAGCAACCAAGTGTAATGGTTGAAGATAAAGAAATGATGTCGGAAGAAATAGTGATGAAAAAAACGAAGGGATTTGGTCATATTGGGCACCCAAGTGAAGCATCTAAAGAATTAGGTCATGCATTGAATTAAGATTCGACAGAAAAAATTATAAAATGTATAAAAGCATTTATAGATAGAAAAGATTATAAAGAATATGAACACCATGAATTGTATAAGATACCATTTTTGAAGGTAAACATTTAGGAGAGAATATAGAATGTATAGTATAGGTCAATTTTCTGCAATATTAAATATTAATAAAAAAACCTTAAGATATTATGATGATATTGATTTGTTTAAGCCAGTGGTTGTTGATGAAAATAATAAATATAGATATTATGATGAGGAACAATTACCTGCAATAAAAGAGATTATTAGATTAAAGGATGTTGGTATACCTCTAGAACAAATTAGGAAAATATTAAATGAAAAAGACTCAAAAATATTGTTAGATATATATACCCAAAGAATGAAAGAAATAGAAAAATTATTAAAGCAGTTAAATACTCAAAAAAAGTTAATTGAGGAGCACCTAAAGATAGAACAGGCTGATATTGATACGGAGGGCGAATATTCAATTACAAAAGGCTATTTTATTGAAGAAGGATATGTTTATTATAATAAAATAAATCGTGATTTTGAAGAGATTCATTCTGCAATAAGTGATTTTTATGCAAATGCAAATGGAGTAGAATTGAAACAGGGACATATTTTTAAAAGAAATTTTGATGATTTTTCAAAAGATGTATGTGAGATTTTCGCATATACTAAAGAAAATGAAAAGAAACAAAATATCAGATTACAAACAGATTTAATGTGTTTGAAGGTTGTTTGTGATGGTATTGATAAAAGAGGAAAAGCATATAAAGCAATATTTGCTTATGCAGATCAAACGGGAAATAAAATTGTTGATGTTTATGAAAAATACTGGATGGAAAATGGTAAGATGAATATTGAAATTATTTGCAGTATAGATTAGGTAGCTATAAACAAATAGAAAATAGATTTAAAAATTAAGGTTGTTTAAAATGTTAAATCACAGTAATAAATAAGTCGTGATTTTGTTTTAAACAGCTTTTTTTGTGAAGTTTTTATGTAGAAATCATAGGGTTGTTGCGAGCTAACTTAATTTATGATATAGTTTATAAGTTAAAATAATGAACTTGGAGATTAAAATAAATATGGAAATAGTAAAAAAATATATAGAGAATTTAACATGTTTTTTCGAAAAATTTAAAAATAAGTATGGTCTTTTAGGGTGTGGCGCAGTAATTTTAGTAATTTTAAAATTTATTGTTTTTTATCATTTAATGTCTGTAAAATCAAACGCCCTTATTATATGTCTTATTTCCTGGGCAATACTATATTTTTTATTTACGTCATTTAAAAATAAATTAATACCTTCAGTTATTTATTTGATAGTATCTATATTAATGTTTGCAGATGTAACTTATTGTAGCTTCTTTAACAAATATCTTTCTGTGGCTATGATTGGTTCTGCTAGTATGCTTGGAGATGTTACAGCAAGTATAAAGGAAATAATGAGACCTATTAACTTCTTTATGCTTATAGATGCAATAGTAATATTAGCTGCTGTAATAATGCAAATGTTAAAGAAGAATAAAGATGAGAAGCAAAGTTTAGAATGTAGTGATGATTTTGCACAAGAAGAGTTAAAAAAAAACTTTTATAAGAGTAGAATTAGCAGAAAAAGAGAAGAGAGAAAAAGAAAAAGGCAGCGCATAAAAAAGATAAAAAATTATAGAACTCAAATGATTCCTATAATTATGATTGTTATATTAATTATGGCTAGCTCAGCTTCGCCTTTTATACAATCAATTGCAAAGCAAGAATTTTTTACTTATCACATAGGGGATGTAGTAACAGAAACTTTTGGTTTATCAGAACAAAAACATATCATGAAGTTTGAAGATAGTTACGAAAACGAAAAAAATGGACCATTATTTGGCGTCGCCAATGGAAAAAATTTAGTTGTTATACAAATAGAGTCATATCAAAATTTTCTTCTTGGCATGAATTATAACGGGCAAGAAATAACACCCTTTTTAAATAGTTTGATAGAAGATAAAAGTGTATATTTTGATAATTATTATCAGCAGGTAGGTACGGGAAATACTTCAGATGCAGAGTTTGAAACAAATAATTCTATTATGGGTTCTATAGAAGCTTTTACTTATCAACTTTATGAAAAGAACTATTTTAGAGGCTTACCAGTGCTTTTAAAAGAACAAGGTTATGAAACTGCTGTGCTTCATGCACATGAAAATAGAGATTTCTGGAATAGAGACGATATTTACCCTAATTTAGGTTTTGACCATTATTATGGTGGACTTATTGGCGACCCAAATCATTCAGATGGCAATTTTGAAATGACAGAATGGATGGGATGGGGGTTGACAGATTCTGAGTTTTACCCTCAAGCTATGGAATATATAAAAGAATTACAAGAGCCTTTTTACAGCTTTGTCATAACTCTTTCAAATCATCATCCATATGAAATGTTAGATAAATATAAATATATAGATTTGAAACGAGAGGACGAGGACACTTTAGTTGGGAATTATCTTAATAGTGCAGCTTATACTGATTATGCTCTTTCAAAGCTTTTTGAAGAATTTAAAAAAGCTGGACTTTATGAGGATACAGTATTTGCATTATATGGAGATCATATGGGATTGCCATCAGAAGAGCAGACTAATGAAATTATGGAAAGATTAATAGGTCATGAATATGATTGGGACGATAGAATGAATATTCCTTTGATTATTCATATCCCTAGTGCAGATGACAGTATTACTACTACCATACACAACGCAGGAGGGCAGACAGATTTTCTCCCAACTATAGCTTATGTTTTGGGTTTTGATCATTTAGATACTATATACTTAGGTCACAATCTGTTTAACTACGATAAAAAAGTTGTAGCAGAACATGCTTATTTACCATATGGCTCATTCTTTATTGATGGATACGGATTTGAAATGTCAAGAGACGGAGTGTTTAAAAATGGCAGAGCATGGGATTTAAATACTAGGAAAGAAGTTGATGTAGATCAATTTTATGATTATTATATGAAGTCCAGAGAAATTTCTGATACTTCTATTTATATTTTAAAAAATGACATTCTTAGGAAAGTATATGAAGAAGGAAAAAGTAGAGAAGAGGTTTTTTAGAATGAATGAAGTACTGTTTAATTATGTTTGTAGAATAAAGGATTTATGCCTAAACAATAGGATGATAGCTAGAAATGCTGTCATCCTTTTAATAATACTGGTATTTATATTAAATCCATTTCAAAGTTCATACATTACATCTATTGTTAACCAAGAGTTTTTTACATATCATGCAAAAGATATTGCTAATTACTTTATGGGTGATGATAAACTTAATGATGACTATTATTTAGCTACAGGAACTTATGAACAACAAAAAGATGGAGAGTTGTTTGGGGTTGCCAAAGGAAGAAATGTTATTATGATTCAGATGGAATCATTTCAAAATATGATGATTAATGCCGATTATTATGGACAAGAGCTAACACCTTGTTTAAATAAATTAATTAAGGATGATAGCACTATTTATTTTGATAACTTTTATAGTCAGATTGGCGGGGGGAATACTTCTGATGCTGAGTTAGCTGCAAATAATTCTTTATTTGGTGCTATAGAAAGCTATTCCTATCAATTATTTGAAAATAATTATTTTAGAGGAATGCCTTGGCTATTAAAAGAGGAAGGATATTCGACTTCTGTAATGCATGGATATAAAAAAGAATTTTGGAATAGGGAAAATATTTATCCTGCGTTGGGAATCGATAAATTTTATGGAGATTCAGATTTTAAAAGTGATAATATTAAGGGAATTGGTGGCGGAAATATTGTAGGTATAAGTGATAGTGCTTTTTTTAAGCAGGCTATAGAGACTATGAAAACCATGAAGGAGCCTTATTATAATGTTTTAATAACTTTATCTACTCATAACCCGTTTAAGCTTCCAGATAATTTAAGTGAAATTAAGCTAAAAGATGAAGATAAAAATCTAGTAGGAAATTATTATAGTTCTACTCATTATGCGGATAAATGTCTAGGTGAATTTATAGAGGGCTTGAAAAAAGAAGGTTTGTATGATAATTCTATTATATTAATGTATGGAGATCATTTTGGATTATCTAAGGCTGATCCAAATGTAGATGCTCTAGTAAGTAAATGGCTTGGACATGAATATACTTATGACAATATGGCTAATGTACCTTTCATTATACATATTCCGGGAGAAGAGGTTAATGAGACTATTAGCCTTTCGGGTGGACAAGTAGACATAATGCCTACACTTGCGTATTTATTAGGGATAGAAAATTTAGACACCCTATATTTAGGACAAAATCTTTTAACAGCCAAGGAGGGGCTAGCTCCTATACAGGTTCACATGATAAAAGGATCTTTTATCAAAGATGATATTGTTTTTGAAATGTCTAGAGATGGCGTCTTTGAAAATAGTAAGGCATGGAATCGAAAAACTAGGGAACCAATAGATATAGATGGATTAGAAGACGATTACCTTAAAGCAAAAGAGAAAATAGAACTTTCACATTTTTATTTATATAATGATGTTTTAAAAATGGCACTTAAAGAAGGCAAGAATATGGATAAAATTTTAGCAACTCTAGAGGAGGATGAAAAGCTTCCTAAAACAGTGAACTTTATATATATAAATAATGAAAAAGAGAATGACATTGATAGAATAGCAGAATATTTAGGAGATAATCCTAATGAGTATGTACTTTTATCTTCAGGAGATATTTTAAAAACTTTAAATATGTTTTCAACAAGATATTCAGGCAAAACAGGTAAAGTAGGGCATATTAAAAAAATAGATGAAGAAGCAAATAAAAAGTTTGAAGATATGAAAAGTAGAATTATTCCTTTAATGCAGGATACTACTAATTATTCAAAGGTAGAATATTTAGGTTATGACAACATTATGTTAAAACCAGACTTTAAAAACTGTACTGTAAATCAAATAGAAGAATTTATAGAAGCTAATAAACCTTGTGGTATAGTTATAGATATAAATGAAGGATTATGGCAGAAAGAATTTGCAGAGTATGCAGGTATCTCTAAGGTTTATGCCTATTCTCAAAATGGTATAGGGTTTTTTAATAAGCTAAACCTTAGAGCTAAGAAGGTTTATGGTATAGTAGATTAGCTTTAATCTAAAGATTTAATTATGAGAAGTTGACCTTTTTCTACGGAAACTTCACATTCATCGCCTAAGAACTCGTTGCTTATTCCCAATGGAAAAGAATTCGTTAACTGGGCATTGGTAAGTTCCCATTTGAGATTTTTTGTAGTTACATTTTTGCAGGTTTCAGAGTAACTTATTAAAGAAATTTTTTCACATGGGAGCCCTTTTAATGTAATTGAATCATTCATTATAAGCATGGCGTGATTTTGACAATCACTCATGCTTATTTTTTTGCTTTTTATTTGCTTATCATTCCAATACTTAACTGCCCAAGCCATGCTTTGAAGATTAGAAATGGTGTGATCTAGTCTTCCTCCCATACCTCCGACTATACAAATATCATCAAAACCCTTTTCCATAGCAAATTTAATACAAAGCATTGTATCTGTATCATCCTTTTCTACTGGATGAATTATTTTTTCAATGTTTTCAGGTAATTGTTCTTCAAAAGAGTCTAGATCTCCAATAATCATATGTGGTACTATTTTTTCTTGTTTAGCAAATTTATATCCGCCATCTGCACATATAACATAGTCGTTTTCAGTGATATTAAAATTGCTTTGAATTTGTCCATTTATAAAAGCTGTAATAATAAAACATCTATTCATATATTTACCTCGTATATTTATTTTAAGATAAGTATATCACATACAACTTATTATATAAAATATAAATCTCTTGAAAATGAATATTTGAAAGCCTATACTATAGTTAAATTGTAAAGTTGAATACAAAAATAGTGTATTTATGGAGGAAAGAGTTTTGAAATGTGGTGTTCGCTTTTGTGGTGGTTGTAATCCTAGATATGACAGAGGAAAGGCACTAGCAACCTTGCAAGAAAAGTTTAAAGGTAAAGTCGATTTTGTTATAGCAGAAGAAAATACTTTATATGATTTACTACTGGTTATTGGAGGATGTACAAATTGTTGTGCAGCTTATGAACAATTTGAAGCAAAGGAAGGCATTTTGAAAATGTGGGATGAATCTCATATTGAAGAAATTGCCGAGTCTATTAATCAAGCATTAAAGCTAGTATTATTTGTTCATTAAAAAAGAGATTTGAAAACTTAAAAGTAAATTAGCTAAGGAGGTAAGCTTATGCAAACTTTTAGAGTAGTACCAAAAATATTTTATTTTGATACTTTTAAAGAATTTAATGATGAGTTTAAGATTGGGAAAAAAGATGTTTTGATAACAAATGAATGGATGTATAATCCTTATGTTGAACCCCTTGGAATTGACACAAATGTAGTTTATCAAGAAAAGTATGGGTCAGGTGAACCATCGGATGAAATGATTGATGCTATGGCAAAAGAAATGAAGAATTATGATTATGATAGAATCATTGCCTTTGGTGGAGGTACGATTGTTGATATTTGCAAGATTTTAGCTCTTGATGTTCCGGAAAAATCTTTAGAACTCTTTACTGGAGAAGTCGCTCCTAAAAAAATCAAGGAATTGATTGTAGTTCCAACAACTTGTGGAACCGGTTCAGAAGTAACCAATGTTGCTATAGCAGAGCTAAAATCATTACATACAAAAAAGGGTATTGCAGTAGAAGAAACTTATGCTGATATGGCAGTTTTAGTTCCTGAAAGCTTACAAGGCTTACCGGATAAGGTTTTTGCTACAAGTTCTATTGATGCCCTTATCCATGCAGTAGAATCCTACTTATCTCCAAAAGCATCACCTTTTACAGAGATGTATTCTTTAAAGGCTATAGAAATGATTATGGAGGGTTATAAGAAAATCCTTCAGAATGGAAACAATGCAGATGCAAGAAAACCTTATTTAAAAGATTTTGCACTAGCTTCCAACTATGCAGGGATTGCGTTTGGAAATGCAGGTTGTGCCGCAGTTCATGCATTATCATATTCTATTGGTGGAGCTTTTCATGTACCTCATGGAGAAGCTAACTATCAATTTTTTACAGAAGTTTTTAAAATGTATATGAAAAAAAATCCGAATGGTAAGATTTCCGATGCTAATAAGATTTTTGCAGATATACTTGGTTGCAATGTGGACGTTGTTTATGATAAATTAGAGCAATTTCTAAATCAACTAATAGGTAAAAAACCCCTCAGAGAATATGGAATGATAGAATCTCAAATAGATGAATTTACAAAACTTACTGTAGAAAATCAGCAAAGGTTACTTACCAATAATTATGTATTTTTAACTGAACAGGAAATTAGAGAAATATTTGCTAATTTATACTAATTATTAATTATATATGAACAAATATGCAATTGTGTTGAAAAAATAGCAATTTCCGCTTATAATAGATCAAGTATTAAAAAAGGGAAGGAAGAAAATAGAGATATGAATCAAAATATTGTAACAGAAACTAGTAGTAATTTAAGAGCATTAGCACGTGTAGCATTACGAGGGAATTGGAAGTTAGCAATTGCGGCTACAGCAGTTTATTTAATAGCACTTGAGGTCCCATCAACTATTTTAGATATTCTTTTTGGAGGACAATATGGAACTTCACCATTATCAGGTATATATACCTTTTTAGTAACAGGTCCTTTTACTTTAGGATATTCTATATTCACTTTAAGCTTATTTAGAAAAAAAGAAACAGAAATATCACAGGTGTTTTATGGATTTGAAAAATTCCTTAAATCATTAGGACTATATTTTGTTATGATGCTATTTGTTTTTTTATGGTCTATTTTATTAATAGTACCAGGAATAATAGCTTTATTTAGGTATAGTCAGGCATTTTTAATTATGGCGGATCATCCTGAATATGGAATAATGCAGTGTTTATCTGAAAGTAAAAGAATTATGACTGGAAATAAAGGAAAGCTTTTTGCCCTAGAGTTAAGCTTTATTGGCTGGGCACTTTTGGCAGCTATTCCTGTAGGTGTAGTTTCTGCAATGTTTACAGATCCAACAAGTATTGCTTTTAATATTGGAATTTTAGTTGCTAGTTTTGGATATATAGGATTATTGCCTTATTTATCAATAGCAGGTGTTGCTTTTTATGAAATTGCTACAGGAAACTTAAAACCAGGAGTGATTGAAGCTGATGCAGTAGTTCTTAATGATGTAAGACCTGCTATTCAGGAAGAAAATACTACTACAGAAGAGAACAAAGATAATTAATATTGACATATACATGCTACTGTGTTAGCATAATGATGAAAATTAAATAAGATCTTCAGGGCAGGGTGTGATTCCCTACCGGTGGTAAAAGCCCACGAGCCGCAAGGCAGATTCGGTGTGATTCCGAAGCCGACAGTATAGTCTGGATGAAAGAAGATGAATGTAAGTTTTATTTTGTATTGCTTTATGTGATCATGCTCTGAAATGTTTTCATTTCAGAGCTTTTTTATTCTAAAAATATTGATATTGGTATATTGATGGATTTTTAGTATTTTGTGAATGCGTTGTACACTATTTACAAACTAAACAAAAGCATAACTGTTACTTAACTTAAAAACTTACAAACGGATAAAAATATATATTCTTTATATATAAGTCAAAATGCCTTGAAGTAAAACTTCAAGGCATTTTTTTATGCAATAGAAAATATTGATAGATTTTCCTATTACATAAAAAGTAAGTGCAGATGGGCAAGAGATACTATTTTTAATAGAGTTTGACTACGGAGGTGAATTCTATGACAGATGAAAGATATATGCAAATAGCATTAGAGTTAGCTAAAAGGGCAGAAGGTTGGACGAACCCTAATCCTATGGTAGGTGCAGTAATTGTTAAGAATGGACAAATCATAGGGCGAGGATATCATGAAAAATATGGACAGCTTCATGCGGAGAGAAATGCAATTGCCAATTGTAAACAAAAAACAGAAGGTGCAACTATATATGTTACATTAGAACCTTGTTGTCATTATGGGAAAACACCACCGTGTACGGAGGCTATCATTGAAAACAAAATAGAAAGAGTTGTGATAGGTGCAAAAGACCCCAATAGTCTTGTAGCAGGAAAAGGTATAGAAATCTTAAAAAAGGCAGGAATTCAAGTTACAGTTGGAGTCTTAGAAAAGGAATGCAACGAATTAAATCAAGTATTCTTTCACTATATAACAAAGAAAAGGCCTTTTGTAGCTATGAAGTATGCTATGACTATGGATGGCAAAATTGCTTCATATACAGGAAAATCTAAATGGATAACAGGTGAAATAGCAAGAGAGCATGTTCATAAGCTAAGGCACAAATGCATGGGAATAATGGTAGGCATAGGTACGGTATTAAATGATAATCCTAGACTAGATTGCAGATTGCCAAATACAAAAAATCCTAAAAGAATAATTTGTGATACGAATTTAAGAATTCCTCTAGATTGTCAGATTGTTAATACCTCAAAACAGATAGAAACATATATTGCAACATCATCAACAAATGATGAAAAAATTGAAAAGCTCAAAGCAGGTGGCTGTAATATATTACAGATTACCAAAAAAGGAGAGCACATAGATTTAGATATTCTGATGAAAGAACTTGCAGAAAAAGGCATTGATAGTATTTTGCTAGAAGGTGGAGGAACTTTAAACTATGAAGCATTACAAAGTGGAATAGTAGATTATGTTTATACCTATATTGCACCTAAAATCTTTGGCGGCTCAAATGCTTTAACTGCTGTTGAAGGGCATGGAATAGAATTTCCAGAAGATGCGTTCAAGCTTACAAATAGAAAAATAACTGCTTTAGGAGAAGACATTCTTATAGAGCATGAACTTTTAAAGGGGGTGGATGAATGTTTACAGGAATAGTTGAAGAAAAAGGAATTATAAAAGCAATAAACAGAGGAAGAAACTCTTCTAAGCTTGTAGTTGAAGGAAATCAAATTTTTAGTCAACTTTACCTTGGGGATAGTGTGGCGGTAAATGGGGTTTGCCTTACAGTTTGTAGTTTTAGTGGTAATACTTTCGAAGCTGATGTAATGGGGGAAACCCTATCTAGAAGTTCATTGGGAAGTTTAGAGCAAGGGAGTCAAGTTAATTTAGAAAGAGCTATGGCTGCAAATGGAAGATTTGGAGGTCATATCGTTTCAGGACATATAGATGGAATGGGCACGATAGTAAGTATGACACCTGATGAGATTGCTACTTGGGTAAAAATTTCAACAAAACCAGAAATTATGAAATATATTGTACAAAAAAGTTCCATAGCTATAGATGGCGTAAGCCTTACAGTTGCAAAGGTTGGGATAGATGATTTTCAAGTTTCATTAATACCACATACAGGGAAAGAAACAACATTACTTAGTAAAAAAACTGGAGATACAGTAAATCTTGAAAACGATATAATAGGAAAATATGTTGAAAAATTACTTGGTATAGGACAGGAACAAGAAAAAAAAGAAAGCAATATAACTATGGATTTTCTTATAAAGAATGGATTTTAAGTAAGTGATAAATGGAGGGCAGATAAATGTTTAAATATAACACAATAGAAGAAGCTTTAGAGGCACTTAGACAGGGAAAAATAATAGTGGTAACTGATGCTGAGGATAGAGAAAATGAAGGGGATTTAATTTGTGCGGCAGAATTTGCAACTACAGAAAATGTTAACTTCATGGCAGTTCATGGAAAGGGTTTAATATGTATGCCAATGAGCAGAGGGATTGTCGATAAGCTAGGACTTGAGCAGATGGTTAGCAAGAATACAGATAATCACGAGACTGCATTTACAGTTTCTATAGACCATGTTGACACAACTACAGGAATATCGGCAGTTGAGAGATCTGTTACTGCTATTAAGTCTGTTTGTGATGATGCAAAGCCAGAAGATTTTAGAAGACCAGGACATATGTTTCCTTTATTATCAAAGCCTTATGGGGTTTTAGAGAGAGAAGGACACACAGAGGCAACTGTGGATTTAGTAAGACTTGCAGGTCTTAAAGAATGTGGGTTGTGTTGTGAAATTATGAGAGAAGATGGCACTATGATGAGAACCTCTGAATTAAAGGAATTTGCTACGGAGCATGACCTCGTATTTGTAACTATAGAGGCTCTTAAGGAATATAGAAAACGTACAGAAAAGTTAGTTGAAAGGGTTGTGAAAACTAATCTTCCTACAAGATATGGACAATTTACTGCTTATGGATATGTAAATAAGATAAATGGGGAGCACCATGTGGCACTAGTTAAAGGAAAGGTTGAAAATGGGCAACCAACTCTTTGCAGAGTACATTCTGAATGCTTAACAGGAGACGCTCTAGGTTCTGTTAAATGTGACTGTGGTGAACAGTATGATGCTGCTATGAAAAGAATCGAGCAAGAAGGTAAAGGCATAATGTTATATATGAGGCAGGAAGGTAGAGGGATTGGTCTTATAAATAAATTGAAAGCATATGAACTTCAAGATAAGGGGATGGATACTGTAGAAGCAAATTTAGCTCTCGGTTTTGAAGAGGATTTGAGAGACTATTCTATTGCTGCTCAGATTTTAAAAGATTTAGGCGTCGATTATGTAAGATTAATGACAAATAATCCAGATAAGGTCCAGCAGCTTTCCAAATATGGTATAGATATTTCTGAAAGAGTTGCAATTGAAATTGAGGCTAATCCATATGACGTGTTTTATTTAAAAACAAAGCAAGAAAAAATGGGACATATATTGAATTACAATTAGGAATATGTTTAGAGAATAAAGTGAATTTGAGATATTTTTATAAATTATAACTAAAGAAAGTAAAGGAGATTTTAAAATGAAAGTATTTGAGGGTAAATTAGTAGCGAAAGATATTAAGATTGGAATTGTAGCAGCAAGATTTAATGAGTTTATTGTTTCAAAGCTACTTTCAGGAGCAATAGATGGACTTACAAGACACGATGTTGAAGATGAAAATATTGAAGTGGCTTGGGTACCTGGAGCCTTCGAAATTCCTCTTGTAGCAGCTAGAATGGCAAAGTCAGGAAAGTATGATGCAGTTATTTGTCTTGGAGCAGTTATTCGAGGAACTACTACGCATTACGATTATGTTTGCAGTGAAGTTTCAAAAGGGGTTGCACATGCTTCACTTGAAACTGGTATACCTGTAATGTTTGGAGTTATAACTACTGAAAATATTGAACAGGCGATTGAACGTGCAGGGACAAAGGCTGGAAACAAGGGTTATGATTGTGCACTTGGGGCAATTGAAATGGTTAATCTAATGAAAAATCTATAAAAACTTAGATAGAAACAAATAAAAATAATAAATATATTGTATAAATTTGTCAAAACTATCTTGACAATATTGTGAGTTTTGTTAAGATAAGATTAAGAATTAATTAAATATGGAAACTTGTTGAGGTGATTATTTTCACACAAGGAAGATGTTTACGACACACGGTACCGCCACTGTATACGAAAATTTTTCGTTAGTCAGAGACTTACTCAGCAGGAATAGTAACCAGCGGTATACTGGCGCTACTATTGATAGAAATGATATTTTAAATATTATTTTTATTTATGTTTTATTTACAGGAATACGGGCTGTAGCTTTTTGCTACAGCCTTTTTTGTATAGGAGGAAATATATACAGATTTTCTTAATGTACAAAAAATTAGTGTAGAGTGGCGAAGTAACATTTTGTTGAGTGGGAATTATGGAAGCAAGTATTAAACAATATAAAAGAACAATTAGAAAATGTATCGTTATAGGAATTGCATTATTAATATTAAATATTATTTTGTGTATTTTTTTTGCTAGTCAAGGGGCTATGAATTTGGGTTTTATGGATACACAGAAAATCATATGGGCGAAGGTTGTAGGAAATGAACAAATGCTTAGCCATTATGCTCAAAATGAAATAGCTATTGTGTGGGATATACGGTTACCGAGAATTATATGTGGAGTTTTTGTAGGTGGAGGACTAGCTATTGCAGGCGCAATGTTTCAATCCCTGTTGAGAAATCCACTGGCAGACCCTTATACTTTGGGAGTGTCAACAGGAGCGGCTTTTGGAGCTTCAATTGCAATTCTTATAAATATTTTATATGGTATTTATATTTCTGTTATGTTTAGTGCTTTTGTGGCTGCATTTATTACGTTGATTTTAGTTATTTTTGTGGCTAATAGAGGTGGAGGATTATACAGTTATAACTTAATTATTGCAGGGATTATAATTGGTTCAATTCTTTCTGCGGGCATAAGCTTTATAAAAATGATGGCGGGAGAAAATGTCTCGGCAATTATTTTCTGGCTTATGGGAAGTTTAGCTTCTAGAACATGGATAAATGTGTTAATGGTAGTGCCTATAGTGATAATATCTGGGGTTGTGGCTTATATTTTTGCTAATGATTTAAATATCATGACTTCAGGTGAAAACAATGCACAAACCTTAGGTGTAAATACGAAAAAAGTAAGATACATATATTTGATATTAGGTTCGTGTATAACAGCTGTTTGTGTTGCCGTTAGCGGTATCATAGGCTTTATAGGTTTAGTAATACCACATCTTTTACGATACTGGTTAACTTCGGACAATAGAATTTTGATTCCTCTATGTATGCTTTTAGGAGGGATTATACTTTCAGTGGCAGATAACTTTACTAGATTGTTGTTTGTATCAGAAGTTCCTGTTGGAGTTTTAACAACTTTAATTGGTGGACCGTTTTTTATTTATGTATTTATAACTAATCAAAATGGCAGGTAAAAATATGATAGAACCAATTATGAAAATAAAAAATATAGATTTTTCTTATGGACAAGCTGAAATATTAAAAAACATGTCTTTTGATATACCTCAAGGTCAATACATATCTTTAATTGGTCCTAATGGTAGTGGTAAATCTACTATTTTAAAGATTATGAGTGGAATATTAAAAGCTAATGCAGGAGATGTTTTTTATAAGAATAGTAAAATAAATGAAATGTCTTTTCTTGACAGGGCAAAAGAAATGGCGGTTATTCACCAACGAGAAAAAAATGAATTTCCTTATAGTTGCTTGGAAACAGTTATAATGGGACTTCATCCTCATCGTAATCGTTTTGAACCTTTATTACCAGAACAGTTTTCATTTATTGAAGAACTAATGAAGCTGACGGATACTTATTGTTTTGCAAATAAATTAACTACAGAAGTTAGTGGAGGTGAGTTGCAAAGGGTAAACCTTGCTAGAGCATTAGCTCAGAAACCAAAACTTTTGCTGATGGATGA
>DAMCXN010000019.1:14741-23638 GCA_032096995.1 Aminipila sp.
GATGGATGAAGCTATGTCAGATATGGATGTTAATGCACGTATTCAGTTAACTAAGATTCTTAAGAAACAAATTGAGGAAAAAGGACTTACAGTTGTGGAAATAAATCATGATTTGAATATGGCTTATAGGTTTAGTGATAAGATTATAGCTTTGAAGGAAGGTTCTGTGGACTCACAAGGGGAACCATTAAAAGTTATGGATACAGAGTTTTTTAAACGTGTGTTTAGAGTGAAAGCCGAAACAATAGGTGGTTACGGATTCTTCATTCTTGACAATATATAATTTTTAGGAGGGCATTATGAAAAAGAATTTTATTAAAAGTTTCGTTTTACTATTAGTTTTAACTGTAGTAGTTGGTGGGTTTTCTGCCTGTTCAAAGTCTGTAGCTACTGAAAGTGATGCAGTTACAAAAGTGGGCGATCCAGATAAGAAAGCAATATTAGTTGTAAGCTTTGGTACATCATATAACGATACAAGAGCTAAAACTATTGATGCTATTGAACAAAAGGTTAAAGATATTTTCAGTGGTGAATATGATGTAAGACGTGCGTTTACTGCTCAGATTATTATTGACAAGTTAGAAGAAAGAGATGATCTTGAAATTGATAATGTTGAACAGGCAATGCAAAAGTTCGTAGATGAAGGTTTTGGTACTTTATTTATTCAGCCTACACACATTATGAATGGTGAAGAATATGACGAACTATGTGCTGCTGTAGAACCATATGAAGAAAACTTTGATACTTTACGTATCGGCAAGCCTTTATTGACAACAACAGAAGATTATGAAAAATTAGTTGGATTTGTAAAAGAAGATACTAAGGATTTAAACAAAGAAGATACTGCTGTTGTATTCATGGGACATGGAACACCACACTTTGCCAATGCTACATATGCATGCTTAGATTATCACATGAAACACGAAATTGCAGATAATTATTATGTAGGTACAGTAGAGGGTTACCCAACAATTGATGAAGTTTTAGCAGATGTTGAAAAACAGAATGCAAAGAAGGTTGTTTTATTACCATTTATGATTGTTGCTGGTGATCATGCTAACAATGACATGGGTGGAGATGAAGAAGATTCATGGAAGACTCAGTTTAAGCAGGCTGGTTATGAAGTTGAAGTTGTTCTAAAAGGTTTAGGCGAATATGAAGGCGTACAAAACATGGTAGTTGAACATCTTCAGGCTGCAATTGATGGACCTGCAGAAGAAGAATAGTAATTAACTTATAACATAAATTTGTTCAGCTGTAGGTTGCCTATTACTTACAGCTGATTTTGCATTTAGTGAGGGATTTTATGAGAAAACAAAGAAATATTTTAGGATTAATAATTGTTCTTATCTTTACGTTGATATTTACAGGCTGTGTAAATCAAGACAAACAAGCAGTATCCAATAATGAAAAAAGTGTTATTAGTTTTGTAGATGATGAAGGTAGAGAAATTAATTTAGATAAACCATGTAGTAGAATTATTTCTTTTTATTCTGCTCATACTGAAAATCTTTTTACGTTAGGGGCAGGAAATTTAATAATCGGTAATTATAAAACAGGAATTTATCCTGAAGCTGCTTCTGAAATAACTATGTATGATTATCATTCAGATCCAGAAAAGGTTATTGCAGCAGACCCAGACTGTGTAATTATTAGACCATTTATTACACGTAAAGTTCCTGAGTTTGTTAAAGCTCTTGAAAATGCAGGGATTACAGTTGTTTCATTATATCCAGAAAGTTATAATGATTTTCCAGAATACATAAGCAAGCTTTCTATGCTCGTAGGTAAAGAGGATGAGGGCAAAAAACAACTTGAATTATTAGAAAATCGAATTGCAGATATTAAAGCTAAAACTAGTGCTATAGATGATAAACAAACTATGTTTTTTGAATCTACAGAGACGAATATTCGTACTGTTACAGAAGATTCCATGCCTGCGCTTGCAATTAAAGCGGCTGGGGGAATAAACATCGCAGAAGGAGCAAAAGCTGTTGAAGAGGGGAGTTCTATTGCAGTGTTTGGTGAAGAAGCCATAATGAAATATGCAAATGATATTGATGTTTATGTATCTCAAAGAGGGGCAATGAATTGTGGCGGAAGCTTACTAGGAATATCTCAAAGAGCTGGATATGAAGCAATTAAGGCTGTGAAAGATGAACGTGTTTTTGAAATAAATGAAAAGATTATTTCTTCGCCTACTTTTAGATATTACAAAGGAATTAGAGAACTGGCACGTTTTATGTATCCAGATGTAATGGATGATTATAGCGAATTTAGAAATGACAATATTGCTACGAAAAAAGATTTTGCTTATATGATTGTAAAGATTTCACATACACCGCTTTTTGTTCCATCTTCATCAAAATACTATAACAAAGAATACTCTGGTCATACTTATGGAATGTTTAAAGATGTAGATTGGCAGAACGAAGACTTTGACTTTGTTGAAACAGCTGTTAAAACAGGAGCCGTTGAAGAGGAAAAAGCGGATGGAGAAGAATATTTCTATCCAGAGAAAAAAGTAACTCGTGAAGATTTAGTAAAAGCGGCAATTACTCTAGGCGATTATAAATTAAAAGAAAAGCATATAAATATTGCAGATTTAGATGATTGTTCAAATCCTAGAATGGTACAACTAGCTGTAGATAATAGTATCTTAGATTTAGTTAATGGAAACTTTGAACCGAATAAAGAAGTTACAAATAATGAAATTATTGCTGTGTTAGAAGCAGCAGTATTAACAAAAAATTAGTATGAGGTTCTTATGAAGATTGCTTTAGTTCAAGGAGAAAATAATTTTAATATAGAGGACAATTTTGAAAAGATAAAAAAGGATATAGTTGAGAATAGAAATGTTCGTTGCTTAATTTATCCTGAAGCTTATTTAACTGGGTATACAACAGATTTATCTAAAACAAGACCAATTAAATGTGATGACAAAGCTTTTAAAGACCTAAAAGAATTTTGCATAAAATATAATGTAGATGTTTTTGTTGGATATATTGAAGATTGTGAAGAAAAGTATTATTTATCATACAAACATGTCGGTGAAATTTGTGAAAACTATCGAAAGACACATTTAGGAAAAAAAGAGAGGAAAGTTTTTACTGAGGGTGATAAGCTCAAGCTTTTTCATGTGTATGATTTTAAAATAGGTGTAGCATTATGTGTTGAAAGTCATTTCCCAGAAATTGCACAAACACTTACCATCATGGGGGCTGATTGTTTGGCTTTTCCTTTTGCTTCGCCTAGGGTTTGTGGGAGTAGAAAAGATGTTTGGCAAAGATATTTACCAGCTCGTGCTTATGATAATAATGTGTATGTGCTAGCAGTTAATTGTTGGATGGAGAACGTTAAGATGAATTATTCTGGAGGAGCAGTTGCTGTGGACCCTATGGGAAATATAATGAAAAGCAACTTTGAAGATTATACAGAATTAATTGTAGATATAAATAAAGATGTAGTTGAAGAGCGAAGAAAAAAGGATAAAATCAATTATATTTCAAAACGACGAAAAGATTTATATTTATGATAGTATTTATTAGAAATTCTTATATTGAAGAGGAGTTACAAAACTATTTGATAGTTAGTAACTTCTTTTTATTATATATAAATAAAAAGTCGATTGCTGTCTGAAAATGATTAAGGATACTTATTTAATAGTAAATAAAAAATGTTAAAATAGGGATATATGAAATTTGGTAATATATAAAGCAAGAACAAGTAGAATATTATTGTTACTAATAGTAAATCAATTATAAATTAGCATTTTACAACTGGTATTAAAAGTGAAAGGGGCTATTCTTGATTATGAAAGAAAAAAGAAAAAATATTATAATAATAGTTTTAGCAATATTATTAGTTGTTGTAACTTTACTAATTATTCAATATAGTGATGCATTGCAAAAAAGTAAGCAAGATTCTAAATTTTTAACAGGATATATGTTTATGAAGGAAAATAAAATTGATTTAGATGAAGTAGAAATTGTAGAAATAGAAGATACAGACAGAATTAAAGAACTAGGGCTAAATATTAAAAATCATTTACCAAATGGGTATTATATTTATAATCCTACAGTTGAAATTGAATCTTTTAGATTAACAGATAGTACAAAATATATTTTTACAGACTCCAATTTGTGTTTTGTAAAGGAAGCTGACTCGGATAGGCTTTATGAAACAACCAAACTGGAAGAATTTATAGAAGGTTCTTCATACCAAGAGATTCCTTTAGAAGAACAAAAAATTCCATATTTCATAGAAATATGTGAAGGAAAAGTGATTAGTATTACAGAGAAGTTTATTTACACTCAATAATTAATTATAGACCAAACAGAGCATATACTAATTCGTAACATATGAGCAGTTTCTTTCATATTATAGCGAGAGTAGTAATTTGAAAGGAGCGGTTTTTGTGGCTTTAGAAAGACATATTTATCCAGGAAACAATACGACTGAAGGTTTTTATTCTTACTATAATTACATATTGGGACAACGAGAAGCAAATAGAATTATTTGCATAAAAGGAGGACCAGGGGTAGGAAAATCAACTTTTATGAGAAAAATAGGAGAAACTTTTTTAGAACAAGGTGAAGACGTAGATTTTATGCATTGCTCTTCAGACAATAATTCTCTTGATGGTGTGGTATTAAAAAATAAAAGAATAGCCCTTATAGATGCTACAAGTCCCCATGTAGTTGATCCTATTAATCCAGGAGCGGTAGACCAGATTATACATTTAGGTGATTTTTGGGATGAAAACGGAATTCGGGAAAACAAATTAGCGGTTATCGAAACCAATGAAAGAATTAAAAAAATGTTTCAATATTCGTATAACTATATTGCAGCAGCTGGTAAAATATATGATAATATAGCAGCAATGTATGATACGGCTATAGAAAAAGCGGAAATATATAAGATTACGGCCACAGTAGTGGGAGATGAGTTAGCACATAAAGAAATATGTTTAACTCCAGGAAATATCAAAAAGTTTTTTGCTAGTGCGATTACACCTATGGGATTTACAAATTACATAAAAAACCTAGTAACTGGATATAAAAAAGTATATATAATAAGTAGCCCTGTTGGTTTGTCTGCATCAAGTTTACTAAATATTTTTTCTGAGAGTGTTATTTATAGAGGTTTTGATTTAGAGCAGTATTATTGCCCTATGAAACCTGAAAGTAAAATAGAACATTTATTAGTGCCTGAAATAGGTGTTGCTTTCATAAGTGTAAATAAATATCATGATTTAGAACCTTGGGAAATAGCTACTGATGAAAATGAAGCAAATAACCCTGAGATCATTCACATTGATATGAATGATATGATAGAACGAAGAAAACTTGAAAAAATAGAATATTTCATTCAAACAAATTATGAAAGTATGGATAGTTTACTTTTAGAAGGTATAAATTATTTAAAGCTAGCTAAACAGGAACATGACTATCTTGAAGATTTTTATATTCCAAATATGGATTTCAAAAAAATAGATCAATTAAGGGATGAAATTATTGCTAAAATAGGCTCATAAGATGTATAATTAAAAGTGATATATTTTTTTTGACAGTAAAGTATGACAGAAAAATCATTAAAGGAGAACAAAAGATGAAAAATAATTTTATTCCGTTGCTTTTTGCAGGGGATATTAATGTATATAGTGTTGCAAGAGCCTTTCATGAAGAATATGGTATCAAACCTTTTGTATATGGAAAATATCCAACAGGACCATGCTATAAAAGTAAAATAATGAATTATAATGCAAATCCAAAAGCAGATGAACAGGAGACTTTCCTTGAACTTGTTCTTGGATTTGCAAAAAAATATAAAGAGAAGAAGATACTTTTAATAGGCTGCGGAGATAGTTATGTGCAGCTTATTAGTGAAAATAAGGACAACTTACCTGAAAATGTTATAGCTCCATATATCAATATTGATATGATGAATGATTTAATTCATAAGGAAAAATTTTATAATATGTGTGAAGAGGTTGGGGTTGACTATCCTAATACATTTGTACACAAAAAAGAGTTAGGATATGGTTTTGTCCTTCCATTTGAAGCACCTTTTATAGTAAAACCTTCCAATGGTATTGAATACTGGAGACATCCATTCGCAACTCAAAAAAAGGTATATAAGGCTGACTCTAGAGAAGAGTTAGATTCAATTTTAAATAATATATATGAAGCCGGTTATGGAGATTCTATAATTATTCAAGACTTTATTCCTGGTGATGATACGTATATGCGTGTACTTACTAATTATTCTGACAAGAATGGTAAAGTAAAAATGATGTGTTTAGGACATGTACTTTTGGAAGAGCATACACCTCATGGAATAGGAAATCATGCGGTTATCATAACAGAGCATAATGAGACTGTAGAATCACAATTTAAACAACTATTAGAAAGCATGAATTATATAGGTTTTTCGAACTTTGATATAAAATATGATATTAGAGATGGAAAATATAAAGTATTTGAAATTAATACACGTCAAGGTAGAAGTAACTATTATGTTACTGGTGCAGGAGCAAATGTTGCAAAGTATCTAGTAGAAGATTATATAGAGGACAAGCCTCTTAAAGAAAACTTTGTGAAGACTGAGAATTTATGGCTTGTAGTTCCAAAAAAAGTGGCTTTTACTTATATTAAGCCTGAGGAATATAAGAAGCAAATGAAGAAATTATTTTCAGAGGGCAAATATGTAAATCCTTTATTTTACACGCCAGATAATAATTTTATAAGAAAATTGAAGCTTTTCAAGTCACAGATGGGACATTACGTTAAGTTTAAAAAATATCTTGGGAAATAAGATATGAAGGAACTTTAGGAGAAATTATTAATGAGGGAAAAAGGACAAAAAGTTTTAGGTGTTATAGGTGGAATGGGTCCTCTTGCCACGCAACTTTTTTATAAAATGGTTATAGAAAAAACAGATGCTCATTGTGATCAAGATCATTTAAATATGATAATATTGAATCACGCTAGCATGCCAGATAGAACTACATCAATTAAAAATGGTGATACTGAAGAACTATATCATAAGTTATTACAGGATGCGAAATTTTTAGAAGTAGGTGGAGCGGATTATATAGCTATACCTTGCAATACATCCCACCTTTTAGTAGACAGGCTTCAAAAAAATTTAACGATTCCAATTATTAATATGATAGAGGAATCAGCTATGTCAGTCTATTGTAGATATGGAAAAGACTTTAAACTTGGAATTTTAGCTACTGACGGGACTATTAAAACTAAACTTTATCAAATGGAATGTAAAAAGTTAGGTATAAGTACTGTAGTACCATCTGAAGAAAACCAAAAAAAAGTTATGAAAATTATTTATGATGGGATAAAAGATGGAAATCCTATAGATATGAAAGAATTTTATGAAATTGAAAAAGAAATGAAAGATGCAGGCTGTAAGTGTGTTCTTATGGCTTGTACAGAACTTTCCTGTTTTAAACAAACAAATAAACTTTCAGCGTATTATATAGATGCTATGGAAGTTTTAGCGGAAAGAGCAATAATTTTGTGTGAAAAAACTTTAAAATAATGAATGAAAGCTGAGGTGGGCATGTGTCAAATATGGTACAAAATGTAGAAGAGTATGTTCAGCTATTAAAAGAAGAAAACTTAATTTTAGAAACTAATTTAGATGTAAATGACTTAGGAAGATTAGTAAGATATATTTCTTATAATTCAAGAGATATAAAATTAGATACAATGTTTATTTGTAAGGGTACACATTTTTCTGAAGAATACTTAAAAGGAGCGATAAAAGAAGGGGCTTTTATCTATATAAGTGAAAGAAAATATGATTTGTCAGAATTAGAAAAAGAACGTAGTATCCCATATATTATTGTAAATGATATGAGAAAAACTATGGCCTATATTTCAAATAAATATTATCACCAGATATGGAAGAACTTAGAGTTGATTGGTATTACAGGTACAAAGGGGAAATCAACTACAACATTCTTTATGAGAGCCATACTAGATGATTATTTAAGGGATATGAAAAAACCGAAAAGTGCAGTTCTTTCTGGAATTGATAATTATGATGGAGTTATAACTGAAGAGTCTCATTTAACTACTCCGGAGACCTTAGATTTGCATAAGCACTTTAACAATGCAGTAAAATCTGGTATAGAATATTTGACAATGGAAGTTTCTAGTCAAGCATTGAAATATCATAGAACCTTAGGTGTTGAATATTCAGTTGGATGTTTTTTAAATATAGGGGAAGATCATATAAGTGATGCGGAACATTCAGATTTTGAAGACTATTTTAATTCTAAATTAAAGCTTTTTAATCAATGTAGAAAGGCATGTGTAAATTTAGATTGTGACAATGTACAGAAAGTATTAGAAGTATCTCAAAATTGTGAACGTGTTATAACTTTTGGAACTAATAATAATGCTGATATCTGTGGATATGACATAAAAACTAATGGTAATAGTATTAATTTTTATGTTCGTTCTGACAGCTTTGACGAACAATTTAAGATTAACATGCCAGGTATTTTTAATGTATCTAATGCTTTGGCGGCAATTGCCATTTCATATACACTTAACATACCTTTAAAAAATATCCATGATGGCTTAAAAAAAGCAAAAGTAAGTGGTAGGATGGAAGTATATACAAATAGAGAAAAAGATCTATATGTTATAGTAGATTATGCCCATAATAAAATGAGCTTTGAGTCACTCTTTGCTTCTATGAAAAAAGAATTTCCAAATAAGAAAATTTCTATAGTATTTGGATGTCCAGGTAAAAAAGCTTTAGCAAGAAGGCGAGAGCTAGGAGATTTAGCAGGACAGTATTCGGATCATGTTTTCATAACCGAAGAAGATGCAGGGGAAGAGTCTCTTATGAAAATTTGTGAAGAA
>DAMCXN010000019.1:23648-29298 GCA_032096995.1 Aminipila sp.
AGAAATTGCTAAACATGTACAAAAGCATGAATGTCCATATTCTATTGTTGCAGACAGAAAAGAAGCTATTAGGCAGGCTATTACAGAGGCAGACAGGGATACAATAGTTTTAGTAACAGGAAAGGGACGTGAGACCAGGCAGAAGAGAGGGACAAACTATATTGATACGCCTTCAGACGTAGAATATGTTAAAGAATTTCTAAAGGAAAAATAATCTAACAGTTTTATACGTTTTTTTAGTACTTAAGCTGCTATTTATTTCAAAAGGAGGTAATGTAATGGATTACATGGAATTAACCTTAAATGATGTGGGGAAAATATTAAAGTATCAGCACAATTACTTTAATACTAATGTTACAAGAGATATTAGTTTTCGTATTAAACAATTAAAGGCTTTGAAAAAAGGACTAAAAAAACATGAAAAAGCAATACTAAAGGCGCTTTATGAAGATTTGGGTAAGCATAAGAATGAATCATTTATGGCTGAATTGGGATTTGCATATAAAAGTATTTCTTATATGATAAAAAATCTAGAAAAATGGGCCAAACCAGAGAAGAAGAGAACACCTTTATATTTACTTCCTTCAAAAAGTTATATTGTAAATGAACCTTATGGAACAGTTCTTATTTTAGGTGCATATAATTATCCTGTTCAGCTACTTATAGAGCCATTGATAGGAGCAATAGCAGCTGGAAATACAGCAATTATTTCTGCTCCAGAGCTGGCAAAGAGTAGTTCAAAAGCAATAAGAAAAATGATAGAAGATACCTTTGAAAAACGTTATGTTATGTGCGTAGATGGAAACGTTGTTACAAATACTTCTTTAATAAATTCTAAATTTGATTATATTTTCTTTACTGGTAGCTCCAATGTGGGCAGAATTGTTATGGAAGCCGCTGCAAAAAATTTGGTGGCAGTAACTCTTGAACTTGGTGGTAAAAGTCCAGTTATAGTAGATGAAAGTTCAAATATAAAGCAAGCCGCAAGACGTATTATTTGGGGAAAAACTTTAAATGCAGGACAAACTTGCGTGGCACCGGATTATGTACTAGTTGAAGAATCTGTGGAAGAAAAGCTTATTGAGGAAATGAAGATTGCTATAAGAAAGTATTATGGACAAAATGTAGAAAAAAGTAAGGATTATGGTCGTATAATAAATAAAAAACATTTTGATAGAATTGAGGGGTTAATATCACTAGAAAAGGACAATATTGTCTTCGGTGGTAATAGCAATGAAGAAACTAAATATATTGAACCTACCATTTTAAGAATCGAAGATTTTGATTCGCCAATAATGAAAGAGGAAATATTTGGACCTGTTCTACCCATAATAAAATATAAAGATTTAGATAAGACCATAAGCATGTTTAGTGAATTACCAAAGCCACTAGCTTTATATCTTTTTACAAAGAAAAGGAGTGTCCAAAAAAAGGTAATAAAACAAGTTTCCTCTGGAAATGCTTGTATTAATGACACTATTATGCATATTGCAAATTATAAATTACCTTTTGGTGGTGTTGGGGGCTCTGGTATAGGAAGTTACCATGGAGAGCAAAGTTTTATAACTTTCTCACATAAAAAAGGTGTATTAAAAAAGTCTGTAAAGTTTAATAATCCACTTATGTATCCGCCTTATACAGAAACGAAATTTAAAATAATAAAGAGATTTTTAAAATAAATAACAATAAATTTTAAATAGAAATATATAAGACAAGGTTATTCAAAATTTAAATTATCTGCATATAAGTTATGAAATGTGTGCAAATTTATAATTTTGGATAATCTTTTTTTATGCAATTGAACAAATTATCTGAAAAAATAAACAATTCTGTGAAGTATCGTGAGTTTTTTTGAAGCGCATTATTATACTCCAAAGCACAAGATAAAAACTTATTTAGATTTACAAATTTATTGATTAGGAAATGAAAGGAAGTAAAGAGATGGCAGTTAATCTTAAAGGAAGAAGTTTTTTGACATTAATGGATTTTACTCCAGATGAAATTAGGTACTTGCTAGATTTATCACATGGTTTAAAAGCAAAAAAACGTGCAGGTATTGAGGGAGAAGCTTTAAAAGGGAAGAATATTGTTCTTCTTTTTGAAAAGACTTCAACTAGAACAAGATGCGCTTTTGAAGTTGCTTGTTTGGATGAGGGAGCGCATGTTACTTTTCTTGATGCGAATAGTTCTCAATTTGGCAAAAAAGAATCTGTTGAAGACTCAGCTAAAGTTTTTGGAAGATTTTATGATGGAATTGAATACAGAGGCTATAAGCAATCTTTAGTTGAAGAACTTGCAAAGCATTCAGGTATTCCTGTTTGGAATGGGCTTACAGATGTTGATCACCCTACACAAATTTTAGCGGATATGTTAACTATTGAAGAACATGTCGCAAAACCTTTAAGTAAGGTTAAAGTTGTTTTTTGTGGAGACGTAAGAAACAATATGAGTTATGCATGGATGTATGGCTGTGCCAAAATGGGAATGCATTATGTAGCATATGGACCACAAGAATTAATAAATGAAATAGATAAAGATATTTTAGAAAAAGTAAATGAAGTAGCAAAAGAAACTGGAGCTAAAATAGAACTTTGCAGCACTCCAGAATGCTTAAAAGGTGCCGATGTAATTTATACTGATGTATGGGCATCAATGGGTGAAGAAGCACAGATTCCAGAAAAGGTTAAAATGTTAACTCCGTATAAAGTAACAACAGAAATGTTAAAGTCTACAGAAAATAGCGATATAATCTTTTTACACTGCCTACCTTCATTCCATGATTTTGAAACCACAATGGCAAAATCTCAGCAAGAATTAGGTTATGATATAAGAGAAGTGACAGATGACGTCTTTAGAAGTAAATCATCTAAGGTCTTTGATGAAGCTGAGAATCGTATGCACACAATTAAAGCAGTCATAGTAGCAACAATTGGAAGATAAAATAGAAATATAAGAAATAAAATAAAAAGGAGATGAAGGTATGGAAGGAGCAAGGAAATTAGTCATTGCTTTGGGTGGTAATGCTCTTCAGTCAGGAAAAGGTCCAGCAACTGCAGATGCTCAACTTGAAGTAGTTAAAAAAACATGTGAGCATATTGCAGAAATAAGTTGTCAAGGATATGAAATAGCTGTGGTTCATGGAAATGGACCTCAAGTAGGAAGAATATTGCAAGCATCAGAAACAGCTAAAGATGTTACTCCAGTAATGCCCTTTGATGTATGTGGAGCTATGTCACAGGGGTATATTGGATATCACATTCAGCAATGCTTAAAATATGCTTTGAATCTTAGAAATAAGAATATTCCAGTAGTAACTTTAGCAACTCAGATGATTGTAGATGAAAAGGATCCTGCTTTTCAAGCACCATCTAAGCCTATAGGACAATTTTATAATGAGGAAGAAGCAAAGACACTTGAACAAGAAAAAGGATATGTAATGAAAGAAGATGCAGGAAGAGGCTTTAGAAGAGTTGTTCCTTCACCAATTCCAAAAAAAATAGTAGAAATTGATGCTGTTAAAAAGCTTTGGGATTCTACTATAGTAATAGCATGTGGAGGAGGAGGTATTCCTGTTATAGAAAAAGATGCAGGTCATTTAGAGGGTGTAGCAGCAGTAATTGATAAAGATTTTGCGGCAGAACTATTAGCTGAACAGGTTTCAGCTGATTGCTTAATGATTCTTACAGAGGTTGAAAAGGTTGCTATCAATTTTAATAAACCGGATCAGAAAGATATTGAGATGATGACATTAGAGCAGGCAACAAAATACATAGAGGAAGGACAGTTTGCACCTGGAAGTATGCTTCCTAAAGTGCAGGCAGCTATGAAATTTGTAAGGGCTAACCCTTCCAAAAAAGCAATTATAACTTCTCTTGATAAATCGTTAGAAGCACTAGAAGGAAAGACAGGTACAGTTATTACTTTTGCATAAGTAAAATTTAAACAATTAAATCTTGTGCGCAAATATAGTAAGGAGGACAAGAGAATGTCTTTAGTAGAAATAACTAATACTATAAATGGCTATTTGTGGAGTGTAGCTATGATAGGCCTTTGCTTGGGCGTTGGTACTTTTTTCTCAATTAGATTAGGCTTCTTTCAAGTAAGACTTATAAAAGATATGGTAAAGCATCTTTTGGGAGGAAAAGGTTCGGATAGTGGAATTTCCTCATTCCAAGGGTTTGCAATGGCTTTAGGAGGAAGAATTGGTGTTGGTAACATCGCAGGTGTTGCTACTGCAATTTGTTTCGGAGGACCAGGCGCAGTATTTTGGATGTGGGTTTATGCTTTCTTAGGGGCAGGTTCAGCATTTGCAGAATCTGTATTAGCACAAACATGGAAAGAAGAAATTAATGGTGAGTATAGAGGTGGCCCTGCTTATTTTATTGAAAAGGGAACTGGATTAAAATTTTTAGCAATACTTTTTGCTATTGCAGGTATTATAGCCAATGCTTTTACAGGACCAACTATACAAGCTTTTAATATTGCAGAATCTGCAAACAATGCTTTTGGGGTACCTACTATAGTAACAGGATGCATTGTAGCAGCTCTTTTCGCTTTTGTTATATTTGGAGGTATGAAGAGAATTGGTTCCGTTGCAGAAAAAGTTGTTCCTATTATGGCAGGAATATATATTTTATTAACTTTAGTTATTTTAATAGTTAATATTAAACATGTTCCTTCAATGTTTGCTTTAATTTTCAAATCAGCATTTAACATGGAAGCCGTTTTTGGAGCCATTTGGGGCCAGACTATTATATGGGGTGTAAAACGTGGAGTATACTCAAGTGAAGCAGGTATGGGCTCAGGTTCACAGGCTGCTGCTGCTGCTGAAGTATCACATCCAGCAAAGCAAGGTTTAGCACAATCTTTCTCAGTTTATGTAGATACATTGTTTGTATGTACAGCAACAGCAATTATGATTTTATCAACTGGTATGTATAATGTAGCAGGAGTAGAAGAAGGAAGTTTCATAGTAGAAAATCTTCCTGGTGTAGCTGCTGGTACAGGTTTTACTCAAGCTGCTATTGATACTTTACTTCCAGGTTTAGGATCGGCATTTTTAGCAGTTGCAATATTCTTCTTTGCTTTTACTACAATTTTATCATTCGGATTCTATGCGGATTGTAATATTGCTTTCTTGTTTAGAAAGAGCAAAAACTTAAAAGGCTTAGAAATCGCTATTAAAGTTTTACTTATTGTAATGATTGTATTTGGTAGTGTTAGAAGTTCAGCTGTGGCTTGGAATTTGGCAGATGTAGGTGTAGGCTTCATGTCATGGGTAAACTTAATTGCATTAATTTTACTTTATAAACCAGTACTAAAGATTTTGAAAGATTATGAATATCAGAAAAAACTTGGTATAGATCCTGTATTTGAACCAGAGAAATGTGGAATAAAGAATGCAGAATTATGGGGTAAGATTACAAAAAGAAGTTATTCCGATTTGTTAGCAAATAAGAAAAAAATCATGGACGAGAATTCTGATAATGTTGCAAGCTAAAAAACATAATTGTATAATTAATCGTGGTAGGACTTTTAGTCTTACCACGATTTCTCATATCTAAAGAACATTAATTACATGCGGAAGGGTTTTATATGAATAAAATAAAAAAGTCACTAATGATTGCAGCATGCGTATCTATTGGTTCTC
>DAMCXN010000019.1:29308-43737 GCA_032096995.1 Aminipila sp.
AGTTATATATCAATGTTTTTTCTGACGATTTTATTATAGCATTAGCAGTCGTTATATTTGGTATATCACTTCAACTTTTTCCAGAAATAAATCCTATAAAATTATCAATTTTAACGGGGATCTGTTCTCCCTTTTTTAGATGCATAGTATTATGGTTAAATACTTGGGATTGGAATAAATCGGCCAATGCAGCTTTGCCAGATATAATTTTTTATTTTTGTTACGGTATTATATTTTATTTTTTGTATTATAAAAAAGCTCAAGATAATTATACTTTGTTTTGGATAACTTTAGTAATATGTGATGCTATGTCCAATACAGCAGAATTGGCATTTATGAATGGATTCTTTTATTTACATCCTACTATAATAGGGACTCTTTTTGTTATTGCAATGATTAGAGGAGCATTAATACTAGCGGTGTGTTTAACTGTAGATACATATAAATCTCTTTTAGCAAAAGAAGAACATGAATTAAGGTATAAAAAATTAATGGTTATGGCTTCTGTTTTTGATAGCGAAGTTTATTTTATGAAAAAAAGTATTGTTGAAATCGAAGATGTAATGAAAAAGGCATTTTTATTATATAGAAAAATGGACAACGAGGATTATCCAGAAGAACTGCATTCTTTAATTTTGGATATTGCTAAAGATGTGCATGAAATAAAGAAAGGATATATACGTGTAATAAAAGGATTACAAGACAACTTTCTTACAGATATTAAGATTTCCAGTTTAAAAATGAAAGATTTAACTAGCATTTTGGAAACAGATATTGATGAGATAATAAGAATAAAAAATAAACAGGTTGAATTTGTTACAAAGACTGAAAATAATTTTATCGTAAATGAGCATTATAGTTTAATGTCAATATTGAGAAATATAGTTATTAATGCTATAGATGCTATTCCCCATGGACAAATGGGATTAATAGAACTTCATATTTCTAAAAAGCAAATAGGAGAAAACAGCTTTGTATTATTTAGTATAACGGATAATGGGTTAGGAATAAGGAATGAGGATTTAGACATTATTTTTGCACCAGGGTATTCAACTAAATTTGATAAAACTACAGGAGATATTAACAGAGGTATAGGTCTTACTTTAGTTAAAGATTTGGTTGAATCTGAGTTTAAAGGGAGTATAGCTGTTGAATCAGAGGAGGGTATATATACAAGATTTAACGTGTTAATTCCTATAGAATGTTTCGAGGAGAGCTAAATGAAATATTATATTATTGATGACTCTTTGAGTGTAGTAAAAGTTTTAAACCGTATAGTAGAAGAGCATGGTATTGGAGAAGTTATTGGAATTGCAACTGATCCTGAAGAAGCCTTAAAAGAAATAATCTTTGAGGAACCAGATGTAGTTTTAGTTGATTATCTTATGCCGCAAAAAGATGGCATTTCTTTGGTTAAACAAGTTAGGGAAGTAAAACCTAAAATTAATTTTATAATGATTTCTCAAGTTTCCGATAAAGAAATGGTTGCTGAAGCGTATAAAGAGGGAATACAATTTTTTATTAATAAACCTGTAAATCTTATTGAGGTTATTAGCGTTCTTAAAAATGTTAATGAGAAAGTGAATTTAGAAAAGACATTAGGTGGCATACGTGATATGATTCAACCACAAACTATAGTCAATAAAAAAGAACATGTAGATAAGGATTTTAATGAAAAACGTCTAAAGGATATTAAGTATTTACTTGGTATTTTAGGAATGCTTGGAGAAACGGGCACAAATGATATTATATCAATATGTGAGGTAATGATACAAAATAGTGATAGCACTAATTTAAAAAAGGGAATTTCTATATATTGTGAGGATATTTGTGAAGAGTCTAAAATGGTAAAACAACGAATTAGAAGAGCTGTAAAGCGTGGACTAAGTAATATTGCTGGTATGGGGGTAGAAGATTATTATAATGAAGTATTCCAAAATTACCATTATGTTGTTTTTGATTTTGAAAGTATTCGTGCGGAAATGGACCATCTAAGAGGAAAAAGGAAAGATGGCGGAAAAGTTAATATAGATAGGTTCATTGAAGGTTTACTTGTTTATAGTGAAGTTAAATAAATATAAGATTTATATTATAATCATAGAAAAAGCTCTGAGTATGATATTTACTAAGTAAATATTCACATCAGAGCTTTGTATATTTTAAAAGTAGAATTTACATATTTTTGTTTTAATTTCTATAACAACATCCTCTACGACATCTATTTTGATTATTGTTTTTGTAAATGCAGTATAGGAGAATCCAACAACAAGGATGACACATAAAAGCACCTCCTTTACTCCTCTAGATAATTATATTATGCAAAAGTTATATTTGCTGTGCATATAAGTCGAATATTGTCTTTAAGTGAAATAATCACATTTGGCAATTGATTGGAATAGAATATAACATAACATACTTACCTTTAGCAAGAAGGGAGGTATTTAATAATGTGTCAAAGTAATTCTCAACATAGACGTTGCTGCAGCCATTATTACTGTAAATGCTGTTACAGAGATGGTTGTAAATATTGTTACAAATGCTATTGTAGACGATGTGGCAACTGTTATTATAAATGTTGCAAATGTTGTTGCAGATGCTGCGATTAATACTATATATGTGACTATTAAGATTTTACAGGGTTTTCTCTATGAGAAAGCCCTTTTTTTGTATAATAGGAAATAAAGATATTTTGAACATTCGTTAGTAGACATCTCTATCCTACAATGTTATATTGAAAATACTATTAAAAAGTCAGGATAAAAAGTTAATATATGTCGAAATAGAAATTAGTTTTTAGATATTTACTGTTATATAAGATTTAATAAATATTTAAGTCATAGTTAATTAAATGTACATTAAAAAGTAGATAATTATAGCTAAGAGTTAATTTGATTTAAAGTATGAAGGAGAAAATTTATGAATAAGATGTCGAAATTATATATTTTTATAACGTTGTTACTAAGTTGGTTATTAACTTTTGTATTATATTCTTTAGGAAAGCTGGTTGCTTATATTCCAGTTATCATGTTAGTTCCTATAATTGTAGCATTGGTTGTACGTGTTTCTTTTCAAGGCTTTTCTAAAAGCATTTACAGAAATCCAGAGGCGAAAGGTCTCAAAGCTTTCCTAAAAGCTCTGATTTTCTCCATTGCATTTCCAATAATAGCTGTTTCAGCATGTGCTTTGTTAGGTGCTATTATATATGGGCAAGATATTAACAATGAATTTATTGTTGGATTATTTAATTATAAATATATGCCTTTGTTTATAATTATGTCTATTTTACCACCGAGCGTGTTTTTTTTCTTAGGGGAAGAATATGGCTGGAGAGCATTTTTATTACCAGAATTATGTAAGACTCATTCCAAAGTGGCTGCAAGTACTATTGTAGGCGTTGTTTGGGCTTTATATCACTTTCCTGTAATGATTTTATTAAATGTTGGTAACGTAGGTATAATGCAGGCAATATTAATGGCATTAGTGCAAGGAATTGCAGCTTTCGTTTTTTCATATATTTTTTCATATTGCTACTTTTTATCAAACAGGGTACTGCCTACAGTGGTGATGCATGGATTTTGGAATATATTTAATCCTTATGTTTTGGGAAGTATGTACCTAGGAACTACAGGAAGTGTTCTTCATGAAGGACCTGTACTTATGACAAATGGAGAAGGGGTTTTTGGAATTTTATTTGGTGGTATTACAGCCATTGTTCTTATAATGTTAATGAAAAATAAGAGTATTAGAAAAATATAAAAGTTAAGAAGCATTCACTATATAAATATATTTTTGATGATTAAGGATTAATGAAGAAGGTTTTAATAAAAGGTGGTAAAAGGAAGTATTGAATAATATATTATATTATTAGGTATAAAAGGGGGTCTCTTAATGAGGACTATTAGTGTGCTTCAACAAACTTGTATTTCACCAAATCAGCTAAATTTGTTATTTCAATCAAGAACAATTTGGAGAGATTTAGCTACTTGGCTTAGAGCATATATAGCAAGTAAGCATGGTGGGTTAGGTGATCAAGAGGCAATATGGGAAAAATTAACGCAACTATTACTAAGAGCCGCAACTAATTTTAGTTTAGTATTTGGAGAACAGTATACAGAAGAATTTATTAATCTTTCTTCCGACTTTCTTAATACTTTGGACAATTTATTCGATGCACAAATAAGCGGTAATGCTAAAGCTGAAGAGGAATATATAGCGCAATTGTATAAAGTTTCAGATGAAATAGCCGAATTTTTATCAAGGGCAAATCCGTTTTGGGTTGAATCTGAATGGAAAAATTATTTGTATCAATTTAATGAGAAAACAATTATTGAATCTTCTACATTTTTAACTCAAGAATATAGAAGAAATATAGATATTTTTGATAGTATATTAAATCTTACTTCAAGAATAGGAGATTATTATGCCCAGGGCATATTAGATTATCTTACATTTTCTGGAAGGTAAAGTAAGCTTATAATGATTATGATTATGTGAGAAGTGTAGACTAGCCTAGATATTAGTTGTGTAATTGCTGTATTAATAAAAATTGATTTTACTTTATGAGTGTACAATCTTTTCGATTTATGGTATTTATAAAAATAAATATAATTTGATTTTAACACTATTTTAATGTATAATAATTAATAGCCTTTGAATATTAATTTAATATAAAAGACTGGTAGAATATATGTATGGGGCACTAGCTCAATGGATAGAGTCGCAGACTTCGAATCTGTCGGTTGGGGGTTCGAGTCCCTCGTGCCTCACCAAATTAAAAGCCTTGCAATGGATTGATTGCAAGGCTTTTAAACTTCTTAATGTTAATATATTTTTATTAAAATAATACCTTTTTAATACCTTAGCCATTCAATTAGCCACATTTCCCACATGATTTTCCCCATTTATTTATACGTAAAGTTAGCTCACAAAACTCACAAAATATTTATATAGACTTTGCAATTATAAGACCTGCACAAAATATTAAATTAAATTACATTTCATTATTGTTTTTATATATTAAAAAAGAACCCTCATTTAAAGGTTCTTAATGTGATTAATTATTTAATGTAGCGCGGGTCAAATGATTCAATATGCCCACGACCTTAATGATGAACAGATAGCCACAAAAATGGGTATAGTACCATCTACATTGTATGAGTGGAAAAAGAAATATCCGGAGATTTCGGAGGCCTTAAAAAGAGGTAAAGAAGTTGTGCAACACCCAAGGTATACGCAAGGTATCTGCACAATGGATTAATACATGTTTCAAAAAAATGTGAGAGGCCTTATTATGTGCGGATAAATAAGAGAGTCAGACTTAGACTCTCTTATTAGTTTTGAATATTTAAGCAGTTACTAAGCAATTATCATTAAACTGTTGAATGCTTATCTTTTTTTAAAATAGAAGAAATCTTTTCAACAGCTATTTGTTCTGCTGTATTAATGGAATGAGAATAAATCTTGGTGGTTGTAGCTGTGCTGGAATGCCCTGCTAATTTGGCAACTGTAGGAAGAGGAACTCCTTGCATAATTAGAAGTGAGATATTAGTATGTCTTAAACTGTGTACAGTAAACTCCGGCAAATCAGTTCTATTAATGAATCTTTTTAACCATTGTCTAGGTGTTTCTGGGTGCATAGGAATACCGTTTATCTGGGTAAAAATTCTATTAGGTGCAATGAAATTTTTACATTTTTTTGAACAATAAGGACTATTACACTTTTTGCAATCTTGCCAGTTATCACACCATTTTTCTTTTGTATTTTCCATATTAGCCTGCCATGCAGCACCGAATTTAAGCCTTTCTTTTGCTTGTACAGCCTTGTGTTGCTTTAACATTACCAATAACTCTGGTGCAAGGAATAAAGAACGCTCAGAAGTTTTATTTTTAGTTTCCTTGATAAAAATTCCTTTGCTGGGAATATATTGGCTACTTCTATTTACTTCTATTAATTTTTTTTCAAAATCAATATCTGACCATCTTAAGCCAAGAAGTTCACCATTCCTTAAACCTAAGTAAAGAGCCATATTGAAAAACACTTTATATTGTATATTTTCATCTTCCAACAATTCTATAAAATGTATAGCGTCTGAATCTTGTAAACAATGCGGATCATGCCTTTTAAGTTTTGGAAGTTCTATCCCTTTTCCTAGGCATATGTTAGTTTCAATTAAATCCCATTGTACGGCTTTAGTAAGCATTAGTCTCAGTTGTCCGTAATAGTTTTTTATTGTAGTAGGCGATAAAGTATATTGAGTTTCTTCTTTGGTTTTCTTATTAATACGTGATTTAGGTTGCAGCAACTCTTTAACAAATGTTCGTATGTGCTGCTTATTTAAATCCTTTAAGTAGATATGACCTATTGATTGATTTATAACTTCTATTTTTCGTTTTGCCTCTGCTACATTTTTAGGGGCAAGAGCTTTTTCAGCATAAATAATCCAATCTTTTGAAAACTCTTCAAATTTAATTTTGCCATTACCTAAACCTATTCCTATTTCTCTTTCAAATTCCAATACAACTTTTTCAAGTTCCTTTTGAATCTGTTTTTCCGTTAAACCCTTAGGAGCAACCCAAGTCATGCATTTACGAATTTGAGTACCATTGGCTTTATATCCAGCACCAACTCTTATTTTAAAAGTCGTGCCTTTTGCTCTTTCAATTCTTTGTATGTTTGCCATATATAAGCACCTCACTTTCTCAACCAACTATCATCAGCTATTATTTTTTTAAATTCTGATAACTCTATATTCCCATTTTGACATTCAATAAGTTTAGCTTTAGCAAAATACGACCATTTTTTAAATTTTTTATCAATATTATTGATAGAATTTTTATTACGTTGTTTCCGAGCATTTTGAGTCTTATAAATCTTTCGGTATGTATTTACAATTTCATCTTTAGATATTTTTATTTCATAACCTAATTGCTTACAAGTTCTTCCATTCTTAAATATATTATCACAATATATTTCATCACTTCTTTTGGTTGGGATAAAATATTTACCACAATTTTGGCAAATCTTAATTTTTATTTTATTTTGAACTAATGAAACATAAGTGAAAAAAATAGCATCAAGAGCATTATTAAAAGAAAAACAATTTAAATATGTATATTTTCCATTATGTTTTGTCAGACGTGCTGAATAATTACCAGCAGTTGCGTTGCCTGTATGACATGTAGCAGAAAGCATAAAAATTCCCTCTTGTCTATCAATGCCAAATTTCTCTTTATCACCAATTAAGCATAATGCTATTGATCTTGCAAAAACACCAATTAAGCTAAATTCTTCAATTACTTTATTATATAATTCAGATTTGTTAGTATAGACAGCATCAACATCACCGTATTGATCTATTTCTAATATATTATTATAAATATTCATCATTAAAAGCGAACTTATATCTTCGGAATAATTTTCAATAAGGCTATTCTCAAGACTCAAAAGAAAATCTGTTGAATTTTCACTATTGTTAAAGTTTAGGGTAACTAGTTCCATAATTTCGTCGTAGGATAAATCAAATAAATTAGCAAGGCGAATAACATCAGGGTCAGTTTTAAATGGTGGCGAAAGTAACGTTCCTGTTAAAGGTTTCCATTCTTTTTCTAGAAAATCATAATAGGTTCCATCATTTTCTTCATCTTCATTATAATTTATTTTCTCTATATATCGAATTTTATTCATTGTAGTCCCCCCTAGACATTTGTTATTTATAAAAAAAGAAAAAATAGACAGTCTATAAAATTAATATAAAATGTCTTGCGTTTAGCTTAAAACTTGTTATTATTATTGTTGTAGACAGTCTACCATTCAAATTATCATGTGTCAATAAAAAGGAGGGAATATGAATAAGAAAAATGAGGATATAAAAAAAGAGATTAAAGAATCTGGGTTAAAGTTTTGGCAGGTTGCGTACGCAATAGGTATAAGTGATACAACTTTTTCAAGAAAACTTCGTATTGAATTAAAAATAGAAGAAAAGCAAAAAATTAGAGCTGCTATAAAATTACTATTAGAGGAAAAACAAAGAGAGTTCAATTTATAAGGAGGGGGAGTATGTCAGCTATTTATACTATTAGGAAAATATATGTGTGGCACAAAGAACAATTCCCAGATTCACAGATAAGCGAAAGGATGGTGAGACAAGCTGTTATAAATGGACAACTCCCATCAATATCATCTGGGAACAGAAAATATATTTCAACTGAAAACTTTGAGAGGTGGTTGAATGGAGAGCTTCAAACAGTATAATGACCAATTAAATATTAAAGATGTTGCAGATTGGCTAAGGCTGCCAGTAAAGAAAGGGTTTGTTGTTTGCCCCTTCCATTCAGAAAAAACGGCCTCAATGAAATTGTATGAACATTCATTTTATTGTTTTGGTTGTAACAAGTCAGGGGATTCCATTTCACTAACTGCTGAGGTATTAGGTGTAACTCAATTTGAAGCATTACAAGAACTTAACAGAACCTTTAATTTAGGCTTAATAAGACAAAACCATACTAAGGTGATACATAATACCAAACCTAAGAAAAACCTATATGAAATATGGTATAGAAAGGCTCTTAAGATAATGACTGATTATATGCTACTTTGTTCTGATGGACTAAGATATTTTGATGAAAAATGTTGGATTAATAAATCAATTAAGCACTTGGAAAAATATGAGCTTATTCAAGATGAAATGTTTACAATGCAACCTAAAGAGGCTTTTGAAACTTATAGAAGGGAGGTTGAAATAGTAGATGCAAAATTACGAAGAAGAGCAGAGCTTGAACAAAATTTCAAGTGCAATTGAAAATAATGAGCCTCTATGGGAAGAACCTATAAGTTTATCTCAAACTAAGCCACAGGAATTTAATTGCGATTGGTTACCGTTTCCTTATGGAGCATATGCAAGAGCAATAGCCGAATCTGTGGGGGTTGCTGTTGATATGCCAGCTATGGCGATTTTAAGCACTATGGCAATAGCATCTCAAGGAACACATGTTGACGTAAAAGCAGATTGGAACGAACCAAGCAATTTATTTACACTTATTGTTTCAGAACCTGCAGAGAGAAAATCAGCAGTTTTAAAATTAGTAACTAAACCAATAAATGAATATGAAAATATCGAAAATGAAAGATTAAAGCCAGAAATTGCAAAGACAACAACACAGAAAAACCTATTAATAAAGGAACTGAAAAGCTTAGAAGAACGTGCTGCGAAAGGTGAAGGTAATAAACAATTAGTTATAGATAAAGCTATTGAGTTAGAAGAGTTTCAAGAAGTTCACGAAAAAAGGTTACTAGCTGATGATGTGTCAACTGAAATGCTTATTTCATTATTAAGTAGGCATGAGGAAAAAATGGCAATAGTTTCTGCTGAGGGTGGTATATTTGATACATTATCAGGAAGATATACTAATAAACCAAATTTTGATTGTTATTTAAAAGCTTATAATGAAGAAGATTTACGAATAGACCGTATTGGAAGAGAATCAGAAAGTTTAAAAAATCCAAACCTTTGTATGTTACTTATGGCACAGCCGGAAATATTAAAAAATGTTTTAGGTGATGTAAGATTTAAAGGAACAGGCTTAACAGGCAGATTTATTTATATTAAGCCAGAGTCTTACGTTGGGAAAACACAGTTCAGAACTACAGCAATACCATCAAGGCTTACAAATCAATATAGTGATGAAATAAGAAAACTTTTAAATAATAGAGAGACTGAAAGAGAACTGTCATTGTCTTATGATGCAGAAAAATTATTTGAGGAACATTATAATTTAATGAATTATAGATTACAAGGAGATTTAAGCCACGTGCAACATTGGGCGGGCAAACAATTAGGAAGAGTGGCAAGGATAGCAGCAATTTTACATATTGCCAAGCAAGAAAAAAACCCCCAAATCAGTCAAGAAACTATGCAACAGGCAATTAGCATAGGAAACTACTTAATAGAACACGCAAAAGTAGTATTTGACGATTCGGGAGCAGACGAGCTGACACAATCATGTATTTATATTATATCACGTATAAGGTCATATGGGAAAAAAGAAATAAGTAAAAGAGATATTTTTTCACTTTGTAGAAATAAAAGCAAAGGCATATTAAAGGCAAATGACCTTGATGATCCTATTCAGTTATTAATTGATTATGGATATTTAGTTTTAAAGGAAACAGAGCAAACAAAAGGTAGACCTAGCCAAATATTTTTAATCAACCCATATATATATATTACAAAGATGTTTCCTAAAAAGGCTATAGAGCCAAATTTTGAAAGCGAGATGATTCTATGAAAATCATAAAAGATTTAAAGGCATATGGAATTGATATTAAGCTAGAAAATAACCAAGTTGTACTAAAAGGATTAGACAAAATACAATCACAGGACAAGCAAGCTGTTCTACAGTTAGTAAATGAAGCTAAAGCGCACAAAGATGAAATTAAAGAAACTATTAAAGATACACCAATTAAAGCTAGCAATGCTTTTCGATGTGAAATTAATAAAGCATTTAATCAAGGTGAACCAATAGAACACATATCAACAATAATGATTAGATGTATTGCTGCAATGACAGGCGATAGTATGTTTGAAGATCAGAACCTTAGAAGGCTTAGGGATAAATATTAGAGGGAAAGAGGAGGTCTATGGTAAAAATAAAAGTTTCCTATTCGGAGGAAAAAGAGCTTAATGAGATTACGAATTTATTAGAATTGAAGATAGACAAAATTAAAATTCCGAAACAGAACAAAGGGGAGTATAAAAAAGCATACATAGAGTTTAAAGAGTAAATATTAAAAGTAAAATATGAGCTACCTATAGATATATTAAAAGTTGTGCCTAACCCCTAGTTTATAGTACAATTTGATGTAGTAGAAATGGCTAAAAGTATTGAAAATAAGGCAAAACAGCTTGTATACCCCCACTAAAAATGATATAATGTAACTATAAAAATGAATAAATAAGTACCCCAAAGAAAACTTTGGAAGTCTTTACAGACGTGGGAATAATTGGAGAAAATAACCGGTTGTTCTTACGTCTTTTTTATTTATTTAAAAGGCAATTAATGTTTATGTAAAACATAGGGCATAAATTATAACAAATTATAAAAAGAAAGGAAAAGAAAGATGAAACTAAGAGGAATAACAGAGCAAACCAAGCAAAAGTACCTTAATGAAGTATCAGCAACAACAAAGGATTATGACGATATGATTAAGAGTATAGCAGCCAAGCTAGCTAAGTATGGAATGATTCATTTTCAGCAGACACAGAACGTTTTAAACCTAAATTATGCAAAACAGAAAAAAGATGAGCTCAAGATTGAGATTAAAAATATCAATGTTTCTACTTTGGATAATATTATAGCTAAATTAAAGGATGTGAAAGAGCGATACATAAAAGAGGTTGCACCGGTTACTGCCATAACAGATCCGCTTGAATTAAGCTTTATTGAAAAAGAGTTAAAGGTTATGAGAGAGGACGAACTTCTGGAATATTACAAAGAAAATTATCTTGATACGAATATTGTAAGGTTATGTAGCATTGAAAACAAAGCACGTCATGGGTATAAAGAGGGTAAAGCAGTAATGCCATTGCCTGAATATGGTGTTGAGGATGTAGTTACTAAAAGGATTGATAAAGGAATTAAAACAACGGTGGCAATGAGACAAACCGTCAACACAATGTGTGTATTTGTAGGAGGAATTGAAGAATCTGGGGAACTTGTTCCTAAAATGCTGTCATGGAGTACATTATTTGAAAATGTAGAAAAGCGCAATATGCAAAATTGTGTAAAGGTCAGCTTGATTGATTTCGTTAAATAGAAAGGAGCATAAAGGAATATGGATGAAATTAAGAATTATATTGATTCAAGAATTAAATTTATTAGGGGAACTAGAGGAAAGTATACGGTAGAAGAACAGGAATTACAAAAAGTTTTAGATAAAGTAAATGAACAGTTAGCAAACCAATAATTAGGAGAAATGAGAAAGGAATTAAAGGGCGATGACAGATACACGTTGTGAATATAAGGGTATAGTGACAGAAATTATAGAAGATACACCTGATAAATTATCATTTAAAATAAAGGATGCTAATTACCAAGATGATATACAGTTTATCACGAAAAGGCATAAAGATTATGGACAATTAAGTGGATTATTAAAAATAGGTAAAAAGATTGAAATCAGTACAGAATCAAAGGCTGTAAATGGGGTAATAACGATTGAGGGTGTAAAAAAATTATGAATTTTTTAGTTATGGTAAATGGCGAACTTTACGAAATTAGCGAATTGGTTACTAAGGTTACATATACAGATAAGTTAAATGATGGTTGTAGCAAGTTAGAGTTTTCATATATTGACGATGATCTAGTTATTGAGAATGGCAGTACTGTAAGATTTATATATGATAATGCTCAAATATTCTATGGGTTTGTATTCAAGGTCGAACGAGGCAGAGGAAAAGAGATTTCAGTAATAGCTTATGACCAACTAAGATACTGTAAAGCAAAAGATACTTTTTCTTCTGTAGGTGATACCGCAATAACTTTAATAACGAAAATGTGTAATCGTTTTGGACTTAATAAAGGTACACTAACAGATACAAAATATATATTACCTACAAGAGTATTTGATAACCAAACATGGTTAGACATCATCTATACTGCTTTAAGTGATACATTAATCGGCAAAGGTCAAAAATATGCTCTAAGGGATGAATTTGGCTCAATAGCGCTGAGAGATTTAGAAAGCCTTAATACTAATCTTATTTTGGGGGATGAAAGTCTTTGCTATGACTTTAGTTATGGAAAATCTATTGATGATAATTTTTACAACTTGATAAGAATACAAGATAAAAATAATTCTCAATTCATTGAAGAAAAAGATAAGACATCAATAAATAAGTATGGTGCATTACAGTACTTTGAAGAAGTAAGCGAACAAATGAATGCATCACAGATTAAGGCAAAAGCAAATATGTTACTTAAACTTTATAACAAAGAGTCTGAAACATTAAGCCTAGATTGTCTAGGAGATACAAGCATTAGGGCGGGATCTAGTTTCTATGCTAACATTAGCGATATAGGCATAAATAAAAGACTTATTGTAAAGAAAGCTACACATAATTATTCACCTATTTACACGATGAGTTTGGAGGTGTCAATTTGATAAATGAGATAAAACGTATAGTACGGCATTGTTTAAATAACGAAAAGCTGTGCAATCTAATTATTGGTACTGTAACAAGTACAGGAATTAAGGTCAGTGATAAACTGACTGTTCCGAATGAATTAATTAAGGGCAATTTAAAGGAGTTTGTTTCCGTAGGTGATAAGGTAAGGTTAATTCGTAACCATGGAGGACAAGAGTTTTACCTTGTAGAAATAATAGGTTTTATGCCAGTCACAAAAAATATGATAATAAGTATAGAGCCTATAACTATAAGTGATGGTATGGAATTAACTAGTTTGCAAATTAAAGGAGTGGTTAGATCATGAAGTTAAAAATTATAAACGTTAGTTTGGAGGCTACATGAAACAAATCGATAGATTAATTATAAAAGCAAAAGAACGGCTTGAACCTAAGAAAGAAAAGCTTATTTATGTATTTGTAGGAGATCAAGAACCGGACATTGTTTCTTTTATGTTGTGGAATGGAATACCTGGGGAAGCAAGAACACTAGAATATCGATATAGTACAACAGAAGAAGTTATGGCTAAAATTGAGGAAATTTATAGGGAATATCCCCCTAATGACAAAGTTGTACATGGTATAAATTTCGTTACAAATAGTGCTTTATTAATTAGCTTAGAAGAATGATTCAATAAGCTACATTGCTTTAGGGTAGCACACACTAGAAAAGGGGGACTCCAAAAAGGAATGCCCCCTATAAACCGTATAGCGTATGAATAGTACGATATTGAGAAGGTGATTACATGAATAAATTAGATAGATTAATAGAACAAGCAAGATTACGTATTAAGAATGACATTCCTTATGATTTTAGTAAATTGAGTGTTAGCGAATTAAAAGAGCTTGCCTTTGAAGAACCAACAGAGCAGCGTATTAATGAAATATTGAGAAAGTCGGGGTACTATGACTAAGATAAGATTAAAATTAAACACGCCTATGGAAGTTAGGAGAACGCTTGTTAGAATTAGTAATATGGTTGTTAACGGACAACTGGATAGTAAATCAGCTAATTCTATTATATCAGCTTGTAATGCTGTTTTATCTGCTATTAGAACAGATGAACAAGAAAAGAAAATTGCAGAGTTACAAGTATTACTTGAAAAGGTTACTAGGTAGGTACATTCCTTAATTTGGGGGAGTTTATTTTATACGATTTTAGAAAAAGAAGGTGATTATTATGTTAAGTCCAAAACAAAAGCTATTTGCTGATTATTATATACAAACAGGCAATGCTACTGAATCAGCT
>DAMCXN010000019.1:43747-47735 GCA_032096995.1 Aminipila sp.
CAATAGGAGCTGAAAACCTAACAAAACCTTACATAAAGGAATACATTAAAGAACGTAACAAGGAAATAGAATCTCAGAAAATAGCTGATATAAAAGAAGTAAAAGAATTTTGGTCAAATGTATTAAGAAGTTCTATAGAGGACACAAAAGACCGATTAAAAGCGTCTGAATTTATTGCTAAAACAGGTGGAGCATTCTTAGATAAAATAGAAGTAAATGGACAGGTAACCAATAAAAACGTTCAACTGACACCAGAGGAACTGGATGAAGAAATTGAAAAGCTTGAAAAAGAATTAGGTATTAAAATTAAAGATAAATAGAGCTATTTCTTTTGGTGAAGGAATAGAACAATGGTTACTCTAAAGGTTCGGCATTAACTCCTTTTGTCATATTCTGTAGAAATATATATGTTGAAATATGGAATATTTAGGAATATGATAAAATAAAAAAGGAGAATAAGAGTATGGAAAAATACAACGTACAGCTAGGATATTCATCTTGTAATACTGATATAGAGGAAATGCTTGAATGTGAAAAACAGCTAGAAGAACTTGGATTTGAAATAGAGAAAAAGGATTGTAACGGTCAATATCCATGCAGCTTGTTAGATCTCTTCCCGGTTGAATATTTACAAATTGGTTTCCCTACCCTCTTAAGCATTATGGCTCAACCAGCGGCTTATGATATTACCAAAGCTTTGTTTGTAAAGCTATGGTCATCAGCATTTAAATTAGGAAAAAGGTCTAAATGGCATAAAACATTTACCATCGAGATAGATGGAATACCTATTGGTGATGGAACCAGTAAAATTCGCTGTCAGGTTGACGGAACTATTTCAAAGAAACAAAAAGAATTGGTTATTAATAAATGTTTTGAGCTACCAAAGCAAATTATTGAAAAGGAATTTTATTTAGAGAATAAAAATGATACATACGAAATATATCATTCTCATTACGTTCGAATTAATCCCGATAATGGAGAAATTAAGGAAATAGATATAAAGAGAGAATGTGAAGGTGAAGAAGTTAATTGATAATAATTGTAAAAGAACCATTCAAAATGAGGGTTCTTTTTTATTACATAAAATAGCATATTAGCAAGTATTGATATATTTTTATATTTTACTTCACTATTTTATAATACTTTTTTAATATATTTATATTTTACTTAAAGGAGAGAGTTACACAGGACTGTTACTGCCCCACGTAACTCGCCATCTTAATATACTGGTGTTGTGTTTAAAAACATCACAATTATCAAGATGGCTACGATTATGAAAATACGCATCGCCCATTCTCCTTTTATCTTTTATTAATTTAATATCAATATTTATCATTTATTATACAACAAACATAATAAAAAATAAACTGGTATTTATTATTCTAAAATTGAAAAGACGATTTAGATATAGGTTACTCATATTTATTCTTGCTGTTGAGCGTTATTACTTTATAAGTTCCACTGTTTAGCAACTTCTTCCTTTGGTATATCTGCATATACTTCATATTCTCAACTCCGATTATTTCTACATACTACCTCCTTATTATTTAACCTTTTGATTTCTAAGCCATTCCTCAAATTCTTCTCGTACAACCTTGTATGCGCCCCTTTTAACTCTTGGCAAAACGGGGCAACCTTTTTTATTTAGCATTCTTAATGCTTCGGTCTTTGTTAGGTTGTAATCTTTTAAAATAACATCAAGTGTTATAATTTCTAACATATTGCCTCCTTGTTATCTTACCCTTGTTCTAAGCCACTTTTCGAACTCTTCTCTTACTACTTGGTAAGGAGCGTTTTTTCTTCTAGGAAGTACTGGGCAGCCTTTAGTATTTAAATATCTTGTTGCAACTTTACGAGATAACTTATAATCTCTCATTATTTCTTCCATTCCAATAATGTCTAGCATCTTACACCTCCTTATTACTTAACCTTTTGATTTTCCAACCACTCTTCCCATTTATGCCTAACCACTTTATACGGTTTATGTTTCTTTCTTGGGAGTACAGGGCAACCTTTAGTGTTTAGGTAACTTGTGGCATCTTCTCGCGAAAGTTTATAGTCTTTCATTATCTCTTCCATTCCGATTATTTCAATCATTTATAACTCCTTATTATTAAACTCTTTGGTTCTCCAACCATTCTTCCCATTTGTGGCGTACTACTCTAAACTTTCCTCTTTTCTTTCTTGGAAGAACTGGACAGCCTTTTGTTTTTAATAGTACTGTTGCTTCTGTTCTTGTTAGGCGGTAGTCTTGCATTATTTCTTCCATTCCAATTATCTCTAACATTTTGTTCACCGTCCTTTTATATAGGGATTATTTGCATAGGTTTAACTATGAAATAATTATACTAAAAAAGAGCCTTTTTGAAAAAGGCTCTAAACTAAAAATATTATAATTTTAAAACTATTTGTAGAAAATAACTTCCATAATATCACCCGGTTGACAATTTAGTGAAACGCATATTCTTTCTAATACTTTAGGAGAAATACCTTCACCTTTTCCCATCGCTGCTACAGTAGTAGGAGAAAGGCCTACCTTAGTTCTAAACATTTCTTTTGTCATTTTACGGTCAATTAAAATTTTCCACAACTTATCATATGAAAAAGCCATATTTTCATCACACTCCTTTAAAAGTAGTATAACAGTGTTATATACAACAATCAAGAGAAAAAATACATAATTATGTAGAAAATATATATTATTATGTTGACAATATCTATATAATTATGTAGAATATATACATAATTATATAGATAGACGTTGAGATTAAGTTTTCAATAAGAAAGGATAAGGTGAGTTTTATGAGTAGCATAAAAAAAGAATCCATACAGGTTAAGTTGAAAGAATTAGTAAAAATCGCAGGTAACACAGATATGGCTAGAGAATTAGAAGCCGATATATTAGAAGCTATGAGTAAAAATAGTTTTGTGACTAAACAAATAGCATTAAGTGAACTAAATAGAGATTCAGGAGTATTTTTATTATATCAAGCAGCAAAAAAAGCTAATTACATGTTAGGTGAATTAATGGAAAACTATTTCGATAAATACGATGTAGAAAATGAAAAAGATAAGACTTTATACATAGCATATGATTTTAATAAAGGTAAAATCATGGCCGATATAGCTTCAGATTATGTTTACCAATGCACTGATATACTAAAATCATGGGAGCAAATTGCTAATGAATAACAATAGTAAACCTTTTTGTGTGTTTTGTGAGTCTAAATTATAATATATAATTTTGTGAATTATGTTATATATTAATATAAATACTTATTTATTATTATTTGTAATTTATTTCCATATAATTTGGTGCCTTAAAAGTACCTTATTTTTATAAAAAGACCATATACGATATAACACGATATACTATAATGTTTTTAAAAATACGTTTAAATTTCAACATATATTATACAATATGAAATAACACAAAACGACCTTTTTATAACTTCGAATCTGTCGGTTGGGGGTTCGAGTCCCTCGTGCCTCACCAAAAACAAAAGGTAAAAAAGATTTATTGCTTACAAAGCCAGTAAATCCAAGCCTTTCGAGAGCTTCCACGATGAAAAGTGGAAGCTCTTTTTTCGTAGATTTATTAGGGTAAAAGCTTCACTCAGGCAGGATTCAAACCTACAAGTAAAAACGAATGGGAATGGCACCCTTTTCAGAACAGAGTGAAATGGAAAAGGGCGCCACTCAAAATGCAATCAAAAAAACAAGCTCAAAATAAAAAGGGCGCTGATTTTTAAGGCTGATTGAAAGCCGATAAAGTTAGCGCCCTTTTTTATATATACACCAAAATCACATTAAAAATGAAAGCATCGGAAAGCCGGAGAATTGGAGTGCAGGAATGCCCTTTATTCTCCGGCTTTTTTTGTTTTCTGGAAAGGAGTAGCCATGTTGGTACGCTATAAGAGAAATAAGCAAACTGCCTGTTACGACTCGGACAATCTAACTACTCTCGGCAGGACACCACCGGACGAAC
>DAMCXN010000020.1:0-4909 GCA_032096995.1 Aminipila sp.
TAAGAGTCAGGTGCTCTACCAACTGAGCTAACGATGCACATCAATACATATAATTGGCACGCTTAATAATATAACACTTTGGACAAGCAATGTCAACAAGTTTTTTTCTATATTTTCAAATATTGTAAACTAGCTCTAAAATTCACGGTTTTAGATGAATTTAACATATTTATTACCTATTTTATTACAAATAAAAAGTGTCACCCTAAAAAATATTATAAATATATTTTAAGATGACACAGCTATATTTATTCAAATTTATTTATACCAAATTTTATCAGCTACTGGATGCCAGTTTTCTGCAGATTCTCTGCATTTTTCCGTGAGCACATCAACGTCTTCTGGGCTCTCTAGATCTGTTGATTTAGCTTTAGCGGTATGGACAATTTCCGCAAGAGCACCAATATTATCTAATAAAGGACAAACACGAAGCATGTTGTCATTAAAAGGTTGATGCTTTCTATATTCCATAAAAAGAGGAGACTGTAGAGCTTCCAGTAAAGTTTTTTCTTTTATATTTGAATCGGAATAGTGGATAAAAGCACAAGGATCGATATCCCCATTGGCATTTATATGTAAGTAGCGCCTTCCTCCAGCAATACAACCATTGACATATTCCCCATCATTCCAAAAGTCCATAGTAAAAATAGGTTTTGTATAACGGAACTTTCTAATTTGATGGTATAAGTATTCTCTCTGCTTTGCGGTTGCCATTAATTCAGGAACGGCAGATGAACCAACGGGCATATATGTAAATAACCAACCAAATTTGCAGCCTTTTTCTATCATATCATCAAAATATTCTTCGCTACCAATGATTTCAGCATTTTCTTTATGATAACATGTAGAAAAACCAAAAGGAAGTTTGTTTCCCTTTAATAAAGCCATTGCATCAACAACTTTTTTATAAGTACCTTGTCCTCTTCGCATATCCGTTTCTGCTTCAAAACCCTCAACACTGATAGCAGGAACAAAATTTCCAACTCTTAGCATATCTTTTACAAAATCTTCATCAATTAAAGTTGCGTTTGTAAAAGAAAGGAAGATGCAGTCATTGTGTTTTTCGCAAAGACGAATAAGATCTTTTTTTCGTACTAGAGGTTCACCGCCAGTATAGATATACATGTACATACCTAATTCTTTACCTTGAGTAATGATGTTATCTAGTTGCTCATAAGATAAGGATAAGTTATTTCCGTATTCTGCTGCCCAACAGCCTTTACAATGTAAATTACAGGCAGAGGTTGGATCCATAAGCAAAGTCCATGGAATGTTACAGTCATATTGTTTTTCTAATTTTTTTCTGATATTGCTACCAATTAAAACTGAGTTTACTAAAAAATTTTCAAAAAAAGTTTTACGTACATTACTATCAATATCCGTAAACAAACTAAGTAGGTAGTTATGCCAAATATTATTAGGATCGTTTATAGCCTTATCTGCTGCATTAAAAGCCCCAGAATAGTTGTTTTCGGAATCGAGCTTTTTAAGCCAGTTAAAAACCTTGGGCATATTGTCTTCAGGATTAGATTCTAAGTATCCAAGGATTTTTTTAATACCAAAAGTTTCAACTTTTTCTTTTATCGTACTCACGTCAATCCCTCCTTGTATAATAATCTCACACTATAAATGTAGTGTGTTTTTTTAATTGTTATCTCATAATCCATATGGGATAATGAGCTTAGTACAGATAGAGGTCGTCTGTTCCCTCCTTGAAGTTTTTCTTCCTAAAATAGAGTGGCGCCTCTACTTTACAGGCTTATACGAATGAGCTGGATGATGGTTTCTCATCGCATATCGCACAAGGTTGTATACTGTAAAGTTCCGAGGTTTTGACTTTATCTGTCTAAATAATTTTTGAAAGGTTATTGTGCTATGTTTTATGTTGGAATTGATATTGCAAAATCTAAACATCAGGCTTCAATTATTGATGCCAATGGTTCTGCTTTATGTGAAAGTCTTTCTTTTCCTAATTCTTTTGATGGCGGTGACAAGCTAATTGCTCAGCTTGTAAAGCTTAACATTACAAAAGACGATACTCTGATAGGTATGGAAGCAACTGGCCACTATTGGCTTGCTCTTTATACTTACCTAACAGATTTAGGCTTTACCATAAAGGTTATTAATCCTATCCAATCTGATGCCTATAGAAGACTTCTTATCCGAACCGCAAAGACTGATCCCATTGATGCTTACATAATTGCAGAACTTATTCGACAAAACCTGTTTAGACCTTCTTCTTTCGCTGAAGAAGATATGTTTGCATTAAGACAGCTTTCTAGGTACCGTATGTCTCTGGTAGATAACTGCTCCGATATTAAGCGTAAGGTTATTGCTCTCCTTGATCAAGTATTTCCAGAATACAGCTCACTTTTCAGCGATACCTTCGGTGTTGCTTCAAAGGATCTACTTTTAAAATATCCAACCCCTGAAGATATTTTGAGAATCAGCACTGCCAAATTAGCGGCTTTTTTAAAGAAGAGCAGTAAAGGCAGGCTAGGATCTGAAAAAGCAGGGCTCATAAAGGATTCTGCCGCAACATCCTTTGGGATTAAGTTTGCTAAAGATGCATTCTCTTTTCAAATCAGACAATTAATAGGCCAGATTTGTTTTATTGAAAAGCAAATTTCTTCTTTAGAAGATGAGATTGATTCCCTAATGAAGGACCTTAATTCACCTATTACAACTATCTGTGGAATCGGTCCAACACTTGGGGCCATCATTCTTAGTGAACTTGGAGATATTAATCGTTTTTCTGATCCTTCTAAGATTGTTGCATATGCTGGTCTTGATGCATCTGTCAAACAGTCAGGTGATTTTACTGGTACTAAGACACGCCTCTCTAAAAGGGGTTCACCCTATCTTAGAAGAGCCATTTGGACAGCTGCTACAATAGCCTCTTTCCATGATCCTGTATTATCCGCATATTATCAAAAGAAACGATCTCAGGGAAAAGCACACGGAACTGCAATTGGTGCTGTATCAAGAAAACTAGTCAATATTATTTATGCAGTTCTAAAAACTAACGAACCTTACACTCCTAAAATTTAATTAATTTCAAAACCAACAAAGAAGTTTTACCTCTATTTTGTCATGCACAAAAACCTATTCAATTTTCAATGTTCATCTTTTCAATTTTTCTTTAAATTACTATTGACTCTTTATAGCTGGTCTATTTAATTTTATAATTATATTACTATTGTATCACTAGCAATAGTTGGAAACTATGTTAAATACAATATAATTACAGTTATGTAAGTATATTGATGGAATATGGTAATAATATTGAGGTTGGAGTCAGACTAATTTGCGTAAAACTTATATTTGAATAAATTTTTCCTATATCATAAGCTTATGCAAGAGACAAACAATAATGAATGATTTTCCTCATTTTTCCTCACATATCATAAGTATTATTGTAAACAATATTGATTAAGGAGGGATTAGATATGAAAAAGAATACAAATAACAAAAACAAGGTAAACAATTGTAAGGACAAGGTGGAATCACCAAACACTAGAAATTACAAGCAGACACAAGAGAAAGAACAAAAATCATCACATCATAAATCAAGTATGGAAAACTCAGATTATTAATTTCTCACAAAAAGAGCCAGGGCCTAATCTCTCTTCTAGATACAGAGCGGGAAACCCCGCTCTTTTTGTTGTGTTTATTTATTAAATTGAATACTTTTTAAATTTTATGACGATTGATATTGCTATAAGTTTGTTGTATAATGAAAAAAGGTGTATTCTCTATGCATAGGTAGGTGTATTTGAAATGATTACGGACTATGTAAAGTCAACAAATGAATATATGAAAAATAACCTTCAAGTTGAGACCATAGGGGTTATTATTATTATGTTATTAATTATATTAATAATTATTAGCATTATTTTTATTGTGTTTAGAAAAAATAGATTAAAGTATTGGAGAATTAACGAGCAAATAGAAACTTTAGAAAGTATCGATAAAAGCTTAAAGACAATTAAACGAAAACTGCCAGAGAGCTTTAAGACAGAGACAATCTTAAAATCAACTGAGAGAGAAAATAAAAAACTAGAAAAAAACAAAACTTTAGAAGAGTGTGTAAACGAAATAAAACCTGTTGATATACAAATAGAAGAAACTAAAATAGCTTTTGATAAAAAAGACAAAGAAGAACGGGCAATTGTTAAATCTAGATATAATGTAGGGAAAACAGGTGAAATTTATGCAGAAGAAATACTGCGAAAACAAATACAGTTTTAGATAAGATTGCTGGGAGGAAACAGATGTTTTGTAGAAAATGCGGGAAAACTTTACTAGATGGAGATAGATTTTGCAGCTATTGTGGAGCTCAAGTCATTGAAAGGTCTGACTGCGTAAATGCAGACGAAACTTTAGAAGAAGTTGTATATAATAAAGACAGCTTAGGTGAAAAATCAGTTGATATCGTTAAGGCTAAAGAAATAAATTCGGACACAAAAATTAATACTAATATTGATGTTGCACAAATACCTATGACTCCGAAGAGAGAAGACAAGAAAGAACGAATTATTAGAAATGAAAAAACAAGCGAAACGAAATGGAACTTAGATGGATTTCCAGGAAACAATGAACAACATAAAAAGACCGATGACATAAAAGTTGATTGGACGAAAAGACAGGTACTTACTTTTGACATAGAAAATAATAATGAAGAATCTGTAAGCAAAGAATGCGCCCAATCAAAAAAAGAGGAGGTTGTTCTTAAAAATAATAGTATAAAGAAACCTGATATCTTCGAACTGTTCGATAAGCAGTTGGAGGAAGAGGAAAAGGTAGTAAAAGAAGAAAACAAAGAAGAAAACAGACCAAAGGAAGTTGGAAACTGTTTAGAGCAAGAACTATTTGGAACAAATAGAAATATACATAACCCAGCAGAAGA
>DAMCXN010000020.1:4919-43842 GCA_032096995.1 Aminipila sp.
ATACCTTTAGTAAAAAGAATGAAGAATTTCAAAAATTGCTAGATAAAGAATATGAAAGATTAAAAAAAGTTTCTGATTTCAATCACATAGAGATGCAAAATTCTTGCAATTGCAATATAGAGAATATAAGCAGAGACTTGCCTGAAAATGTTTTCCAAATAGACGAAAATAAGAAACAGGAAGAGTCAGAAGAAAGTTTTAAAAGTGAACAAAAGTCAGAATCAGAAAATAGTATTATGGAATCGGAGATTTCTTCGGATATTGAAATAGAACAAGACCAAAATGAAATAGAAATACAAATAGAAGAGGAACAAAAAGAAATCTTTGAACAAAATCCTGAGGAAATTAATGAAGAGTTATTTGAAGAAAACAATCAAATAGAAGAAGAAAGTCAAGTAAAAACAGTGGCTTTACCTTGGGATGAGATTACAAAAACATTAAATGAATTTACTGATGAAGAAGAGGGAAAAAAAATATCTCCAATGGGGATTATTTTAATTATTATAGTTATTTTATTGGCGTTTGAAATTACTATATTAGGAATAAAGTGCTTTTTACCCCAGAGTAACGCAGCTGAATTTATTAACAATAAGCTTGGAGTAGCAGTAAACTGGGTGGATTCATTGAAAAACGAAAATATAACTAACGAAGAGGACTTAGAACAAGAAGAAAAAACTAATGATAATGATGGCCCTGTAAAAGAAGCAAATGCCGTTCCCAAGGCTGATTCAAAACCAAACCCAGATACAAAGGCTTTAATAGCAGAATGCTTAGCTTACAATAAGAATATAAAAACTATAGAAGCAGACGATGACCTATCTTATATAGAAAATAAAGAGTATAAAGATAAAAATATAAATAATTCCAAGCCAATTGAAGATAATATTTGGTATAAAGATGAAAATGAAAATGCTGTTTATTATGATAAAGAAGTAGTAAAAGCTATTATTCAATTTGATTCTACTTGGATTGATTATGTGAATGATAAAGACGATTCAGTTTTCGATTTTTTAAAAAAAGGATCAACAGCCTATAACCTTGCAAAAGATTTTTCAAAAGTAGGAAAAGTTAAAGAAGACTTTGAATTACTAAAAATAGGAGAAATAAGACAAGGAGAGAATGGATTTTATATTTGGACTCATGAAAATATCAAGACTACAGAAGCTGGTAAGACATCGGAAGATCAACATAATTGGGTGTATTACTTAGAGCCTGTAGAAAAGCAGATGAAAATTGTAAGCTTTAGCAAATTTTAGTCTGATTACATAATTTAGATAATTATTCTAACAGAGCTGTCTTTGAGCTATTTTAGCTTGTTGCAGCTCTGTTGGTTCAATAAATCCTGCCGGAAATTAATTAATTTAAGGGTTTATTATAATTAATTATATTATTTTAATTAATGCAGGTAACCCGCAAAAGACGGAAGACTACACTACCTGTTAGAAAGGGAGAGTAAAAAGAAATGGCGACGAAAGCTAATTTTAAAAGAGAGCAGATTGGTAAAGGAAACAATGCATTTTCCACATCCAGAACAACTATAGAAACTGCTTTTTACGGAAACAATGTGGAGAAAATTTTAGACCTTAAGCATGCTTATGATTTAGCAAAAAATGCTGAAGGTACAATTGTAACAGACATGCCAGTTTATGAACCTGAAAAGATTGGCCTTCCAGAAAATGCAAAGATTTTATTGTTTAATGATGGAGAAACAGTAGGAAGATTTGCAGCTGCACGTGTTATTCTTGGAGAAGTGGGCATCGAGGAAGCAGAAATTGCAAAGGTACTTAGAGAAGCGGTATATAACTCAAGATACAAAAAAATGTATCATACAGAGGCATACATAGGGCTAGATCCAGATTTTATGGTTAAAGCACACCTTCTTATACCTGAGACCTATGAAAACACTTTATTAAATTGGTTGTTAAACTTCCAATACAAGACGGATGGATATGATTCTATGTATAAAGAATCAAAAGTTATAGGGGATGAACCAGATATTTTTGTTTTTTCAGATCCAGATTACAAACATCCTAAATTCCCAAATGGTCTTGCTTACTTTGATCCAGAACATAACTGTGCATGCATCTTAGGTATGAGATATTTTGGAGAATTCAAGAAGGGAACTCTTACTCTTGCGTGGAGTATTGCTAATAGAAATGGTTATGCATCTTGTCATGGCGGATTAAAAAGATGCCTTAAAGAAAATGGGGATGCTCATGTTGTTGGTGTGTTTGGGCTATCAGGCTCTGGTAAATCAACATTGACTCATGCAAAACATGATGGGAAATACGATGTAACAGTATTACACGATGATGCTTATATTATTTCAAGTGAAAATGGTTCAACTGTTGCTTTAGAACCATCATATTTTGATAAGACTCAAGATTATCCTTTAACATCAAAAGATAACAAATATCTTCTTACAGTTCAGAATTGCGGTGCAACAATTGATGAAGATGGAAAACTTGTGATTGTTACAGAAGACCTTAGAAATGGTAATGGCAGAGCCATTAAGTCAAAGTTATGGGCTGCAAATAGAGTTGATAAAATGGATGAACCAATTAACACTATTATATGGCTTATGAAAGATTCTACGCTTCCACCAGTTTTAAAGATTGTAGATCCTATCTTTGCTTCAGTAATGGGGGCTTGCCTTGCGACTAAGCGTTCTACAGCTGAAAAACTTGCTGATGGTATAGACATGAATGCACTAGTATTTGAGCCTTATGCTAATCCTTTTAGAACATACCCTTTGGGACAGGATTATGAAAAATTCAAAGCACTATTCAAAGAAAGAGGCGTTGAGAATTACATAATCAATACAGGATACTTTATGGATAAAAAGATTCCAAAAGAAGTAACTATTGGTATTCTAGAAAAAATTATTGATGGAACAGCTGAATTCAAAGGTTTTGGAATAATGGGAAGAATCAAGACTATGGATGTAGAAGGCTTTATACCTGATTTTGAAGATAGAGATTATATAAGTGCTTTAAGAAATGGTATGGTAAGAAGATTAGATTATATTAATTCATTAAAAACTGCTAAAGGTGGAAGAGATATGCTTCCTGAGGAAGCTATAGATGCAATTGAAACAATTATTGCAAGAACAAAGTTAATGCATGAAAATGCCAAAATGAAATAAACAAAGGAGGAGAGGGTTTGAAGAAGAGAAAGAAGAGTCCTGGTATATTATTGTTAATTATCATAATTCTAGTAGGCTTATTTGTAAGCCTTATTGGTTTCTTTACTGATTTCTTATGGTTTAAAGAAATGAATTATGTTAGTGTATTTTTTACGAAGTTGTTTACACAGTTAAAGATAGGTGTTCCTGCTTTCGTAATAATTACTCTGTTAGCATATATATACTTAAAAGTATTAAAAAGAGGGTATTTTAAAAAGGTTCAATCAACCGATGTAGCTAATGAAAAAGCCTTGAATCGAATAGCGTTAGGATTATCAGCAATATTTGGTGCATTGATCTCAACAACTATTGCTTCAAATTTATGGTTTGAAATATTACAATATTTGAATGCGACAGAATTTGGGGCAAAGGATCCGCTATTTGACAATGACATTAGCTTTTATATCTTTAAACTACAATTTATTAGTGGTTTAAATAGCATGGGTCTAGGACTGATAGTGGCATTTGCCATTTTAACCTTTATTTTTTATCTGGCATTGCTTTCCTTTAGAAAACCCCAATTCTTTGAAGAATCAGAGCCAGAACCTGATAATACTTTTGATGAAAATGATAATGTAAGACAAGGAAACTTTGGTAAAAGGAATTTCGGCGGTCCTTTTGGTGATATTTTTGATAAGCTAAATGAAGCCATGGGCGGTCATGGAAACATTAATAAATCTTTCAAACAGAAAAAACAGTTTGATAATAATAATTTTAGGCAACTTATAGGTATTGCTTCAAAACAAATTATTGTTTTAGGTGTATTATTCTTTTTAATGGTTGGAGTTAACTTCTTTCTTAAGCAATATACCTTATTATTCACAAATTCAGGTAGTATTGTTTATGGGGCTGGTTTTACAGATGTAAACGTTACACTTTGGGTTTATAGGGCTTTAATGGTACTTTCGGTAGTGTCAGCTTTTGTTTTTGCAATAGGAATGGCTAGGAAGAGGTATCGTGTTCTTCTTACTGTACCAGTTATAATGATTGCAATAGGATTTGTTGGTACTGGAGCAACGGTACTTGTACAGAATCTTGTGGTATCTCCTGATGAGATAAATAAGGAAAGTCAGTATTTAGAAAATAATATAAAATATACTCAGATGGCATATAACCTACAAGATGTTACCGTGAAACCTTTTGAAGCAAGCAAAACTTTATCTAAAGATGATATTCTAAACAACATGGAAACTATTTCAAATATTAGAATTAACGATTATGAGCCTGCTAAAAGGTTTTATGGTCAGACACAGAGTATTAGAGGATATTATTCTTTTAAAGATGTAGATGTAGATAGATATTTTATGAATGGTGAATACACTCAAACATTCTTAGCTGCTAGAGAAATTAATGAAAATGAAATAGGCGAACAATGGCTTAATAGACATTTAAAGTATACACATGGTTATGGTATAACTTTATCTAGAGTAGATAAGGTAACTGCCAGTGGACAGCCAGATATGCTTGTATCTGGTATTCCTCCTGTATCACAGGTTGAGGAGATAACTGTGTCTAGACCTGAGATTTACTTTGGTGAACTTACAAACAATTATATTTTAACAAATACAAACGAAAAAGAATTTGATTATCCAAATGGGGATGAAAATAAATACACGTACTATGAAGGAAATGCTGGAATTAAGCTAAATCTTCTAAATCGCGTAATGTTTGCAATAAGAGAACAAAGTTTAAAGCTTCTAGTATCAACAAATATTACTAATGATTCTAAGATCATAATAAATAGAAACATTGAGCAAAGAGTCAAGAAAATAATGCCTTATTTGGAATATGACAAAGATCCATATATAGTGGCTGCGGATGGTAACTTATATTGGATGATTGATGCTTATACTGTAAGCAAAAACTATCCATATTCAGAACCGTTCTCAGAATATGGTCATAATTATTTAAGAAATTCTATTAAAGTTGTAATTGATGCTTATAATGGAGACACTTTCTTCTATCTAGTAGATGACAAAGATCCAATTGCTACAACTTATAAGAAAATATACCCTGAGTTGTTTAAAGACTTTAACGAAATGCCAGAAAATATTCAATCACATATTAGATATCCAAATATGTTATTTGAAATTCAGGCAAACGTATATAGACGTTATCATATGAATGATGTTAATGTATTCTATCAGGGTGAAGACCTTTGGGATATTGCCAATGAAATCTATGGTACAGAAGAGGTTACTATAAGTCCTAATTACTATATTATGAAACTTCCTGGTGAAACTAATGCAGAATTTGTAAATACAATTCCATATACACCAAAGAATAAGAAAAATATGACTGGATTGCTTATTGCGAGAAATGATGGTGAAAATTATGGAAAACTTGTTCTTTATAAATTGCCAAAGGATAGAAATATCTATGGACCTATGCAGGTAGAAGCACAGATAGACCAAAATACTGAAATTTCGAAAGAATTTTCACTTTGGAATTCATCAGGTTCAAATTATAGCAGAGGTAATTTGTTTGTTATTCCAATTGAACAATCTTTACTTTATGTAGAACCGGTATATTTGGAGGCAACAAATTCTAGTATTCCAGAAGTAAAGAGAGTTATAGTTGCATATGGTGATAAGATTGCTTATGAGAGAACTTTAAGTGAGGCATTAGATTCATTGTTTGGTAATAATTCTACCGTAAAGGCTGATGATGGTACTAATAATGAGGGAGAACAATCTGTTACACCTTCAGATGAATTATCTGTTTCTGAATTGATAACTAAGGCTAATCAAGAGTTTGAATTAGCACAGAATGCTCAGAAAAATGGTGATTGGGCTGGATATGGAGAACATATTACGGCACTCCAAAAGTATTTGAAACTTTTAGCTCCAAATGAACAGGAGAATCAAACAGCAGAAGAGTAACTTTCAAAATATTAAAGATTATCAAAAGATGCCTAATATTAGGCATCTTTTTGTTTATAAAAAACAAAAAACTTATAAAAAACTGTTTAAAAAAGTGCAAAAAAGTAGTAGAATTAAGTATTATGGTTGATATCATTAGTAAAATATATATTTAAATAAGATACATTTTTAGTTAAAGAAGTTACAAGGAGGGCAGTATGCTGGTGTACGATAAAATGTTATTTAATATTCCTGTTAGGGATCATGATCCAATGAAAATAAGAGAGGTTTTAAATCAACATCCAGAGGTAAAATTTGTATCTCTTGTTGGTCTTGATATAGGAGGACAAAACACTGATGAAAAGATTCCAGTAACTAGATTTTTAGAAGATATGGAAAAGTTTTTATCTGAGGGCGTTCAGACAGATGGTTCCAGTGTAGTACTGCCTATTATTGCAGAACTAAATAATGCAAAAGTAGATATTATACCAGATTTAAATGTAAACTGGTATGTAGATCACAATTTTGATTTTATTGATGAAAGTACAGGCTTACCAGTAGGAACGCTAAGAATACCATGCTTTTTAGTTCATAATGATACTAATGAGGTTGGCTCAAGAGTAGTTCTTAGAGATTCAATAAACAAGATTAAAACAGATTTATTAGCATTAATAAAAGATAATCCCTATGTTGTGGAATATTTGCCAATAGATTCGGCAGAAGACATAGAAGAGGTGCTTCTTACATGTGCAACAGAACTTGAGTTTTGGGTAAAGACCCCAGATGAAAAAGCTGATAGAGAAGAGTTATCTACAGCTCAGGTTATGAAAGAACAATATTGGAAGAGAACCACCGGACCTGTTAGGACAGCTTTAGAAAAAACATTATTACTTTTAGATAGATATGGTTTCGAAATGGAAATGGGTCATAAAGAAGTTGGAGGAATCAAGGCAAAGCTTGGAAACTCAGGAAAATATGACCATATTATGGAGCAACTTGAAATTGACTGGAAATATGCAGATGCTATGCAAGCCGCAGACAATGAAAAGCAAGTAAAATATATAGTTAAAGATGTTTTTAGAAATCACGGGCTAGAGGTTACTTTTAGAGCTAAACCAATTGTGGGTGTTGCTGGAAGTGGGGAACATACTCATATAGGAATGGCAGCAAAATTAAAGAGTGGAAAGATTATAAGTTTATTTTCACCACAAAATATGAAAGAAGAATTTTTAAACCCAATAGGCTTTGGTGCCCTTATGGGATTATTGAAGAACTATGAGGTTTTGAATCCATTTATTACAGCAACTAATGATGCGTTTAATAGATTGAAGCCAGGATACGAAGCTCCTGTTTGTATTGTTACTTCTATAGGTCATACAGCAGCGCAACCATCCAGAAACAGAACAGTGTTAATCGGACTTGTTAGAGATTTGAATAATCCTCTAGCAACAAGGTTTGAACTTAGATCACCTAATCCGAAAAGTGATACTTACTTAGTAATAGCTACGTCGTATATGGCAATCTTAGATGGTATTAGAAATGCGCTTAAGGCAAAAAAATCACCAGAAGAATTGTTAGCTTCTTTATCTAAGAAATATGGAGATGAAGATTTTTATCTTGAAAAAGATAGAGAGTATAGAAGTGAAAAAGATGTATTTGATGAATATACAGCAGAAGAAAGAGATAAGCTATTTGGAAAGGCTCCAAGAACTGTTTGGGAAAATATTTGTGCTTTTGATAAATATTCGGAAAAACTTGAAGTTCTTTTAAGAGATAACGTTATGACTCCAATTGTAATTGAATCTTTTAAAAAGGCTATTTTAGATCAATGGTCTACAGAGCTACACAATAGAATTATTCCTGATAATATGGATTTATTAAGATCCTGTATTATGCTCCATAACGAACATGATTGTGCAGATTATGATACTTACCTATGGAGTCAAATTCGTAAGCTTAGACATTATATTGGACAAGATAAGCTAGACAGTAAATGCTTGTTAACAAGAATAAAAAATGCCTTGGATGAAGGAGATTACCAGTTAGCTTCTGACTTGCAACTTGAAATGCAAGAAAAGATGCATCAATTGACTGGCATATATACAACATACAGAAAAAACATATTATAGAAAGAAGGAAATTTTAAAATGTTAGACATTAAGAAAATCAGAGATGATTATGAAGCTGTAAAAGAAAGTGTTGAAAGAAGAGGAAAAGGAGACTTTGGATTAGGAAGCGTTCCTGGACTTGATGAAAAAAGAAGAGAACTATTAGCAAAGGTTGAAGTTATGAAAAATAAGCAGAATCAAGCTTCAAAGGAAATTCCTAAGCTAAAGAAGGAAGGAAAAGATACTACTGAAATAATGACTCAAATGAAGTCACTATCTGAAGAAATAAAAAGTTTAGATACAGAGGTAAGTGCTGTTGAAGAAGAGCTAAAGCAGGCCTTATTAAATGTTCCTAATACACCTAACCCAACAGTTCCACTAGGAAAAGATGATGCAGATAATGTTGAGCTTAGAAAATGTGGAGAACCTAGAGACTTTGACTTTGAATATAAGGCTCATTGGGATGTTGGAGCAGATCTTGATATTTTAGATTTTGATAGAGCGGCTAAAATTGCTGGTGCTAGATTTACTGTATATAAAGGACTTGGAGCAAGACTTGAACGTGCTGTTATAAACTTTATGTTAAATCTTCATACTGAGGAACATGGTTTTACAGAAATATTACCTCCATTTATGGTAAATAGAGCAGCTATGACAGGAACAGGTCAATTACCTAAGTTTGAAGATGATATGTTCCATTTGCCAGCTAAAGATTTCTTCCTTATTCCAACTGCTGAGGTACCAGTTACAAATCTTCTTATGGATGAGATTCTTGATGCTGAACAATTACCTGTTTACTATACTGCGTATACTCCATGCTTTAGAAAAGAAGCTGGTTCTGCAGGAAGAGACACTAGAGGATTGATTAGACAACATCAGTTTAATAAAGTTGAATTAGTTAAGTTTGTTAAACCCGAAACTTCTTATGATGAATTAGAATCACTTACTGCAGCAGCAGAAGAGGTCTTAAAGAAATTAGAAATTCCTTATAGAGTTGTTAAGTTAAGTTCTGGGGACCTAGGATTTTCATCAGCTATGACTTATGACATTGAAGTTTGGATGCCAAGTTATGGAAGATATGTTGAAATTTCTTCTTGTTCAAACTTTGAAAGCTATCAGGCAAGAAGAGCAAATATTAGATTTAGACCTGAGCAAAAAGGAAAACCAGAATTTGTACACACATTAAACGGATCAGGTCTTGCAGTTGGAAGAACTGTAGCAGCTATATTAGAGAATTATCAGCAGGCTGATGGAAGTGTTACTATTCCAGAAGCGTTAAAGCCTTATATGGGAAACATTGATAAGATTGAAAAAAAATAAAGGCATAGACTGTTTAAATATGAGCCTGTATCTATAAAGACACAGGCTCATACATTAATGGTATGACGCTTTTACACATTAAAAAAGTAAAGGAGAATTTTAATTTGTTAATTATCGCTATTATTTTCGTACTGTATTTAGGATTGATGGTAGCAATTGGTTTTAAATTTTACAGTAAAACAGATGATCTTTCAGACTATATTTTAGGTGGAAGAAAATTGAACAGTTGGGTAACAGCCATGTCTGCACAGGCATCAGATATGAGCGGATGGCTCTTAATAGGGTTACCAGGTACGGCATATATGATTTATGCAGGAACATCAGAAGCAATTTGGACAGCCATTGGATTATTGGTAGGTACATATCTAAACTGGTTGTTAGTCGCTAAGAGATTAAGGACATATACTCAAGTTTCAGGAAATGCTATAACATTGCCTGACTTCTTTGAAAATAGATTTAAAGATCATAGGCATATTCTTAAAATTGTTTCGGCAATTTTTACCGTAATATTCTTTTTAGTATATACTTCATCACAGTTTGCGGCTGGAGGAAAATTGTTTAATACTATATTTGGTATTGACTATACAACGGGATTAATTATAGGAGCATTAATCATTCTTGCATATACTGCTCTAGGTGGTTTTAATGCAGTGTGCTGGACAGATACTATTATGGGAGCCACAATGTTTGTAGCTCTTATAGTTGTTCCAATTGTAGCTATAGTAAGTATGGGGGGCTTTGATGGTGTCTCCGATAGGCTTGCAGCTTTAACACCAGAAACCTTAGGACTTTTCCCAAGGACTAATGGTATTATAAATACTATGCTTCTTGCATCGTCTTTAGGATGGGGACTTGGATATTTTGGTCAACCTCATATTCTTGCAAGATTTATGGCTATAGAATCACCTGAAATGATTAAAAAATCTAGACTTATAGCAATGGTATGGGTTGTAATTACCTTGTTCACTGCAACAGCTATTGGTGTTATTGGAAAAGCTTATATGCCAAACTTAGTAGATGGAGAAACTATATATATGGCAATGATAAATGAGATATTCAATCCTGTAGTTGCAGGGCTGCTTCTTTGTGCTATTTTGGCAGCTATTATGAGTACTGCTAGTTCACAACTTTTAGTATCAGCATCTTCAGTATCAAAGGATCTTTATGCAACTATATTTAAGAAGGATTCTGAAGGAAGTGGCATTGTTTGGGCTAGTAGAATAACAGTAATAATTATTTCATTAATTGCTATTGTTATTGCTCTTAATCCAAATAGTTCAGTATTTGGTCTTGTTTCATGTGCATGGGGTGGCTTTGGAGCTGCTTTTGGGCCTTTAATCCTCTTTGCTCTTTTCTGGAAGAGAATGACGGTGCAAGGGGCTGTAACAGGTATGATAGTAGGAGGCATTGTGGATCTTATTTGGTATACTCAATCCGGTGGAATTTTTGATATTTATGAGATTATTCCAGGATTTGTTCTTTCTACAATTACTATTGTTGTTGTAAGCTTATGCACAAAAGTCCCACAGGAATTAGTTGAAGAGTTTAATGAAGTAGATAGACTATCAGCATCAGAAAAGTAATCTTTCATAGCTGTATTTGCTATTTACTATACAAAAATCAAAAACTGTCTAAAATTTAGACAGTTTTTTTGTTTTTGTATAAATTTTAGACAACTGAATAAAATTATCTATTTTCTAGATTTAAATAAGGAAGTAAAATTACTGATGATAAAGAAAAGGGAGGTTACTTCAATGAAGAAAAAATATATTTGCATAATGTTAGTAGCAAGCTTGATAATGAGCTCTTCAACTTTAGTTTTTGCAGAAACAAATTCTACTTCAGCAAAAACTGAGAATACAACTAAAAGTGCAATTACGGAAGAAAAAAAGGTAGATGAAACAGAATCAAAAACAACAACAGAAGCTGCTATAAATACAACAGAGGCAGCGGTTACTACAACTGGCGAGGCTATAGAGACAACATCGTCGGCAATTAATGGTATAGAATTACCAAAAAAGACTGAGGCTAAAAAGCTTTCTCTTACAGAAGCAATAAAAATTATGAAAACCACAGGGTCTTCAGCAGAAACTGCAAAATTGCATAAAGAGTCTGATGTAGCGGTTGGAAACGGATATTCCGAAAAGGTTAGCAAGATTAATCGTACGGAAGACAAGTTAGATGCATTAGATAAAATACCATCTCAATATCTTCCAGAGGGTGTTGATCCTGTTCAAATGGCTTATGAAGCACAACAAGCTGGGGTTACTTCAAACAACAAAAAAATCATGAGACTTAGACGTGATTTTGCTAGAGAAAACACGGAAAATAATTATCAAGCAGAGTTAAACAAGATAGAGGCAGATACAATTTCTATTTACTATAAGGTTCTTTTGGCTCAAGATAATTTTAAGATTGCTAAAGAAAACTTAGCAACACAGAAAAAAACATTAAAAAATGTTGAAACCAAAAAAGAAGTAGGCGTGCTTTCTAAGAAAGATGTTTTACAGGCAAAATCTTCAGTAGCTGATGCAGAAAAAGAAGTTAGAAGTGCAGAAACTCAGTTAAAGTTTGCTAAGATGTCCTTTAATTATTTACTTGGATATAATGTGGAGCAGGAGGTTATTTTTACAGATACTTTAGAAAGCTTTGCTGAAGAAACTAAAATAACTCCAGTAGATAAAGCCGTAGATAGTGCTTTTGAAAATAGGATCGAATTAAAAGCAGCAAACCTAGGAGTAGAGGTATACGATATTCTTCTTAAAGATGTAAATGCCTATCCTAAAAATTCATCTACTTATTTAAATGCAAAGATAAATTTAGCAGAGTCACAAAAAACTTTGAAAGATGCTTACAGCAAAATGGAAATTGATATTAGAAATAAGTATGATTTAGTTCAAGATAAGAAAGCTGCTGTTGAAGCTGCAAAAGAGCTGCTTAACTATGCAACAGAAGGTGAAAGATTAATGCAGCTGACCAATGATGAAGGATTAAGTACCGTTGAAGAACTATTATCAACGCAGGTAAGTTTATATAAAGCAAAGCTTAACTTAGCTAATGCAAATTCAGAATATGCTTTAGCTTTAAAAAGTTATGAATTTGCACAAGGAATTGGGACTACAAGGGTTCCTATGTAAAGGCAAAAGGGTTTTAGTTGTTTATAAAAAAGGTTACTTTTTAGCGGCAAAACGTTCAAGAGCAGTTCGAGCAGTACCAGAAGCAATAGTATCTAGAATTTCTATCACTTCTTCTGGAGAGCGTTTCATGCCGCTTGAAAGCCAATCTTCTAATAGAGCGCCAAAAGAAATTGCATAATAATGGACTACATGGTTAAAAGATTCTTCATCAACGGAAATATCTGAAGAAATTTGCGTAATAATTTGTGTGGCAACTTTTACAACATCTGAATATAAAAATTGTTTTATAGCCTCGCGGCCTAATGAGTTTAAGGCACATAAAACTATAGTTGAATTTTTTTCCAGATATTTAAGGAGATATAGTCCTGCATCTTGCCAAGTTAAGAAGTTTTCCGTATCTTCTAAAACGGAAACTATTTCTTGATTAACGATCCACTCGAGAAGCGCATAAATATCTTGAAAGTGGTAGTAGAAAGTTTGGCGGTTTACACCACAGTCTTCAACAATTTCACGAATGCTAATTTTGTTAAGAGGTTTTTGAGTCATTAATTTTTTTAAAGATTCAGCCATAAGACGTTTAGTCATTTCTGTAGTTATAGATTGTGCCATGATAAGCCTCCGTTAAAATATTTCTTATTATATTATATATAAACAATTGTCAAAAAACCATACGTATGTATAACGAATATAAAGAAAAAGAAAGGAAGTATTCAATGAATGGAAAATATGCCATAGTATTGAAGAGTCCCATGGGCCCCAAAAAGGGTTTTATCAATTTGAACAAACTAAACAATAGTCTAGAAGGAACGCTAGATTGCTTAGGGAAAAATCATATGCTATCAGGCAATATTTCTGATACAGGAAAGTTTTCTCTAGAAGGGATATTAAAATCACCTTTAGGAGAAGAACCGTTTTCAATTGTGGGAACTTTAAAAGAAAATATTCTTATGGGAACTCTAAAAAGAAAAAATGAAAGTTACGAGATGTTAGGTCTCAGAGTTCAAGATGCTAATTTAAAAGATTAAAGGGGAGATGAAAAATGGAAAAAGAAATTATGTCAGCAATAGAAAAAAATAAAAAAACTACAGCGATTCTTGTAGGTGTATTAGTAGTAGCATTAATAATAGCTGGATGTTGGTCTTTTAGAAGTAAAGCAGCGGAAAAAGAAGCTTTTATAGTTCAAGGCAATGTCAAAACAACAGAAATAGATTTAAACTCAAAACTTGCTGGGAACATTGGTGAAATTCTAGTAAAAGAAGGCGATGAAGTTAAAGCTGGGGATATTCTTATAAAGATTTCTAGTGAAGCTGTAGAGGCAAAATTAAAGCAGGCAGAGGCCGCAAAAGCTGCTGCAGATGCAACAGCACAGAAAGCTGCAAATGGAGCTAGAAGCCAAGAAGTTGCACAAGCAAAGGCTGCATATGATTATGCCCAGAAGACATATGATAGGATGAAAGTTTTATTAGAAGAAGAGGCAATCTCTCAAGCTGCCTTTGATGAAGTTCAAGCAAAATATATCGCGGCAAAGGAAACTTACAATATGGCTGTTGAAGGTGCTAGAAGCGAAGATGTAAAAGCTGCGGAATCTTTAGTTGCAAAAGCAGAAGGTGCAATAGCAGAAGTTAATAGTTATTTAGATGATTCACAAATAAAAGCACCTGTTGATGGAACTGTACTTGCAATAAACGTTAATCAAGGAGAACTTATTTCTACAGGTATGCCTCTTGCTACACTTTCAACAAATGAAGAACCTTGGGTTGAAGTGAATGTTAAAGAAACGGATTTAAGCAAGGTCGAAAAAGGCAAAAAAGTTAAAGTAGTATTCCAAGCATATCCAGATAAGGAATGGGAAGGTGTCGTAACGGTTATAAATAAAAAACCTGATTTTGCAACTAAAAGAGCTACCAATGAAAATGGTGACTTTGATGTTTTATCATATGGTGTAAAAATTTCTATTCCTGAAATGGATAAAGAATTATATTCAGGAATGACAGCCATGGTTGATTTTGGAAGAAATGAAGGAAAATAATATGCGTAAATTAGATAGTCTCGCAAAGGTTTTCTATAATTTTAAACTAAGACACCCAAGATTTATGATGGCAACTCTTGTTTTTATTGTAATTCCGTTGGTTGCGGGAGTTGCTTTAGGGTATGAAATGAAAGCAGACGTGCCCACAAGTATTCCTACAGTAATAGTGAATCATGATAACTCAGATTTTAGTAGGACTTTTACTAATTTTATAGAAGACAGTAACTATTTTGATGTTATAGAATATGCAAGTGATAATCAAAGAATAAAAGAACTTATAGACACTAATCAGGCCTTTGCAGGAGTTATAATTCCAGATGATTTTTACAGTGATTTGCGTAAAGGTAAGGCTCCAAAGATTCTTACAATATATGATGGTGCAGCTCTGGCAGTAGTAACTACTTCAAAAAGTGCAATGTCAGAAATATTACTTACTACAAAGGCCGCTTATATGATGAGCACCTTTGAAGGAAAATTGTCTGTGGTACCGGAACAGGTTATGAATATGGTAGTACCTATAGATGTAAATTATAAATTTTTATATAATTCTACAAAAAGTTTTAGAAACTATCTTTTGATAGGTATGCTTGCATCTGTTATTCAGGTAGGTATTGCTATGCAAGGTGCTGAAAGAGGATATGAGAATCAAGTAAACCCAAAACCATATTTAAAACAGCTTAAAGTTATTTTAGGGTGGTCGGCGATGAGTGCTCTATCAATATTATTATGTCTAGGCGTTCAGTATTTATTTTTTGATATGCCATATAGAAGTACAATCTTTGGTGGGCTGATATTCACTTTAATGTTCTCAATGTGCATACTAAGCGCAGGATATATAGTAGGAAATTTAGTTCCAGATAGAACTTTTGCCATACAAGTATCTGCAATTTTAGTTCTACCAACTAGCATCTTAGGAGGTTATACATATCCTATATTGGCCATGCCACAAGGATTTCAAACTCTAGCCAAATTTATACCGTTTTACTATTATGGAAATTGGTCTAGAAATTTGTGCTTAAAAGAATTACAGATACATCATTTAGCTGAACCAATGAAAGTTTTTCTTATATACATTTTGATTGAATGTATAATTGTACTTGCAATTACTATATTTAAAAACTGGTGGAGAGCTAAATATAAAGATGGATTGGGGGTGACTCCAATTGTTTAATGAATTTAAAAATATGACTTTAAGTGAAAAAAAGCAAAAATTTATGGAGATTAAACCATATTTAATTATATTATTTGTGCCTCTTGCCTTTACGATTTTATTCGGAGGGCTATTTGAACCAGTTTTTGTAGAAAATGTTCCCGTAGCTATTTATGATATGGATCAATCTTCAACTTCAAGAGAAATTGTAAATTACTTTTATGACTCACCAACATTAAGCATTACTGAAGATATAGATTCAGTTGAGGAAATAAAAGAAAAACTACTGTTAAGTGAAATACATGGTGCAATTATTATTCCTAAGGATTTTGGAAAAGATTTAAGTGGTAAAAAAGGTGCAAATGCAGTGGTTTTCATAGATAATACAAACTTTATGTATGGAAATAACTTAATGAGTACTATAAATACTATTTTTGAGACTGTAAATGCAGGCGTTCAAATGAAATTACTAGAGGCGGGTTCTTTAGTACCATATCAGGCTGAGCAAAGTGTATACACCTTGAATTTAGTGGATAGGATTCTATACAATCCACAATTAGGATATTTTTATTACTTATTTGCAGGATTGCTTGCAGTCTTTGTTCAACAGGCTTTTTTAGCAGCAGGTGTTCCAACTTTGGTAGAAGAAAAAAAGAGACTGAGAGACTTACCTATGCATCTTAGTAAAGACTTAATTCAAGTGAAAATGTCACTAATGGTACGAAGACTAATGCTTATGGGCGGTTGTAGCATTATAAGTATGATGGCTTGTTTAAGAGTTGCTATGGATATGACCGGATTTCCTATGAAAGGAAATATCTTTGTATTGATTTTATTTGAAATAGTATTCTTAGCAGCAATGTTTGGAATGACTTTAGTTATAGCTTCCGTTTTTGACCAAGTTGAACATGCCGTTCAATTTTCTATGTTCCTAACAGTTCCTACATTTCTTTCTTGTGGTTTTGCATGGCCTGAATATATGATGGCACCAGGATTTGCAAATGTCATAAAGGCTATATGGCCATTATACTATTACATAACACCTATGAAAGATGTTATGCTAAAGGGCGCCACACTAGAGATGTTAAAGGCATATCTCTTTGGATGTATGATATTTGCAGCTGTTTGGATTCCAATAGGGTTAATTCTTTTTAGAAGAAAAATAAAATTAATAAGAGAGCTTCATTCTTAGAATGGGCTCTTTTTTTTGTGTTAAAAACCAGTTTTAGGCCAAAATTTTCAATTTTTTGACAAATGTGGTATAATAGTAGAGATTGAAAGAAGGAGGTAAGTATGAAAAGTACAAGAAAAATTATATTTTTAATTATCTGTGTATTATTAGCATGTACCGGATGTTCACAACAATCTGATAAAACTGTTATCGTGGCCACTGATAATGGCTGGGATAGCCAAAAAATTCATAATGAAATAGCCAAAATTGTTGTAGAGAATGCTTTTGATGGATACTCTTTTGAAACATCCACTGGGTCATCAACGATGAACTGGCAAGCTATAATCACTGGAGACATCGATTTAGATATCGAGTCGTGGACTGAAAATGTAGCATCTTATTCAAAAGATGTTGAAAACGGTGACATAATAGAATTAGGTGTTTTAGTACCAGATAGTAGCCAAGGTCTTTATGTTCCTAGATATGTAATTGAAGGGGATAAAGAAAGAGGCATAGAGCCTGTAGCACCAGATTTGAAAACTGTGGAGGATTTGCAGCAATACGCAAGTATATTCCCAGACGATGAAGATAAGACTAAAGGTTGTCTTTATGGAGCCCTTCCTGGTTGGATGGCTGATGAAGTAATCTATAATAAGTATCTATATTATGGACTAGATGAGACATATAATTATATTAGGTTAGGAAGTGAAGCTACATTATTTGCTTCTTTATCTTCTGCATACAATTTAGGGAAACCATGGGTTGGATATTGTTATGAACCTACATGGGTTAGTGGAAAGCTAGATCTTGTTAAATTAGAGGACAATCCCTATAACAAAGATACTTTTAAAAAGGGAGAATGTGATTTCCCTGCACAAAAACTTAAAATTGTCAGCAGTAACAAATTTGCAGACAGAGCACCTGACTTAGTAGATTTCTTTTCAAAGTATCAAACAGGTAGCAAAATGGTAAGTGAAGCATTAGCTCATATGGATGAAACTGGAGATTCATATGAAGAAACTGCAATCTGGTGTTTAAAAAATAATGATAAAGTATTAGATGAGTGGTTGAATGAAGAACAGGCAAACCGTGTAAGAGAGTATATAAAATGATAATAGATTTCTTGTAGGGAGTGATGTGCATGAAAGAAAATTTATTTTCATTTCCAGAAAAATGGCAGTTTGAGATAGGAACTGGTATGGATGAGGCTATAAAACTTTTTAGTAGAGAACACCAAGGGGTTTTAGGAGCTATAAAACATTTTATTATAAATATGATAGATGGACTAAATTGGATTTTAGAACAAATACCATGGTTTTTATTAGTCCTTATAGTTGTTTACTTAGGATATCGTGTAAGTAAGAAAAAGAGCATTGGTATCATGTATGGATTGATGTTAACTTTTGTTGGAAGTTGTGGTTTATGGGATTATATGCTAGAAACATTAAGCATCGTAATCGCAGGTGTTATTTTTTCTGTAGTGTTAGGATTCCCTTTAGGAATATTGCTAGCAAAGAGTGAAAAATTGCATCATATCATGAGACCGGTTTTGGATCTGATGCAAACAATGCCAACATTTGTGTATTTAGTACCTGCGGTTATTTTATTTAGCACAGGTAAGACTCCGGCTTTATTAGCCACAACTATTTATTCTATTGTTCCAATGGTACGTATGACTAGTCATGGCATTATGCGCGTAGATAAGGAAATAATTGAGGCATCAAGAGCTTTTGGATCTACTATGATGCAATCACTAATTAAAGTACAAATACCTCAAGCAATGCCTACCATAATGACTGGAGTTAATCAAACAATAATGATGGCAATGTCTATGGTTGTTACTTGTGCCTTAATCGGAGCCGAAGGCTTAGGTATGGAAATTTTAGTAGCAACAAATAGGGTAGAGATGAGCAAAGCCTTGCTACCTGGAATATGCATTGTTATCGTAGCAATTATTCTCGACCGTTTAACACAGGGAATGGTTAAAAAGAAGGAGGTCGAAGAATAATGTATAATGAAGCAATTATTTCTGTTAGAAATGTATCAAAATTATATGGTAAAAATAAATCAGAAGCATTAAAGCTAATGAAGCAAGGAAAGACAAAGGCTGAAATACAGGAAAAATTAGGAACAACTGTTGCTCTTTCGGATGTTAGTTTTGATGTAAAAGAGGGTCAAATTTTTGTTATTATCGGATTATCTGGATCAGGAAAATCTACTATGATTCGTTGTCTTAATATGTTACATAAACCTACTTCTGGTATCGTTAAGTTTAAGGGTCAGGAAATAGGAAAGTTAAACAAGAAACAATTATTATCTTATCGAAGAGAAAAAATATCTATGGTGTTTCAAAATTTTGGATTAATGGATCATAGAAATGTATTATCTAATGTTGTTTACGGTTTAGAAATAAGAAAAGTTCCAAAAGAAGAACGTATAAAAAAAGCCATTGAATTGATTTCAATGGTTGGTTTAGATGGTTGGGAATATAGTTCCATTGACAGTTTGTCAGGAGGAATGAAACAGCGTGTAGGCATAGCTCTGAAATTTTGTTGATGGACGAGCCCTTTTCAGCATTAGACCCAATGGTGCGTAGAGATATGCAATTTGAACTGTTGTCAATTCAACGTAAACTAAATAAAACCGTTATTTTTATTACCCATGATGTTAATGAGGCTTTTAAGTTAGGTGACACTGTGGCTATAATGAAAGATGGGGAAATAATACAAATGGATACTCCAGAGAACATGTTTGCTAATCCAGCAAATGATTATGTAAGGAATTTTATTGATAGTGCAGATAAAACCCAAGTACTTTCAGCAAAACATGTTATGGTAACACCTTCTTGTATAGTTAAGCCTAAGGATAGCGTCAGCCATGCACTAAAGGAAATGAGATTCAATGGTTTTTCTAGTGCTTTTGCAGTTGATGAAGCAATGAGATTTTTAGGAGTTCTTACTTTAGAAGGAGCTTTAAGAGCAAAACAAGAAAAAAATACAAAAATTGAAGATTACATTGAAAAAAATGTAGAGAGTGTATATAAAGATGTTTTTGTTAGTGAGGTAATACCAAGAGCTGCAAGTTCAAAATTTCCTATTGCAGTAGTCGATGATGAAAATAAATTATTGGGGATCATAAGCAAAGCGTCAGTATTGACTTCATTGGCACAATTTGAAAATGATGAAGAGAATAATGAAGCGTAGCAATATTTAATTAAGATAGCTAAAATAAAAACCCTTAGAGTATTTAACTGCCACTAAAAGGTTGACTTAAAAATCTATCTTTTAGTAGAGCAGCCTACATATACTCTAGGGGTTTTTGATACAATTCTATTTTGGTGTAAACTTGTCCAAATCATCTAAAAAACTATGAATTTTTTGCATTCGTAAGTCAGAGGAAGCAATGCTTTCAGAGCATTCTTTTAACTCGTCAGCAATAAATTTAGGAATTTCACCTTCTGCTTTGTATCTAAGCTGATGCTCTAAGCTAGCCCAGAAATCCATAGCCATAGTACGAATTTGAATTTCTACAGGTATTTTTTCTGTGCGATCCACAAAAAAAACAGGAATTTCAACTACTAAATGCAAACTTCGATAGCCATTAGGTTTAGGATTTTTAATATAATCCACTTCTTTTATAACCGTTAAATCGTCTTGCTTTTTCAGTAATTTTGCAATTATATAAATATCATCCACATAATAACAAATCACACGTATTCCAGCTATATCTAGAAGCTGGCTAGGTATTTTTGATACATCTAGATCATATCCTCTTCGAGTTAATTTCTCCATGATACTTTCAGGGGATTTTACACGACTTTCCATATGGTGTATAGGATTATGTTTATGTAATAATTGAAAATCATCATCAAGATTTTGCAATTTTGTTCGTATTTCACGAATTGCAGCAGTATAATTCTTATTTATTTTAGCATAAGCCATTATGACATCTTTAAATTTATCTGAATGTTTATTATCAGAATGCAATGGTAATACACTTGCGTTCATATTATAAAGTCCTTTCTTATTAATTACAGTATATAGTCTACCACAATAAAAAAATAAATAATAACATTTTATGAAATATTAATAATTAATAGCAAGTTAGTGTTAAATAAATTTTAAATATAGTGTATTATAGTTATATAACCTAGAGGAGATACTACAAATGAAGAAATTAAATATAGGTTTAGTTATAGTTTTAATTGTTATGATTTTTAGTAGTTGTGGCAATAAAATACAAAAAGAAGAAGCAACATTGCATATTTCAGCAGCAGCTAGTTTAACAGATGTTTTAACAGAGATTTCAGAAGAATATGCTAAGGAATCTAATGATGAATTGTTATTTAATTTTGCTGGCTCTGGATCTTTGAAAAAACAAATTCAAGAAGGAGCTCCTTGTGATTTGTTTATATCTGCTTCGGAAAATCATATGGATGATTTAGAAAAAGAAGGCTATATACAGGATAATACAAGGATGAATCTTTTAGAAAACACGTTAACTTTAATTGCTTCAAAAGAGAAAAAAGATATTGTATCAATAGAGAATCTATCAAAGGATAAAGTTAAGAGCATAGCTATAGGGACGCCAGAATCAGTTCCAGCAGGTAAATATGCAGAGCAATCGTTAAAGTCATTAGGCATTTTGGAAGTAATACAAGATAAACTTATTTTTGGAAAAGATGTTAGAAGCGTATTAGATTATGTGGAAACAGGAAATGTTGATTGTGGTTTTGTTTATAATACGGACGCACTTTTATTGAAGAGCGGATTAATAATTTCTGAAGTACCTAATGAGTATCATAATCCGATTGTCTATCCAATGGCGCTATTAAATGAAACAAAAAATCAAGAGGAGATAACAAAGTTTTATGATTTTTTACAAACAGATTATGCAAAAGAAATTTTTGAAAAGTATGGCTTTAAAGCCCTATAAAATGATTGGAAGGAACAAATGATATTACGACCCATAATATTATCTTTAAAGGTTGCATCATTATCTACTCTTATTGCTTTTTTTGTAGGTACTGTTTGTGCGTACTTGATGGTAAGAAAGAAAATTCCAATGAAAAATGTTTGGGAGACCCTACTAATACTACCTATGATACTTCCTCCTTCCGTTTTGGGGTATTTGTTACTTATTTTACTAGGAAAAAGAGGATTTATAGGAGGCTTTCTGTTAAAGTATTTTGATGTACAAGTAATATTTACATGGATAGCTTGCGTTATAGCTGCAAGTATTGTTTCTTTACCCTTAATGTATCAAAGTATAAAAACAGGTCTTCTCTCGGTAGATAAACTGTATGAAGATGCAGCAAAAGATCTGGGAGCAAATAAAATACAAGTCTTTTGTAAAATTACAATACCATTATCCATGCCCGGGATAATAAGTGGTATTGTATTAAGTTTCGCTCGTAGTATGGGAGAATTTGGAGCTACTCTCATGGTTGCAGGAAATATTCCGGGGAAAACACAAACTATACCTACAGCTATTTATTTTGCTGTTGATTCGGGGCAAGAACACTTGGCTAATATATTAGTTATGGTAATGACAATATTTAGTTTTATATTAGTTTTTGGATTAAACTATTGGCTAAAAAAGGAGCTTTATAGATGAAAATAAATATAGTAGAACTTGCAAAAAATTTGATTAATAAGGATGAGGCCTTTGTTATAGCAAAAGTTATTGAAACAAAAGGATCTACGCCACGAAAAAAAGGAGCGTGGATGCTTGTAAGAAATGATGGGAGCTTTCAAGGTACTGTTGGTGGTGGTATTTTAGAACTTGAAGCTCAAAAAAAAGCTTTAGAATTATTTAAAAGCAAAAAAGCATATATACATCATTTCATCTTAGAGGCAGATAAAAAGCAAGGTTTAGATATGCGCTGTGGCGGAGATGTGGATATAGCTTTTGAATATATTGATAAAAAAAAGTCAGATAAGTTTTTAAATGAATTTTCTACAAAAAGTATTGCATATATCTTTGGAGCAGGACATGTGGGGCTAGCGGTAGAACCTGTTCTTCGATATGTAGGATTTGAAACGGTGATTATTGATGATAGAGAGGAATTTGTTAATAAAGAGCGATTTCCAAAGGCTAAAGAAATTATAAAAATACAAGATTATAAAAATTCTTTTTCTCAAATAGAAATAACCAAAGACAGTTATATTATTATAGTTACAAGAGGGCATTCTGGAGACTATGAAGTGATAAAGCAAAGCCTTAAATATGACTGTGCATATATTGGTATGATCGGAAGTAGGAAAAAAGTTGCAAATACTTTTAAAAAGCTAAAGGAAGAGGGTATATCACAGGACAGCATAAATAAGGTACATTCTCCAATAGGCTTGGATATTAAGGCAGAAACCCCTGAAGAAATTGCTATAAGTATTGTTGCAGAAATGATAAAAGTTAGAGCAGTTATGGAGGAAAGCAATGATAGAAATTAATGTAAAAGATGCAGTAGGAAAAGTGCTAGTTCATGATTTAACTCAGATTATCCCAGGAGAATATAAAGGACCCAGATTTAAAAAAGGACATGTAATAGTGGAAGAGGACATAAAAGTACTGTTGTCTATGGGAAAGAAAAGCTTGTATGTTATGGAAAAAAGTGATACTGATGTACATGAAAATGAAGCAGCACAAAGAATCTCTTTGTCTACAGCTGGAAATGGAATTGAAATGTCTAAGCCTTCAGAGGGTAAGATTGAAATGTTTGCTCAATATGATGGGATACTAAAAGTAAATACAGATTTATTAGCTGAGCTGTTAGATCAGGATGAAATTATGTTTGCTAGTATTCATGGCAATAGAATAGTAAAAAAAGGTGATAAACTGGCAGGCACTAGAGTTATTCCATTGTTTGTGTCAGAAGAAATAGTAAAAAAAGCAGAAAAAGTATGTGAAAAAGAAAAACTTATTTATATAGATAAATTGCAACATAAGAAAATAGGTGTAGTTACTACTGGAAGTGAAGTTTTTTCTGGACTTATAGAAGACAAGTTTGGGCCGGTATTGATTAAGAAATTTCAGGCATTAGGAAGTACTGTGATAAAACAAGTTTTTTCTGATGATGACGAACAAATGATAGCAGATTCTATAAAAGAGCTTCTTAGGGAGGGTGTTGATATAGTTTGTGTCACAGGGGGGATGTCTGTTGATCCTGACGATAAGACTCCTTCTGGAATAAGAGAGGCTGGAGGAGACATTGAAACCTATGGAGCTCCAGTTTTGCCGGGAGCAATGTTTATGTTGGCATATATAAACGATATACCTGTTATAGGATTGCCAGGTTGCGTTATGTATAGCAGGGTTAGTATTTTTGATTTAATAGTTCCAAGGCTACTAACAGGAGAGCGAGTTAGAAGACGTGATATTAAAAAGCTTGCTCAAGGAGGCTTATGTTTAAGTTGTGAAAAATGTACATTCCCTGATTGCGGGTTTGGAAGAGCTTAAACATCAATGTTTATTTCGGTGCTCATTTAGATGAGCACCGTTTTTTTTATTTAGCTTTTCGTTTAAAGGAACTACCAATTACAGCAGTACTTTCAAACATTGATATGAAGGCATGAGGATCTAACTCAAGTACTATTTTTTTGAGCCTAGGGGTTTCATGTATATTTATAGTACACATAATTTGTGACTTCTCTTGCCCTAAATAAGCTCCCTTAACATGACCTATTGTTACACCACGTCCGAATTCTTCAGAAAGAGACAGGGCGATATTTTCACCTCTATCTGTTATTATTAGAACCATTCTCTTATAGTTCATACCATCAACAATATAATTTACAACTCTAGTTGTTATATATAAAGTAGCAATAGTAGCTATTGCTATATCCAGTCCAAGGAAAAAAGCTGCAAGTAAAACAAGAATTGTGTTAATAGAAAGAGAAATAGTCCCCATTTGAAAGGACGTATATTTATTTATTATTCTACATATTACATCTGTGCCCGCTCCAGAACCATTATATTTAAGCATAATCCCTACGCCAGTACCTACCAAAAGACCTCCACAAACAACGCATGTGAATAAAGAATTTGAAGGTGCGGCAACATTCTCCAATAATTTCATGAAGCCAGTTGAACCAATCATACCTAAAGTGCTATAAATCATGAACTGTCTATTTACTAAGAAATACCCTAATGCCAATACAGGTATATTTAAAATAAATGTAGCTATGGCTACATTACTGTTAACCAATATATGAAGCATAATAGAGATTGCAGTAATTCCGCCTCCAAGTATTTTTCCAGGCACATAGAACAATTGAACTCCAATAGCCACGATAAAACTTCCTAATAAAATTAATAAAATATCCTTAAGACGGTATTTTATTTGAGATTTTTTTAATTCTGCAGATGAATCCATTCTTCTTATCCTCCAAGATATATAAAGAAATATTAAATCATATATAGAATAACTCATATATAGATAAAAGTGCAAGCTGTAAATAAAAAGAAAAAGACATAATTAGGATTGGCGGTAATACCGTTTATTTGTCTAATAGTATTTATGCTTCCGAGCGTAATTGTATTAAAGGTTGATCCACAGATTCCGCTTATTGTATGTACAGCGATTACTGCATTTATAGGAATTAAACTTTTAGGTTACAAGTGGGAAGAAATTGAAAAGGTGATGATTGAAACAAATTCAATGGCTATGCAGGCTAACTTCATTATTATGATAGTGGGGTGCTTAGTCGGAGCATGGATTGCAGGAGGAGTTGTCCCAGGACTTATTTATTACGGCTTAAAATTATTTACACCTAGCGTCTTTCTTGCTATTCTTCCACTAGTTTGTGCTATTATTGCTGTATCTACAGGAAGTGCATGGACAACAGCTGGTACTATGGGAGCTGCAGCTATGGGAATAGCCGCAGGTTTAGGAATTCCACCAGCAATTGCAGCAGGTGCGGTTGTAACGGGAGCTTCCTTTGGTGATAAGTTATCACCTCTATCAGATAGTACTAACCTTGCAGCGGGGGTAACTGGTGCAAATTTGTTTGATCATGTTAGACACATGCTTTGGACAACAGTACCAAGTTTTATTATTGCTACAATTATATTTGCAGCTATTGGCTCTCGCTATGGAGCTGATTCAGTAGATACTTCACAGATATCTACAATTCTAACCACTTTAGATGCTAACTTTAATATTACACCTTGGATCCTTATAGCTCCAATCTCGGTTATTTTAATGATTATTCTAAAGGTTCCAGCTTTACCAGGAATGGTTGGAGGAACTTTAATTGGTGTGATTTTTGCAATTACTCAAGGAGTTGATCTTGGAGGAATACTCGATGTTATGATAAATGGTTTTACTATTGATTCAGGAAATACAATGGTAGATAAATTATTAAACAGAGGTGGTATGCAGTCTATGATGTACACAATCTCTCTTGTAATTTGTGCTCTTGCTTTTGGAGGATCTGTTAAATGTATAGGTTGCCTTGACACCATTATTGAGGCTATTTTAAAAATGTGCCATACAAGAGGAAGTATTATGCTTGCAAACATTATTACTTGCATTTCTATGAACTTTATGGCAGCTGATCAGTATATGTCTATTGTTATACCTGGACAAATGTATAAAGGTATTTATAAGAAATTAAATCTTGCTCCTAAAAACTTATCTAGAGTTTTAGAAGATTCAGGAACACTTACATCTGGTATAGTACCTTGGTCAACTTGTGGCGCAGTATATTATGCGACATTAGGTGTAAGCGCATTTGTATATGCGCCATTCTGTTTCCTTGCTATGATTAATCCGATTATATCGGCATTTTATGGATTTACAGGACTTACACTTGCACCTCTTGATCCAAGCAAACCAATAAAAAAGACACTAAAAAATCAAGAAATAGAAGAAATAGCTGCATAAAAAATGTGTGTAAGTGAATAAAAAATAACTTAATTAGCGTTAAGCCTCCCGAAAGGGAGGCCTTTTATTTTATTTAAATCGTTACTTATTGTCGAAAATGTGAAAAAAATGTAAATAAAGGTCAAATCTTGTGAAATAGAGTAGATAAAAAAATTTAATTATTATAAAATATAAAAAAGAAAAAATATTTTGAAAAATACCAATTCGGTAGGAAAGGAGTAAATAAATATGACAATTTTTAAAAAGGCATATTAATAAAGTTTCTAATTGGAGTGATTGTCCCAGTAGTAATATGTCTATGTATTTTGCTGATTTCAATACTTTCATTAGTTAAGGAGAATCTAGAAATATCTAACGTAGAAAGCTTAACAGGAAAATCCAAAGAAGCAGGGTATCAAGTCTCAGACTTTTTTACTCAATATATAAAGGCAACTGAGGCATTTTCTAAGGATGTTAATTTACAAAAGTTTTTTCAAAATTTAAAAGAAGGTACGCTTATATCACAAGAAGAGGGGTTTGAAGATATAACAAGAAATATGGACAACCTTGCAGGTATGGACAAAGACAATATTATGGCTACATGGGTAGCTTATGTAGATTCAAGTCAAATTGTTATTTCAGATGGATTTATAGGAACGCCTCCCAATTGGGATATTAATTCCAGAGACTGGTTCCCTTTGGTTAAAGAAAAAAATAGTACGGTTCTAACAGCACCATATGTAGATGCAAGTACGGGCTTATTGGTAGTTTCAACTATAGCTCCCGTATTTGATGATAATAATAAAATTATTGGTGTAGCAGGGTTTGATATCAGTTTAGAAAATCTAAATGGTATTATGTCTAACTATAAGTTAGGAGAAACAGGATTTTTTGTTTTTATAGCAGATAATGGAACGATTGTATATGATAAAAAAGAAGATGATATTAACAAAAATATCAAAGAAATAGGGCTATCAGAAAAGGTGGTTAAATCATATGAAGAAAAGTCTGAAGGAAGTCTGGAATATGAAAAAGATGGACAAAAAATTTATGGATATTATAGCTTTATAGGAGATACAGGTTGGAGTGTTCTATCTTCATTGCCAGAAAAAGAATTTTACCAAGAATATAATGCATTGCTTAGATTAAGTGTTATTATTTTTATAGCTGTGTTACTTATTCTTTCAATAGTAATAGTTATAATTGCTAGGGGAACTGTTAAACCTCTTAAAAAATTAGCTTTAAATGTAAATGAAATAGCAGAAGGAAATCTAGATGTAGAGGTAGATACCAACTCTGCTGATGAAACAGGGCAAGTGGCAGAAGGCCTAGAAAGAACAGTCGTAAGATTAAAGGAATATATAGAATACATAAACGAGATTTCTTTTATACTAAAGGAAATGGCTTCGGGAAATTTAATGTTTGAATTGAAACAAGAATATGTAGGAGAATTCTCAAAAATAAAAGAGGCTTTGTTGGATATACAAGAAATTTATATAAAGACTTTTTCAGAGATTGCAGTTTCTGCAGATCAGGTAGCTACTGGTTCAGAACAATTGGCACAAGGCGCACAGCTATTATCCCAAGGTTCTATGCAACAAGCAAGTTCGGTGGAGGAGTTGTCAGCTACCATTATAGAGATTTCCAATGAGATCAAGAAGAATGCAGAAAATGCCAACATTGCAAGTGACATTTCGTCACATTCAGAGAAAGAAGTTAAATATGGCGATCAACAAATGGTTCAAATGATAAAAGCTATGGATGAAATAAGAAGTACATCCAATCAAATTAGTAACATTATAAAGGCCATAGACGATATTGCTTTTCAGACAAACATTCTTGCTCTTAATGCAGCTGTAGAAGCAGCCAGAGCAGGAGAAGCAGGAAAAGGATTTGCAGTTGTTGCAGATGAAGTAAGAAATTTGGCTGCAAAGAGTGGAGAAGCAGCAAAAGACACAACCTCTTTGATAGAAACAGCTATTGCAGCTGTAGAAAATGGTACAAAAATAGTGGATGAAACTGCAGCTTCATTAGAAAAGATTGTTTTTAATGCTAAGAAATCGGCAACAGTTATAGGTGAAATCACAGATGCTGGCAATCAGCAGGCAGACTCTATGAGTCAGGTTACAGTAGGCGTAGATCAAATTTCTACAGTTGTACAAACAAATTCAGCCACCGCAGAAGAAACGGCAGCAGCTAGTGAAGAATTATCTTCTCAGGCAAATGTATTAAAACAATTAATTTCACAATTTAAAATAAATTGATTTTGCCAAAATATAAGTGAGTATAAATAATATTTCCTATTGACACAATAGGAAATATTATTTATACTACGATTAAACAGTTATTTAATCGTTTAATTAATAAAGATGTATAATAATCAATTGAAAGGGGAAAAGACATGGAAGAACAAGACTACAAGGAATGTAAATGTTTAAATTGTCCTGTACGACATATTGTTTTGCCACATAACCACAATACAAAAACAGAAGAATTTATAAAGTGTAAACCAGAGGAAGTTGTTTTTGAAAAAAGCGCAAATATTTTTCAGATGATAAGTGACATAACTAGGTTGAAAATATTATGGTTACTTTGTCATAGTGAGGATTGTGTTATAAATATTGCAGCAGCTATAGAAATGAGTTCACCAGCGGTTTCCCATCACCTAAGATTATTAAAACAAGCTGGCTTAATTGTGAGTAGAAAAGTAGGCAAAGAGACTTATTATACACTAGCAAAAACAGAAGATGCCATCTTGGTACATGATATAGTAGATAGAACATTTGACATTAAATGCAAATAGTTCCATGTTAATGCCATAGAAGGGCGGGGTGAGTATGCGTAAAATTTATAATATAGAAAATATTGACTGCGCTAATTGCGCAGCTAAGATAGAGAGTTTAATAGGAAATATGCCTGAGGTTCAGGAGGCAACTCTTACCTTTGCTACAAAACAGCTTCGTATTACAGCAGAGGAACCGGATAAACTTATATCAAAAATAGAGGAAATAGCAAACACTATAGAAAGTGGGGTTGTTATTACGGAAAGAAGTAGAAAAAGAGTAAAATCTTCAAATTCTAAGCTTTCCAATAGCGCTCATAAACATGAAAACCAGCTTAGTAATTGTGATGGACATGAACATAATCATAATCACGTTGAAGAACATAAACACCACCATGAACATGTACATACTTGTGCATGTGACTGCATAGAGAGTAACTGTTGTATGGCACATAATAAAAATATTTTTAATAAAATTACAGATATCCATGCAATAATTATTGGGGCTATATTTTTTGCAATGGGACTTGGGATAGAAAGAATGGAACTTACACAACCTTGGTGGATCGCTCTTTTTGTTATAGCTTATCTAGTATTAGGTGGAGAAATCTTAATCACAGCTTTTAAGAATATTGGAAAGGGACAGATTTTTGATGAAAACTTTCTCATGAGTATTGCAACTATAGGAGCTTTTGCTATACAGGAATATCCTGAAGCTGTAGGGGTTATGCTATTTTTTAGAATAGGTGAGTTCTTTGAAGAAAAAGCTGTTGAACGAAGTAGAAATCAAATTATGGAGGCAGTGGATCTCAGGCCAGAAGTGGTGACTTTGATAGAAAATAATAACATAAAAGAAGTGGCCGCTTCAGAGGCAAAAATAGGAGATCTTTTATTAGTAAAGCCTGGTGATAGAATTCCTTTAGATGGTATTGTAATAGATGGAGAAAGCAGAATTGATACTTCACCAATTACTGGCGAGCCTGTTCCTGTAAAAGTAGGTAAAAGATCTTTAGTCACTTCAGGATGTATTAATACCTCAGGTGTTTTAAGAATAAAGGTAGAGAAGACCTTAGAAAATTCTATGGTTACAAGAATTCTTGACTCAGTAGAGAATGCAGCAGCAAGCAAACCTCAAATAGATAAATTCATTACTAAATTTGCGAGAGTTTATACTCCATTTGTAGTTATTTTAGCGTTGTTAACGGCTATAATCCCGTCTTTAATTACAGGAGATTGGCAATACTGGATATATACTTCATTGACTTTTTTAGTTATAAGTTGTCCATGTGCATTAGTTTTAAGTGTGCCATTAGCTTTCTTTTCTGGCATTGGAGCTGGTTCAAAGCAAGGGATTTTGTTCAAAGGAGGCTTGGCATTAGAGGCTTTGAAGAATATTAAAGCTGTAATAATGGATAAGACTGGGACTATTACAAAAGGAGAATTTGTAGTTCAAAAAGCTACATTTTCAGGTGATTTAATAGGTTATATGACTTCAGGAATTACTATAGGTAATAATAAAGATAATAATTCTTGCAATGATTCCAGAGTAATATCGGGAATAGAAAACAGACCTAAAGGAATTTCAAAGAGAGAGGCAGAACTGTATTTATTATCTATAGCTGCAAGTTGTGAATTAAATTCTACACACCCTATAGGAGTAAGTATAGTAAATGAAGCGAGGAAACATGGTGTAAATCCAGAAGAACCTAGATTCATTGAAGAAATTGCTGGAAAAGGAATAAAAGCTAAATTAAATGCCGGAACAGTTTTATGTGGCAACAAAAAGCTTTTAATTGATGAAGGTATAGAACTTAATGATTACAAAACTTCAAATATGGGCACTGAAGTATTATTGTCATTAAATAATAAATTTATAGGGACTTTAACTATATCAGATACTATAAAGAATGATTCATTGGCAGCAATTGAAAAGTTAAAAAACAAAAAAATTATAACTGCGATGCTAACAGGGGATGCTGAGGAAAGTGCTAATGCAGTAGCTAAAATAGCTGGTATTGAAAATGTATTTGCCAAGTTGCTTCCTGAAGATAAGCTGAGGATCTTAAAGGAATTTAGGGAAAAGCATGGGCAGGTAATGTTTGTAGGAGATGGTATTAATGATGCACCTGTTTTAGCTGGAGCGGATGTAGGCGCAGCTATGGGAAGTGGCGCAGATGCTGCAATTGAAGCTGCTGATGTAGTTTTTATGACTTCTAGTGTAGAAGCCATTCCACAAGCAATCAGTATAGCTAAAGTTACAAATAAGATTGCTATGCAAAATGTAGTATTTGCTTTAGCAATAAAAATCCTTATTATGATTCTTGGCCTTGCTGGATTGGCATCTATGTGGATGGCAGTATTTGCGGATTCAGGGGTAGCGATGATATGTGTAATGAATTCAATTAGAATACTATATAAAAAGCATATATAATAGGTAGCTTTTTTTACAATAAACCCCTAGCAGAAATATTTAATATACAAAATTTCATGCTAGGGGTTTTGATTTATAGATTAATCCCAGAATGACTCAACCTTAGGTTCATCATCATTTTCAATTGTAGAGGTATATGCAATAAATGCTTTCATAGCGTTAGAAACATAAGCATTTTTTCTCCATAATACACTAACATTAGCCTTAATTGGTTCTTCTAGTGGAACATGGACAATTTTTGCTGTAGCATCAAAGCTTTCTTGATAAGTTATAGTTACTGCAAAGTTATTTTCTACTATATATTTAATTGTAGAAATTTGGCTAGCTTCCATTATGATATTTAAAGGATGTTCTTTAAAGTGACCAGTTATAGCAGTATAATGGTAAGAACCCTTAGGGAAAATAATAAAAGGTTGCCTACAAATCATTTCTTTACTAGCAAAAGGGACTTTAGATAAAGGATTATCTTTACTTACGGCAAGTCCAAATTTAGTTTTAAAGATTAACTTTGAGTCACACTGAGGATAAGTAGTTTCATTCATTGCTCCAATTAGAAAGTCTAAACTTCCCTCATTTAATCTTTTCAGTCCAGAAATTGTGCCAACCTCAAACATTTGAAGTCTGATGTTTGGATGTTGCTTTTCAAAAGCAGGAAAAAACTTTTTAAACATAAAAGTTCCGAGAACTGGTGGTATACCCACTTTAAGGACAACATGTGTTTTATCACCTATATCTAGTGCTTCCTTATGAAAGTTATCATAAGTATTAACAAAATTTTTTGCTTTGGTTAAAAAAGCCATTCCATCATCTGTTAAAGAAATTCTATTGTTTACTCTATTGAAAAGCTGATAACCTAATTCGTTTTCAAGCTCTTTTATAGCGGCAGTGATAGATGGCTGAGAAACATGAACTGCCTCCGAAGCTTTTGTAATGTTATTATATTTGCATACTTCTTGAAAGTATCTCAAGTGGTTAATATTCATAAATTTATCTCCAATTTTTTTTATAATATCTTTAAATTAATAGTATTTTTTATTTAAATAACAAACTTCCTAAAATTGCCTAAAATGCAGTGAATAGAAAGTTTTAGTAGAACTTTTTCTACTTTATCATAACTTATTTGAAAATTCAATAGTTTTACACACAACTATTAAAAAAAGTTATAGAATTATAAATGTTTTCTATTGGAGAAAAGCTTGTGGATATGATAGCCTAAAACTTGGCAGAGTAGACTAAATTTTTAAAATAGTGTTGCAAAAAGCAACGCTTTCATATTTGTAGGAAGGAAGGAAGAGTAATATGACCGAGCAGAAAAAGCATTTACAGAGCATTCATGTGCAACACAATAAGCACACAGCTGGATGTGAAACAGAAGTAATGCCTATTCCTGATTTTGTTTATATCTCTATGTCCCAACACATCGGAGCACCATGTAAGCCACTTGTTACTAAGGGCGATTATGTAAAAGTAGGCCAACCAGTAGGTGATACCGATGCATTTGTAAGTGCACCTATACATTCAAGTGTTTCAGGTACAGTTAAAAAAATTGATGGGATGCGTTCTGGTAATGGCGGGGAAGATGTTGTAGTCGTTATCGAAACAGATAAAAAACAAGAATTATGGGAAGAAATTGAAGTTCCTCATGTTGATAACAGGGAGGGCTTTGTTAAGGCTATTAGAACTAGTGGTCTTGTTGGATTGGGAGGAGCATCTTTTCCAACACACATCAAATATAATCCTAAGAACATAGATGAAGTACACACACTTATCATAAATGGAGCAGAATGTGAACCATTTATAACTTCTGACCATAGACTTATGCTCGAAGATACAGAAAACATTATTGATGGTATGTTATTAGTAATGAAGTATCTTGAATTAAAAGAAGGCTTTATCGGTGTAGAAGATAATAAACCTGATGCAATTGAAGCATTAAAGAAGATGATTGAACAAAAGGGTAATCCAAATATTCAGGTTGTACCTTTAAGATCAAGATATCCACAAGGTGCAGAAAGAGTAATGGTTTATGAAGTAACTGGCAAAACAATGAATGCTGGAGTACTTCCTGCTGATCTTGGTATTATTTTGTCAAATATTACATCAATTGCATTTGTTGGACAATATTTCAAAGATGGTATTCCACTTATTAATAAGAGAGTTACTGTTGATGGAAGTGCAGTAGAAAGACCAACAAATCTTATATGTCCAATTGGTACTAAAATCGCAGACGTTATGGCGTTTTGTGGAGGATATAAAGAAGAACCAAAGAAAATCTTAATGGGTGGACCTATGATGGGTAAAGCTATCTTTACTGACCAACTTCCTGTTATAAAGAATAACAATGCTATTCTAGCATTCTCAGGAGAACAGGCTTGGGTTAAGGAAGAAACGGCTTGTATCAATTGTGGTAGATGCCATTTGGCCTGTCCATTTAAATTAATGCCTACAGCTCTTTCAGCAGCAGTTGAAAGAAGAGACGCAGAGGCATTAGATAAATATAAGGTTATGCAGTGCATGGAATGCGGAAGTTGTTCCTATATTTGTCCTGCGAGAAGACCTTTAGGCTTTAATAATAAGCTTGGTAAAGCAATATTAAAGGAGGCACAGAAAAAATAATGGAAAACAAAGCATATGATAATTTAATTGTATCATCAGCGCCTCACTTTGTCAGCGAGGTGGATACATCTAGAATAATGGGAACTGTTATTCTAGCATTAGTACCTGCATTTCTTGTAAGTACTTATGTTTTTGGGTTCAGAGTTATAACACTTACATTAGTTTGTGTTTTATCTTGTGTAGCTTTTGAATATTTGTTTAATAAAATGACAAATAAAAAGCAAACTGTTGGAGATTTAAGTGCCGTTTTAACGGGCGTCTTGCTTGCGTTTAATGTGCCTTCAAATCTTTCATATTTAATAGCAATCATTGGTAGTTTTGTAGCAATTGTAATTGTAAAAGGATTATTTGGTGGATTAGGGCAGAATATTGCAAATCCAGCAATTACAGCTAGAATAGTTTTATTGGTTTCTTTTACTACACAGATGACATCTTGGCCTCTTCCAAGAAGTTTACAGACTGCTGATGTTGTTACAGGTCCTACACCTCTAGGCGTTTTAGCTGAGGGTGGACAACTACCATCAAATACAGACGTAATGCTTGGTCTGATTGGTGGTTCAATCGGAGAAATTAGTGCTCTTGCATTATTACTTGGTGGATTGTTCTTGATTTGGAGACGTATTATTTCTCCTATCATTCCTTTAAGTTTTATTGTTACAGTTGGTGCTATAGCAATTCTTGCAGGACAAGACCCACTCTTCCACATATTTGCAGGAGGCGTAATGCTTGGAGCTTTCTTCATGGCAACAGATTATGCAACATCACCAATTCTTCCACTTGGTAAAGTTATTTTCGGTATTGGATGTGGTTTATTAACAATGGTAATAAGATTATTTGGTTCATATCCAGAAGGAGTATCTTTTGCGATTCTTCTTATGAATATTGTGACTCCACATATTAATACTTTCTGTGAAAATAGAATGTATGGAGGTGGCAAAAAATAATGGGAAATTCAACATTTAAAGAATACATAAAGCCTGCATTGGTTTTGGTTTGTATATGTTTAGTTGTATCATTTGCATTGTCACAGACCTTCGCTATGACAAAGCCTATTATAGCTGCAAATGAAGCAAAAGCAGCAGATGAAGCTAGAGCTTTGGTTTTACCTGAAGGTGGAGCGTTCTCTCCATATGAAGGTACTTTAAACGAAGGTATCGTAGATTACTATATAGCTGATAATGGAGCTGGTGTTGCTTGTACATCAACAGCTAAGAGCTTTGGTGGAACTATGACAGTAATGGTTGGTATTGATGCATCTGGAGCAATTACAGGTGTAACAGTAACTAAGCACGCAGATACACCAGGTCTTGGAACAAAAGCTATGACTGTAGAGTATTTAGGTCAGTATAATGGTAAAACAGCTGCGGAGGTTATTCCTAATATGGCAGCAGTTGGCCAGGACAATATAAAGAAAAATACTAATATGGATACTATTACAGGTGCGACTATTTCCTCAAATGGTGTTTATCACTCTGTTCAAGGTGCTTTGGCACAGTTTGAAGCTGCAGGAGGTGTAAACTAAATGAGTAAACTAAGTATTGTAACAAAAGGTATAATTAAGGAAAACCCTGCATTAGTACTTTTACTTGGTACTTGTCCGTTTCTTGCGACAACAACTGGTGCGATTAATGGTCTTGGTATGGGTGTTTCCACAATGGCAGTATTAATCTGCTCAAATATCGTTATTTCAATTTTAAAGAATATTATCCCGGCTAAAGTTAGAATCCCTTGCTATATCGTAGTAATTGCAGGATTCGTAACTTTAGTACAATTTATGCTAAAAGCTTATTTGCCAGCACTTGATGCTTCTTTAGGATTATTTATACCACTTATAGTAGTAAACTGTATTATCCTTGGTAGAGCAGAAATGTTTGCAAGTAAAAATTCAGTTATAGATTCAGCTCTAGATGGTATAGGTATGGGTCTTGGTTTCACTCTTGCTCTTGGATGTATGGGTTTAATCAGAGAATTACTTGGTGCAGGAACAGCCTTTGATATGCCTTTATTTGGTGATGGATTTTCTCCAATGGCTATATTTATGCTTGCTCCAGGAGGATTCTTTGTATTTGCTATTTTAGTTGCAGGTATTAACTATATTTCTAAGGGTAAAGCAATAAAGAAAAAGAGCTTTGGCTGTGAAGGGTGTGCAATGCGTGCAAATTGTGAATCAGCTAATAAGGAAGGGGGTTGCCAATAATGAAAGAACTTATAGTAATAATGATGAGCGTTATCTTGGTAGATAACTTTGTTCTATCACAGTTCTTAGGTATTTGTCCTTTCCTTGGAGTATCAAAGAAGCTTGATTCTGCAAGCGGCATGGGGCTTGCTGTTACATTTGTAATGGTTCTTGCAACAGCTGTTACATGGCCAGTTCAGCAAATTTTAAATAAAAATGATATTGGATATTTACAGACAGTAGTATTCATTTTAGTTATTGCATCACTTGTACAGTTAGTTGAAATGATTTTAAAGAAGTATGTTCCTTCACTTTATAAGTCACTAGGAGTATTCCTTCCATTAATCACTACGAACTGTGCCGTTCTTGGTGTAACAATCATGAACATTGATGATGGCTTAACTTATATTCAGTCAATCTTTAATGCGATAGGTGCTGGAGTTGGTTTCTTATTGGCTATGGTACTATTTGCAGGTATGAGACAGAAGATGGAACATTGTGATATCCCTGCGGCATTCAAAGGGATCCCTATGGTACTTGTTGGCGCATCAATTCTTTCCATGGCTTTCATGGGATTCAGTGGTGTTGTTGAAGGTATATTTGGTTAGAAAGGGGGAGGAATAATATGATGCCAGTAATACTAGTTGTAGTAGTAGGTTTGATTGCAGGTATTATCCTAACAATCGCTGCTAAAGTATTTTTCGTTCCCGTTGACGAAACAGTAGCTCAAATTAGAGAGGTTTTACCTGGAGCTAATTGTGGAGCTTGTGGTTATGCAGGTTGTGATGACTATGCGGCTGCGTTAGGTCAAGATCCTTCGTTAAGCCCAAGCTTATGTCCTGTTGGTGGTGCAGATTGCTCTGCAGCAATTGCAGCAGTTCTTGGTGTAGAGGCTACAGCAGCTGAACCAAAAGTTGCATTTGTTAAATGTAAGGGAAATAACGAAAACACTAGAAAAATTATGGAATACCAAGGTATTCAGTCTTGTGAAGCAGCAAAGAATTTCTATGGTGGAAACTGGGCTTGCTCACAAGGATGTATGGGCTTTGGTGATTGCGTTTCTGTTTGCCAATACGATGCTATTAAAATTTGTGATGGAGTAGCTGTTGTGGATAGAGAAGCATGTGTTGGTTGTGGTATGTGCGAAAAGGTTTGCCCAAATAACGTAATCGTGGTTGCAGAAAAGAAAAAGCTTGTTTACGTTGCATGTAATTCAAATGCTCCTGCTGCCAAGGCAAGAAAATCTTGTAGCGTTGCATGTATTGGTTGTAAGAAGTGCGAGAAAGTTTGTAAGTTCGATGCAGTAACAGTTGAAAATAATCTTGCTAAGATTGATTTTGATAAATGTAAAAACTGTGGACTATGTGAAAAGGAATGCCCGACTAATGCAATTTCAAACTTAAGAGTAAAGAAAAAGGTTGCTGCTAAACCTGCTGCCCCTGCTCCAAAAGCTGAGGAAACAAAGGCTGAGACTCCTGCAAAGGAAGCTCCTAAGGCAGAAGAAAAAACTAATAACTAATACAACTATAAAAAAATGAGAAAAAAGGAAAATAATGCTTGTTTTTAATAGTTTAATAGTGTATAGTAGATAAAGTAATTAAAAGCTACCGAGATTTTGAATGTATTCAGAACCTCGGTAGTATATAATTTTATTAACAAAATTATATATTTAATCTGGTAACAATAGCGAGGAGGCTCCACCTGTTCCCATCTCGAACACAGTAGTTAAGCTCCTTAGCGCCGATGATACTTGGCGGGCAGCTGCCTGGGAAAGTAGGACGTCGCCGGTTTTTCAATAAAGGCTCTAGCTAGCTATAACTAGAGTCTTTATTTATGCTATGGCTCCATGGTCAAGCGGTCAAGACACCGCCCTTTCACGGCGGTAACCCGAGTTCGATTCTCGGTGGAGTCACCAAATGTGCGCGTGTGGCGGAATTGGCAGACGCACTAGACTTAGGATCTAGCGGGCGACCGTGGGGGTTCAAGTCCCTCCACGCGCACCAAATAAAGAGAAACAACCAAGTGATTGGTTGTTTTTTTTGGTTCTATAATAAATGTTGGGGTGGCTGAAATAAAATTCTCAGTTATCTCAACTT
>DAMCXN010000021.1:0-3839 GCA_032096995.1 Aminipila sp.
GAGCATCAGCAGTAGGTTATAGAACAGAATCAATGCATGGAGCTGGTTCACCACAAGCACAGAGAATTATGATATCTCGTCAAGGAAATATCAATGCAAAGAAAGAACTTGCTAAAGCAATTGCTGGAATTAAATAAACCTTTATAAAACCAGATTTTTAGATTAAATAAAATAAGCTGTTAGATAAGCCATTCAGTTGAATGCTGGATGGCTTATTTAGAAATTTAATCAGTTGATTTTGGGGGAGGAAATATGAGCTGGAAAGAAGTGTATGAAAGTAGAAAAAGTACAGCAGAAGAAGCTGTTAAATTAATTAAATCCAATGATAAAGTTGTATTTGCTCATGATGTGGGAGAACCTCCTGCGCTAGTAGATGCAATGGTAGCGAATGCTGAAAGCTATAGAAACGTAGAGATTTCTCATATGTTTACTTTAGGAAAAGGAGAATACTGTAAGCCTGAATATAAAGATAATTTTCGTCCTAATTTATGGTTTCTAAGTGGTCAAACACGAAAATGCATAGAACAAGGAAACGGTGATTATACTCCGCTATTTTTCCATGAGGTTCCCAAATTGATGAGAGATGGAACTATATCTGTAGATGTAGCTATGATTATGGTAACTCCTCCTGATGAGCATGGATTTGTATCAACAGGTGTTTCAGCCGATTATACAGTTCAGGCAGTTAAATCAGCTAAAACAGTTATAGCACAGGTAAACAAGGAAGTACCTTTTACTTTTGGAGATGCTGTTTTTCATGTAAGTGAAATTGATGTTTTCGTAGAGAAAGATGGGCCTCTTCCAACCTTGCCAGCTGCAAAGATTGGGGAAATTGAAGAAGCTATAGGAAAAAATTGTGCAGAATTAATTAATGATGGAGATACATTACAACTAGGTATAGGAGCAATACCTGATGCAGTATGTCACCAGTTATTACATAAGAGACATTTAGGCATTCATTCAGAAATGCTAGGAGACGGAGTCGTTAAACTATATGAAGCTGGAGCAATTGATAACTCCTTAAAAGGTGTTGAAAAAGGAAAATTTGTATTTAACTTTGTAATGGGTTCAAAAGATTTATATGATTTCTGTGATAAAAACCCTACATGTTTATTAAAGACAGTAGATTATGTAAATGATCCTCAGGTTATAGCAAAGAATCCCAATATGGTTAGTATAAATGGGGGCTTAGGAATAGATTTTTATGGTCAGATTGCATCAGATACAATTGGTTTCAGGCAGTTTTCAGGTGTTGGAGGCCAGGTTGATTTCATAAGAGGTGCCGCAATGTGCACTGGTGGAAATGGAAGAGCTATTATAGCTATGCCTTCCGTAGCTAAGAAAAAAGATGGTTCTATGGTTTCAAAAATAACACCTAGTTTAGCAGAGGGGCAGGTGGTAACTACATCAAGACACGATACGGATTACGTTGTAACTGAATATGGAATTGCAAAATTAAAAGGAAAGACTGTAAAAGATAGAGCTAGAGCGTTAATTAATATTGCACATCCAGACTTTAGAGTTGAGCTAAAAGAAAGTTTTGAAAAAATGTTTAAAGTAAAATATTAAAAAGATGAGAGGAAAGTTGTATGAGAGAATATATGCCTTACGGTGCGGAAGCGCCATATATTAAAGCAGGTCCCTTTAAAGTTAGATTACCGTTCATTCACTATCGTTTTGAAGTAGCCGATTATATTCAAGGATTGTTAATGTGTGCAGTATGTCTAGGAGCTATTCCACTTTTACAAGATACTTTACATATGCCTTTTCAAATTGCATTAGCAATTGTTATATTAAATGGATTTTTATATACTTGGCATACTTTGTTAGGCGATCCAGTTGTTCCTGGTTGGATCACACCAGCAATACCACTTTTAGTAGCTTATTGTTTGACTTTTCCAGAAGGTCATGCACGAATGCAAGGGTTAGTGGCTTTTGAAATAACTCTTGGCGTATTTGCAATTATTTTAGGATTAACAGGAATTGCTGGTAAAATTATTGGTTTAGTACCACCAGCAATTAAATCAGGAATTATATTAGGTGCAGGTGTTTCTGCTATTTATATGATATTTAAAGATGGCGGAAAATTTGAAGCTATGCCTATGACTACAACAGTATGTCTAATAGTTGCATTTTATTTATTATTTTCAAATGGATTCAAAAGATTAAGCACAAAGAATAACTTCTTTGGGACAATAGCAAACTTGGGTATTTTACCAGCAGTACTAATTGCTGTTATAGTAGCACCTATTGTTGGAGAAAGTGGATTGCCACAGATTGAATGGGGCTTTTCTTCTCCAGATTTCCTTGGACTTTGGAAAGATTGGGTTCCTTGGGGTGCAGTAGGTTGGCCTAAACCAATTATGTTTTTACAATCTATTCCAACAGTATTGGCAATTTACATCGTATTATTCGGTGATGTAGTTCAGAGTAAAGCATTAGTACATGATGCCGATATAACTAGAGAAGATGAACTTGTTGATTATAATCCAAATAGAGCGCATTTAATCTTTGGTATTAGAAATAGTATCATGGGTGTAATTGGACCGGATATTACTATGTGTGGACCTTTATGGGCAGCAATGCAAGTTGTTGTATGTGAGAGATATAAAAAGGGAAGAAAAAGTATGCAATCCTTAATAGGAGGAGCTGCGAGTTTTAGATTTGGTACCTTTACAGGTTATTGGTTACTTCCTATAGTAACTTTAGTTCAACCTATATTATCTGTAGCATTAGCATTGACAATGATAGTTCAAGGCTTTGTAAGTGTACGTATTGGTGTTCAGCAGGCAACTAGTTTTAAAGATTTAGGTATAGCTGGCGTAATTGCAGGTGTACTTTTATCAAAAGGATCTGCGTGGGGTCTTGCTGTAGGTATTTTAGCATGTCTATTATGCTATGGTAAAGATTTCTTAAAAGGAGATACAAGTTTTGGTCATTTGTGGTCAGAAGAAGTTGAGGCTATGACAAGAGAGGACTCAAGTTTAGAACCCGATGATGAAAGGGATGAAATTAAAGCTGTATAATATATATGAAAGGGCTATCTCAAATGAAATTCTATTAAGAATTTGAGATAGCCCTTTTGGTTAAAGAAATTAATCTATCATACCATATTTTTGTAGTTTTCTATGTAGAGAACGTCTACTAATACCTAGTGCTAATGCTGCCTTTGTTTTGTTTCCATGAGATTCAGATAAAGCTTTTGTTATTACTTCTTTCTCCATATTGTCAATAGCGGTATTAAGTAGGGGTTCTTGGTCAATGCACTTAGCAGTATAAGTTTTACTTTTTTCACGCATTTCTATTGGTAGGCAATTAATGTTTATCATAGAACCAGAAGAGATAACAACGCATCTTTCAATGATATTCTCTAATTCTCTAATATTTCCAGGCCAACAATATTCTTTTAGACATTCTAATGTTTCATTGCTTACTACTTTTGGTGTCGTAATAGAAGACATTTTTGCAGAGTTGTCAAGAAAGTACTTTATTAGGTCTTCTATATCTTCAAGACGTTCTCTCAAAGGTGGTAAATGTATAGGTACTACATTTAAACGATAGTATAAATCTTCCCTAAAATTTCCTTTTTGTACTTCATCTCTAAGATTTTTATTTGTAGCAGCTATAACACGAACATCTACTTTAATGCTTTTTACTCCACCTAATCTTTCAAAGGTTTTTTCTTGAAGTACACGAAGCAACTTAACTTGAAGAGAAGGAGAGATATCACCTATTTCATCTAGAAAAATAGTTCCACCATCGGCAACTTCAAACCTACCAGGTTTAGAAGAAACTGCACCAGTAAAAGCACCTTTTTCGTAACCAAAGAGTTCACTTTC
>DAMCXN010000021.1:3849-21535 GCA_032096995.1 Aminipila sp.
GTTGTCTGGTATAGCACCACAGTTTACCTTTATAAGAGGTTTATCACTTCGACAACTCCATCCATGTATCGCAGAACAGAATACCTCTTTTCCAGTACCTGTTTCACCAGTTAAAAGTACTGTAGAATCTGCCACAGCCACGAGCTTTGCCATTTGTAAAACTTGCTGCATTTTAGGGCTTTTACTGTTAACCTTTAAATCGGATAGACTTGAATTAGTATTTGTACCTGATTTATATATATGTTGTTTTGTCATGGTTATTTTTTTCACAGCTGTTAATATTTCATTAAAGTCAAAAGGCTTTGTCACATAGTCTTGTGCACCACTTTTTAGAGCATCAATGGCTGTTTCAGTTGTAGCAAAGGCCGTAATAAGTATAAAGCCTATTTCAGGTTCGATTTTTTTTACTTTATGTAAAAATTCTATTCCTGTCATTCTTGGCATTTTTATATCGCTAATGATTATATCAATGCTTATATTTTGGAGTAATTCTAATCCTTCAAGGCCATCACAGGCGGTGTAAACCCTATAACCTTCTTTTGTTAAAACTTTGCTCAAAAGCTGACGTACATTAAGTTCATCATCAACGACTAAAATATTTGTTTGTTCCAAGTGAATTACCTCCTAAAATTCGTTTGAAGATAAGGGGTCAAATGATTGCAAAAGTATAGTAAACTTTGTCATTTGTCCCATAATGCTTTCTACTTCTAAAATGCCTTTATGAGCTTCAATTGTTCGTGAAGCTATGGCAAGTCCCATACCTGAGCCGTTATCTTTTGTTGTAAAGAAAGGCTGAAATATCTTATCTGATAGTTCTCTAGGAATTCCTATTCCATTATCCCTTATTTCTATATATACCATTTTCCTTTTTTCACTATATCCAGTTTTTATATTTATATTTCCACCATTCGGTAAGGCTTGTATTGCATTAAGGATCAAATTTAATATAACTGGTTCGAAAAGTTCTGTATCTACTAAAACTTTTGGTACGTTATTAAAATCTGTACTAATTTTAATGTTAGAAGGTAGATCATTTTGAATTAAAGTTGTTACATAGCTAAGTATGTCTTTAATCTCTACTTCTTCTAGATTAGGTACTTTTGGTCTTGCAAAATTAAGGAATCGGTCTAGCATTAAGGTAAGTCTATCTGCTTCATGCATGATTATTTCAAGCTCATCTAAGTTGATGTTTTGCTCTCCTAGTTCTAATTTTATTAGCTGAGTATAGCCTCGTATGCTAGTTAGGGGATTCTTTATTTCATGAGCTAAGCTAGCTGCCATTTCACCCAAGGCTTCTAGATTTTTAGTTCTATTGGCACTTTCTTGGAATCTTTCAATATCTTCGATCCTTCTAAAAACACAAACAGCTCCAATAACTTCATTCCTCAAACCAAATTGAATGTTGATACTATACAATATAGGAATTTTTGCACCGGATACATTGTATATATCTGTTAAAGTTTTCAATTGAAGGCTTCCTTTTGAAAGGCATCTTCTTAAGGCATCTACAAGAGGTTTTACTTCTTTGGGGATTGGATTTTTTATATCTAAACCTAAAACCTCATCTGACTTTAAACCTATTAAAGACTCAGCCACTTCATTATATGTAGTTATTTCGCCAATATTATTAATACTAATAATTCCTGCAGGAAGATTATCATAAGCCTGCTCTACATATTCCATTATTTCGTGCATTGAAGCAGCTTCTCCGGATTTTAGAAGAACCTGCTGCATAGTAGATTTTAATTTGTTGAGCATGGTGTTAAAAGAATTCGCAATATCTGAAAGTTCATCTTTATTTTTTGTGGTTATTTCGTGGCTTATATCTCCTTGAGCAATAATTTCTAATGCATCAGCTAGAGATTTTATAGGTTCGGTGATAGTTTTTGAAATTTTTTTAGAAAGGGGCCATAAAATAAACAGTAAAGTAGTTATTATAATAATAACCCCTGTTTTTATATTGTTAAGGTCTACAAAAGCAGAAGAAAAGCTTTCCTCTGTGCAGACAAACCAATTTTCTAAAGCAGGGACGCCTTCGATCTTAGATAGACCGCAGATATATTCTTGGCCATTTTTATATATGTATTGATGTGTGTGTGTTGATGTAATTTTTAAATCATAAGGAATTTCATTTCCTTTATATCCAGCCGTTTCATAATTATTACTAATTAAAAAAGTATTATCTAAAATAGATTTAGGAAGGTTACTTTTTTCTTGTATTAGTAAAAAATAGTCCTCGGGGTTTAAGTCTTCATTTTCAGAAGCCTCTATGTAATTGCTAATTAAAAGTGCACGTTCTGCAAGAGTATTTTCTTTCATACCATGTCCTACTTTTTCTACACTAGTAGATAAAACAAAGCCTATAGTAACAAGTAATCCAACGGCCAAGATTACTAGATAGTACATGGTTCTTGTTTGAATTGATTTAAACATAATAACCTCTATTTACATATTAATTGCAGTTGTTAACAATATAACAACATTATAACATATTGCCAGAGAACAAGGAAAGAAATATAAATTGAATTTAGATAAAATAGGAAATTATGATATAGAAAATAAAATAAAAAAGAATTAAAAGGTAGGGTGAAAAAAGCCCAAAATACAATAATCAGGTTGTCTCTTAATTTAAAAAAGAAAAATTAACAAAGCCAATTTGTAAAATAAAAATAAGAGACAACCATTTAATAACATAATAAAATAATTTTACAGCATACTAATATAAATACTAATTTATTTGATTAGCATATCTTTTGAATCTAAGGCCTCTTTCATTAGTTTAAAAGTATGTTCATCTTTGCAACCAACTTTATGAAGGTGAATTCCTTCAGTTAAACAACTTAAAGGTAAATCAGAGCTATTTTTTATTTTTTCTAAAAAAATATCTACATCATAACGTGAGTTTAGATCAAGTCTGCCTGAAAGTTGTCCATAGAGAGAATGCTCGATAGTAACGTTTATTACTTCTGCACCAAAGTCAACTATGGTATAAAGCTCTTCTTTAAGTTGCTCTGAGGTATGTTTACAAGCAATAATCCCTTCAAAGTTATATTTACTTTTGGAAGTGTCATTTTCAGAAAGAATATATCCTCTAGGAGTTGCTGAGATATCTACTCCTCCTGCTCGCAGTAAAGCTACATCACTAACAATAATTTGTCGACTAACTTGTAATAGTGAAGCTAGACTAGAAGCACTTATGGGTGTAGAACTGGATTTTAACTGAGAAACTATAGTTTCTCTTCTTTTTCCTGCATTCATATAGGTCACTCCTTTAAATAGTAATTTTATATGAAACATAATAGCATAGTAATAAAGAGTTGGTCAATACAACTGTAAAGACTATTTATTATATTTAGAAAAGCTTTTAGTAAAATAAGTTTTCTTTTTATTGACGCATTTAGGTGTTTATGATAATCTTATTTGGTAATATGACAAAGCATGTGTAAAGACAGGAGAAAAGTGTATGTATAATGCAAAACAATTCTTGAAAAAAAAGGATATTGAATTCTCAGCAAAACGTTATTTTAACGACGCTTTATCAGCAATGGCACTGGGATTATTCTCTTCTTTATTAATAGGTTTAATAATAAAAACTATAGGGGAACAATCGATAAATTTGTTTGGACCAAATAGTATATCTCAATTTTTAATTGAGATAGGTGGAATTGCTATGGGCCTTATGGGAGCTGCAGTAGGTGTAGCCGTTGCATGGGGGCTAAAAGCACCGCCACTGGTTTTGTTTGCAAGCGTTATAACAGGTAGCATGGGAGCTACTTTTGGTGGCCCAGCAGGTGCATTTATATCAGCAGCAATTGGGGCAGAAATAGGAAAGTGCATTTCAAAGGAAACAAAAGTTGATATAATTGTTACTCCTGCTGTTACCTTAATTGCAGGAATGATAGGAGCAAAATTGTTTGGACCAGCTGTAGGAGCCTTAATGACAGGCTTAGGAAAAATTATAATGACTGCTACAGAAATGCAACCTTTTGTAATGGGCATAATTGTTTCCGTAATAGTTGGTATAGTACTTACTGCACCAATTTCTAGTGCAGCTCTTTGTATAATGCTGGACTTAAGTGGTCTTGCTGCAGGAGCAGCGACTATAGGATGTTGTGCTCAAATGATTGGATTTGCAGTAATTAGTTTTAAAGAAAATGGTGTAGGCGGATTTATAGCACAAGGGTTAGGAACCTCAATGTTACAAATTTCAAATATAATAAAGAATCCATGGACTTTACTTCCCCCAACCTTAGCAGCAGCAATAGTTGGACCTTTGGGAACTGTTGTTTTTAAAATGACAAATATCCCAGCAGGTGCAGGTATGGGTACTTCTGGTTTAGTAGGACAAATTGGCACTTTTACAGCAATGGGATTTACAGTTGCTGTTTTAGGAAAAGTCATTTTATTACATTTTGTTTTACCAGCGACTTTTGCAATTATTATAGATAAACTAATGAGAAAAAGCGGTAAGATAAGAGAAGGTGACTATAAATTAGAACTTTAATAAAACTATAAAATTACTATTATTAGACAAATAGCAGCAAAAAAGAAGAGACCCCTATATTTAGAATTCTAAATATAGGGGTCTCTTCTTTAAGTTGAGTTATATTTATTATATGATTAAGGCTAATTAATGTGGGCAAGCTTTTTATAATATTCATAGCCTGCCAATAGAATATCTTCATCAAAATCAAAGTTGTTACTATGAAGAGGTATATTGGTACCGGTTCCTAAAAGTGCAAATACAGCAGAAGATTTTGTTCCATAATAAGAAAAATCTTCTGAAATCATAATTGCTTCCGGTAACTCTTTATAAAAACTAAGCTCTTGTAAATGTGGCTTTATTATTTTATAAAGAACAGCATCATTAATAACTGGAAGATATCCATCAGAACAATGAACTTTTATTTCACATCCATATTTCTTTTTGTATTCGTTAGCAATTTCATTTAAACGAATCTCCATAAAATCAAAAGTTTCAAGCTTAAAGGCTCGCATTGTTCCAACAAGAGACGCACTACCTGCGATAACATTTCTAGCAGTTCCGCTATTTAATTTACATATTTTTAAAAGTGTGCGTTCATCTTTAGGTGTTTCTGTTTGCTGCATTTTATATATATCCATAATATATTGTGTAGCAATATATAGTGCATCAATACCTTTGTGGGAAGTTGCAGCATGAGTACCTTTTCCTTGTATTTCTATATTCACTTGGGAAGATTTAGGCATAAGAGGACCACCTTTTGTTGATAGTTGTCCCTTTGGAATATTAGGCCATAAATGTAACCCAAAAGTTCTTATAACGTTGTATTTTTCAAATATACCTGATTCTGCTATGCTTTTAGCACCACCAATTGTTTCTTCAGCTGGTTGAAATATCAGCAAAATGTTATATGGTAAGTCATTTGTATCATTAACATATTCTGAAAATCCTAAAAGGATAGACATATGAGCATCATGTCCACATCCATGCATTTGCCCTGGATGTTCAGAAATAAATTCATGCTTATTAGCTTCTGAAATAGTTAAACCATCCATATCGCTTCTATAAGCAATTGTAAAATCTTTTCCTTTATCGAAGTAAGCACAAATTCCAGTATTTACAACTGTAGTAAATTCACAATTCATTTCACCTATTACACTCATAATATAATCTCTAGTTTTAAATAATTGATCTCCTACTTCAGGTATCTTATGTAGTGTACGGTGGTGTTTTTTTAATTTATTAAGCATGCCATGGTTGTTAAAATTAACTGTCATTTTTTTATGTCTCCCATCATGACTTAATGTTATCCTAAAACAAATTATGAAATATAATACAACTTTTAACTCTTTGTGTCAAATAATATTTTGATTTTTTCTGTTTTGTAATATGATTGCAACATAAAACTATCACAAATTTATGATATAATTAACAAAATGTTTTAGTACTAGTATATAAAAGGATAAAAGGGTGAGTTCTATATGCTGGGATATGTAATTCCAGACAAGGGAGAATTAAAAATGCGGGAGTATGATATATATAGTTCATACTACTGTGGAATATGTAAAAGCGTTGGGAAAAGATATGGGCAATTAGCTAGGTTTACTTTAAGTTATGATTTTGTATTTTTAGCATTGATATTAGATTCAGTCATAGAAGAACAAGAGGAAATAACAAGAGAACATTGTATAATTCATCATATTAAGAAAAGACCAATAGCTGGTGAAACCTCGTCTATTAAATATGCGGGAGATGTTATGCTTATATTAGCTTATTATAAGCTTATGGATGATTACTATGATGAGCATAGCTATAAAGCTAGAGCGGCGGCTATAGGGCTGCTTCCGACTATTAAAAAAATAACTTCTATAAAAAAAGAGTTATGTGATATTACCGAAGAAAATTTAAAAGAGCTTTCCGCTCTTGAAAAGGAAAAATGTAAAGAGCTGGATAAGGTTGAAGAACCTTTTGCAAATATAATGCTTGCTATTTTTGAAAATGGTGTTAAGGATACTGAAGTGAAAGCAAGTTTAATTAAGCTACTTAGGCATATTGGATATCATTTAGGGAAATGGATATATCTAATGGACGCATATGAAGATATAGAAGAAAATATTAATAACAATACTTATAATCCTCTTATATATAGATTTGATTATAATAAAGATAAAGAATCTATAAAAGAATTTAAGGCTAGGATTAAAGATGTTGTAGAATTTAACCTATTGCACTATCTAGCAGAAATAAGCAATGCAGTAGCTCTTTTAGATATAAAGAAAAACAAAGGTATAATAGAGAATATTGTTTATTTTGGACTACGCAAGAGAACCGAAGGTGTTCTTTTAAACAGAGAAGAAAACAAAACAGAAGAAGAGGAGAAATAATATATGAACAATCCATATGACGTATTAGGAGTAAGACAAAATGCCAGTGAAGATGAAATAAAATCAGCATATAGAGAATTAGTAAAAAAATATCATCCTGATAAATATCAAAATAACCCTCTAGCTGATTTGGCACAAGAAAAATTACAGGAAGTTAACGAAGCATATGATACTTTGATGAAAAGTGGTAAGGGAGCAGCAAATTATAACAATTCCTATAGACAAGAAGCAAATAGTAATTCATATGGCAAGACTACACCTGAATATAATGATATAAGAGGAATCATTGATTCCGGAAATTTAGGATATGCAGAACAAAAACTATCACAGATACAAAATCGTGATGCAGAATGGTTCTTTCTTGCAGGAATGATTTCATATAAGAAAGGTTGGTATGACGATGCATTGATGAAAGTTCGTACTGCTGTAGATATGAATCCTAACAATCTGGAATATAGAAATGCTTTAAATAATTTAATGAATGCAGGTAGAGCATATCAAAACAACTCCTTTGGCAAAGGATATGGAAATGATGATATGATGTGTAAGCTATGTATGGCATATTCATGCTTTGATTGTATGTGTGATTGTATATAGGAGAAAGATATGATTAATGGGACTGATATGAAAAATAAGAAAAGTAAGCTTGTCGCCCTTGGGGGATTGTTATTGGCTCTATCTTTAATAAGTCTTTATGCAGCTTCTTTTGTTCCTGGTTTTGAAATAACTTTATATACTATTAGTTCTATATTTGTACCGATTATGATGATTGAAAGTAAGGGTAAAGGTGGTTGGCTTTTATACATTGCTTGTTCAATCTTGGCTTTCTTTCTTTTACCAAATAAAGTTGCGGCTATACCATATATTTTTTTCTTTGGAATATATGGTCTGATTAAATTTTATATAGAAAAGATAAAAAACCCAATAGTGCAGATAGTATTAAAATTATGTGTTTTTAACATAATAGTAATTGTGGCATATAACTTTTTCTATAGCTTATTTTTTGGAACTATAACATTAAAAGACACTTCCCCTTTGATCTTGTTTATAGCAGGTGAAGTATTCTTTGTGGTATATGATATGATATTATCTTGGTTAATAAGCTATTACTATAGAAGATTCTATGGAAGAATTTAAAATCCTCGTGAGAGGATTTTTTATTATGTAAAAAAACAAATGAAGAGTAGCAAATCCGCATTTTAGGTTATATTATCTAAATTTAAAAATAATTTATTTATAGAAGATAAATTTAGAAACTTTAAATTGGAGAATGGGGGAATGTGGATTTATGAATATCGCTATAGTAGGAAAAGGGGCTATGGGAAAAGTTTTAGAAGAAATCATAGAGCAAAGAGATAATATGAAGTGTGTAGGTATGATTGAACCTTTAGCAGGTGAAAAGTTAAAAAATATTAAGGAAAAAATAGATATAATAATAGATTTTAGTAATCCTGCAAATTTAAATATGATAGAAGAATTTGCCAGAGAAAATAGATGTGGAGTTGTTATAGCTACTACTGGCTTCAATAATAATCAAAAACAGCAAATTAGAGAATTATCTAAAAAGGTACCTGTAGTTCAAGCTGCTAATTTTTCATTAGGTATCACCGTTATGAAAAAAATATTAAAACAGATAACACCAATTTTGAAAGGAAATTTTGATATAGAAATTATAGAAAAACATCACAATAAAAAACTAGACTCTCCTAGTGGGACTGCAAAACTTCTTGCGGAAGCAATAAATTCTGAAGACGAATTTGAGCAGATTTATGGAAGAGAAGGTGATGGTAGAAGAGGAAAAGAAATAGGCATACACGCAGTTAGATGTGGAACTATTGCAGGAGAACATACAGTTATTTTTGCAGGAGAAGATGAGATTCTTGAAATAAAGCATACTGCAGCTTCTAAGAAAATCTTTGCATTGGGGGCAGTTAGAGCAGCAGAATTTGTAGGGGATAGGCTTCTTGCAGGAATCAAAAATGGTGAACAGAGCGTAGGCTTTTACAATATAGAAGAAGTACTATTTTTATAGATAATATTAACAAAATTAAAATTAGCTAGCATATAAGATTAAAAACTTTATATGTTAGCTAATTTTTTTATTTGAGGTATTCATTTTTTATATAAAGAATCTCTTTAAAGCTCTCTCATATAGAAAAAGGTTTGCAATAAATTAAGTGTACCGTAACCCCATTGTGGATTCGGATATTCCATAACATCACTTCTATTGCATCCTCTGATTAAATAGGCTTTAATCAGAGGAGTAGAAAAACCTAAATCGTTGCCTTCAACAACTCCCCACTGTAACAATAAAGCACATGCGCCACAGGTAATTGCAGTTGCTACACTAGTACCACTCATATATCCCAAACCCGTAGGATAGTATCCTGCTATTTGATACCCAGGGGCTACTAAATCAGGAACATCAGGAGATACTTTAGCTGGACCCCAAGATGAGTCTGGATACAAACTATCTCGTGTGCTATTATAAGCTCCACAACGAACAGTGGCATAGCCATTTGCAGGGGAGGTAATAGTTGTATAAGGATTAGCAGATAAAAATTCAACATTAGGCGAGACAAAACCTGTAAGAGGAAGCCATGCATCGATTCTTCCATTTAGTATTATGTCTCCATATACAGTAATAGTCCAAATGCCTGGAGTTGCATCTTGAATTTTCACTATAGTAACTTGCTCTCCACTTCCTTCGACAGGAAAACTATATGAAACAGTAACAATAGATAGTTCTAATACCAGTCTTGTTGTAAATGATGAATTGGCAGTGGCAGGAACTCTGCTTATAATTTCCCCGGTAGGAGAGAGAACAGAAACTGATATTCTATCAGAAATGGCATTTGTAATAGTGATAAAAACGTTTCCTGCATCATTGCCTACTTTAATATCAATGTTCTCTGGAGAACTGTTTTGTGTGAGCTGATGATAATAATGGTGTCTTGTTTGACTTTCGTTACCTACAGCAGTGCAGACACAGAATCCAGGAATGTTTGAAATATTAAAAAGGTATTCTTCAATGGCACCAACACCATCATGACTGTCATAATTTGAACCAAGTCCAATACATATAACTGCCGGGCAATTTAGTTGTTTAGATTTTCTTACAATATATTCTACTCCAAGCATGACTGAAGAAGAGCTAAAGGCATTTTCTTGAGTAGGTGGTACAAAAAATCTATTTAGATAATAGGGATAAGTCTTTTTTAACTTAACCATGATTATTTCTGCATCTGGTGCAGCACCAATAAAATCTCCTTCAGCTTTTCCAGCTGCTATGGAGGCCAGAAATGTTCCATGACCTACGGTATCTTGGCTAGGAACAATTTCGTAAGGATTATCAGAGGCTAAAGCTTCATTAATTTGCTCGTTAGTATATTCGGTGCCTAGAAGTAATCCTTCGGGAGGATTTCCAGGTATAGTTTGATCATATATAAATTTTATTTTACTAGTACCGTCTTCATATTTAAAGATATTTTGGGTATAGTCAATACCAGTATCAATCAATCCTACAATAACATTTCTACCATTCAAGTTAAGAAATGGTTGTTCTTGTACCTGTGTGATTCCTGAAGACTCTAAACTAGGACGGCCTAGAAGTCCAAGTACTTTTGGAACACTATTTATATAATCTGTCCCCATGTAAGAAGTCATTTCAAGATAGTCTTCTATTTTTGCATAACAAATAGTCCAAGTATCTTTTATAGTATGTTTAGCTATTAGACCAGGATGGTCTAATATAAAACGTTCATAGCATGAATCTTTTATTATAAAAAAGTCTACGATATCTGGATCATATAAAATCTCATTATCCAAGAAAATTACCTCCTGTTTTTATAACTTGATATATTAGAATTAGATTTTTAGGTCAATTCACTCATGTAAAAGAAAGTTTGCAATAGATTTAAGGAACCATACCCCCACTGAGGATTTGGATATGACATTGCGTCAGTTCTATTACATCCTCTAATAAGAAAGGCTTTAATTAAAGGAGTACAAAAACCTAAATCATTACCTTCAACAATGCCCCATTGTAAAAGTAGGGCGCAGGCACCGCAGGTAACTGCAGTTGATACACTAGTTCCGCTCATTGTTCCATAGCCTGAAGGATAGAAACCTCCTACTTGATAGCCAGGAGCAACTAAATCAGGCGTGTCGGTAGACAATCTAGCTGGACCCCAAGAAGAACTAGGATACAGGTTATTTCGTGTGCTGTTATAGGCCCCACAATGAATAGGACCTAAAGATGTTGCAGGAGAGGTAATTGTTATATATGGATTTGATGACAAAAACTCAACATTAGGAGATACAAAACCTGTCAATGGTAGCCAAGCTTGAATGGAACCATTAATAATAATGTCTCCATAAGCCGTTATTGTCCATATACCTGGAGTAGAATCTATAATTTTAACTATAGTAATTTGATCTCCAGTTCCCTCAAGAGGAAAATAATAAGAAATACTTATTTCAGAGCGTTCAAGTACAAGCCGAGTTGAAAATGTATATCTTGCTTTAGCAGGAACTCTACTTACCAGTTCTCCAGTAGGAGAGCGCACTGAAACTGAGACCCTATCACAAATTCTATTTGTGATAATCATATATATATCACCAGCATTATCACCAACTTTTAAATCTATATTTAAAGGAGTTACATCCCTATCGAATTGTTGATAATAATGATGTCTTGATTGACTCTCATTACCTACAGAAACACAAATACATACACCTGGGATATTTGAAAGATTACAAAGATATTCTTCTAAATGACTTAACCCATCGTGACTGTCATAATTTGAACCTAATCCTATACATATAACAACAGGTCTATCAAGTTCCGTTGCTTTCTGTAATATATATTCTACTCCAAGCATAACTGAAGTTGATTCAAAAGCATCTTCTTGTTCTTTAGGTACGCAGAATCTATTTAAATAAAAAGGATAAGCTTTCTTTAGTTTAACCATTATTATTTCTGAGTCAGGTGCAGCACCTATAAAAGAACCATTAGGACTCCCTGCGGCTACAGAGGCCAAAAAAGTTCCATGACCTGAGGTATCTCTTTGGGGAACTATTTCGTAAGGATCTTCAGCTAATAATGCTTCATTAATTTGCTCATTGGTATATTCTGTCCCGAGAGGGAACCCAACAGGAGGCGTTCCCGGTATTGTTTGATCATAAATATATCTAATTTTACTGGTACCATCATCATATTTGAAGACACTTTGAGTATAATCAATGCCAGTATCAACAAAGCCAATAATAACATTTTCTCCTTTAAGGTTAAGATAAGGTTGATCTTGAACTTGTATTATGCCAGCAGACTCTAGTGAAGCCCTATCTGTAAGTCCAAAAACATTAGAGACACTGTTTATAAAGTCAGTGCCCATATATACAGACATCTTTTCATAATCATTAACTGTTGTATAACATATTATGTACATATCTCTAATGGTAACCGTAGTTATTAGGCCTGGATTATCTAATATATAATCTTCAAAATAAGATCCTTTTCTTATAGTAAAATCTACAATGTCAGGTGAATATAGATCAAAATCATTCATAAAAAGGCACCCCCTAGTTGATTATATTCAACAAGTTGTTCCATAGTATCGCATAAATTTAAAGAACCATATCCCCAAATTGGATTTGGATATATAATATCATCCTTTCTTGAAGCACCTTTCCTTAAAAAAGCTTTTATTCTTTGACCATATAAAAAAGGATCATTTTGTCTCAAAATACCCCATTCCATCATTAGGGCAGCAGAACCTGTTACAAAAGGCGCGGCTACACTTGTTCCAGTAAAGGTATCATATCCTCCACCTGTGCGAGTTGTAAGAATATTTACGGCAGGTGCAACTAAATCGGGTTTCATATAATTAATGTTTCGCATCGTTCCATGACCAGTAAAGTCAGTTATGCTGTTGATAGTGGAATTATAGCCTCCCACAGATATAACATTTAAAGCTGTGGCAGGTAGTGTTATAGTATTTTTTGTGGTTGGACGAAGGAAAGAGGTGTATTGCGAAGCTTCCTCTAAGGTAGGGAGCCATATATCAATTATTCCACAAATAATCTCTACACCTCGAATTACAATATTCCAAAGACCAGAAGAAACAGGTCCGTTTATACCTGTAAATAAAATGTATATTTCTTGCTGAAGATTGTAATTGTTTGGCTGACCATACAAAACTGTAACAATTACGTTATCTAATACTAACTTTGTTACTCTTTGATAAGAGGGTATTATCCCTGTACTTTTTCCACTTGGAGCAATAACTTCAAAAGTCATATCATCAGCAAAATTTTTCCATATCGTAAGGTATAATTGTGGAATATTTTCTGAAACAGAAAACTCTACTACTTCGTCTTCGCCTTCAAATATGTTTTTACTATAATGATGACCTGAGGAACCTTCATTTCCAGAAGCAACAGAAATACTAGATTTCCAATCCTCTGCAACACTATCTAAATAGGTTTCAAACAAAGAATCGCCTAAATGAGAACCATTATTGGTACCATAGCTTATATTTATTGAAACTGGCATGCCTAAGGCTTCGGCTCTGTTTGAAATATATTTTACTGCTCTCATTATTTCAGTGGACCTAGTGAATGACACATTCCCCTTGTGACCTAATTTGACAATAATTAAAGAAGCGTTTGGAGCAACCCCTGTTTCAACTTTATCAGAAGAACGCCCATTTCCTGCGGCTATGCCAGCTACAGCAGTTCCATGTCCCACAAGATCTTTGCTAGGAACATAGCTATAGGGATCCTCATCGTTTAATGCTTGATCGATTTGTTCTTTTGTAAATTCTGCTCCATTCCTAAAGCCTTCAGGTGGAGTGCCTTGCAATAATTGATCCCATAAATATAGAACACGAGTTGTTCCATCTTCATTTCTGAAATCTGGGTGAGTATAGTCAAGACCAGAGTCAATTATTCCTATTAATACGCCGTTTCCAGTTAAGCCAAAAGAACTTTGCCTTTGTACTGGTGCGATGCATGAGAGATTTAGGCAATTCAACATATTCTACTTCATTATAAGAATATAGTGTTGGGATATTGTCTATAGGCAATGTGAATATTGAATAATTAGAATCTAAAATTTCTACAAAGGCATCAACTTCGGCTGCAACAGCTCGTATATCGCCATTGTATTTTACAATTAGTTCAATCATTCCATCTTCACTATATTTATCTAAATCAATCTGATTGATAGGAAACAACGTGAAATCAGCCATAAAAAATACCTTCTTTCATAAAGCATATACCTATTATATTTTTTTTTTTAGAAAATATGAGAATTTTCGCATATGATAAAGCAGTAAACTCGCTATACAATAAAAAGACTGGCTTAGAAGTCAGTCTTCTTAAATTTTTTACAATTCACGCATATAGAAAAAGGTTTGTAGTAAGTTTAATGAACCATATCCCCATTGAGGATTTGGATATGATAATTCACTGCTTCGGTTACATCCTCGTATAAGAAAAGCTCTAATTAACGGAGTACAGAAACCTAAATCATTACCTTCTACAATGCCCCATTGCATAAGCAAAGCACAAGCCCCAACAGTTACAGCTGTCGAAGCACTAGTTCCATTCATATACCCATATCCAGTGGGATAGAACCCGCCAACTTGATATCCTGGAGCTACTAAATCTGGCATTTCAGGTGTTATCCTTGTTGGTCCCCATGAAGTCAAAGTATAAATACTGTTGGTTGTGCTGTTGTATGCACCACATGTTATACTTCCTATGGAATTTGCAGGAGATGTTACTGTATTATAAGGATCTGAAGATAAAAATTGGACAGAAGGAGAAACAAATCCTGTTAATGGGAGCCAAGCATTTATTGCTCCATCTATAATAATATCTCCATATGCTGTTATAGTCCAAACTCCTGGCGTAGCATTTAATATTCTTACTATTGTGATTTGATCACCACTACCTTCAAGAGGGAAATAGTATGAAACACTGATTTCACTAAGTTCAAGAACAAGCTGTGAAGAAAAGGTGTAACCAGGTTTAGCGGGAACACGGTTTATTACTTCTCCTGCAGGAGAACGTACTGATACGGAAATACGGTCACAAATTTTATTTGCTATAGAAACAAATATGTCACCAGCGTCCTCCCCAACTCTTATGTCTATTTCTTCAGGAGTTCCTGTCTCAGCAAATTGCTTAGAATAATGGTGTCTAGTCTGACTTTCATTTCCTGCAGAAATACAAATACATACACCTGGAATGTTAGAAATATTGCAGATGTATTCTTCCAGAGCTCCAAAACCATCATGACTATCGTAGTTTGAACCTAGCCCGATACAAATGACTACAGGGCGATGTAGCTCATCTGCTTTTTCTAAAATATATTTTATTCCAAGCATCACTGCAGTTGATTCAAAAGCGTTTTCTTGGTCTTCTGGAACAAGAAAACGTTCTAGATAAAAAGGATATGCCTTTTTTAATTTAACCATAATTATTTCAGAATCTGGTGCAGCACCAATAAACGACCCATCAGAGTTCCCCGACGCTACAGAAGCTAAAAAGGTACCATGTCCAGATATATCCCTTTGAGGAACAATATCATATGGATTGTCAGAAGCTAAAGCGGCATTGATTTGCTCATTGGTATATTCTGTTCCAAGAGGAAAACCAGCAGGAGGTTCGCCAGGCATGGATTGATCATATATATATTGAATTTTACTAGTTCCATCTCCATATTTAAATACATCTTGAGTGTAATCTATCCCTGTATCTATAAAACCTATTAAGACATCTCTTCCCTTAAGGCTAAGATAAGGTTGGTCTTGAACTTGTATTATTCCGGAAGCTTCTAAGCTGGGCATATCTGTAAGTCCTAGTACTTTTGGAACAGAGTTAATAAAGTCGGTTCCCATATACTGAGACATTTCTAAATAACCTTCTATGGTTGAATAACATATTATGTAAGTACCTATAATGGTTGTACTTGTAATGAGATGTGGATTATCTAATATATATGAACTATAAACACTGTCTTTTCTTATGACAAAATCTACTACGTCTGGTAAATAGAGAATATCGTTATTCAAAAAAATCACCTCCAGCTTATATATATCCAGACATTAGTCTTTTTTTAAAGGCATATATTATTATATTTAGGAGGAATGCAATATATGAAAAGTTTTAATTATATAAAAGAAGAGCTTATAGACACAGGAAGCTTAGTCATACATGTATTGGAAGAGGAAAATAGAAGACCTATAGAAGGAGCTAAAATAAAAATAATAAGAAAATGTGATTTAAAAGTGATTGAAGAATTAGTTTCTAATACATCAGGTAAAACTAGTATCGTTGAGCTTAAGACTCCTCCTATTGAATATTCTTTTAATGAAAAAAGAGGAAAGCCATATGGTGAATATAATTTAACAATATCGGCTGAGGGGTTTGAGTCTGTTGAGATACAAGGCCTACAGATTTTCTCATCGAGAAAATCTATTCAAGCCGTTACCCTAAAAAACATAAAGGACGCAAAAGAAATTAATTATGGTGTTAGAACAATTCATATTTTTGAACATAGATTGCTCCATACATATCCATCTAAGGTTTTTGAAGAAGAGGTTAAGAAACTAGATAAAGAGGAAAATAATATATGTAAGGAAGATATGAAAATACCAAAAGAAATAATTGTTCATTTAGGTTTACCAGAAGATAAATTTGTTCGAAATGTAGTTGTACCATTTAAAGAATATATAAAAAATGTAGCAAGTTCAGAAGTTTATCCCACTTGGCCTAGACAAACTATCAAAGCAAGGATTTTAGCAATAATCTCTTTTACATTAAATAGGGTCTTCACTAAATGGTATACAAGAAAGGGTTATGAATTTACTATAACTAATTTAACTTTATATGATCAACTATTTATTTATGGAAGAAATATATTTGAAGAAATTTCAAATATTGTTGATGAAACATTTTCAACTTATATAACTAAACCAGATATACAGCAACCTCTTCTTACCCAACATTGTGATAGCTTAAATTATAGATGTGAAAAGGGGATAAAAAGAGGTCAGTGGGATTTAATGAAATTAGGACAAAACGGATATGATTTTATGAGTATTCTTAAAAAAGTTTATGGTGCAGATATTTATATAGCTAAATCGAAAAATATACAGGGTATTCCCTTACATTTTTCAGAAAAGCTTATTGAGAGTGTTAGTAAGGGGGAAGATGTAAGAGTTATAAAAGAAAAAATTAATAGTATTGCTAATCATTATAAAGAAATAACAAAAGTTGAAATAGATAGTTCATATGGTAAGCAAATAGCAGAATCAGTGAAGACTTTTCAGAAAATCTTTAATATGCCTATTACAGGTACGGTTGATTTTGCTACATGGTATAAGATTGCGAATGTTTATGTTACCCTTAATGGGATAGATGAACCTGTATATAAAAACTTTCATAATATTTATGAACCATATAGATATTAATATGGTTCATAAATATTATAACTCACCCATATAGAAAAAACTTTGAAGCAAATTTAACATTCCATATCCCCATTGTGAGTTAGGATATTCCCTGCTTTCTATACGAGTGCAACCTCTGATTAGAAAAGCAGCAATTAAAGGAGTACAGAAGCCATAGTCATTACCTTCGACTATGCCCCATTGCATAAGTAATGCGGCAGCACCTGCTGTAATAGCCGTAGCTACACTAGTACCATTCATATAACCATACCCAGTGGGATAAAAGCCGCCAATTTGATAACCTGGGGCAACTAAATCAGGACCATCACCCATTAAGCGAGTAGGCCCCCAGGAAG
>DAMCXN010000021.1:21545-38090 GCA_032096995.1 Aminipila sp.
AAGATTTTGAATAAAGGCTATCATTGTTGCTGTTATAAGCACCACAACGTATGGGACCAATACTGTTTGCAGGGGAAGTAATTGTTTTGTAAGGATCCGGTGACAAAAATTCTACGCTAGGTGAGACAAAACCTGTTAATGGTAGCCAGGCATTAATTGAACCACTTAATATGATATCGCCATAGACTGTAATGGTCCAGACTCCTGCTGTTGCATTTTCTATTCTTATTATTGTAGCCTGATCTCCGCTCCCTTCTAAAGGGAAAAAGTATTGAACCTGCACTATTGAATTTTCAAGAACTAAATCCGCTGTAAAAGAAGAACCACCTTTTGCAGGTATGCGATTTATAATTTCCCCTGTAGGTGAGGTAATAGAGACAGAGATTCTATCACAGACATTGTTGGTTATAATAAGGAATATATTTCCTGCATCTTCTCCAACTTTAATATCAATATCTTCAGGACTACCTGTTTGAGTAAATATTCTTGAAAAATGATGTTTTGCTTGGCTCTCATTTCCTACTGAAATACATGTGCATACACCGGGAAGATTTGATACATTGCATAGATATTCTTCAAGGTAACCAAATCCATCATGACTATCATAGTTTGTCCCTAGACCTACACATATAACAACGGGTCTATGTAACTCTTGTGATTTGTCTAGGATATAGTTTATTCCTAACATTACTGAAGAGGTACTAAAAGCATTCTCTTGTTCCTTTGGAACAAAATATCGTTCAAGATAATAAGGATAAGCTTTTTTTAGCTTTACCATAATTATCTCAGAATCTGGGGCTGCACCAGTGAAGTCTATAGCGTTTCTACCGGATGCTACTGAAGCCAGAAATGTTCCGTGTCCAGAGACATCCTGCTCAGGGACTATTTCATAAGGGTTGTCGGAAGTGAGAGCTTCATTTATTTGTTCATTGGTATATTCTGTGCCAAGGGGATAACCGATTGGTGGTGAACCAGGAGTAGTTTGATCATATATGTATTGGATTTTACTTGTTCCATCTTCATATTTAAATATGTCAAGAGTATAGTCAATGCCCGTATCAAGAAATCCAATAAGGACACCTCGCCCATTAAGATTAAGGTAAGGTTGTTGCTGAACAGCTATGATACCAGATTCTTCTAAACTCGGTAGATCAGTCAGACCTAAAACATTTGATACTGTATTTACATAATCGGTACCCATATATTCTTTCATTTGATTAAAGGCTGCCAAAGTAGCAAAGCAAACGGTATATGTGCCCATAATAGTTTTACTAGCAATAAGTCCTGGATTTTCAAATATGAAACTTTCATATGAGCAATCTTTTCTTATAATAAAGTCTACAATATCTGGAGCGTATAAAGTGTCGTTATTCACAAAGATAACCTCCTACCTAAATATGTTAATTAATTAGCTGAAGATGGACATAGACATTACTTTTTTTGTAAAGCATATACATATTATATTGGGGAGGAGTGTGAAATATGAGAAATAAAAAATACATAAAAGAGCAATTGGTAGATTCAGGCAGATTGCAGGTTAGAGTTTCTGAAGACGAAGCAGCTATGCCAATTAGTGATGCTAGAATACAAGTGCGGAGAAGAGTTGATTCAACAATTGTTGATGAGTTGGTTACTGATTCTTCAGGGCAGACACAACCTATAGATTTAGCGGCGCCACCATTGGAGTTTTCTTTAGATTCTACAGGAGGGGAAAAGCCATATAGTGAATATGACTTAGTTATAAATGCTGAAGGTTTTGAACAAGTAGATGTAGAGGGCGTACAGATTTTACCTTCAAGCAAGGCTTTACAGGCAATAAATTTAAAACCTTTAAAAACCCTAGAGCCTGAAGCACAAAATATTTATATTTATGAGCATACTTTATGGGGAGATTTTCCACCTAAAATTCCAGAAGATGAAGTAAAACCACTACCTGATGCAGGAGGTTTTATTGTTTTACCTGAGCCTGTTATTCCAGAATTTGTTATAGTACATCTAGGAGTTCCAACAAATTCTTCGGCTCAAAATGTTTGGATTCCTTTTACTGACTATGTAAAGAACGTGGCAAGTTCAGAAATATATTCTACATGGCCAAGAAATACTATAGAAGCCAATGTTTTAGCAATATTATCATTTGTACTAAATAGAGTCTATACTGAATGGTATAGAGGAAAAGGCTATGATTTTACTATTACTAATTCAACAGCATACGATCAAGCGTTTGTTTATGGAAGAAACATATTTGAAGAAATTTCAACTGTGGTAGACGAAATATTTACAAAATATATAACCAGACCTGGAATAATGCAACCTTTATTTACTCAGTATTGTGATGGCGTAAGAGTTCAATGTAAAAAGGGATTGCAACAATGGGGTTCAAAAGATCTAGGTGAACAAGGTTATGATTATCTAAGCATTTTAAAGAATTACTATGGTTATGATATTTACCTTGCAGAAGCTAACAAAGTTGAAGGGGTTCCGCTATCATATCCTGGTGAACCACTAACAATAGGGTCAACAGGTGAAGATGTAAGAGTAATACAACAGCAACTTAATGCTATCTCAAATAATTATCCAGCTATACCAAAGCTTAGGGCTGATGGTATTTATGGAGAAAGTACGGCGGAAGCTGTGAGAACCTTTCAATCTATTTTTAATTTGCCTGTTACAGGTGTTGTCGATTTTGCTACATGGTATCAGATTTCAAATATATATGTGGCGGTTACAAAGATTGCAGAGCCAGTGTCAAAAAGCTTTCATAATATATATGAGCCATATAGGTTTTAAGTGAATAAAGACAGGAACTTTAATCAAAAAAAGGTTATGGTTTCTGTTTTTTTATTATAACAATAAAAATATCGAGCAAAAGATTGATTTTTAGGGGAAACTGTCTTATATTGGGGTTTTATGGAAAAATAATTTATGATACAATTAAAGGGTATTTATAATTATGTATAGGGGATAAAGATGATTAAGGTATTAGTAGTAGAAGACTCTAAGAGAGACATGGAAATGTATAAAAAGATTTTAGAGAAAAAAGAGAATACGGAAGTACATTATGCAATGTCTGGTGAAGAGGCTTTAATAATTGCAAAACAATCTAATATTGATATTTTTATTTTAGATATAGAATTACCAGGTATGAATGGACTTGAGTTAGCAGGCCGAATTAGAAATTTATCTAATTATGCGCTAACTCTAATTTTGTTTATAACAGGATATACTAAAAACCAGCTAGAAGCATTTAGGCAGTTTCATTGTTATGATTACATAATAAAACCTTTTAGCCCAATGGATTTGGAAAAAAAGTACATAAAATTGCTTGAAGATGTTTCTAAAGAAAAACAAAAGACAACAAGGGTGAGAATGTTGCTTTACCCTGAAGCAGATAAAGATGTGTTAGTCCCGATAGAAAAAATACGGTATGCAGAGGTTTTACATAGAAGATGCTATCTTTATACAGATTTAAAAGAAGAACCTTTTGAAAGCAATACTACGATTTTAAAAGAACTAATAAAAGAAGTGGATGATTACTATTTTATACAATGCCACAGAGCTTTTGCTGTTAACATTAAAAAGATTCAAGAAATAGAACAAATAAATTATAGACTTTGGGGAATAACTTTGCAGGACTCAGAGAAAAAGTTGTATGTTAGCAGTAAGTATTATGGTTGCCTTGAAGAGAAGCTCAAAAAGTGGATTTCGGAAAAGAGAGGATAATTAAATGAGTTTTACGCAGGATTATGTGGGAACATTTATAGAAGTTATAATGATTGTTTTTTTAATGAATTTATTTAGTGGACAATATTTAGTAAATAAAATAAAAATGACTTTATCAATTACATTAATATCGTTAGGAGTTGCTATACTAGATATTTTAAATACACCATATACAACTTTACTAAATTATGTATTAATGGTAATTCTTTTTACTATATTTGTTAAAAGGAAGCTTCTTAGTGTTTTATTTGAAACGATATTTGCATCATCTTTTATGTTATTAATTGAATATATTTTAGCTGTAATTTTTTATAGAATACAAGGAGAAGCGTCTTTAGATTTTAGTAATAGACTTATTCAATTAGGGATTTCTTTACTTATATGTTATTTTATTGGGAAAAATAGTATATTGCAGAAGAATGTAATGTTTTTTTATAAGAAATATCAAGAGGAAATATGTTTTATAGCTGTAACTTTATTTAGCTTTTCAGCAATAGAACTGCACCTCTGGAAAAGTGAAAATCAAGCAGTTTTTAACCAATCTACTGTAATTTTAGTTTATACAGTCATTTGGTTTTGCTTAACTTTGTTTTTATTGAAAAAGTTAGTGGAAAATAGAAAACAGCGGGAAAATATACACCTACACGAGCAATATATGGGAGTTACAGAAAACCTTTTAGATAGTTTGTATAGTGAAAAGCATGACTTTAATAAGCATCTTCAAGCTGTTGAAGGTTTATGTCGATTAGAAACTCCTACAAAGGCAGTAGAGGAAATTGAATTATACATAAATTCATTAAAAGAAAAAGAATTAAATAAGAGAAAATCAACAGTTTCTATAAATACGGGCAATGGTGTAGTAAATGCATTGCTATATTCTAAAAATAAAGAAGCAGAAAAAAGAAATATTAATTTGTACTATTTACCTAGTGGAAATTTTCCAGAGTTTCCTTGCGAAAAATATGAGTTAGTTCAGATTATAGGAAATTTGCTGGATAATGCAATTGAATATGTTGGTAAACTTGAAGAGGACGAAAGAAGAGTGTTACTTTATATAGGACAGGACGAATATAACAAAAAAATTGAGGTGAGAAATACTTACTGTGTAGAAAAGAGCGGAAAAGCAAGTATTTCTCAAATTAAGAATTATAGTACTAAATATGGTGAAAGGCGAGGATATGGGTTACAAAATGTAAGAGCCATCACCTTAAAGTACCATGGAAAATTTAATATTTTCCAAGAGGAAAATGAATTTATAGCAGAAATATTATTTTAGTAATTCTTTTGGACAAGTAGGTTCGCCATGGTGACCTAATGAAGCAGCGGAAACTGCCATAGTAGCGATATTCAATAAAAATACTGCTGTTGCACTCATAAATAAAGCGTTAAACTTTTTAAACATATTAAAGTTCCTCCTTTTTCTTGTGTAATTTTAAAAATAATAATTCAATAGCGTGTACAAACAAAGCCCATATACATATAGCAACTATAGTTTTATTGGTTATAAAACCCAAAACTATTATTGCAAAAATAAAAAGATAGAAAATGGAAAAGCTTTTGTTTTGCAAGTACTTTTTTCTACTTACTATAGGCCGTTGCTCGGATGGTGCCAGCGGACAAATACTGATTATTAAGAGGCTTAATGCAAAAATGAAGTAATACATATTTGTGTTTATATGTATCATAGGCATTAAACAAACCGTTAATAAAAAATACCCTAAACTTAAGAAGAAACAGGAAATACTAGTTTTTAAATGTATTCCTCCAGTACTGAAACGAATTGGCAGGATTAGAAACATAACGACTAAAAAAGGTTTTAGTTGTCCAATCAAAGCAAATATACAAATTAAGAATATTGTTTTGATTAATTCACTTTTTAATACTGCCAAGGCATATTGTATTTTTATAATTCCTAGCTCATCTGTAATATTATTTTCTTTAATTTTTAAAATATATGCCTCAGAAAAACTTTTCATATAGACCTACCTTTATATATTGTAACCCCTTTATGATATGTGCCTTTGACATAATAATATTTGTTTTTACAAAAAAATCAATATGTAAAACATGAAATGTTGTCTCAGTGACCTGAGATGTGCAAAAATCACATTTTATGTCACTGAGACAACATTTCGTGCAAAAAGGGTTGAAGAATTTTAAGCAAAATGTATGATTAGTGCAGAGGTGAGATTTATGGTTTATCTTTCTTTGTTCTTTTCATTATTTTATTTAATGAGTTGTCCTATTCTTGCAATAGCTAATATAAATGGATTAGATGATTTATATGGTTTGTATCCAATGATTGAAGCCATATCATATATTTTTTATCTAATAAATAACCTTAGATGTGATTCTAATAGTATGGTAGACCAAGATGATAAAAGGACAAACAATGAACAATTAAAAAATGAAAAATTAAATAGATATTTTAATGTTTTTAATATTTTGTATGTTATCTTTTTATTAACGATCTCATATACCACAAAAAATGTTGTTATTCTTTGTTTTGCTTTATATCCATTGGGTTTGAAGGTTGTATTTGTTGACATGCTATATGTTAATTTTGATAATGAAAGAATTTAAAAAAATGCATAAGATAAGAAATGAGGAAAATATATAGATGATTGAAGCTATTAGAAATAACAAATTACTGTTTTTAATTGTACGAATTCTTTTATATTATTTAATTGTATGCAATATATGTGCAAATGTATATTATCATTTGAATGGTAAAGAAAAAATAGAAAAGATTGTTGTACAATCATTAACACAGCAAGAGATAACAATTACGTCCGATCAAATAATTGAAAAAGCAAATAGACAATTTCATACTCATTTTTTTATTTCAACAGGTGTTGGCCTGTTAAAACCTAAGTCAAAAGAAAGCATAAGGGTTACTTTTTATAATAAAAAAGAAAATCAGATTAAAAGCTTCTCTTATGATATAGCATCTAAAAAGGTTTATCCTGGATATATTAACCTTCCCCAAAAAACCGAAAACTTAATGGAGGAAATTGTTAATACATATAACTTAGATAAATGTTAATAAATGCAGATCCAATGAAATCTAAGATTAATGCAAAATACTTGCTTTTTTAAGAAAAAAATGATAATATAACCTTTACATGATTTGTATAGCTTTAAAAAGAGCATATATTATATAGATTACAAAGCATTAGAAAGTAAAGGTACAAATATGGAAATTGAAATGAAATTCGGCATTAGGGATAAAGAACTTGCCGCGAACATTTGGGATGATGAGTATCTTTTAGGTATTGAAGAGCCTGATACGAGAGAAAAGATATTAATGAAGGCTGTATATTTTGATACAGAGGATTTTGTTCTTTCAAAGAATGATATTGCACTTCGTGTTAGAATGGAGGGCAGTAGAATTGTTGCTGCATTAAAATGGAAGGGCAAAAATGAAGGTGGTCTTCATATAAGAGAAGAAATAAATGTCCCAGTTGATGATGAATCATATTTTATTATGCCAGATCCTCAGATTTTTAAGGAAAGTGAGATTGGGCAAGAAGTAATTGCTTTGATTGGGTTTAAAAAATTGCATAATATTATGGAAACAAATTTTGTTAGAAGTAGATTTAGAGTTGATACTGGCAATGGCATTATGGAAGTATCACTAGATAATGGGGATATTATCACGGATAAGGGAAAGGCTCCTATCTGTGAATTAGAAATAGAATTATTTACTGGAGAGCAAGAAGCTTTAGAAGATGTAACAAAAATTGTTGCTGAAAAATATAGCTTAGAGCCGGAAAATAAGAGTAAATATGCGAGAGGGCTTGAACTTCTTGGTTTTATACGAGAAACACCAGAGAATATTTAATAAAAAAAGGTAAAAACTAAAAAATGGCTATTAAAGGGTCATTTTTTTAGGTTTTTGTTGCTTTTTTACTTGTTAATATAGGTTTTATAGTTTTTCACAAGCTATTTTTACTATAATTCTTTACTTTTAACCCTTTAGGAGGTATAATAATGTGCATTATGTATGTGTAAAAGTCACAATACAGATTATAGAGACAGAGTGATTACCCGAGAGCTAATGAGGTATATATTATACTATATAGAAGGGTTTAATATTTAGGAGGAAAATAATATAATGAAATCAACATTAATTTCAAGAGAAAAGAACGATGTAAAGTTTACAATGGAGTTTACAGGTGAAGAATTTGATTCTGCTGTTGTTGCTGCTTACCAGAAGAACAAGGGCAAGTTTGCAATTGATGGGTTTAGAAAGGGTAAGGCACCAAGAAAGCTAATTGAAACTCATTATGGAGAAGATGTTTTCTTTGAAGATGCTGTAAATGAACTATTTTCACAAAATTATTTTAATGCACTTAAAGAATTAGATATTGATGTAATAGATAGACCTAGAGCAGATTTTAGTGAAATTAAGAAAGGTGAAGGCTTTACAATTACTATTACTGTAACAGCTTATCCTGAATTTGAAGTAAAAGATTATAAAGGCGTTGAAATTGAAAAGATTGAAAATGCTGTAACTGATGAAGATATAGAAAAAGAATTAGAAGCATTACAGAATAGAAATGCAAGAATGGTTCTTGCAGAAAGACCTGCTAAAGATGGAGATACAGTTCTTATTGACTATTCTGGATTTGTTGGAGATGAACAGTTTGAAGGTGGAACTGCTGAAAGACAGCCATTAAAGCTTGGATCAAATACTTTCATTCCTGGTTTTGAAGAACAGTTAGTTGGATGCAATGCTGGAGATGAGAAAGATGTTGTAGTAACATTCCCAGAAGAATATCATGCAGATAATTTAGCTGGTAAAGAAGCTGTATTCAAGTGCAAGGTTCATGAAGTTAAAGAAGAAGAAAAGCCAGAATTGAATGATGATTTTGCAAAGGATGTAAGTGAATTTGATACTTTAGACGAATTAAAACAGCAGACTAGAGAAAAGCTTGAAAAGACAGCTGCAGAAAATTCTGTAAATCAGATGAAAAATGCAGTATTAGAAAAGATATATGAAGCTAATGATATTGAAATTCCAGAAGTTATGATTGAAGATGAAATCGATGGAATGATGAAGGAATTCGATCAGCAATTAAGATATCAGGGATTAGATCTTGAAAAATACTTACAATACTTAGGTAAGGATGCTAAGGGCTTCAGAGAAGAACTTAGAGAAGATGCTACAAAGAAGACTAAGACAAGAATGATAATTTCTGCTATTGCTGATGCTGAAAAACTTGAAGTATCTGAAGAGGAATTAAATAAAGAACTTGAATTAATGTCAATTCAGTATAAACTTGAAGTTGAACAAATCAAGTCAATGCTAGGAGCTGATAACTCAGCTGCACTTGAAAAAGATATAAAGATGAGAAAAGCTGTAGACTTTGTTTATGATAATGCAGTAATTAAATAATAAATAAGATTTTTTAGTGCAGCTGGTTAAAAAAGGGATCAGCTGCACATAATATCTAAGTATGCAGAAAACATTTAGTTAAAAATAAAGAAGAAGGGGGTACAATGAAATGCCAACGATACCTTATGTCATTGAGAATACAGGAAAAGGTGAACGTTCCTATGATATTTACTCAAGGCTACTAAAAGATAGGATTATATTTCTTGGAGAGGCAATTGATGAACATGTGGCCAGTTTAGTTGTTGCACAACTTTTGTTTTTAGAGGCAGAAGATGCAAATAAGGATATATGCATATATATAAATAGCCCAGGGGGATCTGTAACAGCAGGTATGGCTATATACGATACTATGCAATATATTAAACCAAATGTGTCTACTATATGTATAGGAATGGCAGCTAGTATGGGCGCGTTTTTACTATCTTCAGGAACTAAGGGAAAGAGATTTGCACTTCCAAATGCGGAAGTAATGATTCACCAGCCTTTAGGCGGTGTTAACGGTCAGGCGTCTGATATTAAGATTCACGCTGACTGGATATTAAAGACAAGAGAGAAGTTAAATAAAATATTAAGTAGCAACACAGGTCAGGATTTAGCTATAATTGAGCATGACACAGATAGAGATAACTTCCTAAGTGCAGGAGAAGCCGTTGAATACGGTTTGATTGATAAGGTAATTGAATTTAGACCATAACTAAGGGGGACAATTATGACCAAATATGACGAAAGCAAGCAACTAAAGTGCTCCTTTTGCGGAAAACCTCAGGATCAGGTTAGACGATTAGTTGCAGGTCCAGGGGTATATATCTGCGATGAGTGTATAGAACTTTGTCAAGATATAATAACGGAAGAATTTGCGTCTATGGATAAAGATAAAAAGGTAGACGATATAAAACTTCCAAAACCTATGGAAATCGCTAAGATTCTATCTGATTATGTTATTGAACAAGATGATGCAAAAAAAGCATTAGCAGTTGCAGTATATAACCATTATAAGAGAATTAATTCTGTAAAACAGAAAAATGAAGATGGTATTGAAATCCAGAAGAGTAACATTATTATGATTGGTTCAACTGGATCAGGAAAAACATTAATGGCTCAGACTTTAGCAAAGATATTGAATGTTCCTTTCGCTATTGCTGATGCTACTGCTTTAACAGAGGCAGGTTATGTTGGAGAAGATGTTGAAAACATCTTATTAAAACTTATTCAAGCGGCAGATTACGACATAGAAAAAGCCCAAAAAGGCATAATATATGTTGATGAGATAGACAAAATTGCAAGAAAATCAGATAATCCTTCTATTACTAGGGATGTAAGTGGAGAAGGTGTTCAGCAGGCTCTTTTAAAGATTCTTGAAGGAACTGTTGCAAGCGTTCCACCTCAAGGTGGAAGAAAACATCCACATCAGGATTTTATACAATTTGATACTACAAATGTTCTATTTATTTGTGGGGGTGCCTTTGATGGACTTGATAGAGTAATTCAAAGACGTATAGGAGAGAAAACTATTGGATTTAATTCTGAAATTAGTAACAAAGAGGTTGATCTTAAGGAAGTTCTAAAGAAGGTTCAACCAGAAGATTTGATGAAATATGGTTTAATCCCAGAATTTATTGGAAGACTTCCAGTTATAGTAACATTAGAAGAACTTTCAAAAGAGGCACTTGTCCGTATAATTACAGAACCAAAAAATGCTTTATTAAAACAGTATAAGAAGTTGTTCTCTATGGATGATGTTGAACTAGAAATTGAACCTGATGCTATTGAACGTGTAGCTGAAAAGGCAATTGAAAGAAAAACAGGCGCAAGAGGTCTTAGAAGTATACTGGAACGCATTATGACAGACATTATGTATGAAATTCCGTCAAGAAACGATGTAAGAAAATGCATCATTACAAAAGGCACAATTGATAATGACATAATGCCGACATTGGTGCTTGTAGATTCCAATAAAGATGAAAATAAAGAATCTGCATCATAAAAGAAAGAAAAGGCGGCATTTAATGTCGCCTTATTTTGTTTAAAATCATATATTCATATTTTAAGCAGAATATTTTATTTGCAGGAGGGTAATATATGACAGATCAGAAGAAGAAAGATATTTTAGACAAATTAAAAGATGAATTAGAAAAGGCTCTTGATGAATCAAATAGCTTAAGTTCTGATTTTGAAAACTATGAAGATATAGAAAAGGCTACTGAAGAAGAGCAAGATTTATCAGAAGAACTTGAAGAAGATAGTGAAGATGGAAGTAAAATAATACCAATGATTCCTCTTAGAGGAATATCTATTTTCCCTAGTATGGTTCTTCACTTTGATATTGGCAGAGAAAAGTCCATAAATGCTTTAGAAAAAGCTATGATTATGAAGCAGCAGATTTTTCTTGCTACTCAAAAAGATGAAAATACAGATTTACCTACTATAGATGATTTTTATCATGTAGGTACAATTGCTAAAATAAAGCAAATGTTAAAGCTTCCTGGAGATTCTATAAGAGTATTGGTGGAAGGCGTTAGCAGAGGTGAAATAAAGGAAGTCGTGCTAGAGGTTCCTTACTTTAAGTGCAGAGTTATTCCTACACCGGACATTGAAACAGAAGAGATACCAGCAAAGACCTCAGCTTTAATGAGAGCGGCCCTTGTAAGTTTTGATGATTATCTGGAACTAGCACCAAAATCGGCTAAAGATATTCTATCTACAATTTCATCTGTAGATGAACCTGGAAGATTAGCTGATTTGATTACTTCACACTTATCTATTAAAGCTGAAGAAAAGCAAGAGATTCTTGAATGCTATGATATAGATGAAAGATTAGAAAAGGTTAATCAGCTTTTAGTTAGAGAAATAGAAATCTTAAAGATTGAGCAGGACATTAATAAAAAATTAAAAGATGCTATCAATAAACATCAAAAAGAATATTATTTAAGAGAACAACTTAAAGTTATTCAAGATGAATTGGGTCAGACCGAAGATATAGAGGATGAAGTTGAAAACTGGAATAAACAACTTAAAAAGTTAAAACTTCCAGCTAAAACAGCAGATAAAGTAAAAAAAGAAATTAATAGATTTAGCAAATTGCCAGCTTCATCAGCTGAGAGTGGTATAATTAGAACTTATGTTGAGACTATTTTGGCTTTACCATTTAACAAATCTGCAAAATCAAATATAGATTTAAAGAAATCGGAAAAAGTTTTAAATACAGATCATTATGGATTAGAAAAGGTTAAGGAAAGAGTATTAGAATATTTAGCTGTAATTCAGCTATCTAATAGTATAAAAGGACCTATTCTTTGCCTTGTAGGGCCTCCAGGAGTTGGTAAAACTTCTATAGCAAAATCTGTGGCAAGGGCTATAAATAGAGATTTTGTTAGAATGTCATTAGGTGGAGTTCGTGATGAAGCTGAGATTAGAGGACATAGAAGAACTTATATTGGGGCAATCCCTGGTAGAGTAATATCAAGTATTAAGGAAGCAGGTACAAATAACCCAGTTTTCTTATTTGATGAAGTAGATAAAATAGGCGCAGATTTCAAAGGAGATCCTGCTTCTGCATTATTAGAGGTTCTTGATCCAGAGCAAAATAAAGATTTTATGGATCATTATTTAGAAATCCCATTTGACCTTTCTAAGGTTATGTTTATAACTACAGCAAATACCATAGATACAATACCTAGACCTCTACTAGACAGAATGGAAGTTATTCATGTTTCTGGATATACAGAAGAAGAGAAGGTAAATATTTGTGAGAAATATTTAATTCCTAAAAAAGTTAAAGAACATGGGTTAAAAGCTGGAGATATAAGTATTTCAGAAACTACAATTCGTGATTTAATAAACTTTTATACTAGAGAATCTGGTGTTAGAAATCTTGAAAGAGAAATTGCTAACTTATGCAGAAAGGTCGCTAGAAAAATTGTGACTAGTAAGGGAAAAAGCTTTAGAATCACACCTAAAAACTTAGAAAACTATTTAGGTAAGAAAAAATATAGATATGACGTTATTAAAGGTGAAAATGAGATAGGTGTTACAACAGGCTTAGCTTGGACTATTGTTGGTGGAGATACTCTATTTATTGAAACAACATGTGTCCCTGGTTCAGGAAAACTTGTGTTGACAGGACAGCTAGGGGAAGTAATGCAAGAATCAGCTAAAGCAGGTATTAGTTATATTAGATCTATAGCTGACAAACTTGGTGTTGCAGAAGATTTTTATAAAACACAAGATTTGCATATTCATATTCCTGAAGGAGCAACTCCAAAAGATGGGCCTTCTGCTGGTGTTACTATGTGCACAGCTATTATTTCTACTTTGACCAATACTCCAGTTAGAAAAGATGTTGCAATGACAGGTGAGATAACGCTTAGAGGAAAAGTGCTACCTGTAGGTGGCATTAGAGAGAAAGTTCTTGCGGCACACAGAGCAGGGATAACAAAGATACTTTTACCAGTTGATAATGAGAGGGATATAGAAGATATACCTTCTAATGTCAGAAAAAGATTAGAATTTGTATTAATTAAATCAGTAGATGAAGCTCTTGAACACGCACTAGTCAAGTAATAACTTGTTATTAAAGACATTGAAAGAAATAAGGAAAAGTGATATGATTATAAAGAAAGCGGATATAGAGACTGTGGCAGTAAAGCCCAGTCAATATCCTATAACAGATGTACCAGAGATTGCTTTTGCAGGACGTTCAAATGTGGGAAAATCTTCCCTTTTGAACCTTTTGACAAATAGAAAAAAATTGGCTAGGACTAGTGGTAGCCCTGGGAAAACAAGAACTATTAATTTTTATAGAATTAATGACGAATTTAGAATTGTTGACCTACCTGGTTATGGATACGCGAAGATTTCAAAATCCCAATCAGAGACTTGGGGAGAGATGATTGAAATGTATTTAGAAGGTAGGCCTTCACTTTTAAAAGTAGTACAGCTGGTTGATATTAGACATGCTCCTTCAGCACAGGACGTACAAATGTATGAATACTTAAAGCATTTTGGACTGGATGGTATTGTTGTAGCAACTAAGGCTGATAAAGTCTCTACTAATGAAAAGCAGAAATGTATAAAAGTTATAAGAAAAACATTGGGGTTATCTGCAGAGGATAAGGTAATACCTATTTCAGCGTTAAAAAGAACTGGTCATGAGGTATTGCTTGATGAACTCGAAAACCTTATTAAAGAAGGCTCTGCAAATGTAACTGAATAAGGATCAGTTCAGGGAGAATCTAAATGTATCAATTTATTGGTTACAATATCATTTTAAAAAGGATTAAAGCTATAAGGTTTATGATGAAGGATAAATCCGTACCTTTTAGAAAGAAGCTCTTAATTGTATTAGGTATAGTTTATTTGTTCCTTCCAATAGACTTGATTCCTCCTGTGCTTTTTCCAATAGCTTGGATGGATGATTTAGTATTATGGATATGGATCTTATGGCACCTGAAAGATGAATTAGATAAGTATTGGGTAGGAGAAAAGACAGAAGATTTATCAAAAAAATATAAGGGAAAAGACATTATTAATGATGTAGATTATGAAGTTGATATTCATGATGATAAGGAGCCAAATTAATGGAAAGAAATTATAAAGAGAAAATTGGAACTGTGATGATTACTCAGGAAGAGATTCTAAAAAGAGCAGAGGAAATTGGTAATCAAATTTCTGAAGAATTTGCTGGACAAGAAGTTCTAGTAGTAGGAATTTTAAAAGGTGCTGTTCTTTGGATGGCAGATGTTGTAAAGAATATTAAGCTTGATTGTGCAATTGATTTTATGGCTTGTTCAAGTTATGGGGCATCAACAAAAAGCTCTGGAGTAGTTAGAATTTTAAAAGATTTAGATACTTCAATTGAAGGTAGAAATGTGATTATCGTTGAAGATATCGTAGATTCAGGTATTACTTTAAATTATTTAAAGCAAAATCTTGAAGGTAGAAATGCAAAAACTATTAAGATTTGTTCACTTTTAGATAAACCGTCAGGAAGAAGAATAGAGTTAGAAGCAGATTATGTAGGTTTTACAGTAGAAGATAAATTTATTATTGGTTATGGACTTGATTATGATCAAAGATATAGAAATTTACCATACATCAGTTATTTAGAAGGCTAATTTTGTTTTTAATAGTCATATGCCTTTCCTTAACATTTTAGGTTAGGCATATTATTTATTATACATAGAAGGAGATAGAAAAATGAGCTATGAAGTAAAAATCGGATTATCTAATAAGCACTTGCATTTAAGTGAAGAGCATATTGAGGCACTATTTGGAGCAGGACATAAGTTAACTCCATCTAAGGAACTTGTTCAACCTGGACAATTCGCATGTGAAGAAAAGGTTGATATTGTTGGACCTAAGAAAGAACTAAAAGGTATTAGAGTTCTTGGACCTACTAGACCTGAAACTCAGGTAGAGCTTGCTATGACTGATGCTAGAACTATTGGAATTAAGGCTCCTGTAAGAGAGTCAGGTAAACTTGAGGGAACTCCTGGATGTAAGCTAGTGGGACCTTGTGGTGAAGTAGAACTTGATCATGGTGTAATTGTAGCACTAAGACATGTTCATTTATCACCAGCACAGGCAGCTGAAGCAGGCGTTAAGGACAAAGAAGTTGTAAGCATTAAGATTGAAGGAGAAAGAGGTCTTGTGTTTGATAATGTATTAGTTCGTTCAGGGGATGCTCATGAAAAAGAAGTGCATCTAGATACTGATGAAGGTAATGCTGCAGGTTGTGGACCTAACTCCGTCTGTACAATTATTAAATAACTGAAAAGCTAAATAAAAATATTTTTTATTAGTTATGCAAACAGCTTAATGGCAAAGAGTAATTGCCGTTAAGCTGTTTTTTGTTATCTAAAAATTAATTTATGAATAAATTAAAAGTGTAACAGTAAAAAAAATTAAAAAGAAAATAATTATATATAAAAAATGTGATTATTTTGTGACTTATGAATGAAATAATAGCTATATAAACTAAATCAAATCAAAATTAGAGCAATTAAGGAGAAGAAATGGGAGGCGTAGAAACGATTATTTCATTCTTACCAAATTATCTGGTATGTATAGATAGCTATAGTGAAGGGGCTTATGAAGGAAAAATTTTTTGTGGATACAAAGATTTCAATTCAATTAAGTTTAAAGATTTACATGAAATGCTAATAATAGTAGAGAGAATTATGGACACAATTCAATGCCCTGAAGCTACTATTAATAAGAGAATATTTAAGGAAAATGATGAAGATTATTTTGATAAGAGCAAGATAAGGGAGGCAAAGAAAGCAATGAGAAATTTTGATGTTAATAGTAAAAAAGGGCAGAAAGCCACTTTTATTTTACAAATTAAATTTAGACAGAATGCTAGTTGGCAGGGAACTATTAAATGGGTAGAGAAAAAACAGACATTGAATTTTAGAAGTGCTTTA
>DAMCXN010000021.1:38100-43188 GCA_032096995.1 Aminipila sp.
AGAGCTTATAAAAATTATTGATAGTGCCTGTGAACAAGGATATGAAGCAGAAGTGATTGGACTTTAACGTTATAAAAAGAGTGAACTAAAAATATTTAAAAGGAAGTATACCATTACTAATTCATTTAGTATCAAATAAGAAGGAGGAAAAAGAGAGTGAGAGCTAATAAAAGTTATAGGAAAGTTCTAGCTATGATTTTGGCAATGGCTTTAGTGTGTAGCTATTCAGTGCCAATTAATGCTTTTGCGGGGGTTAGACATAATACAGCTAGTATAGTAAAAGAGGGAAGTACCTTATACTATGATGAAAATGGAGATGCTGTTGAAAATTTTGATTCAGCTGCGGTGGCTATAAGTAAAACTATTAAGGCCCTGTCAGATGACAATGAATTTCAAATTGATTTGAATGTTAAAACAAAGAAAGAAGTTCAAACTTCAACAGTAGAAAAAGACTCAGCAACAGTACTTGTTATGGATTTATCATCTAGTATGGTTGCAACTGATGGTGATTACCTAACTAGATTGGATGAAGCTAAAAAAGCAGCAAAGAAATTTTTAGAAAGCTATGTTAAAGATGCAGGAAATGCCAAGAGAGAAATTTCTATAGTTGTATTTGCTTCTGGTGCAAACAGATATTTAAATTGGACTGATGCCAATGGTAAAAATAAAGGTTACAAAGCTGTAGCTGATGCCATTGATAATATTAATTGGGGAAATGTACCACAGGGAATACAAATATAGAAGGGGGATTAATACTAGCTAGAAATTTATTTAATGTACAAAATATCTCTAGTATTGATAACAAGAACGTAATTTTATTAACTGATGGTGTTCCAAACATGTATTCAGATGATACAAATAATCAGAATCATGTATGGGGGAAAAGTCGTTATTGGTCTAATGATAGCTATGATGATGTACCAGTTGTTTGTGGAGAGATAAGGGCCTTAGGAAGCAATGTATATTCTGTTTGCTATGGCGTAGAAGAACAATTAGTTTATAAAATAAGTGAAAAATGGATTGGAGGCCCTTTTTCAGGACAATATGAACATGAGCGAATTTCTATTAGCCAATGGTTAAATAATCGTGTAAAGGTAACAAAAAATTATTCAGCAGATAATGCAAGTGAATTGTATAATTCTTTTTCAAATATTAATGAACAAATAGAAGAAACTATGACTGCTAATGGAATGATTATTCAAGATCCAATGGGACCTTTTATTTTATTTGATAGCAATAACCAACTAAGTGAAAATATTACTTTTGAAGGAAATAAATATAAGGTTAAGTTAATAGCAGAGGATTCTGTCACTGATGGTAATATTAAGGAATATAAGTATTCATATAAAATAAAGCTTGATGTAAATGCGCAGGGCTTTGAAGAGAATAAAGAATATGATACAAATGGTAGAACAACCTTAACTTTTAAATATGGAAATGATCCGGAAGCAAAAACTGTAGATTTTACAATCCCAAGCGTTAAAGGGATAGTACCAGAGGTTCCATATACAATTGAGTATTATAAGTGGGATAAAGATAAGCAAGATTATCCTGAAGAGCCAACTGAAGTAGAAAATGGAGGTAAGGCAAAACTCTGGTCTCAGGTTAATGCACCAGAGGGTTATGATGATAAATATTCAAGTGATAATTATCATTTCGTTGAGGGAGATAGTGTTCTGCAACTTATAGCTTCTGAAAATGGGAATATATTAAAACTTAAATATATGCCAGATTTAGCTAATGTTATTGTAAATCACTATTACAAGACAGATGTTATTCATGCTGATGGTTCTAAAACCGAAGCCACAGACTACGAGTTAAAAAGTACAGTTACAAAAGAAAATTTGTATGTAGGAGATAAGTTTGAAGCTGAACTAATTTCTGATCTTGATGGAATTAAATATACATTAAATAATAAGGAGTCTGATTCACAAAGAATAAGCTCTCTTAAAAATGGCCAGAACACCATTAATTTATATTACGATGGACTTCAAGATTTAAGAAAAACAACATCAATAACAGTAAATAGAATATATAAAACAGGTCACTGGGAGATCAATGAAGAGACGGGAAGATATGAAGAAGTATTCTTACAAACAGAACCTCAGGAATATGAAAACAATACAAATGTAAAAGCACATTCTACATTTGTAACATCTACAATAGAAGATGTAGAAGATGGTTATTTCTTTGAAAAGACAGATAATGGCAACTATGATGTGGATAAAAATCAAGTTGCATTAGAGCTTGAAGAAGAACAAAATATAATAAATATCACTTTTGTGAAGAATGCTGATAAATCTACATTGAAAACAGCAAAAGTAAAGGTAAAGCATAATTATTATCTAACAGAGAAGAAAATTGTAGATGGAAAGTTAGAAACAATTGTACCTCAAACTCCTGTTACAGAGATAGAAGAGTATAGCGATTATTATGTAGGTGAGTATTTTACCCCAAGAGAAGTATTGACTTACAATGATATTGACTATAATTCAGATAGTGATAACGAAGATAAGATTAAAACTTACGAATTAGGCTCTGGAACATTAGAAGTAAATTTATCGTATCACCAGATGATAGAACCTAAAGCAACAAACGTAACGGTAAATCATATATATAGGTCTTTTGATACAGTTTATGAAGAGATAGAAGATGAGGAAACAGGAGAGATAACTATCAATGTGAGAACTGTTACAGAATCTGGAATTAAGAGCGAAATAATTGATAATATAACTATTGATGACGAAGAACAAAAACTATATGTAGGTTTTGAGTATACGGCGGCTAAGAACGGTGAATTTGAAGGAAAAACATATAATTTTAATGAGGAAGATTCTACAAAAGATGGGGAGATTGTTTTAGGAGAAGAAGACAATGTAATAGAATTATATTACGACCTTAAAACAGATTCAAGACCTGAGGCGGATATAGAAGTTCACCACACTTATATAACAAAGCTTAAAACTGTAGAAGAAGGTAAGATTGTTACAAAGCTTGTTGCGGACCATAAAGGCATAGTAGATGAGGCAACTGACAAATATTTAGGTCAGGCGGGAGATATATTTGATATCACAACTCATGAAGAATTAGATGGAAAAACTTACAAAATAGAAGGTGATGTTCCAGAAAATATTACTCTTACTCCAGGCACAAACAAGACAATTGAAGTTGTATATGAAAGAGAAGATAGTGACTTAAAAGCAGCTACTTTTACGGTTGTTCATAAATATATTGAAAAAGCAATGACTGTTGTTAAGGGAGTTGCAGGATATTATGACGAAGGTACTGCTACTATTGCTGAAGTGGAAAGCTTTACTGTTAATGAAGGCAAAGAACTTCCAGAAGAGATATATGTAGGTGAAAAATATACTGTTGATTTAGCTCCAAACTACGATGGTATAGAATATACAGCCGATTCGGCAAACCCAGGAACAGATATCATTCTAGCAGATGGAGAAGGCGCAAATGCTTTAGAATATAAGTATATTCGTATTACAGAATTACCAAAGACATCAGTAACTGTAAATCATCATTATAGTCATAGTATTATAAATAAAGTTGGGGAAACTTCTGTAATTACAGAAGAAAACACAGTAACAATGCCACAACCTTATATTGGGGAAGATGTAAAAGTAGTAGCAAATAAATCTGGATATGATTATAGCAATGTTACAGTATCAGGTACAGATAAATATGTTGAAGATTCAAAGAATGATATAGCACTAACTGTTTCAAATGCTGCGGTTATAGTAGATTATTACTATACAAAGACAACAGATAACAGTGAAGCAGCTTCATGGAAAGTAAATCACTATTACAGAGTTATAGATTGGAATGACAGTAATGATAAAGAATATGCCCTTGATGAAATAGTATCTTCTACAGGAGACAGTTATGCAACAAAGACAATAACTGGTGTGCCAAATTTGAAGAGTGATGATGCCGGAAATGCAACATATACATTAGATAAGGCAAGAGCAACATCAGATTTAACTGATGGATATACTATGACTTTACAGTCTGGAACTGAAAATGAAATTAATTTTTACTATACTCAACATAAAGATTCAAGAGTTGGTACAGTGGTAAAGGTTATTCATAATTATTATAAACATGACACAAGCGGGTTAATTGCTGATTCTGCATTAGAAGCAGAAACTACAGATAGCGCAATAGAAGTTTTACCGGGAGTACTGGCAGGAACGTATGAAGAAGTATTTACTGGTAAAAATGAAAAAGCATGGGTAGGTAATAGTTTTACAGCTGAAAAGAAAACTATATTTGGTGAAGATGAAAATGAACTGATATATGCTTTTAAGGATGCTGATCCAAAAGATTGCACTATAAAATATTTGGAACTAGCAGATGCAGACGATCCAAATCTAATAGTAATTAATTATGTATATGATTATGATGCAAGTGAAAATATAACCATGAAAGTAAATCATGTATATAAAACACACGATTCATATACAGATAAAATTACTGAGGAGGTTGAAACTGTAATTGCTAAATTTGGCAATGATGAATTTGGGGCATGGAATAAGGAAGATAAAGTATTTACTTCAAAAGAAATATTAAAATCAGGCTTCGCTCGCCAAACTTCAGATGATGACATGTCTGTAACATATAATGCAGGTAGCAATGAAATAACAATTATATATAGCAAGGACGTCAGTTCAAAACCTAGTAGTGGTGGAGGAGGCGGTAGCCATAAACCAAATAAACCAAGTACACCACCTACTACAGATATTCCAGAGGAGCCTGTACCTCTTGTAGAAAACCCTGTTATCATTGAAGATGAACAAGTGCCTTTAAATGAAACACCTATTGAAAATAATGGGGAAGAAATCCTAGATGAAGATGTTCCTTTGGCAGAACTTCCTAAGACTGGAGGGTCAGGAATGGCAGGATTCTTTGGCATTGGAGCGGCACTATTAGCGTTGGGAGTATTTATGAGAAGAAGAGAAGAGGAAAAATAGTAATAAATTATTGAATAAATAAGTAAAAAAGAGCTACATTTAGCATGAATTTTGATGTGACCCCTAAAAGTTAGACTTTATTGCGAAGTGGATTTTCCACTTCGCA
>DAMCXN010000022.1:0-1116 GCA_032096995.1 Aminipila sp.
CGGGTGGTTTATTGTTTCGCACGCTTTGCGAGCTCAACAGGCTTAAAGCCTAAAACAAAAAAGGCGGTGAATTATTCACCGCCGCTTATTCAAGCAATTTTACTTTACCAGTATCCTAATTCAATACCTCAAATTCTGTAAAGTTAATATTGGTTAAGTCCTCTTTTTCGGAGCTCAAGCTTACAATAAATTCAATATCATATCTGTTTGAAATCTTTTTAAGCCTATCCAGAAATTCAGGAATATTATCTTCATGAATGTCTGCATGCTTTAAGATGCTATCAATAAATACAGTCTCAATATCATGGTCTGAGCTAATGATTCCATAGATAAACCCTATGTATTCATCACTATTGGTTATATGCTTAAACTCATCCATGCATACAACTCTAATACAATGTTTCAAATCACACATAAGTCTCTGGTTTTTATTAATAAATATAACACTGCCCTTGCTATCTTCGACCACTTCATTGGCCATATCTAGCATGATTTTAGTTTTACCTGAACCCTTCTTACCGATTAATAACTTAACCATTGTAACCGCCTCCTCTTTGAGCTATGCAATATTTGCATCCCGTTAACTTGCTATCCACTAGCTTGTGTACACATATTATACACCATTGATTATAGCTTATCAAGATAAATAAGACTAAACCTAGCCTAATTTTCCAAATTTTCATAATTTTTCATTCTTAATTGTCCACAAGCTGCATCAATATCGCTTCCTAGCTCTCTTCTAACAGTAGTAGTAATACCTAACTTTTCTAACCTATCTTTAAATTTCAAAGCATGCTCTCTAGATGCTCCACTAAGTTCACTTTCAATTACACTATTTAAAGGTATCAAGTTCACATGGCATAACATTCCCTTCAATCTATAGGCTAATTCCTCTGCATGAATGTCTTGATCGTTAATACCTGATACTAATGCATATTCAAATGTTATTCTCCGTCCAGTATCATTAACATAGAATTTACATGCCTTTAATAATTCTTCTATATTGTATTTTTTATTAATAGGCATAGTCTTACTTCTTATTTCGTCATTAGGTGCATGAAGAGATATTGCAAGATTAACTTGCGGAAAATCATTAGCAAATTGTTTAATCTTAGG
>DAMCXN010000022.1:1126-2472 GCA_032096995.1 Aminipila sp.
ACCACAAGTAGATACAGTTATACTTCTCATCCCAATATTTAAACCATCTTTACTATTTACTAAATGAATAAATTTTGAAAGATTTTCATAATTATCAAAAGGTTCTCCTGTACCCATGATAACAATATTACTAATCTTTTCTCTTGTATCTCTTTCAACAGAAAGTATTTGATCAATAATTTCACCAGCAGTCAAATTTCTACAAAGTCCTCCTACAGTAGACGCGCAAAATTTACAACCCATACGACACCCGGCCTGAGAGGATATACATATTGAATTGCCGTGCTTATACTTCATAAAAACACTTTCTATGCTATTTCCATCTTTAAGACCAAATAAATACTTTTTTGTTCCATCTGTTTTTGAACTTTGTACTTGTATAATTTTAAGGTTCCCTATTTCTGCGTAGGTATGCAATTTTTCCCTTAATTCTTTAGATAAATTTGTCATTTCTTCAAAATTGCTTACACCTCTATATAACCACTGGAAAACTTGCTTCGCTCTAAATCTTTTCTCACCTATTTTTTCAAAGAATGTTTCTAGCTCTTTTATCGTCAAATCTTTTAAATTAATATTATCCATTTCTATCCTTTTCTATAATCTATTTAACTATCTATTTTTTATTATTATTATTTTAATTATATAGTATCAAAATCTTACTATGATACTATTAAAATGTCAAATTGAAGAAACAAAAAATAATGGACAACAATTTTTAATTGTTATCCATTATTCTTATTTCATTAAATGAATTTCTACGTTTAAATTTTTTCTACATCAATGCCTGTCTTATGACCATTTAAATCATATTCATCAGAAACTTCTTTTTCAATTAGTTCCACTGCAAGAGTTTCTTTTAAAATATATTCTTTATGAGCATCTATAGCTTTTTTGACTTCATCATCAGCCTTAACATAAATTTTAATATTATCCATCATTTCAAAGTCATTTTGTTTTCTAAGCTGCTGAATCTTTGAAATAAGCTCTCTAGCTAGACCTTCATCAACTAATTCTTGATTAATAGTAGTATCAAGAATAGTAAATACATTATCCTCCATAGCTACCGCAAAGCCTTCCTTAGCGTTGATTTTGATTTCAACTAGTTCCTTGTTAATAGTAAAGTCTTCACCGTTTAGGTCAATAACAGCTTGGTTTTCAGTTTCAAGCTTATTTACTATTTCAGCTGGGTCAACTTTGGCTAAAGCGCCTCCAAATGCCTTGATATTCTTTCCTAAGATAGGTCCTGCAACCTTAAAGTTTGGCTTTAAGCTGTAATCCATGAACTTATCAAGCTTAGTTTCAAAAACAACATTCTTAACATTTAATTCTTCCATAATTAGAGGAGT
>DAMCXN010000022.1:2482-16376 GCA_032096995.1 Aminipila sp.
TAAGATCTCCAATAAGCGCTTCATACTTACCATCTACAAGAATTTCTGAAAGTGGTTGTCTAACTTTAATTCTTTCCTTTTCTCTAGTTCCTCTTCCAAGTCCTACCAATGTCCTAACAAGATCCATTCTTTCTTCAACATTCTTATCAACCAAAGCTTCATTTGCTTTAGGGAAGAACGAAATGTGTACAGATTCATTTCCTGTAAGATTAGTATACATTTCATCTGCAATAAATGGTGCAAATGGTGCAATAAGCTGAGAAATTCCTACTAATACTTCATAAGTTGTAGCATAAACACTCTTCTTATCAGCAGTCAGTTCTTCACCCCAGAATCTTCTTCTAGCACGTCTGATATACCAGTTTGATAAGTCTTCTGTTACGAATTCCTGAATTTTTCTTACAGTCTTCATGTGATCGTATTTGTTCATCTCTTCAGTAACATCTAAAATAAGCTGATTATATTTTGATAAAATCCATCTATCAAGTTCTGGCCTTTCTTCATATGGTACATCAAGCTTATCTGTATTGATTTCATCCTGATTTGAATATAATACGAAGAAATTATATACATTCTTAAGAGTTCCAAAGAACTTACTTACGATTTCAATTAATCCATCTTCATCAAATTTTGTAGGTGACCATGCTGGTGATACATATAGTAAATACCATCTAGTAGCGTCAGCTCCATATTTATCAAATAAAGCAAAAGGATCAACCGTATTACCCTTTGACTTACTCATCTTCTTGCCTTCTTTATCAAGAATAAGGTCATTTACAAGTACGTTCTTATATGGAGCCTTACCCTTTATAAATGTTGAAATAGCAAGTAAAGAATAGAACCATCCTCTTGTCTGGTCAATACCTTCGCAAATAAAGTCTGCTGGGAATAACTCTTCGTCAAACTTTTCTTTATTTTCAAAAGGATAATGTTGCTGTGCAAACGGCATTGAGCCTGAATCAAACCAGCAGTCCATAACTTCTGGGATTCTTGCCATTGTCTTTCCACAATGAGGACACTTAATATGAATATCATCAACATAAGGTCTGTGTAATTCAACATCCTCTGTGATGTCTTCAATAGCTTTTTCTGCTAATTCTGCTCTGCTTCCAATGCATTCTAAATGTCCGCACTCACATCTCCAAATTGGAATTGGTGTACCCCAATATCTGTTTCTTGAAATAGCCCAGTCATTTACATTTTCAAGCCAGTTTCCAAATCTCTTTTCTCCTACGAAATCTGGGAACCAGTTAACAGTTTTATTGTTTTCTACAAGCTGATCTTTTAATTTTGTCATTTCAATGTACCAGCTTGGCTTTGCATAATATATAAGTGGTGTACTACATCTCCAGCAATGAGGGTAGTTATGATCCATCTTTTCCTTTGCGTAAATCTTATCCTCAGCAGCAAGCCATTTTATGATTTCAATGTCAAGACCATCTTCCATAACAAAACGTCCTGCCCATGGTGTATCAATGTACTTACCCTGTTCATCAACAGGATTTACAACAGGTAAGTTATATCTTCTTCCAGTCTGATAGTCATCTTCACCAAATGCTGGTGCAGTGTGAACAATACCAGTACCATCTTCTATTGTTACATAGTCTGCACAAGTTACAAAGAAAGCTTTCTTGTCTGGAGTAATAAACGGCATAAGCTGTTCATACTCAATGTATTCAAGATCCTTACCCTTCATTTCTTCTATTACATCGTACTTTTCAGTGCCAAGAACTTTATTAACAAGGTTCTTTGCTACATAAAATACCTTTCCTGCCTCTGCTTCTAGGTCATCATGCATCTTTACCTTAATATAATCAACATCAGGTCCTACAGTAAGAGCTACATTTGAAGCAAGAGTCCAAGGTGTAGTTGTCCATGCTAAGAAATATTCATCTGCATCTTTTCTTTTAAACTTAGCTGTTATTGTCTGTGTCTTAACCTCTTTATAACCTTGAGCAACTTCATGAGATGCTAAACCAGTTCCACAACGAGGACAGTAAGGTAAAATTTTATGCCCTTCATAAATCATTCCAGCCTTAAAGAACTCTTTTAAAATCCACCAGCCAGATTCTATGAAATTATTATCCAATGTTATATAAGGATTGTCCAAGTCAATTAGATAACCCATTCTTTCAGTCATCTGTCTCCACATACCTTCATAAGTAAATACAGATTCTCTACATTTTTCATTAAATTCTTTTATACCGTATTTTTCGATATCCTGCTTACCTGACATATTTAGTTGTTTTTCAACTTCAATTTCTACAGGAAGTCCATGAGTATCCCATCCAGCTTTTCTCTTTACAGCATAACCCTGCATAGTCTTATAACGACAAACTGAATCTTTTAAAGTTCTAGCTATAACATGGTGAATACCAGGTCTACCATTAGCTGTTGGAGGTCCTTCGTAAAATATAAATGAAGGCATTCCTTCTCTAGTTGTTACACACTTTTCTAGTAATTTTTCTTCTTTCCAAGCTTTAGCTTGTTCCATCTGCAATTCTGCAATAGGTTTTTCAGATAAATTTTGAAACATTCTTTTGCCTTTCCTTTCTAATAAATGTGGCTTTGCCACTTTGTACTCTCTTTTTTATATAACAAACAAAATTAAAGAAATTTTTTAATTATATAATAAAATCCCTAATTCACTAAAGTGAATTAGGGACGATTATTCATAACCGCGGTACCACCCTACTTGCAAAATAATAAATTTCTAAGATATAGAATTTATCGCCTTGCCTCTTATATTGTGATAAAGCTCCGGAGTGATATTCGAAATCTGCTTCACCAACATACTCTCATCATTTATATGTCTCTCTGTAAGGATATTACACAGTTCTACTGGTTCCATCATTGCTTCGGTATATTTAATTAACAAAAGGATATGCAAAACAAATCGCATATCCTTTTTTATTGTATACATGAAGTATATTAATGTCAAGTTATTATTGTGTTATTTCACAAAAAAATCCCTGTCTAATTGTTATTTTTGTTTTACTGTGAATTTATTTATTTCTTCTTGAAGCATTGATGATTGACCAGACAATTCTTCACTATAAAAATTCCTCATCAGATTTAAAAAGCTTACTAAGCGTAGAAAAGACTATTTGGTTTGAATAGCCTAAACTATTAAGTCTTCTACCAATTTTAGCTTTGAGCTTTTGTATTTCTTTATATTTTTCTGCATCAAAATGCTCATCACTGTTATTAATGTAATAACTGCTTTTTTCAAAATTCTTTAGCATTTTTAATGCTTCAGACATAGCTCTCCGTTTTTCGTTTTCTATATCAAGGTATTCAGATTCCTCTAAAAGCACATTTATTAAATCTTCATTTATTCCTTTTTTAATAAGTTCAATCTTTATTTTAAAAAAGCCTTTTGATTTTGATATAGAATAGTCTATATATTTTTTAACATAGGTTTCATCACATAAATATCCCATATCTACTAAATATTCTATTGTCTCTTTTATCTCTTCGATAGAATATTCCTTTCTTTGCAAATAGAGCTGCATTTCATTACATGTTCTATCTCTATGCTCTAAGTAAGTTAAAGCTACATCTTTACAATTTTTACGAACCTTTTTAGTTTTATTTTCATCAATTTCAAATTCTAGCTTCGAATTATAATTCATATTTAGCTCCAGCTGTGGCTACTATGCATTTTTCACCCATTATTGTTTTCAATTCACAGATAGCCTTTATACCTGTACAGTGCACAGGCATAACCATTTCTATATTTTCTTTTAGAATCTCATTTATTACTTTATCTCTAGTCTCTTTATCCGCACTATACAAATGCATACCTGCAATTAATCCTAGCAATTTTTCCCCAGGAAATAATTCTTTTACATATCTCAAAACTGGAATAACTCCTTTATGGCTACAGCCTGAAAAAACATAAATCCCTTTACTAGTACCATCTTCATTTCTATCTCTAATTGCTAAAAATTGTTCATGCTTCATTTCATCTTTTACAAATTCAACGTCGCCTTTTGTAGAAACCTTTTTAATATAAAATGTTTCTGTAGGCTCTACCCCTTCTACATCAAGAATTGTCCCAGATATAATTATATCTTCTGAAATTTTATGTACTCCATCAGTAAATACAACTCTTTTAATTATATTTTCTTTTGTTTTATCATCCCATAATATGCTGCATGGTTCTTCATCTAATACGCCATCTTCAGTTCCATACATTTCTTCAAAGGCTTCCTTGTGAATATAAATAGAAGCATTATCATTTATCTCACAAAAGGCAGGAACTCCACCAGTATGATCATAATGTCCATGACTTATAACAACGTCTTCTACATCTTTTAAATCTACTTTAAGATTTTTAGTATTCTCAATAAATAAATCTGATGCTCCTGTATCAAATAATATTTTTTTATCTAAAGTTTCTATATAAACTGATAAACCATGTTCCGCCTTACATTTAGACGTGTCTGTTTTGTTCTCCAATAAAAAAGTTAATCTAATCATTTTATTCCTCACTTTCTAAATCTCTTTTATAATTAAAGGTTCTCTATTCTTAACACACATAGATATATATATTTTCTCTTGTTTTGTCTCATTTTTCAATGGCAAATCTATATTTTCAAAAAATACATCGTCTAATATATTTTTAAAAAGATATTCTTGATTTTTCTTATTTACAACAGAGAAACTAGAAAAATTCTGATTAGCAAACCCTTTCCCTGTATATTTTACTAAAGCTTCTTTTCTCGTCCATATTTCAAAAAAAGCTTCTTCTCCAAATTGCTTAATATATTCTATTTCATATTCATGAAAAAACCGTTCGGAAAGCTTATTGTAATTTAAATTTTTAGAAATCTGTATATCTATACCTACATTGAAATCTGCCATTAAACACACCCAAATATCTCCTGAATGACTGATGGAAAAGTAAACTGGTATATCTATAAAAAATGGTTTTCCATGCTCTTCTCTTTTTATTATAGGATTTTTATATTTCCTATCAGTATAATGTTCCAAGGCCTTTTTTACTAAAGCTTCCCCAAATAGTCCTTTATGCTCTTTTCCTTTATACACATATAAATTCATTCTTAATTTCTCCTATATTATAATAGCAAATTTCATATTTATTTTATCTGCTAAAAAATATTGTAAACATTCTTTAGTAGATAAAATAAGCACCACATATATCGTAAAATATACATGGTGCATCATTAACATTAAATATTGTTCTTTTATATTACTGTATTTATATTTCATATGTTCTATAAAAAATTACTTTTGTTCTTCTAGTCTAGCTAATACTCTTTGATAGCCTTCCGCTCCGTAAACTAAACATTTGTTAATCCTACTAATAGTAGCAGTACTCGCTTTAGTTGCTTCTTCAATCTCACTATAAGTTCTCTTTTCTGATAGTAATTTTGCTACCTGCAATCTCTGTGCAATAGCATGAATTTCATTGATAGTACAAATATCCTCAAAAAATCTGTAACAATCTTCTTCATCCTGCAATGTCAGGATAGCTTTAAACAACTCATCAATATCTTCACGTTTAAATTTTGATTCATATGCCATAATACTGCTCCTTTCGAACACTTTAACACTTTACAGTATGATTATAACATTTAGTTTTATAAAACGTCAACGAAAATTTACTACATTAAGATTAACAAGAAATTTACATTACGTCAATTGCAAATCGCAAATAACTATGTTAAAATTTTCTAATATGATTTTATAGAAAGGCGATTTAAATGTATTATATTTTACTTGTTTTAGGTTTTATTTTATTAGTTAAATGTGCAGATGTTTTTGTTGATGGCAGCGTTGGTTTAGCTGAGCGCTTTAAAGTTCCTTCATTTATAATAGGCCTTACTATTGTTGCTATGGGTACAAGTGCTCCTGAAGCTGCTGTTAGTATTACCGCTGCATTAGCAGGTCAAAATGATATAGCTACAGGTAATGTTATTGGTTCTAATATGTTTAATACTCTTGTAGTACTAGGAGTTTGCTCAATGATTAAACCAATCCGCATCGAACCTCACCTATTAAAAAGGGATTTCCCTTTAAATACTATAATAACTATTGTCATGCTACTTTTATCTTTAGATTTTTTATTTGTTGGAAGTGTCAATAATTATTTTTCTCGTGCAGACGGAATTATACTTCTGATATTTTTTGTTATATACTTATTAATCATAACAATTCCAGAAGCAAAAAAAGGGCTATTTCATTCACATACTGACAATAGAAAATCAAAAAAGTCAGTACCAATTTTGCCAGCTATTTTTAAAATAACCATAGGAATAATTGGAGTTGTTCTAGGAGGTAAATTAGTTGTTACTTCCGCTAGCTATATTGCTACATCTTTAGGTGTAAGTCAAAATATCATCGGGCTTACTATTGTAGCTATAGGTACATCACTTCCAGAATTAATAACCAGTATAATGGCTGCTCTAAAAGGAGAAAGTGATATAGCAATTGGTAATGTACTTGGTTCGAACTTATTTAATATATTATTTGTATTGGGAAGTTCTTGTAGTATTCATCCAATAAACATAAGTCCTATATCTATACTTGATATGAGCATTTTGCTTATAGTTACTATCCTTACTATGATATTTTTCTGGACTCATAGAACTTTAAATAAGATTGAGGGAGGTCTTCTCCTTTTATTTTATATATTATATACATTATTATTAATTGTAAGATAAAACGTAATTGCAAAAAAAGATAGGTACCCATAAGGTTTCCTATCTTTTTTTATTTACTTTTAACTCCTCGTAATAATTGTCCTAGCAAAGTCCATCTTATCACAAAGTATCGATAATATATTTTTCAATCCAGAATCTATAAATGATTAATAAAGTCTCTATGTGGTGAAGAAATCACACTATAACTTGTAATCTCACCAGTTTCCTTTAATTCATTACAACAAGAATTCATAGCTGCTTTTACTGAAGAAATTTCTCCAGTAAAAATTAAGAACCCTTTCCCACCAAGACCTCTTGCAATTCTTATTTCTATTAGTCGAACATTAGAAGCCTTTGCAGCAATATCTCCAGCTGTAACAGCTGTCAGTGCTGATATAGTCTCAATAATTCCTAAAGCAGACACATTATCAATTTCAGCTGTTCCTGAAATTGCAGATGGTAAAGAATCATGTACATTATTTATAATATGACTTCCTACTAAGAAAGTATCCGCCTTTGCAATACCTGCTTTTACCGAACTTTTTACTGCACCTACATTTCCTGATACAATAGTTATATACTTTCCTGGGCATATTGGTGTTGCTAAAAGCAATTCAACACTAGCAGCTTTAAGCATCTCATCTGCTGTTTCCATACCTACAGGAATGCTCTTTAATTCTACTAACCCTATTGATTTTCCCATGGGCTACCTCTACTTTCACTAATTAAATTTAGGTAAATAATATTGTAATAAAGAATAATAAAATCATAATTGTTGTTGCTGGAGGATCTATGTGAGTATCACAATGGCAATTAAAGGTTTTGGCTACAAAATCACCAATTATAGCTCCTAATATCCCAAATATAACTCCCATGATAGGATTTCCTGACCACACAGCAGCACAAGCAGCTGGATATGCTATATGATGAGTTGCCGGACATGCAAAACCCGTCTGGGTAAAAATCAATGATGTCGCTGCAATCCCAAAGCACACTACCGGAAAAGCACTAATTAGTGAATCATCTACACCAACTGCCATCATTTGACTTGCTACAAAACCTATAGCCGCTCCTAAACCTAATCCTAAAATAGCATTACAAAGAAAACCATTTCCTCCTGTTATGTAATCTCTTTTTCCATCACATTCATATTTTCCTAAAAGACCAGTCTTTCCAAACATAAATCTAGTAATAATTGCAAGAATTACAACTGTAGTACCAGGTAAATCTGATGGAAGATTAATTGCTGCTAGTAACTGAAAAATTATCATACCTAAAAGCCCAAATATACCACCTACAACAAGTGTCATAGGATCTCCTGTTCCATATAAAGAAGATAATATATCCATGCCACTGTCTAGTTTATTCTTTTTATGTGCATAACCAGCAGCTGCAACACCACCTGCAAAAGCTACATGTGGACCTAAGTATGCACCAAAAGCTATATATCCAACAGTTAAATCAGGTGCACCTGCCATAGCTGCCGTTCCTCCTGCTATAGCTACAATACCAGTCAATATAAATGCTGGAAGCGCTCCAATATACGCACCTATTACACCACCACCAAAAGCCGCTATTACTAGTAACCATTGTAAATTTTCCATAAGCTGTTCCTTTCTTTTTAACTATAATCTTGTTATCCTTGTATCCTAATATAATCATTTGTTACAGACTTAACAGTTCCTGAAATACTAGCATGAATATTGCTCCCTAACTTTCCATCAGAAATTTTTGCTATCAAGTCCCCTTTATTTACAAAATCATCTTTTTCTACAATAGGATTTGTATTTGCTCCTACATGCTGTTTTAAAGGAATTAATACATTTCTAAAAGCTTTTTCTGAAAAAATCATAGGGGCTGGCTTATCATATTTAATAAGCCCCAATTTCGAAATCAGTTTATTTACTGGGAATTTTTTATATTCCCTAAAGATTACTGCTTTTTCTGGTTTGTTATTTAGAGTATTCTTTATTCCTGCCTTACCAAGCTCACCTTTTAAAATATTATTTATTTTCCAAGGCTGTAAATCTTGTACACAGGCATATTCACAAAGTCTGCACCCACAGCAAAGAAAAGCATTTACTGGGGTGGAATTGCTATCACAAACTTTTCCATAACTGGCTATCCGTATAAGTTTATGTGATTCTATCCTATGGCCTAATAGACCTCTTGGGCATACTTCTGAACATAAACTACAATGCATACATGCAGTCTTAGCTTCTCGCATCATATTTGAAACATCTTTAGTTAGGCTTTTAATCAAAGAATGATTTTTAGGTAAAACTATAAGACCTTTTACAGTTTTTGTAATTACATCATCTAGGGAAATTAATTTCCCCATCATTGGTCCTCCATTAATAATTACATAATCCTGTATAGTTGCTCCACCTGCTAAACCTATAGCTTCTCTAACAGTTATTCCAATCGGAACATTAACCGTTATCTTATTTACTACCTCACCAGTTACAGTTATATACTTGTCAGTTACAGGCTTTTCATTTTTATAGGCCTCATATACATTTATGGCAGTTTCAACATTCGTAACAATAACTCCAACATTTAAAGGTAATCCACCCTCCGGAACTATCCTTTTTGTAACTTCATATACAACAACCTGCTCATCTCCTGCCGGATAAAAATTATCTAAAAAATGAAGCCTACATTTAGGATAATTTTTAATCAATTTATTCAATGCTGCCTCTGCATCATGATATTTTCTTTTTAGTGCAATAACACCTTCCTTTGCCTCTACATGTTCCACAAGCAGTTGTAAGGCATCAAGAAGCTTTTCGGCTTCTTGATCCATTAACTGCTGATCAACTCTAAGTAAAGGTTCACATTCTGCGCCATTAATAATTACATATTCAGCTTTTGCATTATATTTAACATGACTTGGAAAGCCAGCACCTCCAGCTCCTACAACACCAGCCTGCTCTACTGAAGCTATTAAACTTTTTTCCATGCTGTCACCTCGCATTTATCTTACATCTAATCCTCCTACAAGGACGCATCTTCTTTTTCTAGCGAAAGACTTTGCAGATGTAAGCCCTTCTCCAGTAGGACCTGCAATAGTAAATGTTGTATAACCTTCACCACCTACTCCTATACCTGCATAAGAAGGCCCATTTTTTACAAATATAGTTGTCTGAATTAATTTAGCCATTTTTGTATGCTTATCTACATTTCTCGAATGCATTATAGCTGTATGCCTATTTCCATGTTCAGCATCTATAGCCAGCTCTATAGCTTTGTCAACATCATTTACACGCACTATTGGCAATATTGGCATCATTAATTCTGTTTGTACAAATGTATGCTCAAATGATGCTTCTAAAATTATAACTTTTATATCAGAATTTACTTCTATACCTACTTTTGACAATATATACTGTGCGCTCTTCCCCACAAAGGTTGTTTTAGGTCCCCCTTTTTCATTAATAACTAACTCTTCTAATTTCTTTATTATAGAAGCATCTTTAACTTCATAAGCACCTGATTTTTTCATATTAAAAATCAAATAATCTGCAACTGAATCAACAGCTAACACTTCTTTTTCTGCTATACAAGGGAGATTGTTATCAAAGCTGCATCCTAAAACAATATCTGAGGCCGCTTTTTCAATATCCGCAGTCTCATCCACAACTACAGGTGGATTTCCTGCTCCTGCTCCTATAGCTTTCTTTCCACTTGATAAAACAGTTTTTACAATGCCAGGACCTCCCGTTGCAACTAGCATTCTTACCTTAGAATGTTCCATCATAATATTTGTATTTTCAATAGAAGGTGCTTTGACAGTTACTATTAAATTCTTAGGAGCTCCTGCTTCTTCTAACCCTTTATTAATTAATTTTATTAATGTAAGAGATACATTCTTTGCTCTTGGGTGAGGGCTAAATACCACAGCATTTCCAGCCGCAAGCATCCCTATAGAATTGCAAATAATAGTTTCTGTTGGGTTGGTAGTAGGAGCTATTGCACCAATTACTCCAAATGGAGAATATTCTACAATTGTTAACCCATCATCACCAGTCATTGCTTCTGTAGTTAAATCTTCAATTCCCGGACTTTTAGTCGCTGCTAAAGAATTTTTAATCAATTTATGTTCATATGTACCCATGCCAGTTTCTTCTATTGTCATCTGAGATATTAAGTTTAAATTTTCTTTCTTTAAAACTACATCTCGTATAACATTTACATATTTTGCTCTATCTGACATACTACAGCTTAAATATTTTTTTTGAGCAGCATCAGCAGCTTCTACCGCATCATTCATCTTTTCAAATATACCATAACTATAATCTTCATTATTCAATGATGGGGCATCTTCATTCACACTCTCTACTACTTTTCTTACCAATGCCTCTACCATATTGACGTCTATATTCATTTTACTGACCTCCTAAAACTTGACTTAATGCAAATTGTGCAATTTCCATATCTTCTTCTGCACTTCCTCCGCTCACACCGATAGCACCTACAACGTTTTCCCCTACCTTATATGGAATTCCACCTCCAAAAGCAATAATCTTTCCACCCTCAAGATTTTGAAGTCCATAGAATTCTGCCCCTGGGACTATCAACTGTGCTAATTCATTGGTAGGCATTTTTAGTGCATTTGCGGTATAAGCTTTATTTGTAGAAACCTTAACACTTATAAGCGGGGAATTTTCCATCCTATGAAGAAGTATTAAATTCCCCCCATTATCTACTGCAGAAAACACCATTGGTACATTCATTTCTTTTGCTTTTTGCTCTGCATAATTAGCCATAAGTTTTATATTTTCTAAATTGAATGGTTTACTTTCATTAAATTTTTCTAAAACTCCAGTTTCCTGTATGATTTTTTTTGCAATAACTTCAACTTGCTTTTTAAGTTCTTCTTCCTGGCTATAGGTCTCTTCAAGTCTGGCTAGGGCATATATAGTATCAGATAACCTATTAACATATTTAAGTAAAACATCCCTAATTACTTCTTGCCTCCCTGCCGAAATTATAGCTCTTTCACTTCTTCTTATTATTGTTCTTGCTACATGCATTGATGCAGAAGCACTATTTACACCGGGAACTACAAATTCAGTTTGTTTACCTGTTAGCCCAGTACATTTATCAACAATACCTTCTAAAAAAGTTATATCCTCTTCATTAATTATCTCCTTAAGAATTTTAAGTCCTTTTTCATCGCTAGCAAGTTCAGCCCCAAGAACAAATAATTTTTTTTGGATAGTATGTATACATTCTTTTATGTAAGGATATTGTGTAAATGAATATGCTAATCCCAACATTGAATTTACTTCATCAATAATTCCATAGCAGTTCACTTTAGGACTATCTTTATAAACTCTTGAGCCACCTACCAGTCCAGTTTGACCTTTGTCACCTGTTTTTGTATATAAGTTTGCCAAATACATCACATCCTATATATTTATTTCTACAGAATCTACAATTCCAACAATAGTTGCATCTACAGGTGTCTTTGGATTCCCTAAAGCAAATTTTGCAGAACTTCCTTTAGAAATAATCACCATTTCTCCTGTACCCGCTCCTACTGTATCAACTGCTATTTCAGTTTTGCCACTAGCCTCCATAGTATCTGATAATTGTTTAATAAGCAGCATCTTGTTACCTACCAAATTCTCATCTTTACGAGTGGAAACCACTGTTCCAACTACTTTTGCTAAATACATATTAACCACCTATTTATTCTCTAATTAACTGTATCTTATTTATTTGTGCTGTTTCTTCTGCCAATTTGGTTACAATTGCGTTCTTATTTATTTTAATTATCTTGCACTTGGCATTTAACAGTATATCTGCATTTCCAATTACTTTTTTAGAAAGCACTACAGATCCGGAATTCTCACTAGTGATAACCTTTTTTTCCATAGAGGGTTCACCTTTCGGTCCCTGACCAAGTACCTTCTTCTTAGTATTATCATATAAATTTTCAAGAGTAGTTAAATATGCTCCATAAGATGCCATCTTTTTCATATTTTCTCTTAACTGAGCTTTTAACATATCTGTCATTTTATATCCCTTTGCAACACGTTCTTTATTATCTGGACAACAACCATCTACACCAACAATTACATTTTTTCCTCTCATCATAGCAGTTAATATTACTCTTGATGCTGGAGTATCTAACATACAATTGGCTATTTTTGAGGCGGTATTGATAGTCATAGTTGGTACAATAATCGTTTCAAACTTATTTGCCAGTTGTTCTGGAATATAAGTTTCATTAGAGTAAATTTCTATAGGTTGCAACAAATTATTAATTTTATCTAAATCTAAAATAGATTTTGCACTTTCCGATAATACTACTTCAAATGAAAAGCCATCATCTCTAAGCCTTTTTAAATTTTCCATTGCTTCATCAAAATTCATAAGTGAACCAGTAAAAACTATTAAAGCTTTTTTATTATACATGGCTATCCTTTCTAAAACTCTTTCGGTGATATATGAGATCAGAACTTCACTAATAATCGTTTTCAAGTTTTCTCTTGACATAAAATCACCTATCTAATTATTTTTACATTTTCATTATTTCTAACATTTACGGCATTTGCTTCATCCATATCAATATGCATTTCTAGTGCATCTTTATCTGAGACTCTTAGAAGTACATTTTTCAATATGGCTCCTCTTTCATTTCCTACCTCTACATCAACATAATCCCTGTTTTTTAATCCAAGCATTTTTGCTAATTTAGGTGGCATATGAATATGCCGTTCAGCTACAATAGTTCCTTGGCTTTTCTCTACTCTTCCCTTAGGACCTATTATTTCTATTCCAGGAGTGTCCTTTAAATTTCCAGACTCTCTTACTGGGGCTTTTACTCCCAACACATAAGTATCACTCATTGATATCTCTATTTGAGTCTTATCTCTTAAAGGTCCTAAAACCCTAACTTTTTCAAATTGACCTTTAGGACCCTTTAGACTTACTACTTCTTCAGCAGCATATTGACCTGGTTGTTTTAAATCCTTTTTTACGGTTAGTTCAGAGTTTTTTCCAAAAAGAATATCCATATCATGTCTATCTAAATGTATATGACGATTAGATATCCCTATCGGAATATTTACACTCTTAGTAGAGAGTTCCTCGATCACCAACTTTGTAACTAGTCTAATTAATTCTTCATTGGTTATATTCAAGGTACTCATAATCTTCTCCTATTTCTCTTTTGGAAGAAGATTTTCAACATCTGTATGAGGTCTTGGAAT
>DAMCXN010000022.1:16386-23105 GCA_032096995.1 Aminipila sp.
TGGAATAACATGCTGAGATACAATTTCACCAACTTTGCTAGCCGCACAAGCTCCAGCATCAACTGATGCTTTTACGGCACCAACATCACCTCTTACCATAACTGTAACTAACCCCGATCCAATTTTTTCATATCCAACTAGCTTAACATTTGCAGATTTTGTCATTGCGTCTGCCGCCTCAATTGCACCTACTAAACCTTTAGTTTCAATCATTCCTAATGCTTCATTCATGATAAAATCCTCCTATACTTAACTCTTAATTAATTTTTATTATTTCTTGGTTTGCTACTTCTTCTAGTAGCCTTTTTAGGTTCTTTTTTTTCTTCCTCTTTGGAATCTTTTTTCGTTGTTTCTTCCAGTTTATCTTCCAGTTTATCTTCCTTTTTTTCCTGAATAACCTGAACCTCTTCTTCAGGTATTTCAGTCTTTATACTAATCTCAGTAGGAATTTCTGGAATAGACTCTGTCTCAACCTTATATCCAACCGTATCACCATTTCTTATCATTGACTCAAGTTCTTCTGATGGCCTAGCAATAATTTTTGAGCCTGCAATTCTTCCAACTGTTAGTGCTGCAGCAATAGCTGCTTCCACCGCAGCCTTTACGGCACCAACATCACCTTCAACTTTAATTACAGTTCTACCAGATCCCTTTGCCAACTCATAACCTACTAATGTAACATTGGCAGATTTTACAGCCGCATCGGCTGCTGTTATACCTGTAGCAAGGCCAATTGTTTCAATCAAACCGAGGCTTTTTAGCATAACTACTTCACCTCCTCATACAAACCTACAGCATACTTATTCATTAAACAGCTTAAAGGGTAACCTTTTAACTAATCTCGCACTATTCTTTCCAATAGCTCTAATATTTTCTATATCTTCATGGGTAGATAAATTAAATAACGGTTCCTCTTCTTGCAACTTTTCATAATGCAAAGCTACATATCCTTCTGAAATTCCTATTCCAACCCCTAGCCTAGATTTTTGACAAGCTTCATATGCCATTTTAATATGATTACTGCAGTCATCTACCATTATTACCTCATAAGGTATTCCTTCTTCTTCAATGCCGTAGCATATCTGTTTTAGAATATTTTTACCGCCAAAATCTTTATTTGTATGAATAATAATTGTCGGCTTCGACTCTTTATTTAATAACATAATTAACCATCTTTCTCTGCTACTGACAGTACTAAGCCTGTAGCTACTGCATTTCTTGGTCCTTCACAACCTCTTATATTTGCTCTTCCTGACACCACTCTATATTGAGCAAGTGAGTCCGTAACAAGTTGAGGTATTTCAAAATCTAAGGCTGAACCTCCAACTAAAACTACAAATTGTATATCTCTCACATTATTAGTAGGACTTACTTTCTTTAAAGCTCTAATTGCATTTGTCACAAAGACCTTTTCCTTTGCAGCCTTTCTAATTATTTTTATTTTTTCAATAGAATGATCTCCTTCCAGCGGAATCATTTCTCCATCTTTTAAAATCACTACTTTTGCAAATGTCTTGGCATCTAACGGTTTTTCAAAGAACTCAACGGTTCCATTTTCATGCCTAATATGGAATAAGCTCTCTACCTTTGCTAAAGGATATTTTTTTATATCCTCAGCAGTATTAAAGTCCTGCAATCCCATTTCAGACTGAATTAACATAGTTACCATATTTCCTGCACCGGCTAAATGTATGGATGTTATCGTCCCACTTGGTGTAATAATAGATGCATCTGTTGATCCTGCACCCATATCTAGAATTGCAAGTGGTTTATTAGTTCCTGGGGTAGTAAGAGCTCCTCTTATAGCCATGTCAGCCTCAACACCCCCTACCTTTACAGGTACATTTATTTTATCCGTAAGTTCAACTGCAATTTTTTCCATCTGAAGCTTATTGGCTTTAACCATAGCTGCTATTCCAACTGCACTTTCTTGGGAAAATTCATTAGCTAAACCACCTTGGACTTTTTGAGGCGTATATGTGTCAACTGCAAGTAAGTCTTTGATTTTTATGAATTGAGGATGTTGTGCTGTCAACTTTGACATCACTTGCCTAACTCTTTCAAGCATTCCACCGGCATTTGTTCCAGGTTCACCTCTTACATCTTCAACCTCTTCTAGTCCACCTACAGCTTCCATAATTTTTTCAGATCCTTCATCAACATCTACTTTAATAATTTTTTTTGAACTTATGATTTCTATAGCTCCTGCTGGAATCTTTCTTTCTTTTATATCTCCCTGAGGAGTTTTAATTACAACTGCGGATCTATTACCTATTAGGGCTCTTGCAATGGGTACTACTTGTTTTGTTTCCTCGGAATTTAAGCCAAACATAGTGGCTATTCCGTAAGGATTTGATAAAACTTCAACCACACCGCCTACGCCGGCGACTTCAACTGCACAGAGCATTCCAAGGGGCACTTTATCGACAAGTTCCACCTCATCTACAATAGGTATTTTTTTGTTTAATCTATTGTTTATTAAGACTCCGTCGTCTTTTTTCACAATAGCAGCCGTAATATTTTTATTACCAGATAATTTATTTATTTCTTCTGCAGCTTTCTCAAAATCCACAGAAGATGGAATCACAACTACATAGTCTTTATCTGCTGGTGCACTGCTTAAATCTGTTATTAAAACAGTTTCTCCAGTTCCTACACCAATACCGCCTGGTGTAGCTGGGTTATGTCCAATCATAGTAGATTCAGTGATAATTGTTTCTGTAATGGTTTCCATCGCCACATCTCCAATAACTGGAGCAGCTTCATTAACTCTTATTTCATCTAAATCTTCTATTTTTAGTCCCGCCTGTTCTAACGCATTTGATAGCGATTTAAACACTCCACTAATATTAGCTGAGGTTCCTTTTATTCCGGTTGTAGGAACAATACCACTAGCAAGAAAATCAACGTTACCATCCTCAATTTTTCCAATAGCAGTTTCGGTCGTAGCATTTCCTATATCTATACCCGCAATAATTTTCATAAGGTCCTCCATTTTTCTAATATTATTTAATCTTCCCTAAGTCGTCCTCTCTTTTCATAAACATCTGCAGCTTCTTTAACTAACTTGGCATTAATTGTGCAACCATAAGTTCCTTCAAGTTCATTTGCAATATCATAAAGCTCTTCTTTTGTTGAGCGATATGGTCTAAGAGCATTATATATTTCAAGAAGTCTATCATCTGGTACAGCGATAAGCTCCGATGCTCTTCTAAGGTTTTCTGCAAGAGTATCCCTTCCTACAGACTCTGCTACCTGAGCTTGCAATTCTAAAGTATCCGGAGCAATTCTCATATCTTCTGCAGTAAGACTGCCTTCTAAAATTTGTTGCATATTGAGTTCTGAAAGTTTTTTACCTGTAGGAGTATATATTTTTTCTGACATCTTTTCTCCTAAAGGATAATTATCAGCCGTTATTTTTTCTGAATTGCAATGTTGCTCTTTATTGGTTGATGTACCAGCTGTCATAGCTTTCATAACCTCTTCAACTATTTGTTTTGTCAACAGTTCCTGATTCATTTTTAGCCCTCCTATTTAAATTCTACTTTAAGTGTTTGCGGCTTTTTCTTCATATCAACATGTTCTGTTTCTTTTATATGAAGAAGTGCAGCAATAGCTTGATATTTTGGTCTTGCCATCTGATCATTTCTTACAGGAACTGGCGAAGGAGATTCACCTTTAGCATACTTAGCTGCATTCTTACCTATTTTTCTAAAGGTATCGAGATCTATAAGCGGTGCCTGTGAAAAAAGTTCAAGATTTGCAAGAGGGAATAAATCTTTCTGATGAATAACCGTAGTACCTTTTGACTGAATACCAATTCCTATACCTGAACCGCTTATCTTTGCAGAATCATGAGCTACAAAGGATACATCCGAAGTTCGATATACTTTTACTACTCTGTACTTTACGCCTTCCTCTTCAATACCCGCAATAATTTCTCTAAGAACCTTATCATGAGGAATACCTGTGATAGTCTTAGTCTGATATGTTCCAAATGCTGCGGCTACACCAATAACAACCTCATTTGGTAATGTTCCTTTTTCAGCATCTCCTTTTTCAGTAAGAACAAGCTTACCGTCCGATTTTATAGGCTCTGAAACCACTGGTTTACTTTCCTGTGGTGCTACTGATTCTATAGTCATTTCTTTAAGAACATCCTCAATTATGTTCTTTAACATTCTTTCGTCAAGTGCCATATTTCCACCTCCTACTTTACATCTTCAGGACTAACAGCATTACGAATATTACTAATCTGTTCCCATCTATCATCACTAATCTGATATCCAGTCTGCGGACCATTATAGTTGTTAGGATAATTTACAGCACTTATAACATGAAAATCATCATCAAGAATTGCAGAAGTATGCAAATAATCTCCAGCAACTCTCTGCTTAAGCATCTTAAAGATACTATCAGCAACATCTGGGAATCCAGCTCTATTTAATGCCTTTACAAAATCTACACCTGTAATCTTTTTAGCCATCATTTCTTCAATAGCCTTAATATCAGCTGCCTGATCTCTATCTGGCATGTCCTTACTTCCGTGTGCATATGTAGCACATTCAACTTCTTCATCTGTAACTTCTGGTAATCCAAGTTCTCTAAATAGTCCCTGCATTACTCTTGCTGCTTTATTTCTTGCAGCTACAACCACCTCTTCATCAACTGGTTGTAGTCCACCATCTATCTTCAAATCCCTTTGGATAATATTCCAATCATCATAATCTTCTGCATCCCAGTTTGATCCAGCAAACATATTATCATAGTTTGGAGTAGAGCTATAACCTGAACAAATAAAGTCAGTTCCTGGAACCATTTGCATTAATGATCGAGCACATCTTCTTAAGTCTGAATGAGTGAATGTTTGGTCATTTGATGATGCACATTCTAGATCAAGTGCCATTGCAATTAGGTTTTCAGCTAAAATCGCTCTAATGCCTCCTGGCACTCCACCAGGCACTCCAACACAACTTACTGAACCGTTTTGGATACCTTGAACACCTGCACCTTTAGTTACATATAAGCAACGTGCCTCTAAGTAAAGCATTGACTTACCTTCTGCATATCCCATCTGTACTTCTGATCCAGTACCAGATGTAAAACGCATTTTTAATCCTCTTGATGCATAACTAGAAGCTAAAAATGTCTTTGAGTAAGGTGTATCATCACCATCCATAAATACTGGTTCAGTACCATATACTGAAACTGTTTCCGCATATGTAGTAAACCCTCTCATACCCATGATAAGCTCTGTAGCTTCTTCTACAGCACACTGAGTAAGAATCCCAGGTCTACCAACTTGCGCCCCAATGAAAATACCCATTGCGTTAAAAGGAGCAAGTCTAGCTACACCAACCGTAGTTTCTTGTTCATCAAACCTCTTAGTGCAGCTTCTGCTGCATCTGCAGCTATCTGAACAAATGAATCCTTTACATTTGTTACATGACACTGGTTACTAGGAATTAATCTAGCTCTCATCTTTGTAACAGCCATCATCATTTCTAAAACATTCATTTTACCTACAACTTCAACAATCTTTGCTGGAGTCATTGATAATGTTAAATCTAATATTTCTTTTCTTGGTACATTGATATCGCACATCTTTCTTGCAATTTCCAATGAATCCATAGCCATTACTTTTTCTGCATTTTCAACCTTTATTGCATAGTCAGCTATAAAAGTATCAAGCATATCAAAATCTTCTCTAGCTTTTCCATCTAACTCAACAATCTTTCCATCCTGAATTTTAATACTAGGTTTTGGATCGAAAGGACTGTTCATTGCAATCAAACCTACTTCTGGCCATTCGGTTACAAAGCCATCTTGATTTACAGGTCTATTTGCCAATACTTCAAATCGTTTTGATCTTTTCATTCTCGTGCTCCTTCCTTATCTTATACGATATATGGCGTTGTTGTAGAATTGATAGGACTTCCATCTAAAGCTCCAAGTAACTGCTTTCCAACATCTCTAGCAGCTATAATGGCTTGTTTTACAGCACCAGAATCTCCTGAGAATGCTAAAATAACTTCGTTTGTAAAACTTGTACCTCCATTTCCAGGGCTGGAATATGCCAGTACATCTACAGTCGCAGCCTTTACTGCTGTATCAGCAAGAACAACTCCAATTGCTGCAGGAGCGCCTACAGTTATACCAAATGATTTTCCAATTGGTGCACCAAAGGCCTTATTTAAAGCAAAACTTGCTCTAGCTGTATATTGAAACTCAAGATGTCCTGCTGGAGTTCCATATACATCACCAAAAGTTCTATCTAAATCTTTTAAGCAAACTTCAACGGCTCTTCTTACATCTGATACATCTTCAGCTCCAAAGATTATTAATGAACCATGGCCTGCTCCACCTTCAGTATCTCTAGGTAATTCAATTTTTAAGATATCACTATTAGTAGCCTTTACTGCTTCATCAGCTGCAAATATTTGAGGGCCTGCACCAGTTCTTCCTCCTACAATACCTATAGAACGATACTTAGCATCAATCTCCATTTTTTCATGGATTTGATGGTCCACATTGGCAATAACCAAACCGATTGTGTGCCCTGCGGCAATTCCAACAAATTCTGTTAATCCACAACAACCTGTTGCACAATCACCAGGATCTGAAGTCTCATTGGTATCTACCTTCTTCATCACCTCTTCAACAATCTTGCTCATCAGTTCATCTTTCATCTAAAATACCTCCATATTAGATTTCTTACT
>DAMCXN010000022.1:23115-31625 GCA_032096995.1 Aminipila sp.
ATGCATAAGAAGAGTGTCGATCTACTCAATTTCTTTCTTACTTATTGCAATTGTTTATTGAATCTAATTAATTGCTGATCATAGACCTTCTTGTCTCATTTGGTTTTAAGCAATCGATTATTTATACGTCATTATATTAAATGTATTTTTAAAACACGATGCATTTTCTTAATGGTATGATGCATTATATTGGTTAAATTTTCTGAATTTATAGCAAGTTCTTTTTTGACAAGTAATAAATAGTAATATACTTTTTTGTTATTTTGAATTAAAATTTACTGTTCTTTTTTAAAAATATGAAAATTCAAACTATATTTAGCAACAAAAAAACACCGTAGTCCTTGTAAAAAACTACAGTGTTATTTTTTTACCTTTAATATGCTAAACAAATTGTTCCCGATACTCTGACGGTGTCAACCCCACCTTCTTCTTAAAGGCCTTACTAAAATAATTGGTTTCGTTATAAGATAATTCATACGCTATATTTAATATGGGAAGCGTAGTATAGCGTAATAACTCTTTAGCTAACTCTATCTTACTATTTGTAACATAAGTTATAAATTTCTGATTGGTCGCTTTCTTAAAAAATTTACTAAAGTAGCAAGAGCTCATATTTATATGCTCTGCTGCATCCTCTAGGGTAATTCTACTTTTAATATTTCTATCTATATAGTTTAACATTTTATTTACATCATCTATATAATAATAATCTTTATCTATTTCATCAAACAATTGAGTAATTATATCACATACTAATACATATGCATTATATCTAACACCATATTTATCAAATTTGAGCCTTACTTCTCTTGTAACAGTCCTAACCATTTCTGTTATACTTAAATTATATTCTTCTGTGATTTTCATAATTCCTTGAAGATACCCTACAACCATTTCACATCTTTGGTTAATATCATAGTCTTCATCATAAACTTCGTTTAAATACCCTTTAGTTAAGTCTATACACTTTTTATATAAATGTTCTTTTATTCCTATTTGTAGTTGCTTTAAAGCTTCTTCAGTTTTTTTATGTTTTATATCATGGGCTTCCTCATTTTGCTTTATAATGTACGGTTCTGCAACAGATAATAATAATTTTGGACTATAAGGCTTTAGCAAATAACCATCAGCCTTTAGCTTAAGAACTGCATGTGCCACTTCCCTTTCACTTTTGGCTGTTGTTAAAATAACTGCTGATTTGGGATTTCTTTGTTTTGTAAATTGCACCAGTTTCATTAAATTAACTACGGAGTCTGACAAATTTGATATCACCAAATCAATTAAACTTCCATTTAGTAACTTAAATGCTTCCTCACCATTCTCTGCCTCGAAAATATAGTCTACGTCTTTAAAATTTGTTTTTAAAACTTCTCTTATAACATACCTTTCAATTCTATCATTATCCACCAAAAGCACTTTACACATTATTCTCCCCCCAGGTTTTCAGACCATATTCATTTTACTTCATTAAATTACCCTTTGTAGGTAATTTAAGATTTACAACAGTGCCTACTCCCTCTGATACGTTCTTTATTGTAAGCCTGTATTTTTTTCCAAATAATCCTGCTAGTCTTTTATTAATGTTATATAAATCATAGCTATGAATTTCTGATTCCACCATCTCGTCCTCATTCATAATATTATCTATGATTTCTTTTGATATTCCGGGCCCATCATCTTTTATTGATACAATTAAACCATCACCTTTTTCAAAAGAGGTTATAGTTATTTCTCCCCCTGCCTTCCTAGACTCTACTGCGTATTTAATAGAATTTTCAACTATTGGTTGCAAAATCATAAAGGGGCATGGAGCACTAAAAAACTCCTCATCCACATCAATGTTAAAATTTAACCTTTCTTCTAAACTTATAGACTGTAATTTTAAATAATTTTCTATATAAGCAACTTCCTCTCCCAAAGTACTTATTTGACTATTTCTGCCTTCTACTGTATATCTCAGCATATCTGATAATACGTATATGTAATTTTCAGTTTTTACAGCCTTTTCAATATAGGCTAATCTTGATATAACACTTAAATTTGAAAAGAGAGCTGCAGATCTTAAAGCAATTGCTGAAACAAATTCTTCATTTATTCTTAAATCCTTTTCACGTTCAAGTCTTCTACTTTTCTCTTCAAGAATTTCCACATTTTTCGTTTCCAGCTCTTCCCGTAAATGTTTTACGTGTCCTTGCTCCATCAAGGCCTGCACATGTTCAAACATTAATGTTACAACCGCCTCGATTCTGTTAAAAGATATACTCTTTACCTTGGAATAGTCTTCCACCAGTTCTGGATAATCCTCACATTTACTTCTTCTCTCAATAATTCTTTCCAAATTGTAATCAGTTTGTAGATTTTCATAAACTGTACTTATTTGTCCACCCATTATTGCTCCATAATAATTACCCTCATGTATAAGGGGAACTGCAAAATCAATAAGCCCCGCATGGCATATATATATGTGAGGTTTTCCTGTAATTGCCGCATGTAATCCACCATGTGCATCACATTGATAGCATAGTTCTTTAAACTCCTTATTTTCTCTAGCCTTTGCGCAAAACTCTGAAAAGCCACTGTGCTCAATTAAAGGAGTACCCTTATAATCTACGGCAATAAAAGCCATCCCTACAGCCTCTGCAAAATTATCTTGCATTTTTTGCAGAGCGTCCATATCAATGATATCACGAATAGATTTAATACCTTCCATATCATTCCTCTTTTCACATGTAAAAAATTACTATCTTTTAAATGAACCTTCTTTTATAATTATATTATAACAAAAAATAACTTACTACAATGTACAAACAACACCCCAACGAGTAATTTTTTGTCCAATTTCTTAATAAACTCTTTTGGTTGTATAATTTCTGTGGGGGTTAGATAGAAAAAAGAAGACATAGGTGAAACTCTGTTTTATGATTAAAGTGACGAAACCAAATCACGAAAGGAGTCTTACCTATGTCTGATATTAATATTACTAGATTTTTACTTGATTTAAAAGAGGATAATTTTATTTGCGATGATAATTTTTCTGCTGATTTCACTATCCTACCTAATGGGGTTACTGCAAAGCGTATTTTTCTAAAATCTACAACTCCATTTATTGTATGTCCTCATTGTGGTCAATTACTTTACAAACTGCATGATTACCGTACAATTCAATTAAAGCATCTTTTTTATGGTAAGCAACCACTTATCATCTCTATTAGAAAAAAGCGCTTTCACTGCCATACTTGTAATGCTCATGTCACAGAAAAACTCAAATGTGTAAATAAACACTGCTTTATCTCCACTTCTGTTCATCAAAGTATTACTTTCTCTTTACGAAGCATTGCTTCTCTTAAGGATATTGCAGCACAACATAATGTTTCAACTTCTACAGTATACCGTAGTTTACAAAAGTTAAAGAAATTAAGCGTCCTAAGCATCTTCCTCAGATTATATCTTTTGATGAATTTAGAGCCACTACCACTGACGGTAAATATGCTTTTCTCGTTGTTGATCCTATTAAAAAACAGGTTTTAGAAATTCTTGGTGACCGTAAATTCAACACAGTTTACAAATACTTTGCTTCCTTCTGAAGAAAGATAAGAAATCAGGTTAAATACATAATTTCAGACCTCTGGGAACCTTACAGACAGATTATGAAAAAACTTTTCCCAAATGCAACTATGGTCGCTGATAAATTCCATTACCAAAGGGTTGTTAACACTGCTATGAATTCTGTCAGAAAAAGAATATGCTCAACTCTTACAAAGAAGCAGGCATATTTTATTAAGAAAAACTGGCGTCTTTTAAATAGAAATTTTACTAACATTAATGATAGTAAACGTCGATATTCCTATTTTTTAAAACGGCCTGTTAGCGATTTTGAATTACTTAATTTCATACTTTCCTTAAGTTCTGAACTCGCAGAAGCTCACTCTTTATATCAAGACTTTCTATGTCTAATATCTCTTGATAATCAGAAGCATCAAATACAGTTATTAGAGAAATGGCTGAAAAATGCGGAAGGAAGGAATATTCCTGAATTTCTCCCTGTTATAAAAACAATTAGAAAGTGTAAAGAACCTATATGTACTTCATTTGGAAAACACAATGGATGCAAATTAAGTAATGGATTTATTGAAGGTACTAACAACAAGATTAAAGTAATTAAGCGCGTATCCTTTGGATATAGGTCTTTTAGAAATTTTAGAAAAAGAATTTTACTCGTATTTTGTTAACTAAATAAAAAAACAGAGGGCCAGATATTTCTATCTAACCCCCATAGTTGACAAACAACCACTCTTTTTTCATTATAATACAAAAACCACATAAGCTCAACTTTGTGAAGCAACACCCATAAGTTAGATTTAACAATTCAACTTACAAGAGGTCTGTGCATTCACCTGCTTACGTGGTTTATTCTTAATCCATGTTGTTCTATTTTTCGTCAGTAAGAAGTTGGATAGCCTTGCTTAATTGAAGATCCTCATTCTCATTTTCTGAAAGCTCAACTATATAATCTGGCTTAACGCCAACCTCTTGAATAACTTTACCTTTTGGAGAAAAGTATTGAGCTACAGTAATTTTAACAGCATCTCCATCCTTAAGTTGTGCCATTGATTGAATAATGCCCTTACCAAAAGAGGTTGTTCCTACTATTTTTCCTCCTTTATTGTCTTTAATACCAGCTGCCAAAATTTCAGAAGTACTAGCAGTACCTCCATTAATTAAAAGAACATATGGTAGATTAGTCTTTCCCTCAGTGGTATTCATATATAAACGTTCTTCAGATTTACCTTCTGTATAAGCTAAAACACCTTCGTCTAATAAGAGATCTGCTATTTCAGTTCCACTCTCAACAATTCCACCACCATTATTTCTCAAATCAATGATTAATCCTTTTACGCCCTTAACCTCAAATCCATGTAATTCTTTTTTAAAATCTTCATCGGTTTCTGATTCAAAACTACTTATATAAATATATCCTATATTATCATCTAAAGTTTCAGCAAATACTGACGGTAACTTTATTTTTGCTCGTACTAAATTAAACTCTATTTTTTTACCATCTCGTAAAAAAGCTACATCGACTTTAGACCCTGCTGTACCTCTCATATTTGCTATGGCCATATCAATCTGAGAACCTTTGTATTCTACATTATCAACTGATAAAATAAGATCTCCAGACTTTACACCAGCTTCTTCCGCAGGGCTGCCTTTTATAGTTGAAATAACAATAATATACCCTTCTGTACTAACTCCTAAGTTTACCCCTATACCTTCTAGCTTGCCGGTTGTCTTTATATTAAAATTTTCATATTGTTCTTTTGACATATAATTTGTATATGGATCTCCCGTTCCTTCAAATAGTCCATAGCACATTCCTTCTATTAAATCATCTTGATCTAATTTCTGATAATAATATTCATCTAAAGTCTGATAAAGTGATTCAAGTTTAGCATATCTATGCATTATCGTTTCATATGAATTATATGCTTCTTCACTTATTATTTTTTTACCTGGTATAAAAGTAATTCCTGTATAAGTAATCATACTACTTATAAGTGTTACAATAATTATTATAATAATAAAGTCTCGTTTTTTTATTTGAATCATTCTTTTCCTCCACAGTTAACTTATATACAATCATTTATAAATATAGATGCTTTTTAACATAATTAACATATTTATTGTATTTCATTAACTAAAAATTGTATTTTCTTGTTGCCATTCCACTCTGAAATGTCAGGATTTCCTATAAGTGTTACAGTATTTTGCTCTATTAATTCATCCTTTAATTCTTCCGCCCTGTTGAAAAGCACACTTTGAATACTTATCCCATCTTCAAAACAGCAATAAAATCTAACATGCTTTCCTTCATTTCCCATATAGCGAATATTTTTTATACAAACATTTTTCAATGCTACACAAGGTTTTTCATTTGAATTTCCGAAAGGTGCTAATTTTTCCAGATCATTGATTAGTTCAAAAGTCAAATCTTTTCCCTTTAGCTCCAAATCTATCTCAATTTCCTCTTTAAATATATCAGGGTCTTCCTTTATCATTCTCTCCATGCTTTTTGATATGCCTTGTCTAAACAGTTCCAAATTTTCTGCTTTCATTAATAAGCCACAAGCTCCTGCATGTCCTCCGAATCTCTCAAAAAGGTTATCATGTTCCTTAAGAATATTATATAAATTAATATTTTTTATGCTTCTTCCTGTTCCTTTTAAGAAACCTTCTGCTGTTGGAGTTAAAATAATCGTAGGTCTTTTATATTTATCTTTTAACTTACCTGCAACAATTCCAGATATGCCTTCATGGGCATTGGGGCAATTTACAATAAAAAAAGTATTGTCCAAATCCTCTTCTAGAATAATTTGTTCACATTCACGAAAAGTTTCTTCTTGAACCTTTTTCCTTTTTCTATTATTGTCAATTAATTCTTCAACAATGCCTTTAATTTTTACCAGTTCTTTATTTTGCATTAATTCTACGCCAATTTTAGCATCCAACATTCTTCCTGCGGCATTTAAATGAGGTACCACACCAAACGCAATGTTATCTGACTTTATTTTTTGCAAATTCAGTGAAATATTCTTTATTAGTTCAACAAGACCTTTTCTATGTCCCTCTTTTATTATATTCAAACCATACTTTACTAAGGTTCTATTTTCATCTATTAATGGTACTATATCTCCGATAGTTCCTATTGCTACTAGATCCAAAAGTTCATTGACTGTTCTTTTTGGTAGTCCAGCTTTTCTTTGAATTCCTTGTGCTAACTTAAAAGCTACACCACATCCTGCTAAATATTTGCATGGATATTGACATTCAGGATGTTTAGGATTTATTACGATACAGTCTGCCACCGTATCAGTAATGCTGTGATGATCTGTAACAATCACATCTAGTCCTAATTTTTTTGCATACTCCACTTCATCATAAGAGACACTACCACAATCTACAGTTACAATTAAGTCTATGCCATCATCTTTGATTTTAGAAATTGAATTTTTATTAAGCCCATACCCTTCATTAAATCTAGAAGGTATGTAATATGTAACATAACAATCAAAGTTAGCTAAAAATTGTAGTAATATACTTACTGATGTAACTCCATCTGCATCATAGTCACCATATATGCATATTTTCTTTTTTTGATTTATTGCGGACAATATTAAATCCACTCCCGCTTCTAAATCGTGAAGCAGGAATGGATCATAAGTTTTTTTTGGTTTGTCCGACAAGAATTCAAGAATTTCACATTCTTCTGAAATCCCTCTTTTTTTTAATAATTCTATTATTATCGGATTAATCTTATTCATTTGTTGCCTTTATTCTTTTCTTTCCTTATTTATTATACCCAACCATCCTTTGGATTTTTATAATCACCATTTACACGAACTTCAAAATGAAGATGTGGACCTGTAGATCTTCCTGTTGAGCCAGATATTGAAATAGCTTGTCCTCTTGACACAATGTCTCCCTTCTTAACAAGAAGTTTAGAATTATGCGCATATAGAGTAACAATACCGCCACCATGGTCAATCATTACCATATTGCCATAACTGTTATTCCATCCCGATTTAATAACTTCGCCATCAGCAGCAGCAACAATGCTTGTTCCTGATGGTGCCCCAATATCTATACCAGTATGTAATTTTTTCACTTTTAAGATAGGATGTATTCTATATCCGAAAGGTGAAGTTATTCTTGTAACTCCTGGTGCAGGCCATGCCATAGTTCCTCCATTATATGTAGTACCAGAACTTTGAGATGCCAGAATTTCCGCTTTTAATCTATTTGCTTCTGCAAGGAAGGATTTTTCCATTTCTTCTAAAGCATCATTATCTTGTTCTACTTTAGATTTTTTATCAGCTACAACTATTTTATCCTCATTCAAAGCAGCTTTCTTTTCCGCTTCTACTTCCTTATTAGAAACTAAGTCAGCTTGAAGTTCTAACAAATATTTCTTTTTAGCATCTATTACCTTATGTTGAACTTCTAATTCTTCCATTATCTGCTTATCATTGTCATAAATTCGTTCAACTCTATCCATATTGGTCATAAGCTCTGTGATACTTGTTGAGCCTAAAAGTACATCTACAAATCCAACGGAGCCATTTTTATACATAGTCCTAAGCCGTCCATTAAGGTTAGCATTTTGGATCTCCATGTCTTTTTCTAGCTTGTCCAAATCCGCTAATGCCGCTGTAATTTTCTCTTGGGTTGCTACAATATTTCCACTTAGTACGTTGATTTCTTCTTGAGATTTATTGATTTTAGCCTCCAAAGATTGTATTTCTTTATTTAAAGAATTTTCTATTTTTTTTCCTTCGTTTAATTTATTTTTTACATTGCTAAGTTCACTGTTAACATCATTCAGCTGATCCTGTGTAGTATTTCCTGCGTATGTAAGACCTAAAGCCCCAAAAGATAATATTAATAAAAACACTAAGGTATAAGATAATATTTTTCTCATATGTAACCTTCTCTCCCTCTCTACGTATCTAAAA
>DAMCXN010000022.1:31635-42291 GCA_032096995.1 Aminipila sp.
CCCATCGCTAGGAAAACACTAACTAAATTTGTAGTTAAGAATTTAGTTGAAACCATAGGAGTTGACAAAATTAAAAATAAATCTTGTCCTATTAACTCAACTACTTTAATATAAACAAAAGCTACTATTGCTACAGAAATTCCTGCCGATATAAGGCCTATAATGATTCCCTCTATTAAAAACGGTCCTCTAATAAACCAATTGGTAGCACCAACATATTTCATTATGTGTATTTCTCTAGCTCTTGCTAAAACTGTTAGCTTGATAGTATTAGAAACTACTACTACGGAAACTGCTACTAGGAATACCATTATTACAAGGGCTGCTATTTGTATAGCATTTGTAATCTTAACTAATTTTTCTACAGTTTCCTTATAATACTTTACATCTTCCACACCATCGAGATCTCTTAATGCCTCAACTACAGTGTCAGATGTTTCCAAGCTTTCTACTGTAACAACAACGGAGTTTGGAAGAGGATTGCCGCTTAAGGAATCTAGCAGATATGCGCTCTCACCCCAATCGGACTTCCAATCTTGGAGAGCATCTTCTTTTGAAAGATAAGATACCTCTGAAACACCTCTAAGGCCCTCTACTTTTGAAATCATTTCTTCAGCTTGTTCATATGTAGTTGTATCTAAAAGATATACTTGCACAGTATCATAATCTTGTTTTGCCGCTTCTGCTGCCATGTTAATATTCACAATTAAAACAAAAAACAATCCTAATATTAAAAGCATCGCCGTTATTGAAAAAACCGAAGCTAAACTCATTGTTCTATTTCTTATAACCTGAATAAATGCTTGTTTTAGTGTATATCTTATACTGTTAAACATGTTTGCCCAATACACCTCCCATATACATACCCGTATGCTTATGTTTTGGGGTTTCCCCATCTTTAATATAAGCGCCTACATCATCTCTTACGATCTTTCCTTTTTCTATAACGATAACCCTCTTACCCATTTTATCTACTATATCCTTCGCATGAGTTACCATAACAATTGTCGTTCCTCTTAGATTTATTTGTTCTAAAAGACGCATAATTTCCCAAGCTGTATCTGGGTCTAAATTTCCAGTAGGTTCATCTGCAATAAGAACCGTAGGATTATTTACTATGGCTCTAGCAATTGCAACTCTTTGTTGTTCACCTGCTGACAATTCGTCTGGGTATTTATTTGCTTTATTACTAATACCTACTAAACTTAAAACCTGTGGAACTTGCCTTCTGATAGTTCGAGGACTCATATGTATGATTTCCATAGCAAAAGCTACATTTTCATATACAGTCATTTTCGGTAAGAGCCTAAAGTCCTGAAAGACTATTCCTGTACTTCTTCTTAGTTTAGGTATTTTTCTATTCGATAAATTTGTTATTTCATTTCCATTTACTTTTATACTTCCTGAATCTGCATTTATTTCTTTAAGAATAAGCTTAATAAAAGTAGATTTTCCTGCGCCACTAGGGCCAACTAAAAATACAAAATCCCCTTTATTAATTTTAACACTAACATTATCTAAGCCTATATTAGTTCTATAGGTCTTAGTAACGTTTTCAAAAACTATCATATAGGGTAACCTCCCTGTTTTCTATCTCCCAATATATTTCATCATAAACTAGTATTCTTCACCATAAAAATACATATAACGCTGTTTTCTATTATAACCCAAAATGACCATTTTTGAAATAGCAACATTTATTACAAGAATATTACATTTTATTGTTAAATTGGTGAAGAATTTGTAATATATTATCTTTAATACTAGTATTTATAGCTTTCAAGCTATATGGTATCTTGCAATTATATTCAGATAAATAAATATCTTCTTGCGGTATTATTGGAATTTTAATAAAGTGTTTCATTCTCATAAAATCATAAAATTCCCTTTTATTAATTCCTTCATTATATTTATTTACCACCCATATAATTTTTTGTCCTACAAGTTGACACTTTTTTATATAGCAAAACAGTTCATACCCTTTTATTAATTTTGAAGGTAACGGATCAATAACAAATACGATAACATCCATCTCCTTTAAAATTTCTTCAAACTTTTTACCTTTATTAATATCACATACAATATAATCTCCTGCAATATTATTAATTAGCCTACATAATTCAATTGCTTCCAATTCTTTTATATTAGTTTTTTTCTTGCTTTCTGGTAAATATAAAGCCCAATTTATACGTTCATCCAAATTTATTAAGCCTACAATATTTTTCCCCTCTGCTATATCCTCATAAAAATCGTAATAATTTTTTCCAGCAAATCTTTTATCCATACCTAAACTATCATATAGAAATGTTTTTTCATCACTATAATTAACCTCAACATAGGCTATATTTTTTTCTTTTTCATTTGATAACTCTTTTGCTATAGAAGATGCAATAAAACTGGTACCAACTGATGCTGACATACCTATAACTCCAATTTTAAATTTTTTATTTCTAATGTAATACTCCCCATCACTTTGTTCTCTGACAAAAATTCTGTTTAACATATATCCCCCTTTTTAGATTGATTATAAAAATTCTGCCTTATTCAGTATTATTTAAACATATTTTACATTTTATGTAAATAATTTGTGTGATAATAATTACTATTTAATTTAAATACATTTATCATTATTGAATAACTTACATACTATGATAAAAGAAAGACTAAAAAATGGAGGTAAAAAATGCAATCATCAGAAACCCTTAAAGGTTATATAGAAAAGGAATTAAACGACTCTGAATTTTATATGCAATTATCAGAAATAGCTCCTGATTCAGAATCAAAACTCATACTTACTAGAATGGCTAACAGCAAAGCTCAACAAGCAAAGGAGTTCCAATTATTATATCATGGTTTAACCAGTAACAAATATGAGCCTATTATTGCCAACACACTGCAAAAAAAGGCTTATAGAGAACACCTTAATAATCGTGTCATTGAAGAAAGTCAAGAATATAACCAATATATGAAGCATTACAATGCTGGAAGAGGTATTGAAGATGCTTTACTACTTAGTGCACTATTTGGTGCTGGAAATAATTCCAATTTAAATTCACTACTTTTGCTTTATCTTTTAGGAAGAAATTAAATAAGTCTAATAAACAAAATGACCTTCCTACAATATTAAGGAAGGTCCTTTTATTATATTATGATGGTTATTTATACTGCACCCTAAGTTCTATCTGATCAGGCAATTGGGTTAATCCTGTTTCTGCAACTTTTAAAGGATAAGTTAAAATTTGTGTTAAGGCCTCTCCTGGTTCAGGGTCTTCAAAATTAGCATAAACAGCTAAATTCCTTACACCATCTTTTTCTTCTAAGACCATCTTGTCAATAGAAACATCAAATCCTGAAGTAGGCTTCTCTCCTCTAGAAACAAGTACAAACACTTTGTCATCAACCATACATGCAAGAGCTCGTTCTAAATCCCTGTATTCTGGTATTACCTGACTTACTATATCCTGTGGTATCTCATTTTCTTCAAGCACTCTAAAATCTACGGCTTCATCGCCATTAAAATGATTCATAGCAAATAAGGCCCCTAACATTACTACTATAACAACAATTAAAACCATAAATATTTTTTTCCCCGGCCCATTTAGCTTTTTTAAAAACTTTTTCTCGCTCACAATAAAAAACTCCCTTCGCCTGTAAATCTTTGTAATCTTTTGATATACAAAAAATCTATTCGCGAAGAGAGACAAATATTCATATATTTTTTTATTTATTATAGAGATTTTACTGCTGCAACTATATCTTTCGCTGTCATTCCATACTTTTCTTTAAGTTCATCAGGTTTTCCAGATTCACCAAAAGTATCCTTTTGACCTACAAATGCCATCTTAACAGGATGATTCTGAGTTACAACCTCTGCTACAGCAGAACCAAGTCCACCTATCACTGAATGTTCTTCAGCGGTAACGATTCCCTTTGTTTCACTAGCAGCTTTAATAATAATATCTTTATCAAGAGGCTTTATAGTATGCATATCAATTACTCTAACATCAATGCCTTCTTTTTTTAACTCTTCAGCCGCAATTAAAGCCTCATTTACCATGATGCCAGTTGCTATAACAGTAAAGTCTTTACCTTCTTTGATGCAATTTCCTTTTCCTATTTCTATTTTTGAATTTTCATCATAAATAATAGGAACAGCAGCTCTTCCTAGTCTAACATAAGCTGGACCCTCAAAAGCAGCCGCTTGTCTTATTAATTCTTTAGCAGAAACTCCATCACCAGGGTTTATTACAGTCATGCCAGGAATAGTTCTCATAAGAGCAATATCCTCAAATGTCTGGTGACTAGCTCCATCTTCACCAACAGTAATACCTGAATGAGTAGCGCAAATTTTAACATTTGCATGAGGATATCCAATTGAATTTCTTATAATTTCAAAAGCTCTTCCAGCTGCAAACATTGCAAAAGTACTTGCACAAACAATCTTTCCTGACATTGCAAGCCCTGTTGCTGCACCATATAAGTTCTGCTCTGCGATTCCCATGTTTAAAAATCTATTAGGGAAGGTCTTTCCAAACTCTGCAGTCATTGTAGATTTAGAAAGGTCTGCATCCATTACTACTAAATTATCATATTTATCTCCAAGCTCAACAAGAACTTGTCCGTAAGCTTGTCTAGTTGCCATTTTATCTGCCATTACCATTCACCTCCCAATTCTTCTACTGCTTTCTTAGCTTCTTCGTCATTTGGAGCCTTTCCATGCCAACCTGGATTATCTTCCATAAAAGAAACGCCCCTACCTTTTTTTGTCTTTGCAATAATAACAGTAGGTTTGCCTTCATGATTTCGTGCTTTATTTAATGATTCAACGATTTCGTCAAAGTTATGTCCATCTATATAAAGAACATTCCAGCCAAAACTTCTAAATTTTTCATCTACTGGTGCAACTGTCATTACATCTTCATTTTTTCCATCAATTTGAAGTCCATTCCAATCTAAAATAGCTGTCAAATTATCTAAACCATAGTGTGCAGCTGACATTGCAGCTTCCCATACTATACCTTCTTGGATTTCTCCATCTCCAAGAAGCACATAAATTCTTCCTTCATTATCGTCCATTCTGTTTGCAAGTGCCATACCTACTGAAACAGAAAAACCTTGTCCAAGAGATCCTGTAGACATTTCTATGCCAGGAACTTTCTTCATATCTGGGTGACCTTGAAGTTTTGAACCCAATTTACGAAGTGTAAGCAATTCTTCTTTAGGGAAAAATCCTTTTTCTGCTAAAGCTGCATATTGAACAGGACCAGCATGGCCCTTTGATAAGATGAACTTATCTCTAGTTAACATTGTAGGATTCTTAGGATCTATATTCATTTCACGAAAATACAATGTTGTAACGATATCAGCAGCTGAAAGTGAGCCACCTGGATGGCCAGATCCTGCTGCATTAATAGCTCTGATTATATCAATTCTAATTTTTTGAGCAATTTCTTTTAATTCTGGATATTTCATTTTACTCGCCTCCTTCTTGCGACTATTGCTTTCTCTTTGCTATGACTTTAACCATAAATAATGGTAATTGTGCCATTCTTTTATATCTACTAGGCTCTTTAACAAACCTGTAAAACCATTCTAAACCATTTTTTTGATAAAATTCTGGTGCACGTTTTACAGTTCCTGCCCATACATCAAGGCTTCCACCTACACCTATCCCTGCTCGAATATTTATAAATTCATCTCTATGTTCATAAATAAATTTTTCTTGCTTTGGTGCTCCAAGGGCTACACATAAAAACTCAGCTCCTGATTCATTTATTTCTTTAACTAAATCAGCTTCTTCATGGTTTTTAAAGTATCCATCATGGGTACCCGCAATTTTCAATTTAGGATATTTTTTTATCATATTTTTCCCTGCAAGTTCTGCAACTGAAGGTCTTTCTTCATTAGCAGGTTTACTTCCAAGTAAGTATACGGATTTTCCTGTCTCTTCTAAGTACTCTAAAATTTCATTTAAAAAGTCAACTCCTGTGACTCTTTCATTTAGAGGTTCACCTATAATTTTAGAAGCATATACTAGTCCTATTCCATCTGGAATAATAAGACCTGATTGCTCTATAAGGCTTTTTAATTCTTCATCCCTTGTTGCATTCATTATAATCTCTGAATTGGGAGTTACAATTAAATCACACCCCGGTGTCTCCATCAGTACCTTAAATATTTCCATAGCCTGCTTATTATTTACCATGTCCACAGGTACATCTAAAATTTTTATTCTCTTGTTATTACTCATTATTTCACCATTATTTTTTTTATCATTTCTTCATTTTTATCAAGTGCTTTAGTAAGTATTTTAAGTTTTTTTTGAACTCTTTTCTGTAAGTCATCCTTATTAAGAATAGTCTTATTAAATTCCTCCATAAAATACTCATTATTAAAATCATAAATAGAACACATTGCTTTCATACCAATAGATTTCATAAAAGAATTTATCTTAGGATCATATGAAATCCCGATCATAGGAACATTCATAATAGCAGAATGAATAAGGGCATGCAACCTAACTCCGACTAACAAGTCCATATTTCCTATGATGCTAAGCATCTCATTTGTTAAGTACTTATGTTTAATAGAGTATACCTTATTTCCTAAACGTTTTTCAATTTCTTCTATTACAGTTACATCCTCAGAAAAATGAAAAGGAATAAGAATAATCTGAGCACTTTTTTCTTCAATCAGCCTATTCATTGCTATACAAAGCTCATTAATAAACTCACTATTCAACTTACGTTCTCTTATAGCAAAACCTATCGTCAATTGCTCCTTATTAATATTTATGCCTTCTTTTCGCAATATTTCTTGTCCTATTAATAAAGGTACAGGTTTTATTCTCAATACAGGATCAGCAGTAACTACTACTTTATTGGAAACAACTCCTATCTCTGCTAAAAACTCTTTTGAAGCTTCATCTCTTACAACAATACCACTAACTTTTGATAAAGTCATTGATGTTAATTTTCTATTTAATGTAGAATTTATCGGCCCTATTCCTTGGCTATAAATAAATATTTTCTTCCTAAAGAATTGTGCCATCCACATTATAATCAAGTAATATAAAATACTTTTCTTACTAGTGACATCTTGTAGTAGACTTCCACCACCGCTAACAAGTAAATCACAATTTTTCACAGCACTTATAATACTTTTTATTGATTTTCTATTAACCGAATTCACTCCATATTTTTCAGCTGTAGTAACAGGGTCTTTTGACAATACTGTTATTTCAATGTTATCAAGTTTATCTTGCAAATTATCAATAACTGCACGTAAGATGGATTCATCTCCTATATTATTAAATCCATAATACCCTGAAATTAAAATTTTGTACATTAATTAATTACCTGCCTCTTCCTACATCGTATACTTTTCTAAGAATGGAGTGATCCATTTAATATAAATCTTATGTGCTATTTCAAAAACACATATACCAATTATACCTACAACTACACCAAATACTAATGAGTATCCAGTTCTAATAAATCCAAGATAAAGTGGGGTTCTAATATGCATAAAAGTATTATTTACTGAAGTCATACCTATAACACCACATAATCCAAATAAAATAGGCCATAATTTAAATCTTCTTACAGAAGTATACACCATCATCATTATAGCTGGAAATGCAAATAAAAATTCTTTATTTCTAGGCCTTGCAATAAGCATATCTTCTAGGTAATTTCTAAATATCATTTCTAAGTTTGAAACTTCAACTGATGAATCATGTCCAGTTCTCATTATATAATAATAACCTACGCCACCTATTGCAGCTCCTAAGATTATCATCCAAACTTTAATAGACGTATTCATCATATCTTTTAGATCATGGAATTCTAAAACACCTGAAATCTTCTTTGTTTTCCCAAACCCAAAGTAAGCTAAATATGCCACAGCAAAATATGCTATTGGTAATAGTTGAGCTAATTTAACACCTCTAAAAATATCTATTTCAAGCATATAGCTAGTTGATGATAAAGGTGCAGCGGTCATCATGCCTCCCATTAAAGCCACTAAAACGCAAGCTATTAAAGTAAGTGCAGATATCTTTATTATATTTAGTAAAGATGCATCCTTAGGTAAACTATCCCTAAAAGCTTTACTCATTTTTGTAAATAAAGTAATTGCTAAGCACGCAAATATTACTGCTGATGAAAAACTTAAAAGAAGCTCAAAACTATTTGGTATAACATAGGAAGCTGCTAAAGCTCCTATTGCTCCTAGTCCACATAAAATTAATTTGCCCTTTTTTCTAAGAGGTAAAAAAGCACTCATTAGTAAAACTGCTGCAGCTACACAACCAAATGATAATAAAAGCTTTAAAATATACCCTACTTTATAATTCTTCATAATTGAGGCAGAACCATAACTAAAATTATGTTCTTCCAATCTTCTTTCAAGATTTGAGAACATATTCTTATATTCTTTCATGTCTGTTACATATGTAAATAAATCTTGATTTTCTTTTATAGGTTTAAAGTATATAACCCTAATATTTCTTTCAGTTATTGCTCTAAATAAAGTATTTTCAATTTCTCTAGCATCTTCATACCCATAATATTTGTATCTATACTGTATATAGTTCCATACAGTAAAAACTCTTACCGTATTGTAATTATTGTCTTCTGAAATTTCTTCCACACCTTTTTGAAGAATGTTTTGAAGCTGAGTTGTATTTTCAATTAATCCGATAGTAACATTTTTTTCTTTTATATATTTTTCAGCTAATTCAATACCATCATCATAACCAATAATGCCTTCTCCCCCAGCGATAAGGTATTCAGGAGTAATACCATATTTTTCATAACCTGAGATTACCGCATTAGCAAACTTTTCACCATTATATCCACCATAGCATAAAGTTCTTGGTACAATTTGAAGATCTAAATCTTGAACTTTTTTAACTTTTTCAGGTAAAAGTCCTAAACTGATATACATTATTTTCGAACCTATTATATCAGTTTTTTCTAAAAATCCACCTTTTTTTGAATTAGCTAATTTATATGGCTGCGAATACAATGCAGTCTTCGCATCTCCATCAATAACTAAATAAGCTGAATCTCCAAACTCCATAGCAAAGTATTTATCTTCTTCAAATCTATCCTTTACTGCATTTAAAACAAAATCAATGGCTTCACGTGAACTCATTTCAACCATTACATCATAAGAATCATAACCATGGTCTGTAAGAGCCTGAATGAATTCTGTTGGATATTGCTTTTTCCAATCAGCTTCTTTCATAACTTCATCCATGACTGTACCACTTACGGCCATATCATTATCTTCCATAAGAGAATTAAGATTCTCTTCTGCAAGACCTATTTTGTAAATATTAAGCTCGTCCTTAAATTCCTTAAGCCAATAAGAAACATCCTTATGTGACTGCTCTGCCATCAATTTAATTTCATTGTAGTCTGCAACTATATCATATGTTTTATTACTTCGTTCAATGCTAATTCTATTTCCAATAGAAATTCCTGAAATAAGTACAAAAACACAAATTGCAACTATTAATAGTCTATTTTCTTTAAAAAATGCCTTCATAAATATGTAACTCCTTATTTTCTAATGCTGCTATTGAATAGTATATGTACCTCTTATCATCACCCATATATCTGTTATTGCAGTTATTCCTCTTCCATCATTTCTAGGAACTAACAGCAGGTGGTTTGTACCCACCTGACTGCCAGTCATTAAATCAGTTCCAATAGTAAGGTCTGAAATTCCATTTGCACCATTATCAATGGCCGTGGCCTCTCCACTTCGCAAAATTATTTCTGTACCTTCTCCACCGATTAATTTTTGTCCTGCTGTAAGACTTATAGGTGAGTATGAAGTTCTGCTATCTACATAACTTTTTGTAACAACTGGATCTGTTTCAGAACCAGGCTCATTTGTCGCTGCCATTGCAATAGAAATACCAAGTACCATTACTAGTATCATTACTATAGAAAGTATTACGCTTTTCTTCATCTCTTCCTCCCTTTTCCCTTAGTATTCATTAAAAACTTTGAATACTATAATAAATATATATGGTCACACCTAACTAAAATGTTGAGGTGCAATTCCTAAACTAACGGTCAATGCCTCATTCACATTTGGAAGAAGCTCTTCATCAATGGTTCCAATTCTTTCTTTTAATCTTCTTTTATCAATAGTTCTAAGTTGCTCTAAAAGAACCACGGATTTCTTGCTTAATCCATTATCTCTTGCTTCTATCTCAACATGTGTAGGTAGTTTTGCTTTATTCAATTGCGAAGTAACAGCTGCTACTATAATAGTAGGACTATATTTATTACCTACATCATTTTGTACTACAAGAACGGGTCTTATACCCCCCTGCTCAGAGCCTATGACCGGGCTTAAATCTGCGAAAAAAATGTCGCCCTTTTTAACTAACAAGTCACTCACTCTCCATTTTTCAGTTAATCTCTTTATCTATGTTTTATCCCAATGTTTTTTTAATTGCCAAAGCCGTCATATCTGCTATATCTCCTGCTATTAGTCCATACTCACCTAATCGCTGTACCCCTATATCTCCGGCCAGACCATGCAGGTATACTCCAACTTTAGCTGCATCCTCAGGAACTAATCCTTGACCTATAAGTGATGTGATGATGCCTGTTAATACATCTCCTGAACCAC
>DAMCXN010000022.1:42382-42751 GCA_032096995.1 Aminipila sp.
GCCCCTTTTAGAACTACTATAGCATTTGTTTTGTCTACCAATCTTTTTGACAATTCTTGCCTGTCCATGTTTTTTGCCTTAACTATATCAATTGAAAGCAACCTAGCCGCCTCCCCAATGTGAGGAGTAATAATGACTTTGCAAAATGAATTTTTTAATTCATCTTGTTTATTATTTATTGCAATCTGATTTAAACCATCGGCATCTAAAACTAAGGTTCCTTCATATTCTTTTAATATTTTTATTATCAAATTCGCATCTTGTAAATCCTCCCCTAATCCCGGACCGGCAGCTATAGCATCAAACTTCTGCTTGTCCAAATTAAGAGACCTTCTTGAAACACAGGTGGCTTCAGGTACCCCTACCTGA
>DAMCXN010000023.1:0-872 GCA_032096995.1 Aminipila sp.
CAGGTCTCCTATTGAGACCATTAGCTCGGCAACATGCCTCGCAAACAAAAAAACAGCTCCTTAAAGCTGTCTTTCCTTTTACTATTCAGTTATAAATGTGCCAAATCATATGGTGTTTCTTGATATACATAGTAGTTAAGCCAATTTGCAAACAACATACTTGCATGTCCACGCCATCTAACAATTACCTCTCTGCCTGGCTGATTATTTTTAAAATAATTTTTAGGCACAAATGTACCAAAGCCCTGTCTTACATCACGATAATATTCAAGCCCTAAAGTCTCTCTATCATATTCCTGATGTCCAATTACAAAAATTTGTCTTCCATTGTTTGTAGCTAAAATATGTGGCCCAACTTCATCTGACTCAGCTAAAATCCTAATTTCAGGGTGCTTTTCTAGATCTGATTTACGAATCTGCGTATGTCTAGAATGCGGTGCCCAAAATACATCATCAAATCCTCTCATCAATGGTGTATGAGCACGAACAACATTGTGCTCAAATACTCCAAATACTTTTTCTTTCAGAGGATATTTATCAATACCAAAATGATAATATAATCCAGCTTGAGCACCCCAGCAAATGTACATAGTACTATAAACATTTGTTTTAGAGTATTCAAGTATCTGGCAAAGTTCATCCCAGTAATCCACCTCTTCAAATTTTAAAGTTTCTACTGGTGCTCCTGTCAAAATCATTCCATCAAAACGTTCACTCTTAATCTCATCAAAAGTTTTATAAAAAGTATCTAAATATTCTTCTAAAACATTTTTGCAATCATGAGTCCCCATTCTAACTAAAGTTAATTCTACCTGCAAAGGAGAATTTGCTAATACTCTTGCAAGCTGAGTTTCTGTAGTAGCCTTATCCGG
>DAMCXN010000023.1:882-12136 GCA_032096995.1 Aminipila sp.
CAAATTAACCATCAAAATTCTAAGTGGTCTAATATCTTGCTTTGTTGCAATGGCATCATGCATCACAAATATATTTTCTTTCTGTAATAAATCCCCTGCCGGCAATTTATCAGGTATAATCAACGGCATATCTTTTCCTCCTATATATTAAAAAATTAATATGTTTAATTTGTAATCATTGAATTGATCTATTTGTAGATTAATGTTATTGAAATTAACAATTCATGTCATAATTATAATATTTCAAGCATTATTAGGGCAAGAATTTCTATAAAATAGAGTTATAACCTATTTATAGCTACTGTTCAACTTAAAATAATCATAAATTTTTGCAATAAATGTTCTTGCCTACATTACTTTAGGGTAACAAATAAAAAACTAATAAGAAAAGTTTGTCCTAAACTAGCTCTTAACTATACCATTATGGCAATTTTCGTATTTTCTGTTATATCACACTTAAATAAATCTATAAATCTTGCACATATAAGAATCATTACTTACATAATCACAAAAACTAGCTCTTAACTATAAAAAACAGCGAGCAAAAAGCTCGCTGCACACTATTGAACAAATGCATCATATATAGCTTGTATTGCCCTATTAAAATCTTTTGTTTCAACACCTACTATAATATTCATTTCACTAGAGCCTTGATCTATCATCCTTACGTTTACGCCTGCAGTAGCAAGGGCTGTAAACAAGGTTGCAGATACCCCAAGTCTTTTTGACATACCTGATCCAACTGTAGCTATTAAGGACATATCATCAAAAACATCTATACTACCTGGATCTAGTTTTCGCTTTATTTCATCAATCACGTCACCAATTTTTCCATCAATGCTCTTATCCGAAACTACAACAGAAACAGTATCAATGCCGCTAGGCATATGTTCAATTGCAATATCATAATCCTCTAAAATACTACTTAAGCGTCTGACAAAACCAGCTTCTTGGCTTAATCCATTTTTATAAATGGCAATTACAGAGAAATCTTTACTACCGGCAATTCCTGTTATAATATTATCATCTTGTACCTCTATATCAGCCTCAATAACAGTTCCTGGATCCGTTGGTATATTTGTATTTCTTATATTTATAGGAATGCCTGCGATTCTTGCAGGATATATTGCATCCTCATGTAACACTGATGCACCCATATAAGAAAGTTCTCTAAGTTCCTTGTACGAAATCTTACTAATCGGTTTAGGGTTTCTAACTATTCTTGGATCAGCCATTAAAAATCCTGAAACATCGGTCCAGTTTTCATAAATATCAGCTCCCACAGCCCTAGCTACGATTGAGCCCGTTATATCAGAACCACCTCTTGAAAAAGTTTTTATTTTTCCATTTGGGTATGTCCCATAAAAACCGGGAATAACCGCTCTTTCATGTTTTGCTAAAGCCTCACCTAATGCTTGATTTGTTTCTTTGGGAAGAAATTTTCCTTTTTCATCGAAAAGTATTAATCCTGCCGCATCTACAAATTCATATCCAAGCATTGCCGCTGTTATCATCGCATTTAAATACTCACCACGACTGGCTACATAATCAGGCGAAGCACCCTCACGAAGATTTCTTTTTATTTCGTCAAACTCTTTTAGTAAATCTATATCTAACCCAAGGTTTATTTCCATAGCCATGTATCTATCACAAATTACTTGAAATACCTGTTCATAGGGTAAATTATGCTCAATATGAGTTTTACATAAATATAAAAGATCTGTAATCTTATTATCTTGGTCGTATCTTTTTCCGGGAGCAGACACTACAATATATCTTCTATCTTGATCTGCTTCAATTATTTCTTTTGTTTTTGTGAGCTGGATAGCATCAGCTACAGACGAACCGCCAAATTTTGCAACTTTGACTCCCACCAAAACTTCCTCCTTGTAATCATAATATCTATATCTTTTATTATCATATTCATTCTTTTTCTGTATTGCTAAAACTAACAAACTCAATTCTAGAATTTTAGCGTATAATTTATTATTATACGCGTTTTTCGGTTAATTGCAACAATTTTTATTATTTTTTTGTGGTAAAAAAACAAAAGGCTTATCTTTTTAAAAGACAGCCTTTTGTTTTTCGTACTATTATTTTAATTTAGTATCTATATTTTATTATAGTCCTGCATCTGCCTTTAGTACATCTACCTTGTCAGTTTTTTCCCAAGGCACTTCTATATCTGTTCTTCCGAAATGTCCATATGCAGCAACCTGTCGATAGGTTTTCTTAAATCTAAATCTCTGATAATTGCCGCTGGTCTTAAATCAAAATGCTTTTCTACAAGCTCAGAAATTTTTTCATCTGAAATCTTACCAGTTCCAAAAGTATCAACAAGTACTGATACTGGTTTTGCAACACCAATAGCATATGCAAGTTCAATTTCACACTTATCAGCAATTCCAGCAGCTACAATATTTTTAGCTACATATCTTGCTGCATATGTAGCTGAACGGTCTACCTTTGTAGGGTCTTTACCACTAAATGCTCCACCGCCATGTCTAGCATATCCACCATAAGTATCTACAATTATCTTTCTACCAGTTAAACCAGAATCTCCATGAGGTCCACCAATTACAAATCTACCTGTAGGATTTACATAGTATTTTGTGTCCTCATCTAAAAGTTCCTTTGGAACAATTGGTCTAATAACCCTTTCTATAAGGTCTTTTCTAATCTGTTCCTGAGTAACATCTGGATCATGCTGAGTTGATATAAGAACAGTGTCAACTCTCTTAACCTTATCTCCATCATATTCAACAGTTACCTGAGTTTTTCCATCAGGTCTTAAATATTTAAGTTCTCCATCTTTTCTTACTTTTGTAAGCTGTAATGCAAGCTTATGAGCAAGAGCAATAGGCATAGGCATTAGTTCTGGAGTTTCATTGCAAGCAAAGCCAAACATAATTCCTTGGTCTCCTGCCCCAGTTTCTTCAATTCTGTCCTTTAAAGTTCCTTCTTTGTACTCTAAAGCCTTATCAACTCCCATGGCAATATCACTAGACTGTTCGTCTATAGCAGTTAGAACCGCACAGTTATTTCCATCAAAGCCATATTCTCCTTTGTCATATCCGATTTCACAAATTACTTTTCTTACGATTTTAGGAATATCTATATAACAATTAGTAGTAATTTCTCCCATTACCATAGCATATCCTGTTGTTACAGTTGTCTCTGCTGCAACCCTACCATAAGGGTCATGTTCGTAAATTGCATCTAAAATGGCATCTGAAATTTGGTCACAAACTTTATCAGGGTGCCCTTCAGTTACTGATTCTGAAGTAAATAATCTTCTCATAATCATACTTCCTTTCTTATTTTTACAATAAAACTGTAATTATTTTATCCAAAAACTAAAATAACCTCTTTCAGCAAGAGGTCAGATTTTTTTATTAAGATAATCTTTCCTCATCTTTCAGAATACCAATTCTGTAGGACTTAGCACCTTTTATATTTGTTCAGCACATAATAATAAATATAACATGCATCCAAAATAGCTAGGTTGCTGGGCATCATCGGGCCTATTCCCTCCGCCTCTCTCGATAAGGGGTTATTTAAGAAATTAAAAGCACATGTACTTTTAATCTCAATTGTCGTTTTCTAATTATATTATATCTATAAATAGCATATTGTCAATATATAACCTTTTGGGGTATACTAAATTTATTATTATTAAAGAAAAGGGTAGATTGTTTTGGAGAGAAAATTTAAAGTTATAAAAGGCGGCTTAGATTCGTCTTTGCACACTGATAAGCAATTTATTAATGCTTATATCACAGATACAAGACTTATGGGTGTCACAGGTCTTTATATACACTGGGGAATCGAGGCAGAAGATTTAAGTTCAGATTTTCATCAGTTTTTTTACTTTGATGCAGAAGAGTATGGTTTTGAAACTTACAAAAGCATCGTTGGAAACAACATAGAAGAAATAACTATAATCGAAAGTGCTTTACTGGGGGGTTTAGGTGGTAAAAAGGTAAAGTTAACTGAAAAAGAAGCCTGTCATCTGGTACAGGAATATTCTAAGGCAAATCAAGAATTAGATATACCAATGCCTAAGGGCATAGAAGAATACAACTTTATTTTAGAAAAAAATATTGAGATGACGAAAAAAGAACAACATGCATTAATGGAGAAAATGTGCGATCCGATTCTATCAGATAACCAATTAATTAATTATTTCTTAATGCGTTGTTTTGGTCGTGATTATTATGCTGCAAAGTTCTTAACAAATGGCAGGATACCAGTAGATGTATATTCGGATTATCCAATTTCTACATTATGTAAAAATACTATAGATATATATGATGAAGAAAAAAACATTTATTTATGTGAATCTTTAATAGAAAGTAATAATAAATATCACATTATTATATCTGAAATAACTGTAGATTCATTACTTGTTTCTGAATTCAAAAGACGTTCTGATTTTAAAATAAGTGCTGCTGAAGCTGCAATGATGCTTTCAAGACCTGAATTCATCACTGTATATGAACTTAATACAGAAAATGATGACTTTATTGATAGAAGCTTAGCAGAGATTACTACAAATGCCATGATGACCATTCATGAAAGTGGAAGACTTTTTTTAGCTTTTAATAAAAATAATGCCCATGTAAACAAAGAAGTTTTTAGACTTAATGAAGACGTTTATGGCATGTTTTATATTTCAGATTTTGGTCAGATGATTATAGCTAGTTATAATGTTAAAGGTATCTTAGCATTGGAAATGGATTTAAGAAAAAGTCCCCTAAAAGAATTTCTATCCATGACAGCAAAATATGAATTCAAAGAACCTATACTCTATGAGTTCATTCAAAGTGATTTTGATGATTTTGATGATTTCCTAGATTTTATTAGAGAATAAAAAATGACCTCGGTTATTCCGAGGTCATTATATCAAATATCTTTTTATTAATACCTTTAACTGGTGCTTTACTAATATTAGCTTCAACAGCAATATGTAAATCCAATTCTGGACATATCCAAAAACTAGCACGAAATCCATCGTCATTTCCCTCATGTCCATACAGGGTGTAACCATTTTGTTTTCTTATAAACCAACTTAACCCAATATGTTCACCATTATTGGGAACTGAAGCTTGAGGAGACCAAACCTTTTCATAGCTTTCTTTTTTTAGTATTCTTTTTTCAATATTTGCCCGTGCCCATTTTTCTAAATCATCTAAGTTGGTAGTTATAGTTGAACTTGGTCCATGGGCCCTGTTATAAGGGTATTGTTTTTCAAGAATTATATGTTTATTAGAATCTTTAGTGTGAGGCATTGCCATATTAACTTTTACTAATTCTTCTAACTTTAAAGTTCCATTTGCACGTTCAAAGGTTAATAAAGTAGTATTTTCCATTTCTAATGGTTCTAAAATATTTTTTAGAACAAATTCTTCAAAGCTAACACCTGCAACTTCAGCTATAATGGTACCTAAAATCTCATATCCAACATTACTATACTTAAAATTATTGTCATCAGGCGACCATAATAACTTCGAATTTCTTACTTCCTCACTTTGAACATATCTTTTTAATGCTCCTTCATCAAGTTCTGGTCTGTCCCAACCATAATCAGATACATCAATTAATCCTGCCGTATGTGTCAAAAGATGTCTAATCGTTATCTGTTTATATCGTTTATCGTCGATTAACAACCACGGTATATATTCGACAATCTTTTCATCCAATTCTATCATTTTTCTTTCATATAGCTGCATTACAGCAGTTCCCACAAAAAGTTTTGTTATGGATGCAACATGAAAAATATTATCTTTTTTCAAAGGTTCCCTAGTAATAAAATTTTTATATCCCTCAGTATTTTTAAAATTTAATCCCTTAATTTTTAATGAGCTTTTATCACCTACTTTAATTCCTACAGCAAGACCTGATAAATCATGTAAAAAGCAGGAATCTCTTAAGTATTTATGTAATTCTTCAATCGCCATATCTTACTCCTTTTTATTATTAGAAATACCTTTTAATGTTATTATACAACAGTTAAACGCTATGCGCCTACCCCTTCTTTAAATGGTTTATATTTATATAATAAAAATTTCAAATATTGCTAAAATTAGTTTCTCTATTTAGTTTTCTTGCAATTCTAATTATTTCGTCTTTTGTTTCGAGAGCCTATCTAGGGAGCATTTTTTGTGTACTCATAATAACAGCGACAGAATTGTCTGTAAATACTGATTTTTTATGTCAAAAAATGTTGACATATGTTTGTATTGTGAATACAATAAAGTCGTTGCCATAAATAAAATTTATGCAACGATGCGATTTTTTTATTTTTTTAGGAGGAGTTATTATGAAAATTCTAAAGGCGACTTATAAGTTCGTCCCAGTATTTGTAATGGCAGCTTTAATGATCAGTGGGGTAGACGCTCTTACTGCCGCACCAGTTGCTGCTTGTACAGCAATCTTTGTTGCTATGACATCAGAAAAGTTAAAATTCAACGACTGCCTAGATGCTGCTATGGCTAGTGTAAGCAAAATACTTATCGCACTTTTTATACTTATGTTCGCTTACGCTATGGCAAGTGCATTTATGTCAACTGGTGTAGGTGCTGCAATAGTAAACATTGCACTAAACCTTGGTATAACTGCTAAGACAGTTGCTGTTGTAGGTTTAGTAGTTACAGCAGTTCTATCAGTTGCAACAGGCACATCATGGGGAACATTTGCTGCTTGTGCACCAATCTTCTTATGGCTAAACCACTTAGTAGACGGTAACTTATTATTAACTACTGCTGCTATCGCTGGTGGAGCTTGTTTTGGTGACAACATTGGTCTTATCTCAGATACTACTGTAGTAAGTTCTGGTATTCAGGGAGTTGAAGTTATTCACAGAATCAGACACCAAGGTGTTTGGTCACTTCTATGTTTAGCTGCTGCTTCTGTGGTTTTCTTCATCGCTGGTATGGGTTTACCAGGTGTAACTACAAGTGGTGCTGAAGCTATTGCTGCTATACCACCAGAAGTATTTGATTTCTTAGCAGAAGCAAGACCTGCGGCTGTTGATTTATTAAATCAAATTGAAGCAGGAGTACCTTATTATATGGTTATTCCTCTAATCTTAGTAATAGTTTTAGCTATTATGGGATTATCTACATTTATCTGCTTAGGTGCTGGTATCGTTTCAGCTTACATCTTTGGTGTTATGGCTGGTACAGTTACTTCATTTAGTGCTTATGTTGATTTAATGACTGCTGGATTTGCTGAAGCTGGTGAATGGGTAATTGTTATGATGATGTGGGTTGCTGCATTCGGTGGTGTTATGGGTAGAATCGATGCATTCGCACCTTTATCACATTTAGTCCTTATGATTTCAAGAAAAGTAAGACACTTAATGACTTGCAATGCTTTTCTTTCTTTATTTGGTAACGCATGTTTAGCTGATGAAATGGCTCAAATCGTAACAGTTGGACCTATTCTTAAGGATCTAGTAGAAAAGAACGTTGAAGGTAGCCCAGAAGATATGTACAAGCTAAGATTAAGAAATGCTACTTTTGGAGATGCTCTAGGAGTCTTCGGTTCACAGTTAATTCCTTGGCATGTATATATTGCTTTCTATGTAGGTATTGCTGCTAACGTATTCCCACTTCATGAGTTTGTGCCTATTGATATCATTAAGTACAACTACACAGCTATGATTGCTGTTCTCTCAATTATTATATTAACATTTACTGGACTTGATAGATTTATTCCTTTATTCAAGCTTCCATCAGAACCAGATGTTAGACTTAAAAAAGAAAATTTATAATACTTAATACGTTATAATATTTTATAATACTTTAAATAATCGCATAAAACATCGTATAAAAACGGTGAAAAGAACTGTTGCATTAGTAAAAAAACTAGTGCACAGTTCTTTTTTATTATATATATTTGTATCAAAATTTTCAGGCCCATTGAAAATTATAACCATAAAAAACTAGGTGGCAGTACTTAGACTGTCACCTAGTTTTTTATAGTTTAGATTTTTTACAAATCTTTAATATTTAATTTATATTAGCCTCTATCTATTAATATAATTTCTGCACTAATACCTCTCATCGTAGAACGAATACTTAACGCTTCTGAAGTAGTTATAGAACTAAATTCTACATCTGGTAACGTTGACCAGCTGCTTATCAGTGTTTCTCTTTTACTAGCAACACCAGGAGCTCTTAACCCTTCTTGATATGCTGTCACAATATTTTTCTGAGAAAGCTTGTATCTACTTACATTAAAATCTCCTGATAGCCCTTGGCATTTTATCAGAAATTCACCTTCTTCATCATACTGAGAGCAAATCTCAAAAATCTTTTCTCTATTTTCAGCAGCCATTAAATCATTTTTTATAAATTCATTAATATTATATACCAGAATACTTATGCTATTTATGCTTTCCGAGTTATGATGGCTAGTTGTAATTATATAATTAGGTCCTGAAATAAGAATTCTCTCTTTTAAACTTTTCATTAAATTGTAAGGTCTTGCAATAGGTTTCATATCGTCTTTTTCTAATAAGTCTCTTATAAACAAATCTTCAAATTTCAGTTCCTTTAAAGCTAAGTGTATGTCCAAGTCTACAATAACAGGGTCAGGTTTCTTTCCTTTTATATATTCACTATAAACACCTTTAACCTGTTTTCTTATTGCCTCCTCAATTTCTTGAGGTGAACACCTTACATATTGTGCCATGCTCTCTCTATTAATTTTCTTATCCAGATATTTTTTTCTGTATTCTTGTGGATGCATATTAAACCAAGTTCTAAAATGTTTTATATAATATCTTACAGCTGAGAAGCCCATCTCTTCAGAAATTGCGCCAATCTTTTTATTTGTCCCGAGCAAAAGCTTTTCCGATTCTTCAACTCTTATAAAACTAAGTAAATCTTGGAAACTTAGTCCAGTTGCTTCTTTTATAACATGTGACAAATAGTAAATGCTTAGGTGCTCACGTTCTGCTATTTCATTTAAAGTAAGTTTTCTAGTGTAATTTTCATACATGTAGTCAGTAATTCTTCTTAGTCTTCCTGCAAGGACTTTGTTGCCCTTATTTTTAGCTTCATTAATAAATCTTCCATCTTCCATTGCAGAGTATTGGAAATCAGACAATAAACATGCTAGAAGGTTATGTGTACTTTCAATAACTTTATGTTCATATCCATAACCCTTTTCTAAAACTTCCATCATGATTCTTCCTAGTATATTTCTAAGAACATCTAAACTTTCATCATCGTCATGCATATCCGTTACAAAAAAACTGTTTTTTAGGTCACCATAATAATTTGAAAAATATGATAAATCCATTTGAAGCATCATCACCATATTTTCCTCATCTGTCTTTGCAAAACTATGTATTTCTCTATCATTTAAAATAAAGATATCCCCCTGCCTTAAGACATAATTATAGTAACCATTTTTCAAGGCAATTGAGCCTTCTAAAACATAAATTACTTCTAAATCATCATGAAAATGTGTAGGATATTCCTCAATATGTGCCGTAGTAACATTTATTGGCAATTCCTCTCTAAAATAGCTTTTCTCCTTTAACATGTGCACCTCCAAAATTTATCTCTCATGTATCCAGACATTAATATTATGTAAACTTTAGTTTGTTTGTTCTAAACATTTTTCAACAGCCCATAAATTTGAATATTTAAGGGTCTTTCACAGTTTTCCACACTATTTCCCAGGATTGTATACAATTTTATCAACTGAGACTTGTGGATATCTGCATCAATTCAAAGTGTTGATTTTCAACGTTTTTTACAGCTTATGAACTTTTTTATCCACAGTTATCCACAGGCTGTATACTATTATTTTTAACTTTTATATTTTTGTGCTATCAACAACTTTTATGACTTTTTTTGGTTCTTTATTACTAAAAGTCATAATTCCCTGATAAATGCAACTAGCTATTTTTTTCTGATAATCTTCACTTTCAAGAAGTTCAGCTTCTTTGGCATTTGATAAAAAACCACATTCTACAATAATTATTGGCGCAACCGGATTCTTTAATATTAATACTCCTGATTTACTAAGCGCAGATCTCTCTGTTCCATCTGCAATGCCTTTAGTCAAGGATTCTTGTACAACCTCAGCAAGTCGCTTACTTTCTGAGATGACTTCATTTTCTTTAGAACCCTCAGGAAAAAAAACCTGTGCTCCATGGACACTTCTATCTTGTTTAAAACTATTTAAGTGAATACTTACTGTAGCAGTGGGTTTTGTCTCAGAAATTATTCTCTTTCTTTCTAATAGGTCTTTAGTTTTTTTGCTTCTTATTGTACCCTTTTCACCTTCACCAAGGCTTATATCCTCATCTCGAGTCATCACGACATTCCATCCATCTGCCTTCGCTAAGGATTCAATTTCTTTTGCTATTTCTAAATTTATATTTTTTTCAGAAACTCCATTTGAACTCTCAGCTCCACCGTCCATACCTCCATGCCCCGGATCTATAACTATTACATCCGCAGACATAATTCTTTCAACATTTCTAATTACATCGTTATACATTGGAACAGCAGCAGTTATAGCACAAATTATTGCCAAACAAAAAATAATTTTAACTTTTTTCAATTTACAATTCACTCTCATTTTCTCAGCCTCCCTGCATAAATATATGCAAAAAGTCTTTTGTCCTATTCCTTAACAAAAAACAAGAGCAAACTAGTACATCTTTAAAAATATTATATAACATAATCACTAATTTGTGCTATAATTATTTCATATTATAAGGAGAAATTTTATGAATACACTTAAACTTTATCAAAAAGATCGATATTTGAAAAAATGTAATGCTAATATAAAAGAAATCTTGCCATATGAAAAAGGATTCACCTTAATTCTTGACCAAACAATATTTTTTCCTACTGGTGGAGGCCAAAGCTGTGATATAGGAAAAATAAATAATTTTGCTGTTAATAACGTATATGAAAAGGAAAATATTGTATTTCACGAAGTGCAATGTAATAACAGCAATATTGTATTCAATGTGGGAGATGAGGTTTCTTGTGAGATTGACTGGAATCATCGTTTCTTAAATATGCAGAGACATTGTGGTGAACACATACTTTCAGGTATTTTCTTTAGAGAATATGGAGGAATTAATAGAGGTTTTCATATGGGTGACTCATATATGACCTTAGATATTAGTTTAGAGGAAAATTCAGAGTATAAAACTTTAACTTGGGAAATGGCTAAGAGCGTCGAGAAACTTGCAAATGAAGTAATTTGGTCTAATGCT
>DAMCXN010000023.1:12146-13106 GCA_032096995.1 Aminipila sp.
TGTTATAATTAGATACTTTGAAAATAAACAAGAGGCTTCTGAGTTACCTCTTAGAAAACCCTTAACCATAGATAAAGATATTTCTATTGTTTGTGTAGGAGATATAAATAATCCTTCTGATTGTGTTGCATGTTGTGGAACTCACCCTACTACTGCAGGACAAGTTGGTCTTATAAAAATATTAAAGGTTGAACACTATAAAGGAATGTTTAGAGTTTATTGTGAAGCTGGAGAAAAAGCTCTAAATATCTTTGATAATTATCATGAAATCCTTACAGCTTTAAACAATAAATATTCTGCTAATACTGATGATTTGATTAACAAAATATCAGTTCAGGACGAAAAAACGAAAGCAGTAAAAAGTGAACTATCTAAATTAAAACAATCTGTTATAAAAAGTAGAATAGCTGATTTATCAGATGCATTAAAAAGTATAAATTCTTCGTCACAAAATAGTAAACTCTTTATTAAAGAATATGACGATATGAAAGTTGATGATCTCTTAAACATAGGTAGACCTTTAACTTCTGAACTTCCTTCAATATTACTATTAATAGTGTCTAGACCTAATAAAACAATTCTTTTGTTCTCTGATGGAAAAATAAATTGTGGAAAGCTGGTTAAAGAAAATGCTCCAATTTATCAAGGAAAAGGTGGAGGAAATGATACTAATGCTAGAGCTTTATTCCCAAAAGAAGAATACATTGACACATTTTTAGATTTATTAGATAAGCATTTAAAATAAGGCAAATATATTGAACCTAAATAGAGTATATAAAAAACGTCTATTACAGCATTTTTACTGTCATAGACGTTTATTTTTTTAAATATATATTTGTCCTTCAGCTAGTTTCTTGTAAAGTCCACCTACTTTAATTTTTGGTTTTCCATCTACAATAGAAATGATACTCATTATTTTTGAAGGTCTATTCATAGCCTCTCCTTGAATAAATAAATTTC
>DAMCXN010000023.1:13116-21946 GCA_032096995.1 Aminipila sp.
TCGCTCTTCTTCTTTAATTATTCCTTTTTCATACAAATAGAAAGTTAATGCACCATTTGAAGTTCCTGTTGCAGCTTCCTCATCAATTTCATATAAAGGTGCAAAATTTCTACAATTAGCTGTAATGCCCTCTTTTCCCTCTTCTAGTGAAAATGCATGTACACCTACAACCTCATATTTATCTGACAGCTCTGCTAAGGCCTTAAAATTAGGTTTTATAGCATTTAATTTATCCTTAGAGTTAACGGCAAGCATTATATCTGTTAGCCCTGTAGAAACTAATTCTGGAGTCATAACTATATCTTCAGGATCAATTCCCATCACATGAGCCAATTCTTCTTTTTTATGCTCATCATCAATAGCTCCTTTTTTGATGGGTTCTCCCATCTCCATAAATATAGAGCCATCAATTATTTCTACTTCTAAATTTCCTGCTAAAGTCTCAATTTCATAAGTATAACCATCTTGTACTATACCCCATTCAATCATACTGCCAAAAGAAGCTATTGTAGCATGGCCACATAAGTCTACTTCTGCTGCTGGAGTAAAATATCTTATATTAAAACTATTATCAGATTTTCTTTTAATAAAAGCTGTTTCTGAATAACGCAATTCAGCTGCAGTCTTTAGCATTATCTCATCATTAGGGAAACTTTCCCCTTCATCTAATAAAATTACTCCTGCTGGATTTCCTCCAAAAACTAAATCTGAAAAAGCATCAATAATCTGAAACTTCATAGTCGTATCCTTTCTATTAATAATTATAACTTTATGGAACTATATCTTCTATTATTTCAGCAAAGTTAATTAAAGAAATTAAATTTCCATTGACACGGACAATCCCAGCTATGACACCTTCTCTACCACAAGATGCTTCCGATTCTTCTATACTTGAAGAAAAAATTCTTTCGATCCCTAATACATTATTTACCCTAAAAGCAGCATTGAGCTTTTCTACGTCAGATACAATAAATAGTGTTCTTTCTTCTGAATCGGGATATATACCTAAATAGTCCGCCAAATTTACAACCGTAATAAGTTCGTCTCTAGGCATATATACACCTTCTACTGATGGATGACCATGAGGAACCTTTTCAACTGGTGATGGCATCAATATTTCTCTTACCTGTAAAACATTTACTCCAAAGACTTGATCTTTTATTGTAAAAACTAAAATTTCCATTTCATCATTTTTTGTTTCTAAAACTATTTCATTATTACCATCACGTTCAAGCTTTGTCATAAGAACCTCCTTAAAAATTCGAATCAATTTCTTATCATACAGGCTATATTATACTACATTTTTCCATAAAAGTTAAATAGAAAAAACCGATTAGAATAATATCCTAATCGGCTTCATTGTTAATATACATAATATAAATGTTAAAATAAAAGTTTTAAACTATTATTCTTCTTCCATAGGCTTTAGGTCTGGGCTGATAATTAATTCACAACCTGTTGCAGCCTTAATGTCATCTAAAGTATAGTCTGGGTGTAATTCTGTTAACATAATTCCTTTGTCTGTAACCTTCATTACTCCCATTTCTGTAATAATCATATCTACTACTTTTAATGCAGTATAAGGAAGTGTGCATTCCTTTAGGATTTTATGTGCACCCTTCTGTGTATGAAGCATTGCAATTATTACTTTCTTAGCACCTACTACTAAGTCCATTGCTCCACCCATACCAGCTACCATTTTTCCAGGTACGATCCAGTTTGCAAGATTTCCATGTTCATCTACTTCCATTGCTCCAAGAACTGTTGCATCTACATGTCCACCTCTGATGATTGAAAAAGACTCTTCTGAACCAAAGAAGTTACCAAATGGTAAATAAGTTACATATCCACCACCTGAGTTGATTACATCAACGTCTTCTTGTCCTTTTTCAGGTACTCCTGCAAGTCCTGTAAATCCATTCTCAGACTGTAGTATGATGTGTACTCCTTCTGGAAGATGGTTTGCTACCTTTGTAGGAAGTCCTATTCCTAAGTTTGCTACATCACCGTCTTTAAATTCTTTTGCTGCTCTTTTAGCAATTCTTGTTTTTAAATCTGCCATGGTTTTTCACCTCCTACAACATAATCTACATAAATACCTGCTGTTGTAAATGTATCAACATCTACTGAACCAACTTCTACAACTTCTTCTGAAGCTAAGATTACTGTTTCAGCAGCCATAGCCATTACATGGTTAAAGTTTTTAGTTGCTTTAGCGCATGAGAAGTTACCAAATTCGTCACAAATTGTTGCTCTGCATAGTGCAAAATCTGCCTTTAGAGGTAATTCAAGAAGGTAGTCCTTACCTTGAATATTAATTACTTCTTTTTTATCTGAAATAGTAATTTCTCTTTCTCCTGTAGATACCTTTTCTCCTGACTGAATAAGTGTACCTACGCCTGTTGGTGTTAGCACTCCGCCAAGACCAGCTCCGCCTGCTCTGATTTTTTCAGCAAGTGTTCCCTGTGGAACTAAAGTACACTCTAATGTGCCTTCATTCATTCCTTTACCAATGATAGGGTTCATACCTACATGTGATGCAATGATATGATCTACCATGCCTGCTGAAAGAAGTTTTGCAACTCCTCTATCAGTTGTACCTGTTGCAGCTTCTGGCAGGCCTCCATCATTTGCTATAATTGTTAAATGTTTAACACCCTTTTTTACAAGTGCGTCAATTAAAATTTCAGGAGTTCCTGTGCCTAAGAAACCAGCAACCATTATAGTTGCGCCGTCTTTAATTTCTGCGACTGCTTCTTCGGCTGTTCTGATCTTATTAACCATCTAAAACACGACCTTTCTTTTATATTACTTAAGTAACCCCCAGCCAAAATAGCAGGGGGTATAACTTACTCTTATGTATATTATTTAAAATAATATTTACGCTAATCCTAAACTACCTACAACTAGGAAACCTCCACAAACAACAATACCTACAAAGAATAAAGTAATTAAACAATATCCCATGATATCTCTTGCTGATAAACCAGCAATACCAAGCGCAGGTAATGCCCAGAATGGTTGAATCATATTAGTCCAAGCATCTCCCCAAGCAATAGCCATTCCTGTTAAAGCAGGGCTTACACCCAAATTTGCTCCAGCAGGCATCATGATAGGACCTTGAACAGCCCATTGTCCTCCACCTGAAGGTACAAAGAAGTTTACAATACCAGCTGATAGGAATGTAAATAAAGGGAAAGTAAGAGGTGTGGCGATTGATACAAACCAATTACTAATAACTGCCGCTAATGATAATTCTGTAGTTGCACTTACTGCTGTCATCATAGCCATGATACCAGCATAGAAAGGGAACTGAAGTATAATACCAGCGGACCCTTTTGTTGATGCGGTTATTGCTTTTACATAGTTGATTGGTGTTCCATGGCATATAATACCCAAAATTAAGAATATAAAGTTTACAATGTTCAATGAAAGCTTAAACCCATTATTCATAAAGTAGAAAACTAAGAAAACTACTCCAGCAATAGCAATTAATGCTGACATAATAACACTGTTTTCAATCTTTTCTGCAGGTGTTACAGCTGCTTTTTTTTCTTCAACTTCATCAATTAGAAGATTTTTGTCAACTGTTACAACCTCATCTGGAGATGGGTGCATCTTCGCATTAATAAATGGAAGACAAACCAATATAATGAGCAGAATAACTAAATTGTACGGTGCAAATAATGTTAAACTTGTTGATATAGGTTCTAATACGGCACCACCTGTAGCCTTTTGCAAAGCTTCTGCACCAGGAGTAGCAAGAGCTAAAGGTATAGATCCTGAAAAACCTGCATGCCAAATAACGAACCCGGAGTACGCTGATGCAATTAATAGGCGATAATCAATTCCATCAACTTGTCTTGCTATTTCTTTTGCTAAAATAGCTCCAACAACAAGACCAAATCCCCAGTTAACCCAACAAGCGATTAATGAAAAGAAAGTAACTACAATAATACCTTGAATAGGATTCTTAGCTAATGATGCAATCTTTGATACTACTTTTTTAATTGGAGGTGCATTTGCAAAAGCACTACCAAGTACTAGAACCAAAGCCATCTGCATTGAAAAGGCCAATAGACCCCAAACACCATTTCCCCAAGCATTTACCATATCCATAGGACCTTGGCCTGTTAAAGGCATAGCTGCTATGAAAACAACTACTGTCAGTATTATGCAAAAGATAAATGGATCTGGAAGAAAGCGATTCACCAATGCTACGCATCCATTAGAAAGTTTTTTAAACATAAAAACAACTCCTCTCTAATACAATATATTTAGTTTATATTGACAACCAAAAGAGTTACTTATGCATAGTTGAACATAATGAGTATATAATTGCGCTTCTAGACTATCAATAGTGCATATAGCAACAATCTCGATGTGCTGTCGCTTATATTATACACCCATCATTTTCATTGTCAACAATTCCCATATGAGAAGTTGATCTATCAAAGTATTTTGTACTAACCTTATAAACTTATTTTTTTGGGTTTATATATTAAATTAAATTCTTCCTCTGTTAACAATTTCAGTTATTACATATGAAGCAACGTGTTCTGCATAAGTATGCGGACCAAAACCAGCATCATAACCTAATTCCTGAGCAAGTTCATGAGAAATTCTAGGACCTCCACAGATAAGAAGAATCTTATCTCTTAGTCCTTCTGCTTCAAGTAGTTCAACCATGTTAGTTAAGTTGTGGATATGAACATCCTTCTGAGTTACAGTCTGAGATACTAAGATAGCATCAGCCTTAACTTCGATAGCCTTGGCGATAAGTTCTTCATTAGGAACTTGGCTTCCCATGTTAATAGCGTTAACTCCCTTAAATCTTTCAAGTCCGAAGTGTCCGTGGAAACCCTTCATGTTCATGATAGCATCAATACCTACAGTATGAGCATCAGTACCAGTACTTGCTCCAACCATTACTACTTCTCTCTTAATGTTTTCTTCAATGTATTTACCACATTCAACTCTGTCCATGATTTCTACATCAACTTTTGGAACCTTGATTGCAGTATAGTCAATTGTGTGCTGAGCTTTACCATATACAACGAAGAAAGTAAATCCACCACCCATATCTTTTGAATAAACGCATGATGGTTCATTAACACCCATCTGCTTTACATAATTCTTTGCAGCTTCATTCGCTTCATCACCATAAGGAACTGGTAAAGTGAATGCGAATTCCATCTGTCCGTCATTTAATGTATCTCCATAAGGCTTAACCTTAGTTAAATCGATCTGATTATTAGCTGTATTACAATTACAAGTCATTATTTTGCACCTCCCATCATTAGTGGAATGAATGGATTGAAGTATCCTGCATCCTTAACGCATACGCCTTCAAGTCCCTTTCCTCCATCTCTAGGTCTCTTAATTCCACCGAAAATACCCTTTTCAATAGTATTGAATAAGCTTTCAGCTTCAACTTCGTGAAGAAGCTTATCTGCCTTTTCAAGAACATCTTGAGCTCTCTTCTGGATTACACCATCCTGCTTATATTCAACTTCTTGACCAAGATCTCTTGCATTATTGAAGATGTATTGAGCATTTTCAATTGAAAGGTATCTGTCCTGCATGTGAGGTGTGTGAATAGCTTCTGTAGGCATACCTAAAAGCTGTAATGACTGACCTGTCCAAACTGAAATTAGGTTAAATAAAGCATCCTGAATATGACCTTTAAAGATATTACCAGTCATAAACTTTGTAGGAGGCATATACTTAAGTGAAGCGTTAGGGAAAATTTCCTTAGCCATTTCAGCCTGAGCTAATTCATATAAGAAACCATTTTCGATGTCTGGATCCATTTCGAATGCATGTCCAAGACCCATCTGGTGCTCTTTTACGTTTGCAATTACTGCGAACTGTTCGTTCATAAACTGTGATGCAAGAACTGTATGAGCAGCTTCATAAGCATCATCAGTAGTTAGGTAGTTATCTTCTCCTGAGTTGAAGATAATATCACAGTAACCGATGATTACTCTTGAGAAGAACTGGTCAACTAAAGTTCTCTGCATATTGATATCTCTGAATAGGATACCGTAGATAGCGTCATTTAACATAACATCTAATCTTTCTAAAGCACCCATAGCAGCGATTTCTGCCATACACATTCCTGATGAGTAGTTACATAATCTGATGTATCTACCTACTTCTTCACCAACTTCATCAAGAGCTTTTCTCATGATTCTGAAGTTTTCCTGAGTAGCATAAGTACCACCAAATCCTTCAGTAGTTGGGCCGTAAGGAACATAGTCAAGCAAGCTCTGTGCAGTTGTTCTGATAACCGCAATGATATCAGCACCCTGTCTTGCAGCAGCCTGAGCCTGTGTAACGTCTTCATAGATATTACCAGTTGCTACGATTACATAAAGATAAGGTTTTCTGCCTTCTCCTAATCTTTCAATTAGTTCATTTCTCTTTTCAGTCTGAGCCTTAATCTTCTTTAAAGCTCCAGTTACAACTGGCATAATCTTAGCTTCAGCTTCTTCTTTTGATACTGTGTCAAGCTTAGTTATTTCAAGTTGTCCAGCTGCCATTTTATCTGCAATTTCTTGAGGCTGTAAACCAGTCTGAATCATTGCATTACCCATCCAGAAAGCAACCCCTCTAGGTAATCCACCAGCTTCTTTAATCTGGTCTACTACAACGTTTGGAAGTGGAGTTTCAACTTCATCTACTCCATCAACACCTAAAAGACGTAAGATAGTTCTTTCTGTACTTACTGTAGTATGTCTATCAATAAATTCTTGCATACTCTGTGCAATTCTTGCGGCGCAAGAACGTGCACTGTCAATCTTCTTTGGATCTAAGTTTAGCTTATTCGCTACCATCCTTTTCATTCCTCCTCTTCGCCTTTATCTTCCGTATATGGAAAATCCTGCGCTAAAATAACTTATTTGATATATTCTTTTGCCCTATTGATTATTTCATCGCTAAGACCTAATATCTTTGCAATATTTAAAGCATCTTTTGGAATTTCTTCCTCTCGCTCTACAACTTTTAATCTATAGTCCATATATCTGGAAATGATATTAATACGCTCTTTCCTGTTAGCATATTTTATTTCTCTATCTAGCTTGTTAAAATCTGCATTTTCAAGACCAACAACCTGCATTGTTTTTACCATACCTCTTTGTGCCACATTGTCAAAATGAGTTGTTATCAAAGTAATATATGGTTTGTCCTTCAAATACTCAATTAGACTTCTTGTTAATGCTAATCCTTCAACTGGATTTGTACCACTAGCAATTTCATCTATAAGTATTAGAGATTTATCCTTACTATTATCCAATATCTCTTTCAGTTCTTCCATTTCGCTACCAAAACTTGAAAGACCTCTTTCAAGATTCTGACTGTCACCAATCAAAATTTGAACGAAATTACTTAATCCTACTTTTGCTGAAGTACAAGGTACAAAGAAACCATATTGGGTAAGTAATTGCACAAGTCCTGCTAATTTAAGACTTATTGTTTTCCCTCCCATATTAGCTCCTGTTATACAAGATACTCCATCTGAAAGATTCATACTTACAGGACAGTATATTTTGTTTTTAGAAATTAATATATCTTCAACTTCTAAATGCCTTCCTTCACTAAATTCAAGCATATGTTCCAAAACAATCTCAGGTTTTATACATCTATGTTCCTCAGCGTAAACAGCCTTGCCCATTGTAAAATCAAGTCGACCTAGTTTTTCACAATTTTGTAGGATTATATCTTTATTTAAGAAAATTATTTTAGATAATTGCTCGCGTACTTTTAGCTCTTCTTCATCTATCAATTCAGTCACATGATTCATCTTAGATATTAATTCATCGACTTCCTCTGAAGGTTTGATCCCAAAAGTAATATTTACATAATCCTTATCTTTTATAAGCAATTCTGGAACATTCTTTAATTTTTCAATTAATTCTTCCTTAGCTTTAGAAATAATACATTCAAATTTAGGCGTAATTTCCAGATTATATTTTTCTTCCAAATATAATTTAGTTTTCTTTTGAGCCTTACGAATTGCAATTTCAAAATCACGTTTTTCTTTCCTTAAAGGTCCAAGGTTCTCAGAAAACTGATCATATATGTAAAAGGTTTTTATTCTGTCTCTACTAGGATCTAAAGCATCAAGTACTTCGCTGATATCCTCTAGTAAAAACTCATTGAGAACATATTCTTTGTTTGTAATCAAAAGTTCTCTTACCTTTTCCATTATAATTAACAAGTTTTTTACTTCAAAAAGTTCTACTACTGATAGAGTGTTATCTTCACTTCTTTCTAGCGTGTAAGTGCAATCCTTAGTTTCCATAAAGCATTCATATAGAACATCCTTTAATTTATGTTTTTGATTAAGCATTTTAAAAACTTCTTCTATTCTAAAGAACTCTTTTCTAAGCTCATCTTCTTCCCCTGGCATATAAGGTTTTAGTTCTTTTATAATCTTTGTACCAAAAGGAGTTGCAGTATAGATGCTCTGCATAACATAACTCAATCCAGTTTCCTTTCTTGTCTTAACGTTTGCTAGTCTCATCTGTTAAATACCTCCTTAAATTCTTAGATTATATTAGCCATTATACTTTACATCAACTACAGGTACGCTACCTACCGCTTCTTCCATAGCTTCAATAAGTGCTTTATGCTCAAATGAATATCCTAAAGGTGCATATGGATTTACAGTAATAGCTGCAACATCTATATTCTTTAGAACCTCAACGCAAAAGCCCTGTTTTTTTAATTGTCCCCACTTAATAGAATCAATAAATATCTTTGTAGGGTCTTTTAATACAAACTTTACTTTCTTAAATTTCTTAGGGTGAATGTCCGCAATAAC
>DAMCXN010000023.1:21956-28381 GCA_032096995.1 Aminipila sp.
GACATGATCCACATTTTCATCTATGGCATCATTAATAATCCTACTTGCTCCTAACCCTGTCTTTAAATCAAGCTGATTCATTTTTTCCCCAGAAAAAATGATAACATTGTCATTTGCATTCTTGTCTTCAATAGTCTCTCTGATAAATTTCTTTTCGATTATAGGCAATCTGTATAATTCAAGTGTATGTACAGTTTCATCAACGACTCTATTCATGCTTCTTGAAAGTACAGCACCTGTGGCAAGAATAATAGCATCTGAAGTCTCTGGGGAAGCTATAGATTTTCTATCTATGGCTCCATCAATAATAATAATTTCAGCACCTAGCTCAAGCATCTCCTTGCACATTTCTTTATGATCCGCTGTACTTACAGGTCCCGCTATCTGAACATATCCACTTTCAGCAACTCTGCACAATAATAGTGGTCCAAGTGCTGTAGAATATTTGCTCATTTTAAGGATTTCCAGGCCTGCGTCTGCAAGTTCATAAAGTTGCTTTGGTATAGAAACTATAGTGCCTGAGTCTAAAAATACTCTAGGCTTTTCTGTCCCTGTTACCAAATCCACAGATTCACCATCTCTTCCTGTAGAAGTAATGCCTAAAACTATCCCTTCGTCCATAGCTTCTTCAATTAAAAAGTTAAGAGCTGTGGTTTTTCCTGCATTTTTAGCCATACCAACAATAGAAAGTGTTTTGTATTTGTCTTGTAATTTATCTAGTAAGCCCATAATTTTCTCATTTCTATAATAAACATGAAAACACATGCACCTTGCTGCTTCAGCAAGCGGCTCGGTGCATATATTCATGTCATACCCTATTGTATATCGTTAAAACGTTCAAACGTTATACTTATTAGTGCTTGTTTCTTTCGTGACGAAGAAGACCCTGTGGTTCCATTGCCATTCTTTCGCCCTGTGCAAGACCTGCAACACCTTCATAGTGATAATCTTCTACGTTATTGCAGTTTTCATAGCTACACTTTACAGCTGGCATCATTGGTGGTTCTGTGTAAGTAGTGATAACACCTTCGTAGTTTCTTAAGATTACCTTTTCAGGAGTCTGTGAAATTACATACTGAGGCATTACTGGAGTCTTACCACCACCACCAGGAGCGTCAACTACGAATGTTGGAACTGCATATCCTGAAGTGTGTCCTCTTAAACCTTCGATGATTTCAATACCCTTTGATACAGGAGTTCTGAAATGTTCGATACCTAATGAAAGGTCACACTGATAGATGTAGTAAGGTCTTACTCTGTTCTTTACTAAGTGATGTACAAGATTTCTCATTACATGTACGTCATCATTTACACCTCTCATAAGAACTGACTGGTTACCTAGAGGAATACCAGCATCAGCAAGCTTTCTTAAAGCTTCCATTGCTTCTGGAGTAATTTCCTTAGGGTGGTTAAAGTGAGTATTTAACCAGATTGGGTGATACTTCTTTAACATGTTTACTAATTTATCAGTAATTCTCTGTGGCATAACAACAGGAGTTCTTGATCCGATTCTTACGATTTCAACATGAGGAATCTTTCTTAATTCGCTAATGATGTATTCAAGAGTATCGTCTTCGATACATAGAGCATCTCCACCTGAAAGAAGTACGTCTCTTACAACTGGAGTCTTCTTGATGTATGCGATACATGCATCGATATCTTCTCTTGATCTTGCGCCATCAGTTTCTCCAGCAAGTCTTCTTCTTGTGCAGTGTCTGCAGTACATTGAGCACTGGTCTGTAACTAAGAATAAAACTCTGTCTGGATATCTATGAGTTAATCCTGGAGCTGGAGAATCTTCATCTTCATGTAGTGGGTCAAGCATGTCAGCTTCACCTCTGTGAGTTTCCGCTAATGTAGGAACGGCCTGCATTCTGATAGGACATGATTCGTTTTCAGCGTCCATTAATGATGCATAGTAAGGTGTGATACCTACTCTGAATCCAGCCATTACCTTTGTGATATCTTCTTCTTCCTGTGCAGTTAATTTAACTACCTGCTTAATATCTTCAACAGTTGATAATCTGTTTTCAACCTGCCAGTGCCAGTCATTCCACTGTTCATCAGTAACATCTTTCCACATAGGGATGTCTTTCCAATTTCTTCTATCAGCCATTTGACTCTCTCCTTTTAATAAGTAATATTTAAACTATATCGAACTTCATTTATATATAAAAATCAGCAAATTTATTTTAACCTTCCCCAAGGTCTTTATAGTTAGTTTTTTAGTTAGTTATTTAGTCAATTAGTTGTTTTGTTTATTGTTTTGTTTATATGCTATATGTTATCTGTTATATATTTATATTTTCTGTTTTATCGTTGCAAAATTTATTATGCGTATAGTTCCTGGAACATTTTTCTGATTGGTTCACTTTCTCTTAAGATCTGAAGAGTTGTTTCAGCGTGACCATTGCAGTATCCGTTTCCTACGATCATGTCAATATCTTTACCAACACCTTCTGCACCAAGAGCTGCCTTAGTGAAGCTTGTAGCCATTGAGAAGAAGTAAACTAGTCCATGTTCTTTACATGCTAGGATACAAGACATTTCAGTGTTTTCAATATTTACGCAGTTGATAACTAAATCAGCAAGATTTCCATCTGTTAATTCCATAACTTTGTTATAGATTTCAACAGCATCTGTAGCATCTGCTAATACATAATGATCAGCATATCCTAATTTCTTAGCTCTGTCTAATGACTTATCGAATCCGTCGATAACGATTACATTACCAGTAACTCCAGCTCTCTTCTTTGCTTCGTAACCAACAAGAAGACCTGATTTTCCGCCTCCTCCGATTACTACTACTGTATCTCCTGGCTTTACAAACTTAGCTGTCTGAGCTGGAGCACCAGCAACGTCTAGAGCTGATAATGCAAGACCTTCTGGAATATCAGTAGGAAGCTTAGCATATAAACCGCTCTGGAACATAATAGCCTGACCCTTGATATCTACCTGGTCAATGTCAGGTCTAATTTCAATAATTTCGTCAATCTTAAGTGGAGTAAGTGAAAGTGAAATAAGAGTTGCGATCTTATCTCCTACTTTTAATTCTCCTTCATAAGCTGGTCCAACTTCCTTAATAGTACCGATTAACATACCGCCAGAACCTGTAACAGGGTTCTTATGTTTACCAGCTTTTTCTACGATGCCAAGCATGATCTTCTTGATTTCTTCGATGTCGTGGTTAGCCTGTTCTTCAATCTGAGTAAAACTAGCGGAGTCAATGTTTAAAGTCTGTACATCGATAAGTACTTCATTATCATAAATTTCCATAGTATTATCGATAACGTCTGCCGGCTGTGGTAATACTCCTTTTGGTGAAATAACTCTGTGTGTTCCGTATGGGCATCCTTTTTTCATAATAACTTTTTCCTCCTAAATTTTTGAATAAAATCAGCAATTTTATTACATTTAAAATTTAAGCATACATTTCTTGGAACAGTTTTCTAAGAGGTTCACATTCTCTAAGATCTTGAATAGTAATCTCAGCATGACCATGACAATAGCCATTACCTATGATCATATCAACATCTTTACCTACTCCTTCTGCTCCTAATGCAGCTTTTGTAAAACTTGTTGCCATAGAAAAGAAATAAACTTTTCCACGTTCTTTGCAAGAAAGAATCGAAGCCATCTCTGTGTTTTCAATATTAACACAATTTATTACAACGTCTGCAAGCTTGCCGTCTGTAGCTTCCATAACTCCATTATAGACGCTAACGGCGTCTGTTGCGTCGGCCGTAATATATACGTCAGCTAGGTTAAGGTTCTTGGCTCTTGTTGTTGACCTTTCCGAACGACCTATGCAAATAACCTTACCAGTTATACCAGCCATCTTCTTTGCTTCATATAAACAAAGGAGACCAGACTTACCACCACCGCCAATTACTACTACTGTATTTCCTGATCTAACTAATCTAGCAGTTTGAGCAGGAGCTCCAGCCACATCTAAAGCGGATAGTGCAAGACCTTCTGGCATATCTTGTGGGATTTTTGCGTAAATACCGCTTTGGAATAAAATTGCCTGTCCTTTTATATCTACCTGATCTATATCAGGTCTAACTTCTAGGATTTCGTCTATTCTAAGCGGGGTAAGTGAAAGTGAAACAAGAGTTGCAATCTTATCTCCTACTTTTAAGTCACCTTTATAGTTAGGTCCTATTTCTTTAATGGTACCAATTAGCATGCCCCCGGAACCAGTCCAAGGATTTTTATGTTTACCAGCCTTCTCTACAATGCCAAGCATAATCTTCTTAATCTCTTCAATATCTCCCTCAGCTCTCTTTTCAATTTCTGTAAAAGATGCTGAATCGATATTTAACGTTTTTACATCGATTAAAACCTCGTTGTCGTAAATTTCCATTGTGTTGTCAATAACATCAGCGGGTTGTGGTAATACACCCTTTGGAGAAATAACTCTGTGTGTTCCATAAGGACATCCTGTTTTCATAATGAATACCTCCTAAAAAAATTTATATAAAATTAACATTAATTTTATCGAACCGTAATAATTTTTTCTGGCTAAAAGTATTCTTGCGCTAATATATATAGCAATAACCATGCCACTCATACTAAAAACAGCAAAAAAAGCAAATTCCTACTTATTATATATGTGGGTACAAACTTTTACTCTTTTTTTGTTCTTGTTAACCATTTTTTAGCTATTAGTTATAACTATCTTGTCATTAGTCATTCCTATACGAACCACTTTCGGTTCAAAAGCAAAAAAAGGCGAACCAAAATTGGTTCACCCCCTTTATTATTATTTATTTTTTTATTTTATACCATATTTTTTCTTTTTTCTAACTAGCTGAGTCTGGCTTATTCCAATGGCTTGAGCGGTTTTTCTAGTGGTTCCATGCTTTTCACAAGCATATCTTATTAGATTTTTTTCGAAACTTTCTACAAGAGGTTCTAGAGCAAAATCCTTACTAATAGCCTCCATAAAATCGTCTTCCCCAATAAAATCAACCTGTTCAAACGTTGAATCATGAAGTGCCTTTATAACATCTATTAAAGTAATATTCTCTCCTTTAGCTCCGATCATTATACGTTGTACAGAGTTTTCTAATTCTCTAATATTTCCTACCCATTGGCGTTCTCTAAGATACTCTATAGCTTCTTCATCTATACCTCTATTTATACCATACTTTGCATTATAAGTCTTTACAAAATGTCTAACTAAAGCTGGAATTTCAGCTTTTCTTTCTTTTAAAGATGGAATTCTTATAGGAAATACATTTAACCTATAATACAAATCCTGCCTGAAGTTTTTCTTATCTATTTCTTCTAGTAAATTTCTGTTGGTTGCCGATATAATTCTAACATTAGTTTTTATAGGTGTAGTACCTCCAACTCTGTAAACTTCCCCATCTTGGGTAACTCTAAGCAATTTAGCTTGAATATCAAGAGGTAATTCTCCCACTTCATCTAAAAAGATAATCCCATTGTCTGCAGACTCAAAATATCCTTTTTTGCCAGAAGCATTTGCGCCTGTAAAAGAACCCTTCTCATAACCAAAGAACTCTGATTCCATCAGGTTTGGAGCAATTGCTGCGCAGTTTATTTTTATAAAAGGCTGCATATTTCTTATGCTATTTTTCTGTATTATATTAGCTATTTTATCTTTACCTACACCAGTCTCCCCAGTAATAAGCACATTACAATCATACTTTGAAACCTTTAAAATTTCTTCTAAAACCGTTGCCATTGCACGACTTTCGCAGATAAAATTCTCCGCCATAGTTCTTCTGTATCCCTCACTAGATAAAAGCCTGTCCTCTCTCACCAAAGGATACGCCAAATCCTCTTCAAATACAGCAGTTGAAGTAACTGCACTCTTTATAGAAGGGGCTAGTTCTTTAACAACTTCTATATCAAATTCATCATACTTCTCTAAATAGCCATCTGCACACTTCAAGTCCAGATGTTTTGATATAGATTCTGTGATATAAAGTGCAATATTATAATTGTTTATAAGATTAGCAAATATAACGGTTCCACCAGATTTTGTAGCCAAAATATTGATAGTTTCAGCCCCAGGAAGATCTGCACAATTTACAGTCATATCAAATCTAGATTCTATATTCAAATTTTCCAAACATTCCATAGGCTTAAGAATATTCACATAATGTACTTCATCAAAAACCTCTGACAACAGCTTGTCAATTGATTTTCCAACCATTACGAGGTCCGTCTTTTTATCAAAAAGACACATTATCTCTGCATCTTTTCCTGCTTTTTTTCTTATAACATAACCAAATATCAGATTCATCATTATGTTATTTCCTAGTACCAAGAAACTCTTACGACCTTCGATTTCTCTACTTACTCTATACAATGTTCCTGACTCGTTAAATATAAACAATAGCAGGTTTAAAGGAACCCCTTCAGGCTTTCTAACTACTGGTATTTTATTGAAT
>DAMCXN010000023.1:28391-39426 GCA_032096995.1 Aminipila sp.
ACCTTCAACCTCTACTTGAGTATACGGCTTGTCCACGCTCATAATCCTATTTAAATACAACGGAACCCCTGCCAGCGAGGTATTGCAAAGAATTTCATCACCAACTTTTAAATCTTTATGATTATCATATTCTTCACCAATTTCATCTATAACCCCATATAACAAGCCGCCTGTATCCGTTATAGGATTATGTAATTTCCCTCTTTTAAAGACTATGTCCATTATTTTTTCTTTAATTTGCTCATCATGGTTATTTGCTTCAATACAAATCTGCTTAAAGCTTGTAGTTTCAACATGTAAGCGCTTTAAAGAAATTCTCATTTCAGTTGGACCTATCTCTCTTGAGTTATCTAGTTTCCAAGCTGATGTAGGTAAAACATATTTTGGTTCCAGTACACGATTTACTCCATAATTTTCCATATACAACCCATCTCCATCTTCTTTTTGTTGAACCGATATCGGTTCGTTTCTACCTATTTTCAATGATAACCTATTGGCACGAGATTTGCAATTAATATTTGTGTCATTTTTTAAAGGACTTTGTCAGAATTAGTTTTAAAAAATTAATAGACATTGTTTATTTTTAATTGACATATTAATAACACATTATTAAAATTATTTATAAAGGAGATATGTATAATGGAAAAGATTTCATCAACATTAAGATTAAGAATGTCACATAAGGATGCTCACTACGGCGGAAGCCTTGTAGATGGAGCTCATATGGTTCACCTTTTTGGGGACCTAGCTACAGAGTTATTAATTAAAGCAGACGGAGACGAAGGTCTTTTCTTAAGATATGACGAAGTTGAATTTTTAGCTCCTACATATGCTGGAGATTATATCGAAGTATATGGAGAAATCACTAAAATGGGAAACACTTCAAGAACTATGACTTTTGAAGCTAAGAAAGTTGTTGCTGCTAGACCTGACATCAGCCCATCAGCTGCAGATTCTCTAGAAGAACCAATTGTAGTTGCTAGAGCTAAAGGTGTTTGTGTAACTCCAAAAGAATCTAAGAGAAAATAAGAAAAAACAATCCTAATAAATATAAAATAGATATTTAAACTTTAGTTTATACAAATTAGCTTTAAGTGTAATGTACAACATCAGGTTGTACATTTACTTAAAATATATGTCCGGAATTTTTCGGACAATCCTTCATCATCTTTTTTATTTTATGCAAAAAACCTCTGTTCCTCCAGAGGTTTTTTTGCGTTTAAAATATCTTTATCCCCAAAGTTCTTCATCAGAAGGAACTTGATTTTCCGGCATGTAATATGCAATTCTTGAAACATTCATTAAATGCTTATAATCAAGATTTTCTGAAATACTGTTATGTCCCCATGTTCCGCATCCTAAAGTATTTGTAGGCGCAAGCCCATTAAAGAAACTTCCTCCAGCACTACTTGCACAAACTTGATTTATAACAAATCTGGATACGCAAAGTTCTTCTCCAACCTTTTCAATATGTTCTACATTGTCAGAATGCATTGATACAGAATGACCTTTTCCCTGAGATTCCAGATTTTTTCTGGCTATATCTATTCCTTTTTCAAAAGTATCGTATTTATATGCACTTATAACTGGAGCCATCTTTTCCTTACCTAATAAGTCCAAATCTCCTGTGCCTTCTGCTTCAACTACAATTATCTTTGTATCTTTAGGAATCTTTATTCCTGCTAATTCAGCAATTTTTTGTGTACTCTGGCCTACCGAATGCCTATTTACTGCCTCATCTTGGAAAAGCGCTTCCCTAATCGCAGTAATTTCTTTTTTATCTTTAACTATGTAACCATTATTATTTTCAAATTCTTTTAAAACATCTTCGTACATTTTCTCTGGAACTATTACACTCTGTTCCCCAGAACAAATTATTCCATAATCAAATGTTCTACCTGCTATTATTTTAGGAACTGCTTCTTTATAATCATAACCCTCATCAATAATACACTGTACATTTCCAGCCCCTACTCCCAGTGCAGGCCTTCCACTACTATAGGCTGCATTAACCATTCCAGCTCCACCTGTGGCAACGACAACATCGGCCATAGATATTAGATTTCTAGTGTTTTCCCTAGATTGTTCATCTAGAATTTGAATAAGATTTTTAGGATACCCTTGTTTTTCTAACTCTGCATTAATTAATTCTACAGTTTTTGTAGAACACTTAATAGCTTTATGATGTGGTGTAATAATAATTGCATTACCACACTTTAAAGCAAACATGGAGTTACTCATGGGTGTAACTATAGGATTTGTACAAGGAGTAATAGCCGCAACAACACCTACAGGCTTAGCAATTTTGGTTATACCAGTTTCTACATCACGCTCAATAATACCTCTAGACTTTTTACCTTTAAGATTATTCCAAACTATTCTAGCTTTACTTTTATTTTTAGCCACTTTATCAGGATAATATCCCATGCCAGTTTCTTCTACCGCCATCTCCGCAAGCATTTCAGCATTATCTATAACTACCTTTGCTAGAGTTTTTACAGCATTGTCTACCTGCTCTTGACTCATTTTTTCAAACTTACTTTGGGCCTCTCTTGCTCGCTCTATATATTCAGCAATATACGCCTTACTTGGGTCAATTGTTTGTGTCATTTTGTTTTTCCTCCCTATAAACATTTGTATACCATTTTTTTCATTCTATCACTTATCTTTACAACTTCCTAGTCTTTTTTCAGAAAATTTTTAAAAACCCAAATCCATTGCTATTGCTGTTTATCAAGGCAAAGTGCTAATAAAAAAATGACCTAAAGCCATATTACTTCAAGTCATTTTCCAACTCATTAAAATCGTCCATATTGTCTATATCTATTAACTCTTTTCCATCAACACTTTCAACAATTAAAGTGCTATCCTGATTAAGCAAGATAATCTTTTTGCCGCCTCTATCACCTTCTAGCTTCATAAAATCAGCTACATATTTTCTATCAAAAATACATGGATTTCCCAAGACGTTTTTATAACTAAGACATCCTATAGTCTTATTACTTTTTATATAAGATGTAATCAACATTTTTATGCTTTTAAGACTAAGCATTGGTTGATCACAAACAAAAAACATATAATTTCCCGCAAAAGCATCACAGGCATTTATCCCTAATTTTATTGAGTAGGAAATCCCCAATTCAGGCTTAGAATTTATAACAGCTATAAATCCTATATTTTTAGCCTGTTCCAAAATTTTTTCATACTGAGAAACCACAATCACATCGCAATCAATTTCCTCTTTGTATAGCCACTTATTAATCTCAACAATTTTATCTAAAGTGTGTTTATACAAAGGTTTGCCCATAAATTCTGTTAATAGCTTATTACTTCCAAAACGGCGGCTGTTTCCAGCCGCCAATAGAATAACATGTATCTTATTTTTCATTTTCTAACATCCCTAACAAGATTTTTTCACTAGTCATAGGTAACTCAGTAAGTTTAACCTTTGAAGCATTATAAATAGCTGAAGCCAAAGCTGGTGCTGGTGTATTTATAACTATTTCACCAATAGATTTTGCCCCAAAAGGCCCAGTTGGTTCATAACTACTTTCAAACTCAACTCTAATCTTACCTACATCAAGCCTGCTTGGAATTTTATACTGCATAAATGAATTTGTCATCATTCTTCCATATTCATCATAAAGTACATCTTCATATAAAGCCATACCTATTCCCTGCAGTATTCCTCCCTCAGTTTGAATCCTTGCAAGGTTAGGATTTATAGGAGTTCCACAATCAACTACTGCTGCATAGTCAATAACATCAACTTTTCCTGTAGTCTTATCTAGCTCAATTTCTACAAGCCCTGCCATAAATGGAGGAGGTGAAACCGGTGAATAAAATGATTCCGATGCATTAATACAGTTATGTCCTCCTAAGTAAGAAGCATTTCCTAGTTCCTTTATGGTAATTTCCTTATCTCCCTCTCTCTGATAGATTTTGTCTCCACCAAATTCTAGGCTTTCTTTATCGCATGCTAATATTTTAGCCGCTTCTGTTACCATTTTATCTATAAAAGTTTCGCAAGTTTTAATTACTGCATTTCCGGTTATATAAGTTGTACTTGATGCATATGAACCTGTGTCATAAGGAGATATATCCGTATCTACCCCATGTACAACAATTCTATCCATATCACAGTCCAAGCATTCTGCTGCCATTTGAGCCAATATAGTATCGCAGCCAGTGCCCATATCAGCAGCACCAATCATTAAAGTATAAAACCCTTCATCGTTTAACTTCAATTCTGCTGATGCTATATCTAGATTTGAGATACCAGAACCTTGAAGAGCTACAGCCGCTCCTACGGCTCTAATCTTGTCATTCCCTATATCTACACAAGGGTATTTGTTATCCCAATCTATCATCTCTTTAGCCCTAGTTAGGCATTCTTCCAAAGCACAGCTTTTTAGTTCCTCGCCATAATAAGCGGTCATTTCTTCCCCCACTTTCACTAAGTTTTTCATTCTTAGTTCAATAGGATCCATATTAAGTTTAACCGCTAATTCATTTATAGCTGATTCTAAAGCAAAAAATCCTTGAGTTGCTCCATAACCTCTATATGCCCCACCCCATGGAGTGTTTGTGTATACTACATCATAATCAAACTTATATGCAGCGGCATGATTATATACAGCCATAGCTTTATGACCAACTAAACCTACAGTAGTAGGACCATGATCTCCATATGCACCTGCATTTGATAATACATACATATGGATGGCTTTTATATTTCCTTCTCTATCCGCACCTAGCCTAACGGCAACCTCCATCTCATGTCTTGGACTTCCATTTGTAAAACATTCTTTTCTAGTATATACAAATTTTGCGGGTTTTCCTGTAGCCATCGTTACAGCTGCGGGAAAAAGCTCACATACTACCGATTGTTTCGCACCAAAGCCCCCACCAATTCTTGGTTTTATAACTCTTATCTTTGATTTCGGTAACCCTAAAGCCTTTGCTGCAATACGCCTTACATGAAAAGGAACCTGAGTGGAAGCTACGATATTTAATCTTCCATATGTATCTAATTGCGTAAATGTGCAAAAAGGTTCCATCATTGTTTGACTATTTGCTTTTGTATGATATTTTTCTGATATTATAACGTCACATTTCTCAAGCTCATTATCAACATCTCCATGCTCAAAAACTTCATGAGCACATATATTTCTAAGATTATCTGCTCCAACTTCACAAAGAGCTTCCCAGTTTTCCTCAGGATGAACTAGAATTTTATTGTCCTTTGCTTCACGAAAATCTAGCACTGGCTCTAAAACGTCATACTCAACTTTAATAAGTGAAATAGCACGATTCACAACTTTTTCATTAACCCCTGCTACTATAGCCACTGGGTCACCTACGCATCTTAATCTTCTATCGAGAATCTGTCTATCATGGGGACTTGGTTCTGGAAAAGACTGCCCTGCAGTAGTAAATCTGTTTTGTTCTAAATCTTCCCAAGTTAAAATACATTCTACTCCTGAAACTTTAGCGGCTTTTGATTTATCTATAGTTTTAATCAGAGCATGAGCATATGGACTTCTCAAGAGTTTTACTATCAAAGCATTTGATGGAGCCAAATCATCAGTATAAACAGGCTTACCCATAACCAAAGACATCGAATCTTTTTTATTCTTACTGGCATTGACGCATTTCATCTACTTCACCTGCCTTTTTAAATACTTTGTTATAGCTCTCATATGACTCATATATCCTGTACATCTACATAAATTTCCTGACAAATATTTTTTTATATCTTCTTCCTTAGGTTCAGCAATCCCTTTTTGCGTAAATTCTCTTTCCATAGAAATTACACTCATAATAAAACCTGGGCTGCAATATCCGCATTGCTCCGCCCCTTCTGCTGCCATAAAGCTTCCGAAAGCTTCCGCATCTTTCTGTATGCCTTCAAGAGTAGTTATATTTTTTCCGTTTGCTCTAGCGGCTAAAAAAGAGCATGACAATATAGGCTTATCCTCCATTAGAACAGTGCATAGTCCACAATTTGAAGTATCACATCCTCGTTTAACACTATAATACCCATGGCCTCTTAAAAAATCTATCAACAAAAGGTCAGGTTGAATATTATCTATTATCTCTTTATTATTAACCTTGATTTTTATTTCCACCAACTATGCCCCTGCCTTTCCAGTTATTTCTTTTATCGCTTTATTTAATAGAGCACCAGCTAATGCTTTTCTATATTCTTTACTTCCTCGCATATTACTTTCAAAGTGTTCCCATGACTTAACTTTTTTTATAAGCTCCTCAATTTCACTTGTGTCTGGTTCTCCTGACAAACTGTTGTTAATTTCCAAAGCCTTGCCAGGTCGTGCTCCATATATAACTTTCCATGCTCCTTCTTGATTTCTAGTTACTGCACAGGCTAAAACGGGGAAATCTGTAGCTGTAATTCTAAAGCTCTGATAGGAAGTTTTATATTCCTTTTTCTTAATTATAACATTTACTAATATATCTCTATCATAAGGCATTTGAACATATTCTTTTAAGGAAACTCTTCCGCCTTTGTATAATTCAACATATGAATCTAAAGACATAAGGGCTGTTAATACATCAGAAAATCCAAAGCGTGAATAAACACTTCCTCCCACTGTTGCTAGATTTCTAAATTGAATACCAACAATAGACTCAACGGATACTCTAAGCAAGTCTCCATAATATTTTTCAAAGCCTTTAAACTCCTCTAACTGCCTTAAAGTGCACATAGCACCAATTTTGAATTCTTCTTCGTTTTCTTCTATAGTGTCCAGTCCTAATGCAGATAAATCTATTATGGTAGAAATCCTTTTTTTACTCATTTTAAGCCAAAGCATTCCGCCAACTATCTTATTACTTTTGCTCTGATTTAAATTCCATGCCTCTTCTAAATTCTGTGGCAGCAAGTACTTCTGTGCTGTAAACAACCTATATTTCCTCCAATTCTTTAATCCAAGCTCCGCCAACCTTTATCTGTCTGCGAACCTCTTCTGGTGCCGTTCCTCCAAAAGAAACTCTTGCTTTTATACACCCTTCTATACTCAAATCTGGTAGCTTATCTAAAGAAAGCCACTCATCTATCTCTACTAAATCCTCTTCAACTAAATCAATGAAGTCTTTATTTTTTTGTTCACAGAATTTTACCATTTTACCAACAACTTCATGGGCTTCCCTAAAAGGCATACCCTGTTTAACAAAATGCTCTGCAATATCAGTAGCATTTAAAAATCCTGTATGAAGATGTTTTTCAATCATATCCATTCTAAATTCTGTCTTTTCTATCATCTTTGCAAATATTCTCAATGAAGCCTTCCATGTATCAATTGCATCAAATAAGCCTTCTTTATCCTCTTGAAAGTCTTTGTTGTACGCAAGTGGAGTGCCCTTCATAACGGTCAATATCTGCATAAGCTGTCCATATATGCGACCAACTTTTCCTCTTAGAAGCTCTGCCATATCAGGATTCTTTTTTTGAGGCATTATGCTACTCCCTGTACAAAAACTATCATCTATAGCAATATAACTAAATTCTTGAGAATTCCACCACACAAATTCCTCTGCAAACCTGCTTATATGCATCATAGATATAGAAGCATCACTTAAAAATTCAATAATGTAATCTCTGTCACTAACACTATCCATAGCGTTTTCTGTAGGAGCTTTAAAGCCAAGCATTTTAGCTGTAAAGTGTCTGTCTGTCGGCAATGTAGTTCCTGCCAATGCGCAAGAACCTAATGGACAATAATCCATTCTCTCACAAGTATCTTGCAATCTCTGTATATCTCTTTTAAACATTTGAAAATATGCCATTAAATGAAAACCTATTGTTACTGGCTGAGCATGTTGTACATGAGTGAATCCGATCATTATGCTATCAGCATACATTTCACCCTTTTCAAGTAATACCTTTTCCATATAAATTAAGTTTTCAATTAGCTCTTTTATTTGCTCTTTTAAATAAAGTCTTGTATCTACTGCTACTTGGTCATTTCTACTTCTTGCCGTATGAAGTCTTTTCCCTGTGTCACCAAGTTCTGCTATTAAAGCACCTTCTATGGCCATATGAATATCTTCCTGTTTCACAGAAAATTCAAATTTACCCTCATCAATTTTTTCTTTAATTTTTTTAAGCCCATTAATTATGTCTTCTTTTTCATTTTCTGCCACAATCCCTTGCTTTGCAAGCATAGTTACATGGGCAATACTACCCTGTATATCACAGTCATATAACCTCTTATCAACACCAATGGAAGCGTTAAATTTCTCAACGATTTCATCCATACCTTTTTCAAATCTACCACTCCATAAATTCGCCATAGAAAATTCTCCTTAATTATCTAAAATAAAATAAATTTAACAAAATTAATACCTTTTATTTTAACATAACCTACAAATCAATTCTACATTTTTGTGTTTTACCACAATTTTCTTAAAGAAATATAGATTTATTTGTTAGCTCTATATTATAGAATATTTATTATTTTACAAAGAAAAAAGCGGTCTTAAATATTTAAAACCGCTTATAAACTTATATTTTTTATTAACTTCTTTTTAAATCAAAATTTCCAACTAGTTCCTTTAACATATCTGCTTGTCCTGAAAGTTCTTCGCTAGTTGCTGAACTTTCTTCCGCAGTAGCAGAGTTTGTTTGAACAACGCTAGAAATCTGCTCAACTTCCTGAGTAACTTGATTTATAGCATCAGCTTGATCTATAGATGCAGATGAGATTTTCTGTATTTCACCATTAACACTTCTACCCTTCTCTACTATAAGCTTTAATGAATTTGCAGTATTATCTGCTATATCATTTCCTCGTTCAACTGCATAAACAGCATTTTCAATTAAGACAGTAGTATTCTTTGCCGCCTCAGCAGATTTCTGCGCAAGATTACGAACTTCATCTGCTACAACAGCAAAACCTTTTCCTGCTTCTCCTGCTCTTGCTGCTTCAACCGCTGCATTCAAAGCTAAGATATTTGTCTGGAAAGCTATATCTTCAATAGTTTTTATAATTTTACCTATTTCATTTGAGTTATCTGATATTTCATTCATAGCTAGAACCATAGAAGCCATTTGTTCATTACCTGCTTCTACCTCTCCAGTTGCCTCTTCTGAAAGAACATCAGCATTCTTAGAAATCTCTGCATTTTCATTAACCTTATTGGAAATTTCCATAATAGTTGCAGATAACTCTTCTATACTACTAGCCTGTTCCATAGTACCTTGTGAAAGAGCTTGTGCTCCAGCTGACATTTGCTCCGCGCCTACAGCAACCTGTTCTGAAGCTTGGTTAATTTGTAATAAAGTTTCACTTAAATTGCTATTAATGCTACGCATTGCTAAAAGAATAGAATGATATTCCCCTATATACTTCTCCTCATGCTTAGTCTTTATATTAAAATGACCTATAGCCATTTCTTCTAATAAGTATCCTATATCACCAATTATAGCCTTTAAATTTGCAGACATACTAGCAAAGGTATTTAAAAGAATTCCAATTTCATCATTAGATTTTACATCTATATTAATATCTAAGTTTCCTTGTTCTATGGACTTAGCTGCTAAAACAACACTATCAATAGGTTTTAACATTTTTCTTAATAAGAAAGTTACTCCTAAGACAATTGCTGCCAAAGCAATTACTGAAATAATTGTCATTATAGATATAAGCTTTGTTACATCTCTGTTTAAGTCCTTTTCTTCTAAAATACTTTGAGCCCACCAAGTCTCCCCTTCTGCCTCAACTGGGGTACAAAATCTAAGTTCTTTCGCCCCATCTTTTTTAGTAGTTGTAATGCTGAAAGATTCCTTTTCTTTCATTTTACTCATCATTTCATTGTACTCTTCTTCTACAGGTAAAGAAGACTTCATATCTTTGCCTGATAAATCCGCATCAGATACGTCATAAATATAGATGCCTTCATCATTTATAATATTGGCATACATAGTCTTATACTTATTGTCTGTACCCTTTATATTTTTAAAGTAAGATACATCAAGATCAACAACTATTACCCCTTGAGTCTTACCATTTAAAATTATTGGAAAACATGAGTTTATTATTGTTTTTCCTTCAAAGACAAATGGCTTCGTAAAATACGATTTCTGTTGCTGTGCAGCAATAGAATAATATTCCGTATCACTATAAGACTCGTATGAACCCAGTGATATTGCCTTTTCATTTTCAGCATTTTCTCTATCTACATATACACTATAATCTCTAATTGCTGAATCATATGCATAAGGCTCAAAACAAGCTCCTACTCCTAAAATTTCTTCGTTATTTTTTATGGCAGAGAATGCAGAATTGATAATATAATTTTCAACATCATAGTTTATATCTTTAACATCTACTCCATATACAACGCTTTTTTGACTCCACCTGTATATAGATTTCCATCTTCATAGAGCTCATACTGTCTCTCAATATAATCTTGTAAATTTTTTGCAATAGTAGAAGCATCATCTAATACTGCCTGTACTATTAGTCCATTTTGATCTGCAATACCTGAAAACTCACCATTGGCTCCTTCTTTAACTACACTTTTTACATTTAATGACGATAATATAACCAATACTACTAAAATTATAGTAAGCATTGCCCCTGTTGCAATTGAAATTTTCGTTGCTAATTTCATCTGTCTACTATCCGCATTAACTCCTAGATTCATTTTGTTTAAACTTTCTTTTACTAATTTCATATCGCCTCCATTTGTTTATTTTTTTCTACAACACACTACATATTTTACCATTTTTAAAAACATACCGAACAATTTTACTATTTTTTGCTAAAATTTTCAATAATTTGAACTTAGTCTTATAAGTTTATTTTTAGAAACAAAATAGCGTAGCCGCTATTTGGAAGCTGCTACGCTATTAAGTAGTTCTTTAAAACTAAATGTATTCTCTTCGGCTTTTTCTTTTTCTGAATTTTCGACAGATTCACTCTTTAGTTCATTATGAATTTTAACATTTTTTGCTTGTTCATACATTTGCTCCATCCTTAGCTGTTGCAAAATTTGATTACCACTTGAA
>DAMCXN010000023.1:39436-41340 GCA_032096995.1 Aminipila sp.
AAATCATTTTTTCTTTTTCTAGATCGAATTCAGTTTTGCTATAATCGTCACCTTCAGGCATAAATAATTCATTGCCATAATTAATATGCATTGCCTGTATCTCCTATTTTATACATTTTCAATATACTATTTCTTCCCTTTCGCCCTCATGTGTTCTACTTCTATTCTATATATCTTTGCCTTATGCCCAGAAGCTTCAACATATTTCTTACCGCTTTCTAAAAATTCTTTAGAAAACTTTTCTAAAATTAGCATAAAGGCCTGAATTTTTTCATCGCCCTCAACTTCTTTCGCTTCTCCAAAAGCAACGACACTTTTAAACTTCGTGTTAAACTCTTTAGCAAGTACTTCTACATCTGTTACTGCACAAAAAGATACTTTATTATTATATGTAAGGTTGTCTACTTTATGGCCTTCTATATCACAATGAAAATATATATTACCATCTTTATATACAAAATTTACTGGAACACCATAAGGATATCCATCTTCACCAATAGTAGATAATATACCATATTCAGCTTTATCTAAAACTTCTATCATCTCACTATCCGTAAGTTGTTTTTTGTTGGCTCTTATTTCTCTAAACATAAACGCCTCCTTAATATAAACAGTTTTTTTCCTAGAATTAGCACTAATACTAACATTTTATATTATTATAAATAATATTTCTATAAAAACTAAAAGTTTTAATTGTGATTTTTACCTTCTTCTCTTAGCTAAAACCATCGAACTTGCAATAAATGAGGTCAATGGAATAGTAAGGATTAACCCTATACTGCCACATAAAGAGCGTATTATTTCCATTGATATAATTTCCCTACTTAATATCTGGCTAAAAGTCATATTGCTGTTTATGATAACAAGAAATAGTGGCATTGACCCTCCTGTTAACTTAATTGAAAAAATAAGTGCTACCAATCCTATTGAAACTAGCAATCGATGTTCACTTTGTTTTAAATAAATATCATAATCACTATTTGAATTCATAAAACAATTCTCCTTTTATGCTAACCCTAAAAGCCTTGCCCCCTGTGCCACAATAAAGCATACAACTATTCCTGTAACAGTTGGAACTAAGAATGAGATCCCAGTCCATTTCCAGCTTTGAGTTTCTTTCCTTATAGTTAAAAGAGTTGTAGCGCAAGGCCAATGGTTAAGTGAAAATAACATCATACATACGGCGGTTAGCCAAGTCCAGCCATTATCTATAAATAATTGTTTCATCTCAGTCAAACTATCTAACTCTAACATATATCCTTTAGACATATAACTCATAATGAGTATAGGTAGAACTATTTCATTTGCTGGTAATCCCAATATAAAGGCCATCAAAATATATCCATCCATACCCAAAAGGTTTGCAAATGGATCTAGGAACAGAGCACAGTGGGTTAATAAGCTTGCATCTCCTATATTAAGATTTGCCATAACCCATATTACTATTCCTGCTGGAGCTGCAACCATTACGGCACGACCTAGGACGAATAAAGTTCTATCAAAAATAGATCTTACTATAATTTTTCCTATTTGTGGTTTTCTATATGGAGGTAATTCTAAGGTAAAAGAAGATGGTAATCCTTTTAAAATTGTTTTTGATAATAATTTGGATATAAAAAGTGTGATAAAAACTCCTAATATAATAACTGCTAATATTGATAAAGTAGCTAAAATAGAACCAGAAAAACCTCTGCCACTAACTAAAAATATACTTGCTAGTGCTATCAATGTAGGAAATCTTCCGTTACAAGGGACAAAGTTGTTTGTAATGATAGCTATTAATCGTTCTCTAGGAGATTCAATTATTCTACAAGAAATAATTCCAGCTGCATTGCACCCAAATCCCATGCACATGTATAGGGAAATCTATGCTATTTTTCTTTAACATTGCCGATAAATTTGTA
>DAMCXN010000024.1:0-9519 GCA_032096995.1 Aminipila sp.
AAATCAAGAAAATTAAATTATGAAGAAAAGCTGGAAATAGTAAAGTACTGCATATGTAATGGTCAAGCATTTTTGTAACATCACTATCTAATTAACCTAACCGAACCTTGCTTCAAACGGTGTCTGATATCCGTTGTATGAATGTGGACGGACTTGGTTGTACCAACCATATGCGTATTCTGAGACAGCATGATTTAGCTCTTCATCCGTGCTGAAATTAAATCGGTTTACAAGCTCCGATTTAAAAGTATTGTAGTATCGCTCCATTGGAGCATTGTCATAAGGGCATCCAGCAGCACTCATACTTTGAGTTATTCCCTGCTCCTGACAATATAAAATGAATGAAACCGAAGTAAATTGGCTTCCCTGATCAGAATGCAAAATCAGATTTTCGGGGCGCTTTCTTTGTGATTTTAGGGCCTTTTCTAGGGTTTTAATGGCTAAATCGCTAGTAATCCATTTGCCTGTTTCACTTGTGACAACACTTCGGTCATATAAATCAATAATTGTGCAATTATAACGCATAGCGCCGTTTGCTAGAAAAATATAAGTGAAATCTGTGCACCAGACTTGATTCGCTTTTTCTACTGCAAAATTCTGCTTCAAAAGATTTGGGAATATTTTATGAGCATGCCCTTTCTTGTATCCAGGTCGTTTTCTACGGCAGATACAATGGAGTTTTAATTCTTGATTCATGTATTTGTGAATGGTAGTTTTGCTTAAGAAAATCTTCTTTCTTGCAAGGAAAATGCGCATACTTCGATGTCCAAGGATTCCACCAAATTCATGGTAGATTCCCTTGATTTCATCGCATATAGCATTCTTTTGGGTATAGTAATCTGCCTTACTCTGTTTCAAATAATTGTAGTAGGAATTTGGAAATATGCCCGTTCTGCTTAGTAGCCAACGGAGACCGAACTGATTTTTATGATTTTCTATGAATCGATATACCACTAATCGATTTCCTTCGCAAAGAATGCCGCTGCTTTTTTTAAGAAGTCATTTTCTTTCTTGGCTTCTGCAAGTTCTTGCCTTAGCTTATGAACCTCCTGCATTAATTCGTATTCGGATTTGGTGGCATCATTTTCTTGGCATTCTTGGCGATAAGCACGCATCCAGTTGGAGATAGTTGCGTGACAAACTCCGTATTCGGCAGCAAGACTTGAAATTGTACGCCCATCTTGGATATGCAGTTTTACAACTTTTTTCTTTGTTTCTTCGCTAACTGTTTTCATAAAAAACTCCTTTTCTAATAAATATTTTAATCTATTAGATAGGAGTGTTACAAGTTTAATATACCATTACAAATTTTCTTAGATCCAGTTTAACTTAACTACTATCGAGTTCTAGTTTAGTTAGTTTATTACAAATAAAAAACTACTAACCTTATTCCTATATAATAGCTAGTAGTTTTGAATGTGCTTATTTTGTTGTTATTTGCATCGTTATCATTTTTCTGATTTTTTAAATGTAATAAAAATTGTAACAGCTCCAACAATGCATAAAACTATACCTAAAAAATTAGGTAACATAAAATTCATTTTATAATCTAACGTTGAATAGCTTCCACCTCTAGATGCTACAAAAGCAGCATATCCTATTTTAGTCATTACTTCTTGTAATACTGATGTTTGAATAAATGTTAAAATACCTAATATCAATTCTATGCTTCCCATAATAAATCCCTGTTTTTTCATATTGGATTATCCTCACATTTTCCACAATTTAATCTCCATAAATATCATACTACCAATTATACCAACTATCAATATTTAGTTTTTAAGTTCATTGCTTGCTAAATTACAATAACTATACAAATAAGCAATATGTATCTAATATGCAATTTTAATTTTATATTTTCATCTTTTGTATCATCATTCATATTACTATCACCCTTCAAATTAGATTTATATATTTATATTTTATCCCAAATAATTTCTTTTTTTTAATAGTTACAAAAAGAAATTAGCCCCCCTTTCCAGCTGCTCATACTTAATAGCAATAGAACTTATATGAAAAGACTATATAACTATATATAGTTTTTTCAAGCCTGACCCTTTTCATTCTTTTTTTGTATATAAAAAGAACTACTATATTTATTATCTATGTATAACTCTATTTTTTCTCAATACTGCTTTATTTTTTAAAATATCATCAAGAACACTCAATTTAAACTCATTGTTAGCAGCTCGATACGCAGCCAATGTAATCAATATCAACATAACAATAATAACTATAGTTAAAAAATTGCAAATACTATTTGTCTTTATATTATAAAGAATAGAAATTAAAAACCCAAATAAAGCTATAAATAAGGGAAACACATTAAAAAAACTCGTATCTCTTTTTAATCTGGCTCGCTCAATATTAATGCATTTTATAGGCTGATCTTTATAATTATTATAAATATTTTTATATCTTTCACAAAATTTCATAAAATATCTTCTCCTTTTTTATTTAATTATATTGCTAATTTTTCCATATTTCAACAAAAGTAATTTTATATTATTCAACAAGTTTTAAAAGTAAACAAAAAAATAAACCTAATATTGTTTTAAAATAAAGGTACTTTCTAAATATTTTTAATTAATTTTTAAATCCCCATACGGCCTAACTGTATCACCACCTAATCCAGTAACTCTTTGTGTTCTAAAGCCTCAAGCTATCTATCTATATCCTTTACTTCTCCTGTTAGCTGATATAAATTTTCTAAATCTATTATATTCATGGTATATACTCTCTTTTTATTACATCCTTAAATTCAAAACATCTTCATATAATTTAGGATTTCTAACACTCATTTAACCTTCCGCTTTGATTTTGTGATAACAACTAAATTAATAATATTTAAGATCTTAATACTACTTTTTTAAACTACATTTCTAGTCTCAATTCTACCACTTAAGCGCTTTATCAAAATAAATAATTATTTCGATAAATTCTATGTATTTTAAATATTGAGAATCTTTTCATTTTTTGTACTTATTTGTAAATATAAAAAAAATATTGTTAAAATCGGTTGAAATTTGTCGTTTAATTCCCTAGATTTTCCAAATAAGTTTATTGATTTTGGGTGCTCCCAGTGTTACCATCATAATTGAGGTGATAAATAACTTATAATTTAATAAGAAAGGTTAGGTGTTTTTTATGAATCAGCAAGCAAAACCAGATTATGCAGAAATGGATAAATCTAAGGATGAGCAGACTAAACCTACTTATGAAAAAGCCGATGTATTAAAATTTATCATTCCATCTGCTTTAGGTGTCATATTATTTATGATTCCACTTAAGTTTGAAGGGAATTTCACAATTCCTATAGCTGTTCTTGCAAAACTTATGTCCCGTGCTATTGGCCCTGTACTACCTACTTTATGTGCAGCCATATTATGCATATCTGCAATTGGTAGCTTGGCAGCTCTACTATTAAAGCCTAAATTTATTTTAGAGAATAAAACTCTAAATGGCTTTTTCAATGTACAACCAATATGGATGATATCCAGAGTATTAGGTACGATATTTATACTTATGGTTGTAACAGGAGCTGGTCCTGAATATGTTATTTCTGGAGATACTGGAGCATTTATTCTAGACTTACTGACAACACTAGTTCTTATCTTTGTTTTTGCCGGTCTTTTACTTCCTTTATTACTTGATTTTGGTCTATTAGAATACATAGGCACATTACTAGTAAAAATCATGCGACCAGTATTTACACTTCCTGGACGTTCTGCAGTTGACTGTATGACATCTTGGTTGGGTGATGGTACCCTTGGTGTTATGTTAACAGCGCGCCAATATGAAGAAGGGTTCTATTCATCACGTGAAGCCTCTGTTATTTCTACAACATTCTCAGCAGTATCAATTACATTCTGCTTAGTTGTTATTGAAGAAGTTCAAATGGCTCACCTCTTTGTTCCTTATTATCTAAGTATTTGCGCTATTGGTATTATTATCGCTCTTATTGTTCCACGTATACCACCTCTATCTTTGAAAAAAGATACATATTTAGGAGAGGCTGGTGTACCAGATGAAACTATTCCAAAAGGTCACACAACTTTTAGTTGGGCATTCCATAAAGCTATGGTAAGATCTCATCAAAGTGGCGGTTTTGGACAATTTATTAAAAATGGTGTGAAAAATGCTATAGATATGTGGTTTGGTGTTATGCCTGTAGTTATGGCTTTCGGAACTATAGTATTAGTTATAAGTACTTATACCCCTGTATTTACAATACTAGGAAAACCATTTGTACCTTTATTAAATCTGTTACAATTACCTGAAGCTGAAGTTGCTTCTACATCTCTTCTAGTAGGATTTGGAGATATGTTTGTTCCTGCAATTATTGCTGGAGCTCAAATAACTAGCGAATTATCTCGTTTTGTTATTGCTGTAATTTCAGTTACTCAGCTTATTTATATGTCTGAAGTCGGAGCTGTAATTCTTGGCTCAAGAATTCCAGTTAAGCTATGGGAATTATTTGTAATCTTTATAGAAAGAACAATCATAAGTCTTATAGTAGCAACTATAATTGGACGTTTTATTTTGAACCTCGTATAAGCTATATTAAATCATTTAAAATTATTTAATTATGATTTAATAAAAAATCATCTCAAAGTTAAGAAGCTGCCACTTGTGATTAACACTCACGAGTGTGCAGCTTCTTGATTTTTTGACTTTTATTTGATTTTGCCAAAATTTTCTGATATATTTATAAAAAATGTATTAAGGAGATTTTAATATGAGCAAAAAAAGACAACAAGAAGTTTCTATATTACTAGCAAATCCTTCAGGCAATGTCACTATTTTTGTTTTAACTCCAACTCCCCAATCATCATATACAGATATAGCAAATAAACTATTACAATTAAAACAATTCAAAGCTGAACAAGTATGTTTTATCAAAGATGTTAACTTTCAGTCCCCTATCCAAGGGACTATGGCTATGAGTGGGCTCGAATTTTGTGGTAATGCTTCAAGAAGCTTTGCCCTATTAATAGCCAAGGAACAAGGAATCACAGGGCAATCGACTATAACAGTTTCCGTAAGCGGTGCAAATAATCCTCTTGCTGTTTCTGTAGATACTACTCTCAATCTTGCAGAAATCTCAATGCCAAGGCCCAAAACTATTGAAACATTAACAAATCAACCACTTGAATGTCTTAATCAATCCTCATTAATAGAATTTGACGGAATTACTCATCTTATTTTAACTGATATCCCAGCTGACCAAAATATTTTTAACAGCATTAAAGAAATAATTATGAAAACTATTAATCCTTCTGCTTTAGGTGTCATGTTTTATAACTCAACAACAAATAGTATGACCCCTATTGTTTATGTCAGGGATATTGATACTACCTATTGGGAAGGAAGCTGTGCATCTGGAACAACAGCTTTATGTATTTACCTTTCTAAAAATTATTCAGAAGGAAAATATACCTACTCAATTTCTCAGCCAGATGGTAAACTCATAGCTCACATAGAAAAAAGTAATAATAAAATAAGGAAACTTAGCATTGATGGTATAGTTTCTTTAGGTGAGGTGCAAACTGTTATAGTATAAACGACTTTTAATATTACATATTTTGGGTTATAATAAAAACTGAAAATAACAACCTAAAGGAAAAGGAGATTAAATAAATGGATCCACGAGTAAAAAAATTATCAAATGTATTAGTAGATTATTCTTGTGATGTTAAACCTGGTGAAAAAGTATTTATTCACTATGAAGGAGAATGCACTAAACCTCTAGTAAAGCAGTTAATTAAAGATATTTATGCTAAGGGAGGTCTTCCCTACTTTGAGGCTAGAGACTCTGAGATAAACAGAGAACTTCTTCTTGGCTGTACTGAAGAACAAATTGAATTCATGGAAAAATACCAAATGAAGCAAATGAAAGGTATGGACGCTTATATTTCTATTAGAGCAGGTCTTAATACATCTGAATTATCAGATGTTCCTTCTGAAAAGCTTAATATGTACAATAGAATTCTTCATCCGGTACTAGAACAAAGAGTTAATAAAACTAAATGGGTAGTTTTACGTTACCCAAATCACAGCATGGCTCAGTTAGCAACTACAAGTCTTGAAGCTTTTGAAGATTTTTATTTTGATGTATGCACTCTTGACTATAGAAAAATGGCTGATGCAATGACACCTCTTGTAGAATTAATGAATAAAACCGACAAAGTTCATATTGTAGGGCCTGGCACAGATCTTACATTCTCAATTAAAGGTATTCCTGCTGTTAAGTGTTCTGGTGAAAGAAATATTCCTGATGGAGAAGTATACACTGCACCAGTAAAAGATTCTATGAATGGTATTATTTCATATAATACTCCATCTGAAGAAATGGGATTCACTTATGAAAATATTGTATTTGAAGTTAAAGATGGTAAAATTGTAAAAGCTACTTCTAACAGCGATAAAAAAATTAATGAAGTTCTAGATACTGATGAAGGCGCAAGATACTTTGGCGAATTTGCTATTGGAGTAAACCCTTATGTTCTTCATCCTATGAAAGATACTTTATTCGATGAAAAAATCGCTGGTTCTTTCCACTTAACTCCAGGTCAATCATATGAAGATGCTCCTAATGGAAATGGCTCTGCTGTACACTGGGATCTTGTTATGATTCAAAGACCTGAATATGGTGGTGGGGAAATCTATTTTGATGATGTTCTTATTAGAAAAGATGGATTATTTGTATTGCCTGAACTTCAGTGCTTAAATCCAGATGCTTTAAAATAGTTCCTACAACACTAAATTATTATTTAATTAGTTGAAAATAGCCATAGCCATTCTCTTAAATGGTTATGGCTAATAATTATTATTTCAAAAAGAAACTCAATTAGGATTACTACTAATATATATCTATAGGAGGCGATCTTTTGAAACTTTTAGTTGTTTGCCAATATTTTTACCCGGAACCATTTAAAATAAATGATATTTGTTTTGATTTAGTAGAAAAAGGACATGAAATTACAGTTTTAACTGGTCTTCCAAATTATCCTGAAGGAGAAACTTATGCAGGATACAATTGGGAAGAGCTTGAGAAAATCGAAAAATCAGGTATAAAGCTTCATACTACAGGTCTCCATTTTAATAGCGGATTAAACGCTTACATAGAAAACATTCATGGAGTTAAAGTTATAAGAGTTAATCTTAAACCTAGGTTAAAAGGAACAAAAAATTTAGCAAAAAATTATTTAAGCTTTATTAAAGAAGGTAATAATGTTGCTTCTATTATGGGACGCACTTACAAAAGTGACCTTGAAGGAGGCTCTGAGGAAGACAGTGAATATAATTTCGATAAAATTATAGTTTTTCAATATTCACCGGTTACAATGGCTCTTCCTGCTATAACTTTTAAAAAAGAAAGTAATGCAAATATACCTTTATACATATACTGCTTTGATTTATGGCCCGACAGCATGATTTCTGCAGGTGTTCCTAAGAAACTTCCTATTTATTTAGGTATGAAATTGCTTAGTAAACATATTTATTCTCAGGCAGAAGAAATATGGATTAGTTCACATAACTTCAAAAAATATTTTACAGAAAAACTAAAAATCCATAAAGATTTTCATTATCTACCTGTATATGCTGAACAACTATTTATAAATAAAAAAAATAAGGTAAATGAAGAAGCTAAGGAAGAAACATCTGATGAAAAAGAATCAGAAGAAGAAATAATAGATTCTAACAATGAGGATATTTCTCAAGAAAATATTTTTGAAAATAAAGCTTCTAAAACACAAAGAAAAGTTAACTTTTTATTTACTGGATCTATGGAAGCAATAGAAAGTATTGGAACTATATTAAATGCTTGTAACTTAGTTATTAAAAAAGGATATAATCCAGTATTTCATATAGTTGGCGATGGTTCATTATATAACGATATGATAGATTTAGCTGCATCTTTAGAATTAACTAATAAAAATATTATTTTTTATGGAGAACGTAGTTTAAGAGAAGTGCTAAACCTTTATGAATTAACGGATGCTTTTCTTGTTACACTAAAAAAAGATGAATTTTTATCTTATAATCTACCTGAAAAAGTACAAAATTATTTAGCTTATGGAAAGCCTATTATAGCTGCCATTGACGGAGAAGCTTCCCGGGTAATAACTGAAGCACAATGTGGCTTTGTATGTCCTGCGGAGAATTATGAAGCTTTCGCTAGAAATATTATACGTTTTATTGAATTGGATTCCTCTGAGCAAGAAGAATATGCAAATGCTTCTTTAGAATATTATGCAGATCATTTTTCACAGGATACTTTCTTTGCAAATATAGAGAGTCTACTCAATTCAAATTAAAAAATCCCTCTAGAGTAAAGAGGTTTCTACACTAGAGGGTTATTTATTAGCTATTATATTATTTTCTTTTTTGTTTATTAGGATCATTATCCCATTTTTCTACTGCATTTAAAGCTTCTGAAACCGCAGCATTGTCTCCAAAAACACCAATTAATATTACATGTTGAGGACAAACGCCTGCTATCTCTGCAATCTGAACACTTGATGCCTTTTCAGCAATATCTCCTGCTATAATTATTTCTGCTAATTGTCCCTGTATTAAGCCTAAAGAATTCACTGGATTTTGTTCTAAATATTCTTTCACGACTTCATCTCTAATTTTCCTCTGTAAAATTCTCATAGTGCCTTTAGAAGGACTATTGATTGATCTAATTGTTAACATATGTATACTCCTCACCATAAGTAATTTAACATTATATATGCTAGTATTATTTTTATTATTACTTTAAGTCTAAAACTATTATAAACATATGTCAATCAATGTTTGAAAATAATCAATTATTTGCACTTATCAAGCAATTTTTTCCACTGTTTATCTACATAATTTTGTGCATCTTCAATCATCCACTCATTTTCCTTAGCAAACATGTGCTTGAACCTACCCTGCTTCTTTAAGAACTCTTCTACTGGTAATTTTTTCTTAGGCTCATAAGTCAGCTTCCATACACCCTCTACAACTTCATACATAGGCCAAACGCAAGTATCAACTGCTAACTGACAAATTTCAGCCATATCCTGCATCTCATATCTCCAACCTCTGGGACATGGTGATAATATATTTAGGAAACAAGGTCCCTCCGTATATATTGCTTTCTTAGCTTTTTCATGAAGATCTTTAAAGTTTCCCATAAAAGTAGTTTGAGCCACATAAGGAACATTATGAGCTACTATTATTTCAGTTAAATCCTTCTTAGCTTGAACTTTTCCATAAGACTGAGTTCCAACTGGTGTAGTAGTAGCATTTGCAAATCTCGGAGTAGCTGATGAACGTTGAATACCCGTATTCATATAAGCCTCATTGTCATAACAAACATAAACCATATCATGCCCACGTTCCATGGCACCTGATAAAGATTGGAAACCTATATCATATGTTCCTCCATCACCACCAAAGGCTATAAATTTAAAATTTTCTTTTATTTTGCCTCTCTTTTTCAACGCTCTATAAGCAGTTTCAACACCACCACAAGTGGCAGCT
>DAMCXN010000024.1:9529-31888 GCA_032096995.1 Aminipila sp.
GCATTTTCAAAAGCACTATGAATATAACTATCTTCATATGCTGTATATGGATATAAATATGTTGAAACTTCAAGACAACCTGTAGCATTAGTAACAACAGCTTTATCTTCTGGCTCCAGTGCCCTCAAAACACCTCTAACTGCAATTGAAGCTCCACAACCTGCACATAATCTATGACCTCCTGCTAGTCTTTCCTTTTTCTCCATTTCCTGTTTAAAATTATATGCCATTGCTCTGCCACCTCCAATTATTATTTTCTAGTTGATATCTTGCATATTCCACATTTTTTTCAGCACCATTAAGTTCTCTTTGTCCTATATGTCTATATACCTCTCCTATATTGTCAGCTTCTGAAACAGCAATTAATTCTTCATAAATATGTTGAAAATCTTCCACCGTTATATCTCTGCCGCCAAGTCCATATACATAGTTTATGCATTTTGGCTTATCTTTTAGATCATAAAGAGCTGAACGTGTTTCCGCAAATAAAGGTCCACCAGAAGCCGAAAAGCTTTCTGCCTTATCCATTACAGCTACGGCTTTAACTTGAGACAAGGCCTCTGCTAGTTCCTCCATTGGAAAAGGTCTAAAAACACGAATTTTTATAAGTCCTACTTTTTTCCCTTGTTGTCTAAGCCTGTCAACCGCCGCTTTACCTGTACCAGCACTAGATCCAATTAAAACAAGAGCGACTTCTGCATCTTCCATCATAAATTCCTCAAAGAATCCATATTTCCTACCAGTTAATTTTTCAAATTTTGCCGCTACTTCTAAGATCACCTTTTTGGAATTTTTCATAGCCTCTGCCTGTTGTTTCTTAAATTCCATATAATATGCTGAAATACCATAAGGCCCCACTGCCAAAGGATTTTCTTTTTTTAATAGATAATTTTCTGGCTCATATTCTCCCACAAAAGATTTAACCTTATCATCTTCAATAAGCTCCATATTTTCTACAGCATGACTTGTAATAAATCCGTCTTGACATACCATTACAGGTAAGCGAACTGCTCCATGTTCTCCTATAGGCATAGCTTGTATAAAATTGTCATAGGCTTCCTGATTAGTCTCTGAATAAATCTGAATCCAACCGGAGTCCCTCGCTCCCATAGAGTCGGAGTGATCGTTATTTATATTTATAGGACCCGTTAATGCTCTATTTACCAATGCCATAGTTATTGGCAATCTTGAGGATGAAGCTACATAAAGAAGCTCCCACATAAGGGCCATACCACAAGAAGAGGTTGCTGTAATAGCTCTAGCCCCTGCCGCTTGTGCCGCAATGCAAGTTGACATTGCACTATGTTCCGATTCCACTGCTACAAACTCAGTATCTACAAGACCATCAGCCACATAAGAAGAAAAATATTGAGGTATTTCTGTAGATGGTGTTATAGGAAAAGCTCCCATTACATCTGGATTAATCTGCTTCATAGCTATAGCTACTGCTTCATTTCCTGATAGTCTATCTCTAATAGCCATTACTTTTCCTCCTTTACAAATTCGATAGCATCAAAAGGACATACTTTATAACAAATTCCACATCCTTTGCAATGCATTAAATCAAAATCTTCTCTTTTTCCTTCTTTAACAGGGATAGAACTGTCTGGACAAAAGGGTACACATAACAAACAATGTTTGCATCTATCCTCTAACAATACAGGGACCATAGTTCTCCAATCCCCTGTATTTACCAGCTTTGAAGTAGCTGGTTCATATATTTCTGCACCTGGAGTTATTTCTTGCCAAGGTGTATGTTCATTTATTTCAACTGCTTTCTTCATTATCCTACTTTGACCTCCTCCATAGACTTTCTAAGAGCTTCCATGTTGCCTAAGACGACTTGTGGCTTTGTAGCAAATTTATGTCGCAATGAATTTTCCATATCAAATATAAATTGTTCTTGTTCAATTACGTTGCTAACCTTCACTGCCGCTGCAAGCATCGGTGTATTAGGAATATTTTTACCTATAGTCTCTTCGGAAATCTTTCCAGCATCTATAGAACAGACTCTCCCCTTATAATTTCCGATCATTTCCCTTAATTCTTTAGGTTCTTTCTTACTATTTACAATAATTGCGCCATTTTCTTTTAAGCCGTTAGTTACATCAACACTCCCTAGCAAAGTTTCGTCTACTACGATAACATAATCTGGAGTATAAATATTTGAATGAACTGTACATCTTTTATCTGTTATACGATTATAAGCAGTGATAGGAGCCCCCATTCTCTCAGGACCATATTCAGGGAATCCTTGTACATGCTTACCTGAATTAAACGCTACATCTGCCAGCAATAAACATGCTGTTTTTGCACCTTGGCCACCACGACCATGCCAACGAATTTCTACAGAACTATTTGCCATTTTTATGTACCTCCAAAATTATATAAATCCTTTTTATATAATAGAAAATCCTCTTATATAAAAAAAAGGCTTTTATCCTTGTAAAAGGACAAAAGCCTAAAGCATTTGCTATACCACCTAATACAACATACTAACATACGCGTTCCCTATCACGGGGGAAAGCCGTCAAAACTTACTTTAAAGATTTATAAATCCTATAAATTTCAGTCTGCAACTCAGGAGTGATTTTCAGTTATTCTACTACTTGTATCAAGCTCACACCGTCCTTGACTCGCTCTGACTTTCATCGTAATACTTACTCTCTCCGTCTTAGTCTTTATTTCATATTTTATTAACTTGCTTCATTAAGCATAGTTGAATTTTAGTATATAATATAATGATTGTCAAGATATTTTTATTATTTTTAACAAATAATTTTAAATTTATTTGTTTTTAAAAACAATATTTTTTCTCTATATACCAAACAAGCTCTGGATATCATATTAATATAAATATGATATCCAGAGCTTGCCTAGCCAAATTAAATATGCCTTTTCTACGTTTTATTTAACCTTTATTTTTCTATACTGCGTAGTCCCTAAAGAGTTATCTATGATAAAAGCACCTTTTAAAGTAAGAATATTATCATCAAAGATGCTCAATACTTTCTTTATATCATCTGTCTTTAGATATATCGCATAGCCACAGGAAGTAACAATTTCAGATGGTGCTCTTTTTATTGTACACCTTACTCCTATTTCTGTTATTTTTTCCTGAGCATACTTTGCTTTGTAAAATGATGAGAAAGTAAGCAAATACTCCTTTTTCATTTCGTGTGCCTCCCATCTTACGAGACTTAAAGTATATTTATATACTATGCGAAGCACTATTATTAGGTTAAAAAAATACAAGCTAATATTTCATATATCATAAAATTATTAGCTTGTATTTTTTTAATTTACTGTCTCTAATGTCTCTAACGTTCAAAATAGCTTAAATGCATGATTGCCTCTAAAACTCCACCACCAATAGCTCTAGCCTTATCTGATACTGAATAGCAATTTTGTTTCTCAGCTCTTGGATCTATATCTCCAGACTTCATATTTTTACTAACCATTACTCCATCTTGCAAAAGACCTCTTACTACACCATCTATCTTAGCTAAAATAGGAGTATCACCTGAATACGCTACTATTTCTCCAGCCTTAACTTCATCTCCAATTTTTACTGCACCTTTAAATTCACCTTGGCTTACTGCACGAATAATACGCTCCTTTGTAAAGCCCCCAATGGCTCCCGGGACTCCTGTATTTTGTGCCGCCTGACCTTCATAAATGCATCTGCCTAAATTATGTCCTCTCTTTGATTCTATAACACAGTGGCAATCTCTTCCAACTACAAATCCCGGTCCCACAGCAACAACAATATTAGCATCATCTATCTTAGTAGCAATATTTTTCTTTGCTATAATTGCATCAACTACTATATCTGGCTGAAATTCTTTTAAAAATTTATTATCCTTGTCATTTACAACGGGAATACATTTTTCTAAAATAGCATTATTTACTTGGTCTATTGAGTCGCAATAGACTGCTGTTTTGCCTTCTACAACTGCTTTCTTTTCATAAATAGCTGGTGAAAAAGCCACTGTTCTTCTTACTGTAGTGGGAACTTCTAGTTCTGTCATTAAAATCTTAAACCCACTTTCATAAAGTCTACAAGCTATGCCTGTCGCTAGGTCACCAGCACCTCTAATATATATTTTTTTCATCAGTTACATCCTTTCATATTCCTTATATGAAGTCATATAGCAATGTTGTATACCCTTATTTCTCAACATATATATAATACGTTCAGCACTATCAATCAAATCCTCATTTTCAACCTTATTTATAATCACCTTAAAGCTTTTTTCTTTTACATTTTTCCTTACCCCTTTATGACTACAGACTATAGCTACAATATCCTCTTCTGTAATTAAATGTTTTCCGTCAATATTTGAAAACTCTTCAATTCCCTTTGTTTTCATTCTTTCTTCAGTTAAAAGATTTATAGCTTCCTGCCATCTAAAGCAAACCTTTTCAATAGGTCTTTTTAAACAATCTATTCCAACTATACCAATAACCATATCACTACACTTAGGAATAACTGGTTCATTTTCTTTTGGTACTTTTATAGGTAGATGTTTGGCTCCATCAGCTTCAATTAATACATAATCTGCATATTCTTTAAGCTCATATAGAAAATTTTCTTCAACACATTTTAATTTACCATTATCGCAAGGTCTTCCTACAACAACCATGTCATTGCTACATAATGCTTTTTTTAAGGCGCTCTGTTCTTCAACTACTTTTGTATTTTCTGGTTTATAAATATGAGTAGTAGTAGTTATAATTACACTTTTTCCCCTGTTAGTAAGTTTAGATGCTAAATTAAAAATACTAGTAGTCTTTCCCCCTGCACCAACAAAAGAAATAACCCTAGCATTCTCAGAATCATTATCACATAATACATCTAATATATCATTCATCTTTATTCACATACCTTTCAAATAAATATGTTTGATAAACTCCTTCAATTTCTATATTATTTTCTTTATAAATTTTTTCTAATTTACTTTTATTTTCTAATTCACTCTTCCAAGCCAATCCGCAACCTGATGAAATATCTCCCGGTACAGGGATTAGTCTTTCTCCTATACCAAAATCTTGACATTTCTTTTCAAAAGCTATAGCCTGCTGTGTATTTGGAAAAGTTATAATAAGCTTTAATACTTTTTTTCTCATACTTATCCTCTATTATAAAAAATCATTAGCTAATTCTTTAACAGCATCTACTGTTTTTTCCACTTCATCAAAGGTATTAAAATAACCAAAACTAAATCTAATCATTCCCTGTCTTTCAGTTTTATAAAATCTATGTACTAAAGGAGCACAATGAGCTCCAGCTCTAGTTGCTATACCATATTCTTGTGCTAAAATGTCTGCTACTTCAGAAGAATTCATATGGCCTATATTCAGTGATACAATAGACGCCCTAAGGTCAGTTTCAAAGTCTCCATAAACCTTAATATTTGATATATCTTTAATCCCTTCATAAAAGCCCCACATTAGTTCTCGCTCTTTTTTATATATGCTATCTTGTCCGACTTCTTTTATAAAATCTAATGCAGCATTAAGCCCTGCGATTCCATGACTGTTTAAAGTCCCTGCTTCTAGCCTTGTAGGCATTTTGTCTGGGTGTTTCTTTTCAAAAGACATAAAGCCACTACCTCCCACTACAAGAGGTTCTATATTAATATCTTTTTGAACTAACAAAAGTCCTACACCTTGCGGTGCCATTAATCCTTTGTGACCTGTAGCGCACAGAATATCCACGCCCGTATCTTTCATATTTATTTCTATGCTCCCAGCTGTCTGTGAAGCATCAAGAATATAAACTAAGTTATTTTTCTTTGCAATCTGCCCTATTTTTCTAATATCAACTAAGTTCCCCGTAACGTTTGAAGCATGAGTAGTTATTATAGCTTTAGTATTGCTTTTGATAAGGCCTTGTATATTTTCATATTTAAGCTCTCCTTTTTCATCACAAGGAATAAATGAAATTTGCAACCCCTTATCCTCTAACAAATAAAGTGGTCTTAAAACTGAATTATGCTCTAAATGAGTTGTAATCACATGGTCTTCTGGCTTTAACAGTCCTTGTATTGCAATATTTAAACTTTCTGTAGAATTTGCAGTAAAAGCTACGCAAGAAGGTTCCTCTGCACAAAAAAAATCAGCTATTCTTTCTCTTACATTATAAATATTTCTACTACTTTTGAGAGCTATCTCATGCCCACTTCTTCCTGCATTTCCACTATGCTTCATAGCTTCAACTACTGCTTCTATCACACAATTAGGTTTTGTATATGTAGTTGCTGCATTGTCTAAATAAATCATGCTCCTATATGCTCCTGTATCTAGTTTTATATATCTTTATATTGTCTTAAATTTTTTATCTAAAATTAATATATTTTTTCTTTTTTTCTACTACTTCACCAATAATCCCTAATTTCATATCTGGCATTGCTTGTTTTAATTTTTCTAAAATCTCACTAGCATATTTTTTTTCTACGCTTACAAGTAAGCCTCCTGAAGTTTGAGGATCACATACTAAATCCTTATATTCTTCTGATATAGTTCCAAAATCTACTTCTGTATCAACATATTTATGATTTCTATAAGTACCCTCTGGCACTAATCCCATTTCTGCATATTCTAAGGCATCATGCAATATAGGTAAACTATTGACATTAATATCAAAAGAAACTTCACTGGGTGACGCCATTTCTAGTGCATGACCTACCAGACCAAAACCGGTAACATCTGTACAAGCATGTATTTTAAATTGTTCAAATACTTCTTTTGACTTATTATTTAAAGTAGTCATACTCTCTACAGCTTCTGTTAAGGCCTTATCTGATGCCATTTCTGCTTTAACCGCCGTATTTATAAGACCACATCCAAGAGGTTTAGTTAAGATCAGTATATCTCCAACTTTTGCCCCATAATTTTTCAATATTTTACTAGGATTAATAAGACCTGTAACACTGAGACCATACTTAGGTTCTTCATCATTTATAGAGTGCCCTCCACCTATAGAAGCGCCTGCTTCCCTAACTTTGTCGGCACCACCTCTTAAAATTTCTCCTAAGATTTCTTCTCCTAAACAATTCGGATATGCAACTATATTTAAAGCAACTATAGGCTTTCCACCCATTGCATAAATATCACTTAAAGCATTGGCTGCTGCAATTTGTCCAAAAATATAAGGATCGTCTACCATAGGAGGAAAAAAATCTAAAGTTTGAACAAATGCTAAATCATCAGAAATTTTATAAATAGCCGCATCATCTGATGTCTCTGTACCTACGACCAAATTTTGGTCAATATTCTTAGGTAACTTATTTAAGATCTTAGAAAGTATTTCTGGCTCTAATTTTGCTGCACATCCTGCTGATTTTGAAAGCTGTGTTAGCCTTATGTTTTGTGATGAAATATTTTCTTTCATTGTCTTGCCTTTCTTCTTAAATTTTTACAATTAAACTTAATAAATTATTTAAAGTCATGGCTTAACAATTTTTTCAGCCTGTAGCATTTTTTCCGCTATAGTATACATATTAGTTGCGCTTCCAATAGCAAGTTTATCTTCAAGCTCATAATGTTTTAAACAAGTACCACAAGAAAGTATTTCAACACCTAAGTTTTCAAGTGTTCTTAAATCTTCTAAGCTTTGTGAACCCTCTATTGCAAGCTTTACTCCTCCATTGTACATAATGATTGTCTTAGGTAAATCATCAAGCTGAGTTAGTGCATATAAAAATCCTTTTATTAAAATATAGCCTAGAGAAGGATCTCCTTCACCCATCTTGTCTGAAGAAATAACAACAACAATATTTGAATGGTCATTACAAACTTCACATTGGATTTTGCTTTCATCTATTTCAACAAAATTTTCTTTTTCATTCATATTTATCTCTATGAGATATTCTTTTTCATTTTTCTGTTTATAACATGTTTCAAGCCCACGGCTCTTAGCATACTTCATTACATTTTTTACAGCAATTTCATTGTCTACATACACTTCAAGTAAATTAAAGCTTTCCTTAGCTTCTAATGCTTTTTTTGTCATAACTACAGGTTGTGGACAAGCCAAACCAATAGCATCTACTGTTTTCTTCATAATTATTTTTCCTTAATTTCATAATCTTTTTTATAACTAAACTTTATTCTAATACTTTAAATGGATCATCAGCAAAAGCCTGAAACGACATTTCTTTAATATAATTTATGTTACTAGTATTCCTAAAAAATCTGCTATATCTATTTTGCTCTTTTTGTATAGCCCCCTTAATTTTATTAGGATAATAATTTATAACCGTAGCTTTAAATTCTTTATTTTTATCTCTATTTATCTCAGCTCTTTTTAGCAAATATTTTATATGCATATCTGCACTTGGAAGGGAGTATCCTGAAAAAATAATGTGTTCTGCCTCTCTAAGCAAGTGTTCTGCATTGTTCCATATATTTGCTAAATAAACGTTATTCATATCTTTATAATATGTTGGGGGAACTATTATATATTGAGCATCAGATTGACAATTATTGCACTTAACAGCCCCCGGATTATCAACTATAGAAAGTGTAACTTCTTGTCCTGTCCTAGCTTCAATACTTTTACAAACAGGGCAATACTTCCAATTCAATGAACCATGAATTTTTAAAAGCTTTACTCCATTTTGAACGCAATCAAATTTTCCTATAGGATAAAACCCATAATCTACTTCTTCAAAAACATTACCAAGAACATTATCTAAAATAATATCATAATTGGTAGAAATAAAGGTGATATCTCCTTCTTCAATTACGTCTTTTAAATTTTTAATTAATTTATTATGGCTTTCTCCTTGAACTCCACTTTTAGAAGATTCAATTTTATATTGTATAGCCTGTGCCATTGAAAAAATAAGTGCCATTCTATATTTGTATAAATTACCCAATTCTTTTCTATATTTTTCATTTCTTTCAATAGCTAAATCTAAAATACCTAAGGCTTCTTCAAATGTAGGAAATTCTGCATTTCTATAATCAAAACTATCAGTAAAATCAAAAAAATTCTTAAAATATTTATCTACTAGTTCCTTTACTCTGCTATCCTTTAAATTAAGTTTTTGATTTAATTCCTCGTCTTCACATGCTTTAAAATACGATTTAAAAAGTTCTCTTTGTAATGGTGCCCCATCAGCCTTTGATGCTCCTGCACCTAAAAATATGACTGTTTTTTTCACGGTACCCCTCTCTTTTTCTTAATTTTAAATTGAAACCTATATGTTATTATACTACAATAATATAATAATAATCCACAGGCTTTCCCGTGGATTATTTTTTACACATATTAAACGTTCCATTCTAATAATTTTCCTAAAAACTGCTTAAGTTTTTCAGTATTAGGATTTGTAAAGAGCTCACTGCTGTTACCATAAAAAGGCTACCTTTTCACATGCGTTACGTGCAAACCCCATCTCATGGGTAACAATCACAAAGTCCATGCCCTCATCCTTAAGTTCACTTATAATATCTAAAACCTCAGTTGTATATTCTGGATCTAAAGCACTAGTAGGCTCGTCTAAAAGCAACAATTTAGGCTTTGCTGCAATTGCCCTAGCAATTGCAATACGCTGCTGTTGTCCTCCAGATAGTGCTGATGGTTTTTTTTGTGCATCCTGAGCAAGCCCAAATCTTGAAAGTAGCTCCATTGCTCTTTCATCTGCTTGCTCTTTTGTATAACCATGTACCTTCATAAGTGGGACAGTTATATTTTTCAGAGCGGTCATATGCCTAAATAATCCGCCTTGCTGAAATACAAACCCTATACTTTTTCTATATTCTTGAAGTTCCCATTCATTATACTTTATTTCTTTATTATCAATCCACAGCTTACCTGAAGTTGGGTAAATCAATCCACCCATTATTCTAAGAAGCGTCGATTTTCCCCCTCCAGAAGGACCAATTATAGCTAAGGTATGAATATCATCACTAAAATCAACAGATTCTAAAATGTGCCTATCATCTTCAAATTGTTTTGATAATCCTTGAAACTCAATTTTCATAGTTAAATCTCCTTTCAAGTTTTTCACTTATAAATGAAATAGGTAGTGTTAGGCACAGATATAATACTCCTAGCCATAAATAACACTCAATTATTTTAAAATTTGCTGCACTTATTTCACGCATAGTTTGAGTAAGTTCAATAACAGCTATCATACATAATAGTGATGAATCTTTAATGATAGATGCAAACTGACCAGTAAGAGCTGGTAATGTTCTAGCAACCAGTTGTGGTAAAATAACATTTCTGATTGTCTGGCTCCTTGTAAATCCAACCGCTTTTGCAGCTTCTAACTGTGATTCAGAAATTGAGAGCAAACTACCTCTTATGATCTCTGATATATATGCACCTTCAAAAGTTGATAAAACTAATACTCCTGCTATAAACCTATTGTCTACCCCCCACGCAGTTCCTATAATATAGAAAAATAAGTAAATCTGCATTATAAGCGGGGTTCCACGTATAAATTTTACATAAATATTGCAAAGATATCTTATAAACAATATCTTGGATTGTTGCCCTACTGCACTAATTATTCCTATAAATAAACTTAGTACTAAACTAACCAAGCTTAAGGAAACTGTTAATAAAAATCCACCCCATATTCGTTCTTGAAAATACTTAACAAATGAAAAATCTAAAGTATAATTTATTCTCTGTAAAGATAACCAAAATACAAATATAAGAAAGGCTATCAAAATTGATAAATTCAAAATCATTTTGAGTGGATGTGTATGTTCTTCATTTCTTGAAATAAATATTTCTTTAATGTTCATATAGTATTATTCATCTAAGTCAAAAAACCATTTAAAGCCCAATTCATCAAAAGCTTCTTTTTCTTCTGATAAATATTTGTTTGTTAACTTATCAAACCCTCCATTTATTCGATATGTGTCGATAAACTCATTTAGCTGGGCTAACAATTCAGTATCATTTTTCTGAACTGCAACGCCCCACATATCAGCATTTTGAAAAGGTATAAAAACAGCTTCAGTTGTGTCTACATTGTTCTGCCAATTTCTATATATAGTCAATTGATCATATATAAAACCATCAGCCTTTCCTTGTGTAACTTCTGTAACGCAAGCACTTTCATCTGCCAATGCTATAATCTCAGCCTTTTGCAAATTTTTTTGTGCATAAAAATAACCTGTAGAACCTGTTTTAACAGCTATTTTTTTACCTTTAATATTTAAATCTTCTATAGATTTTATTTCTTTGTCTTTGTTTACCAAAACGGCTAACATAGCATTTGCATAAGGTTTTGAGAAGTCCACGGTTTCTTTTCTTTCATCTGTAATAGTCATTGAAGAAATAACCATATCAACTTTTCCTGTTTGTAAAGAAGGAATTAGTCCATCCCAAGAAGTATTTTCAATCTTAACTTCTCTTCCAATGTATTCACCAAATGCTTCTGCAAACTCTACACTAATTCCAACAGGATTGCCTTTATGATCTTTTGTTTCAAAAGGAGGATAAGCTAACTCCATAGCCACCACTAAAGGTTCTTTATTTACTTCAACTTCTTCCTTTTCACTATCCTCACTACAACCTGTTAAAATAGTAAAAGATAAAATTAGCACAATCATAATGCTTAAATACTTTTTCATATTAATGTCCTCCTATCCTGTTGCCCTTTAAATATACCTATACGCTTATATACATTATATAACAAAAAAGCCCTAAGTACAACATTACCTAGCACTCCTTTTACACTCTAACAGGCACAGCTTTATAAATGTTCATGCTGTCTTTACTAACCAAACATTCATAAGCTAAAACTGTTACGCCTTTATTAGAGACTTCTTTAAGTATTTCTGCAAACTCCTTATGTGTTTTTTTATTAGGCTTAAATAGTTTTACTCCAGACATCTGTATTATAAAAATAACATAGGCATCAAAACCCTCTTCTAAGCATTCTGCTAACTCTTTAAGATGTTTAACTCCTCTTTCTGTCGGGGCATCAGGAAACATCACTATCCCATTTTCTTCTAAAGTTACCCCTTTTACCTCAATATATATTTTTCGATTGTCGGCTTCTACATAAAAATCAAATCTTGAATTTTTATATTTGCTTTCAGGTTTTATTAAGGAAACATTATCAAATAAATTTCCTTCTTTTATCCATTCATGCACTACTTTATTTGTCGCCTGACTATCTATATTGACAAGTTTATCTCCCTTATATACAGAAATTAAGTCATATTTTGTTTTTCTCTTAACACTATCATGTTCTTGCACAAATATATCTGAATCTTTTATTAATAACTCTTTACATCTTCCTGTATTTTTCACATGGCAAATTTCTGTTTTTCCATCAATCTCAATATTTGCAATAAATCTATTTGGTCTAGAGATAAATTTAGCTTTTTTTATATCTTTATAAATCATTTTTTCCTGTCCGTTTCTTTTGGCAAAAAATTTTCGAAAATATATGAATCAAAAAATTTTTTTACATTATCTAATTCTCCTTGTGTTCTTATTGTCCACCCAAATAAAGGTGTATTTAAAAGGGTCTTATTAATCCTCAATGCTAGATTATCTTTATATTTTATATTATATGATATGTAATCTGGTCTAGAAATAAAATTAAGTAATAAAAAAGAACTAAAACACTTACTAATAAAATTTCTTTTACTTTTGCTTTTAAAAAAATCAGTTGCAATTTGCCCTCGTATAACTTCAGTTCTATTTTTCCTAAACCATTTCATCATAAAAGGATTAAATGAGCAAACACAATATCGCCCAGAATAACTGTCAAGTACATCTGCTATTTGACTACAATTTCGCTTGATATCTACGGATGTTTTTAATTCCACCAATAATATCACCTTGTTATTGACTAGTTCTAATACATCCACAAGTTTAGGTATATGTTGGTTTGTATCCAGCAGTCTTAATCCAAAAATCTCTTCATAAGTACTATTTGATACTTTTTTGTTGACACCACATAAACGTTTTAAATTGTTATCATGGACAACTACTGGTACGTTATCTTTTGTTAAAAGTACATCCAACTCTATTCCATATCCAAACTTTATAGCCTCTTGAAAAGCAGCTAAAGAGTTTTCTGGAATACCTTTTTTATTGTCATGCAATCCTCTATGTGCATAAAAAACATTAAGAAATTCCTGAACCTCTGCTCTTCTATCAAAACACGGCATAACAAGCCAAAGATAGATTATAAATATTATTAAAAGTAAAAGAAAGACACCCATTTTTCTTTTCCCTTCTGTAATTTTTTATTTTAATCTTTATATTGTATTATACATTTAAAACTCTTTTTCTATTTACTCTAAGCAAGAATTTATATAATCAACTGATATATCCATTCTTGTTGCAGTTTGTTCAATTGAAAGTCCGCTGTCTAAAAATCTTTTTATAACTATAGTCAAATTTTCTCCTACTTCTATAATGTGTTTATCTAAATCATAAAATCTAATAACCCTCTGTCCCCATGAATGTTCCTTTAGAGGATGTATATATTCTATGTTTTTTATATGATTAAGTTTTTGTATAAACTCATCCATATTGTCTTCTTCAAAATATATCTCACTGGCATTGTTTCCAAACTTAATCTGGTTTTCTTTCATATGAATAAAATCTTCCCATGTATTAACAGTCTGCAATGCAAGTCCACCAGTTAGAACCACATTGGCTCCAAAATCTGCTTCAACTTCTAATCCTAATACTTCATTATAGAAAATCTTTGATTTTTCTATATCCTTTACTGCAATTAACGTTGCTTTATATTTCATTTTTCCCCCATTTCATGCTCTTTCTTATCTTTAGCATTTTTCCCTTCTGAAATACTTTGTTTTAGGCCATCAGTCTTAAAATTTTTAATTACTTTCATTCACCTCTTTGTCCACAATACTATTACTATTAATTTTTTCATGCAAATATTCCTGTTCTAGATTTTTGGTATGTTCTCATGATAAAAAGGAAATATGAATAAAAAACATTTAAATTGTAAACAAAATGTAAACCTTACAAATTTATTGAAATTATACCATACACTATTTAAAATAACAAAAAAGGAACTAACAAAATAAATTTGAAAGCTCCTTTTTTGAGTTTTATATTTTATGAGTAAGTGACTTGCTTATAATTAAAGGGGTACATTTATTTAATGAAAATTATGCTGTTTCTACATAAAATTCATTTAAATCAAAGTTACGTTCTTCTAATTGTTTTCTTGTAGATTCAGCCACCCCTTTGGCTGCACACATATATATTTTTGTTTTATCAATATCTAAATCTTTTAACACATCAGTTACATATCCTTTTCGTCCTTTAAAGTTTTTATCTCTTGATAAAACAGGAATAAATTTCATATTATTATGATCTTTTATATATTCTTGTATATCTGAACTATAAAACAACTCTTTTTCATATCTTGCACCATATAATAAAACAACTTCTCCTGAATAATTTGCTTCAGACAATTCCTTTATAATAGGTACAAACGGTGTTATACCTATACCTGCTGCTATTAGAATAATTTTGCTATGCTTCTTATCTACTATAAGCTCTTCTCCCATAGGACCTTCAACTGTAACTTTTTTCCCTACCTTAAACGTATTGTAGATTATTTCAGTGCCATATCCTTTTTCAACCTTCTTAATTGTAATACGAAGTAAATTTTGCTCTTTGTCATATCCTGAAACGGTATATGCTCGTTTTGTTTTATTTTCATCATTAAGATGAATCAATACAAACTGTCCTGCTCTATAGTTCATCTTATCTTTCTTCAGATCAATTATTACCTCCATAACATCATCTGCTAACATATTTATTTCTTTTGTTTCAGCTTCAAAGCTTCTTCTTTCTGTTTTTATTTCCTTTTCTATTTCCATGGTCTTTTTAATTGCTTTTTCTGTTGAAGATAAAGATAATATCTTAGCAGGACAATTTTCCACACAAGTTTTGCATTTAATGCATTTATCTGAGCTAAATTGATTTTGATCATCAAATTCTAAATGAGGGGTAAGCTGCATTGGGCAAACTCTGCTACATTTTCCACACCCATGACAGAGATGCTTACTATCAATACTTATTTTTCTATCAGTTTTTTTCGCTATTTTTAAAACTTTACCCAATTTATATGATAATCTTTGCATCGTACCCATAGGACAAAATCTGCACCACGCTCTTGGTGAAAAAATAAGACCTATAGGAACACCAATTATAAGTACCATAATGTAGCTTGAAACAAATACAAAACCTAATTTATCCCAAAACATCATTCCTGAAAAAGTGGAGAAAATTTTAATTATCTTAAAAGTTATTTTTGCTCCAAACCAAAGAAAAAATAAAACCATTACTATTTTGCTTCGGAAGAATTTAGGTATTTTTTTATTCAATGAAAATTTTAATAAAACTTTATCATATAAACTTCCATGGGCACAGACATTGCCGCACCAAAAGCGTCCTGTAAAGAAAGAAGTCATCAATAGTCCTAATATCACCAATATTACTAATAGACCTAATTTAGGCTCATATAGACCTCCAAACGCTACAACTAATGTAAATATCCAGGCCCAATTTCTCCATGCTGTAAAGGCTCTATTTGTTTTTATTAAATAATTGTTATTATTTGATTTTTTTATTTTCATAAAAAATATACTCCCTTTAAATTAGTTTTTCTCAAGTATAAAGATTTTTCCTATACAGCTCTGTAACAAAGTCACATAATCTCACCTAAATAATGTGACTATATCACAGAAAAACTTTTTCAATAATCTTATTATGAAAAAAACGTACTTGGAGGTATTAGTTATGCTATTTAGAAAAAAACAACAAAATATTTCAAAACAAACACTTACTATAAAAAAGAATAGATGCCCTCAAAATCATTCTTGTCCAGCTGTTAAAGTTTGTCCTGTAAACGCTTTATCCCAAAAAAATTTTCAAGCTCCAATAGTAAATTATGATAATTGCATAAAGTGCGGCAAATGTGTACATTTTTGCCCAATGAGAGCCATTAAATTTGAATAATAATAATTAGTGGTATATTAAAAAATAGATTTAACAAAAAAGTGAAAAAAAGAATTGATGTCAATTTTTTTTTGCACTTTTTATTTTACAATAATTTTTATTCAGCTATATATTAACTATTCTTCATCCACCATATTCTTCATCATTCTCTTATAAAGTTGGAATAATGTTGCTTTTTCAGCTGATTCTTCTGCTACTAGTGGATATCTTCCTATCTCTTCTGCATTTTGATAGACAACTATATCTCCTACCTTATCTCCTTTTTTAATTGGAGCCTTAACACTTTTATCTTGCTCAATATCAAAAGTTATGGACTCTTTTTGGCCTTTTTTAACTAAAATAGATATTTCTTCACCTGCTACAGCATTTACAAAATTAGGTTCTCCCTTTTCAATTTCAATTAAACCATTTGGTTCTCCTGCCTCTGCCAATTTTACTGTATCATAAGTAGCAAAACCATAATCCAAAAGTTTACCCGCTTCAGCAAAACGGACTTTTGAACTTGGACAGCCTAATACAACTGCAATCAACGTCATATCATCACGAGTTGCTGAACCTGATAGACAGTATCCTGCTTCTTGTGTAAATCCAGTTTTTATACCATTTGCACCAGAGTATTGCTTTATTAATCTATTTGTATTTGTTAAACCAAATTCTGTTTGCTTTCCTGGTAAACCTACCATTAATTTATCTTGCCAACTAGTAAACCAATCATGTGTTTTTTTATGCTTAATAAGCTCACATGACATTATTGCTATATCATGGGCACTTGTATAATGATCTGCTACAGGGAGTCCATTGGTATTTGAAAAATGTGTATTTTCCATACCTAACTCTTTGGCTTTAGCATTCATATTCTCAACAAAGATTTCCATACTACCTGAAACATATTCTGCAACACACACACAAGCATCATTTGCAGAAACCATTGATATACCTTTCATTAATTCTTCTAAAGTATGTTGTTCGCCTGGTTCCATATACATTTGAGAACCACCCATAGAAGCAGCTCTCTCAGATACGGTTACCGTATCTGTCAAAGCAACTTGACCTCTATCAATAGCTTCCATCACAAGTAACATAGTCATTACCTTTGTTACAGAGGCTGGTGGTAATCGTTCAGCTCCATTTTGAGAATACAGGACAGTACCACTACCAGCGTCCATTAATACTGCTGATTTTGCGTCAACAGTAAATCCAGCCTTATTCATATCACTTTTTGATATAGCACCTTCACTTGTACTCTCTCCAGTTTTAACAGTGCTATCTACTGGCATCATTTCTGAACTTACGTCTTGAGATTCAGTATTACCATCTGGAAGAATTGAGCTTATTCCAATGGCACCTCCACCCACAACCAGTACACCAACCATTAATACTGACATCACTTTAACAACTTTAATTTTATTCATTGTTTTTGTCACTATTAATCGTTTTCTAAACCTACTGAATTTACTAGATTTTTTAATAATCTTTTTTTTATCAGAATTTCTATTGAAAAGTTTCATAATAATCCTCCCTGCCCTACTCTTTTGTTCAAGTCAGTTATACTAATATTATGATATTTTTAATGGTCAATTATTATTCTTATATTCTTAGGAAAAAATGGATAAATTAAAAAAACCACTATAAATTTAAATTTATAATGGTTTTTTATTAATTTAAGTAGATAAAACTATGTTATTTTCTGACTTTATTATGCATAGATGCCAATTTATTCAAAACTTCATTTTTCCCAATTAGAATAAGTGTGTCTCCCTCTTTCATAGGTTGCTCTGGATCTGGTGTAATATCTAAGTTGTTATTTTTCTTTATAGCTATTACATTGATTTTTAAAGAAGCTCTTAAGTTTAATTCATGAAAAGTCTTTCCAATCCATTCTGGTAATACATCTAATTCCATCATGTTATAATTTGTAGGCAATTCTACAGCATCAAAAAGAGTATTCATGATAAGATTGTTGGCAATTCTAATTCCAGTTTCTTTTTCCGGACAAACTACCATATCAGCTCCAACCTTTTTCAAAATACGTGCATGTAAGTCATTCTGAGCCTTTGCTAGTACATATGGTACACCCATTTCTTTTACCATAATAGTTGCCATTACACTCGCCTCTAAGTTTTCACCCATAGCTACTATTGCGCCATCAAAATTACCCATTCCTAGAGATTTTAAAACTTCTGCATCAGTTGCATCAGCTTTAACCGCATAGGTTACCATATTTGCCATACTATTTATAGTATTTTCATCTCTGTCGATTACTAAAACTTCACACTCATTTCCAGCTAAGGTAGTAGCTACACTTCTTCCAAAACGACCTAAGCCTAATATTACAAATTGTTTATTACTCATATTTCCTCCAAATATATCTTTAACCAACTAATACTTCTTCCTCTGGAAGTGTACAAATTTTACCCTTATTTCTTTGTGGATTAAACATTAATGCCAATGTAATTGGACCAATACGTCCTAAATACATGGTGAATATTAAAATAATTTTACCCATTGTAGATAAAGAGGATGTTACACCTCTTGTGAGACCTACCGTACCAATTGCAGAAGTAGTTTCATATACATCATCTAAGAAGTGTGCATTTTCAACGATTGATAAACTAAAAGTTGAAATAATTAAAACTATCATACTAAAGAAAAATACTGCTAGAGCTTTTCTACAATATCCATAATTAATTTTTCTGTGAAATATCTCTGTATCTGGGTTTCCTTTAATAATAGCTATAGTTGAAAATATTAATAAAGTTACAGTTGCAGTTTTTATACCACCAGCCGTACCTGTAGGTGACCCTCCAATAAACATCATCAATATGCTGAAAAACGCTGAAGCCTCTCTAAGTCCATCTTGTGGAATCGTGCAAAAACCAGCAGTCCTCGTGGTTATAGATTGGAAAAAAGATGACATAATTTTTTGCCATAAAGGCATATTTCCAAGAGTCTCTTTATTTGAATACTCCAAGCAAAAGATTATAATCGCACCACTTAAAATAAGTACTAATGACGTAACAATAACAACCTTTGAGTGTAGATTCAATTTTCTAAAAAACAATCTCTTTCCTATATTCTCATTTTTTATTTTATTAAAAACTCTTATAAAATCCCACCAAACAGGAAAACCAATACCTCCTACAATAATTAAAGTCATTGTAGTTAAGTTAATAAGAACGTTATCTGCATATGGAGTAAAGCTATTTTCTCCAATTAAATCAATCCCTGCATTACAGAAAGCTGAAATTGCGTGAAATATAGATTTCCACAAACCCTGTAAAAAGCCAAATTCAGGTATAAACTGAAAAGCATAAAAGATAGCCCCTATGGTCTCAAAAATTAGCGTACCTTTTAAAACACGAATTGTAAGTTTTACAAGCCCTCCTAATGTATTTAAGTTAAATGCATCTTGAATGAGTATTCTTTCTCTTAAGGTTATTTTTTTATGCAAAAGTAATAGTATTGATGTGGTTATAGTTACTACTCCTAAGCCACCAAACTGAATCAAACACAAAATAATAACTTGTCCAAATAAATTCCAATGTTCAATGGTAGTTACAGTAGTAAGACCTGTTACACAAATCGAACTAGTTGACATAAAAAGTGCATCTATATAAGGGGTTGCTTGCCCGTCTCTTGTACAAATCGGCAATGATAATAAAATAGAGCCTATTAAAATACCTATTAAAAAGCCATACGCTATAATCTGCATTGGTGTAAATAACTTTTCCATTTTATATAACATAACAGTTTTTTCTTCCTTTACTAAACAAAAATATATGCTACTCAAAACTTTAATAACAAAATTAGTTAAAGTATGAATAGCACCAAAATCTATTTTTATATACTAAAACTTAATTTTGTAAAAAGTTAAATCTTAGTAACAATTACTATATACCAATAATAACTACTTTCATGTGAGAATAGTGTGAGAGAAATGGTTTCTCTGTGAGAATTCTGTGAGAATTCCTTTTAAATTTATAAAAATAGTTTGTTATAAACATTTTATAACATATTGATAGCTATTCATCAATTAATCTATATCCTACCCCAACTTCTGTCATTATATATCTTGGTTTAGCAGGATTTTTTTCGATTTTCCTTCTCAATGCCGCCATAAGTGTACGAAGTGCCTGGGTATCACTCCCATAATCAACTCCCCAAACTTCTTTTAAAATATAGCTAGTTGTAAGAACTTTGCCAATGTTTTTGAAAAATAAAGCTAGTAAACTATATTCCATAGGCGTTAAATGTATTTCCTCACCTTCTAATCGAACAATTCTTTTATCAAGCTCTATTTGTAACTCCCCCACCTTTAAAATAGTATTCTCATTCCCCCTGTTTAGCCTTTTAATGTGCCTTAAGGCAACTCTTATCCTAGCCATTAGTTCAGCTGAAGAAAAAGGTTTAGTAAGATAATCATCAGCACCTTTGTCCAATGCTGCCACCTTTTCTCTATCTTGATCTCTTGCTGATACAACAAGAATAGGCATGTCAGACCACTCTCTTACTTTCCCTATTATCTCTTTACCATCCATATCAGGTAATCCTAAGTCTAATAAAAGTAAATCTATTTTTTCTGATACTAAAAGACTTAGTGCATTAGTCCCATTTTGTGATGTTCTATATGAAAACCCTTCACTTTTTAATGCATAAGCAATAAAATTTCTTATTTGAGGATCATCTTCAACTATTAAAATGTTTTTATTTGAATTTTCCATTCTTTTTTTCCTCCATAGGTAATTTAAAAATGAATTCTGCACCATTACCGTCTTCACAATTATGTGCTTCTATATTTCCTCCATGAGCTTTTACAATTGCTTCACAAATAGTAAGACCTAACCCAGTTCCCCTATGTGCATCTGCCAATTTTCCCCTAGAAGTATAAAATGGTTTAAATAACATTAAAAAATCTTCTTTCTTTATCCCATTACCTTGATCTCTTACAATAAAGATAGCATTATTCTCTAACTTATTTTCTTTTACAGAAATACCTATTTCTTTTCCCTTAGGTGTATGTTTAAGGGCATTATCTAATAAATTCATTAAAACTTGTTCTATAAGCTTTGCATCCATAGGAACAAGTAATAATTCATCCGGAACTTTCACTTTTATATCATATTCAGGAAATCTTTTGCCTATATGAGATACTGCTCCGCCTACAATTTCCTCAACTGCTTCCAGTTGCTTTTCTATAGTTAGTCTTCCATCTTCTAACTTAGTTAGACCTAATATGTTTTCCATTAGTCCATGAAGCCAATCTGCTTCGCTATATATTCCCTTTATCATTTCATATTTGTCATCAGACTTGTCTATCATATCCATAAGCATTTCAGAAGTTCCTATGATACTTGACAAAGGAGTACGTAAATCATGAGAAATGGATCTTAATAAATTAGTTCTAAACCTCTCTTGAACAATTTCTGCATCAGCTTCCATCTGCTTATGAGAGGCTTGACATCTATCCATAGCCAAAGCTGTACTTTCTATCATAACTTTAAGAAGACTTTTTTGATCCTCTTTCATGTTTTCTGCTTTTTTAGAAGGTATACGAATAACCCCCAAGAGATTCTCATTTCCATAAATAGACCAGTCCCAATATTTTTCTCCCATATCACATAAGGATTCTAAATTTTCTAGTCTTTGTCTAAGTTTTTGATATTTATTAGTTTGATAAAAGCATATACATTCTGCTTCGCAATCAAAGCTTAAACTAACAGCACTAGACATGATCTTTGCCATTTCATTTACATCACTAGAACAAGTAAGCCTTGTATTGAGACTATAAAGAGCTGTGGCTTCTTCTTCTTTTTCTCTTGCTTCCAAAGCATTATTTTTCATTTTTAAGGTTAAAGAACTAGTGATAAATGCCGTAATTGTCATAAAAATAAATGTTATTATATGACTTGGATTATTTACAGAAAAAGAAAAAACAGGTTCCGTGAAAAAATAGTTATAAGCAAATGTTGCTATAATAGAGGCAACAAATCCTGTAATGTACCCTGTTGCAGCCCAAGTTATCAGAAGAATTGCCAACAAATAAACAAGAACTATATTTGTTTCTGAAAATCCCATAAACCTAAATATGTATCCTATTACTGATGCAAAAAAAATCATGATAAAAATTATAAAAACACGATACATGAAAATAGATTTCATATTATTATTAATCATTTTGTCCTCCAAGATTAGTTAAAGTCTTTAAGCAAGATTTTGAATTCATTTCTATCAAATTCAATTATTCCCTCATCTCTAAGTTTTCCTAATTCAGTAGACAAAGCACTTCTATCTACACTGAGATAGTCAGCCAATTCTTGTCTATTAAATGGAATTTTAAAAGTATTTTTGCCTTGTTGTTGTACCTG
>DAMCXN010000024.1:31898-40810 GCA_032096995.1 Aminipila sp.
ATAAATATGACAAAGCTTTTTCTCTAGTCGTTCTTTTAGATATATGTTCTATTTTATTACTTAATAGTATATTTTTCCTTGCTAATATACCTAGCATGTTCTCCAATAGTTTATGATGAAATACACATGAATTGTTACAAGTATATATAACTTTTTTATAATCTATAAAAATAATTATACAATTTGAATTGGATATAACACTCACAGGTAGATTATCTACTTCCGCACATGCAAAAGCCTCACCAAAGAGTTGTCCCTCATGCATATGAGCTATAATATTGCGATTTCCTAGTATATCTTCTTTTACAATATGAACATTTCCCTCTACAACAACTCCAACCTTATCAATTCTATCCCCGGTCATATATATAATTTCATTTTTTTTATACTTTTTTATAGTTGCAGAAAGACATGTTAACATGCTCTCTAAATCATTTTCACTAATTTCATTAAATAAAGGACTTTTTTTTAAAATATTTAAATATTTTTTCATTTTTCACTCCTTTGTTGTAAAAACAACAGAAACTATTTTAGTAGTATAGTAGTATAAGCACATAAAGTCAATACAATACTTTAAATTAAAAAAAGTCAAACAATTTATATATTAATATGGAGGAATAAATATGATTCGTAAAATAATTAAAATTGATACAGAAAAGTGTAATGGATGTGGATTATGTGCAGAAGCTTGCCATGAAGGGGCTATCGCTATGATAGATGGTAAAGCCAAGTTAATTAGAGATGATTATTGTGATGGTTTAGGAGACTGTTTACCAGTATGTCCAACAAATGCAATTTCATTTGAAGAAAGAGAAGCTGCTGCATATGATGAAGATGCAGTTATAGCAAATAAAAATAAAGAACCAAATAAGCTTCCTTGCGGATGCCCAGGAACACAGTCTAGAGCGTTTAACAGAGAGGAAATTCCTGCTTGCAATACACCAGAAACTAAAATTAATATGAATTCACAACTTTCACAGTGGCCTGTACAAATAAAGTTGGTTCCAGTAAATGCCCCTTACTTTGATGGAGCCAATTTATTAGTCGCCGCAGATTGTACCGCTTTTGCTTATGGAAACTTTCATCAAGAATTTATTAGAAATCACATAACTGTTGTTGGTTGCCCAAAACTAGATTCAGGGGACTACACTGACAAGCTTACAGAGATCATAAAAAACAATGATATTAAAAGCGTTAAGGTAGTGCGTATGGAAGTACCTTGCTGTGGAGGCATTGAAAATGCTGTGAAACAAGCCTTAATAAATAGTGGTAAGATGCTGCCTTGGCAAATTGTAACGATATCAACTGATGGGCGTATACTATAAAGAGGCGCGTACTATGAATCCATGCCAAGTTACATTATTTATAACGGCTGTTGCAAATGTAATTGCAGAGGATACAGACGAAAATGAACTTGCTATTTTATCCGTAATGTTTACACAATTGGCTGATACCCTTGATACTTTAGCGCTTTTAAAAGCCCAACAAACCGGAGAAGATTTAATTGAAGATATACGGTTTAGAAACACATAAAAAGCTGACACCAATATAATGTCAGCTTTTTATGTGTTATCTATTATGTAGTAAATTTAATTAAAATATTGCAACATGATAAAAATTCTATTATAAGTCAATTTTTAAATTCTTGCCTTCAACATTATGCTTATCTGCATATCCTGATAGCATCAATGTTAGGGCTCCATCGCCAGTTACATTACATGCTGTTCCAAAACTATCTTGAAGAGCAAATATTGTTAACATAAGTCCAATCCCTGTATCATTAAATTCAAGAACACCTGAGATAAGTCCAAGGGAAGCCATGACAGTTCCTCCTGGAACTCCTGGGGCCCCAATTGCAAATATTCCAAGAAGTACACAGAATAAAATCATTGAACTTACAGGAGGCATAGAACCATATAGCATCTGACTTACAGTCATAACAAAGAATACTTCAGTAAGAACTGATCCACATAGATGTACATTTGCAAATAGCGGAATACCAAAATCAACCATATCGTTTCTAAGGACTTTAGATTTTTTAGCACTATTAAGAGCTACAGCTAATGTTGCTGCTGAACTCATAGTACCAACAGCTGTTAAATAAGCTGGTCCATAATAACGTACAACTTCTATTGGGTTTTTACCACTGTATACACCACTTATAAAATACAATAATGTAAGCCAAATATAATGACCTAGCATTACAATCAAAATAACTTCCAAAAATACTGGAAATTGTTTTGTTATAGATCCTTCATAGCTTAACGCACAGAAAGTTAATGCAATAAAAAATGGTAAGATTGGTATTACAATAACCTTAACCACTAAAAGAATCATTCTTTGAAATTCATCCAATAAATTAGTAACGATCTTAGCATGGGTCCAAACTGCTGTAAGCCCTAATAATATTGATAGTACCAATGCACTAATAACGGGCATTATTTGTGGTATGGAAAGTTCAAAAATAATCTTTGGGAGTTCCCTTAGTCCTTCTGGATTAGATATAATTGAAAGATGTGGTATTATATTATATCCTGCTGCTACTGCCATCAATGCTGCAAATAATGAACTTGCATAAGCTATAATCAGTGCAAATCCAAGCATACGTGAAGCATTATTTCCCAGTTTTGTTATAGAAGGTGCAATAAACCCTATTATAATTAAAGGAACACAAAAGTTTATAAATTCTCCTAAAATATACTTTAATGTTACTACTAAATTCATAATTGTCTCGTTTGCCACCAGACCAATCAGAATTCCTAAAGTTACACCTACAACTAGCCTCACTGGCAGGCTTTTCAAAATATTATGATTCATGTTCAGTTTCCTTTTCTATTAGATTCTTTTTAGCTACATTCTTTTAAAATAACGTCTATCATATGTCTTCCATTAATTATAAATGCCTCTTTAGGCTGTTCATTTCCTCTTCCTTGGGACCAATGGTATTTTATATATTCATCAAGAATTTGATCATAATTATAGCCCTTCTTATGCAAGTCCAAGATAAAATCCTTTTTATACTCTGCACTTTTGATATATAAATCAAAATACTCTTCAGTAAAATAATCTGGTAAAATACCATAGTGAGGACAAATTACATATTTAGGCTTATAAGCTTTACATTTTAAGGCTGAGTCTATGCCATCTTTATAGCTTTTTAATATAGTTGTATGAACAAAATTAGGGTTTTCTAAAACCCCTGTACTTTCACTGGCAAACATAATTTTTCTAGGTTCTAAAACATAGGTCAAAGAACAATCTGTATGACCTTTAGTTTCAAGTACTACAAAATATTCATTTCCAATGGAGATTTTATCTCTTTCTCCTACAACAACATCTACATCTAAGCCATCTGTAATAATTTCATTTTTACGCTCAGAATATAAATTTCTTGCATTTATTCCAAGTTCCTTCATTAATGCATGTGCCCTTGGACTTTGAAAGACTTTTTTTGCCTTAGCTGCTCCATAAACTACGGCTTTTGGCCATCTTTTCTTTACATAAGGTAATGCTCCTATGTGGTCATAATGAGTATGTGATAATAAAATACCATCTAAACCAGTACGTTCGTGCATTGCTAAAGCAAATTCAATATTTTTTATAACTCTATCTGCACAGTAAGCCATACCACAATCTACTAAGAAAGTTTTTTCACTTCCAAATACAAGTATAGCTTCGCCTCCTTTTCCTGCTGTTACTCTAAATAATCCATCTGGTAGCTTATGTCTATCATGATCTGGAAAGTCATTAAAAATAGTGTTCATGTCAGTTATTCCCTTCCTTTCTGCAATAATTACTATAAACATATATTAAACTGCTGCTATACATGGAGTTTCTTTTTTATTTCTCCATAAGCAGCATGTCTTTTAAACAAAAATATACCTACTAAAAATACAGTACTTACTCCAATACATATAACTGATGGAAGTTTAATATTTACCCATCCTATTATTATAAATAAAATAGGTAAAAAGCCTAAAACATCTACTAAAGTTAAATATATTAAATATTCTTTAGGCTGTTTTTTTAAAACAGTAGATAGAATAAAGATTAGTACCATACACGCTATACATGCACATGGTAATACAAACTCTATAGACCATCTATACCACCCGGTAAAATAGTCCCATATAATTGCTAAAGTACAGGTTATATATAACTCCCACTGAAGTAACTTTATTAAATTAGCTTTTCTTGATACTCCTATGGACATAATAAGCCAGCCACATGCTAAACCTGCTACTACAAACATTGACCATAAAGTCCCATTATACTCAATATAATTTATTAAAATGCTAATAACAGATGAAACTATTGCAGCCATTTTCATTAATCTATATATTAAATATATTTTACCTGTACTATGTCCCAATATAGGATATTGCGGATAATCATTTTCAGGCTCACCTACAAGCCTACAGCTACACAAGGGACACTTTGTGCCAATCCCTGTTACTTTTACTTTACAATGCTCACAATATAGCATTAATCTTTTCCTTCCAATATCATTCTATTATATTACTTCTAATCTCAACTTGTACACCTAATTCTGTTAAACTCCTATAAAAATTTCTCTGTATATCTGTGTCTATAAACACTGAAGTAAAAGTTGTACTTAAATAATTTTCATAGGTGCATGTACAAAGTTGTATTCCACTTGTACTTACATAAACATTTGCCAATTTAACATAGTTTTTAAATATTGGGGGTAGTTCTAATTTCCCAACATTTGAAAACACTGTAGTCTCCTCTAAATCTGATAATCTACGAATAAATTTAAGAATCCAATTTTTCATAAATAGAGGTATCATTCTCAAAACCTTATGATTCTCAAAAGACATTAATCGACTTAGTCTTTTGTTTAACTTTTCCTCAGTTAATTCACCTTTAAAACCACTTTTTATTTCTTCTATTATACTAGCTAGATCATCACCATTTTTTTCAGTATTATATCCGATTCTAATATTGCCAAAAAAATTTCGAGCAGTTTCTGAAGGGAAATATTTTCTAAGATCAACGGGAACAGTGATAACAATGTCTTGATTTACTTTTGATTTTTGTCTTTCTTTATGAATTGACTTAATTAAAATAGCTGCTAAAAAAACTGTCAAAGTCGCATTATTTTTCTTTGCAAGTTCCAAGGCCTTTTGGCAATCCATAATCCCTTCAATGCATACATAAGTACCCGGAAGAGTTTTGTTCCCTTTTACTTTATAAGCTTTATTAGGCTTTAAAGAACGCTTTCTTATTTCTTTCGTATAATATTTTCTAAAACCATCTTCTACCCTTGCCGAGTAAGGTGCTGTATATTGTTTCTTTAAATTAAAAGTTTCTTTCAGTTTAGGGTAGTTCGATACTAAATAATTGTATATTAGGGTTTTTAAAAAATGTAAAGCTCCGGTTCCATCTGCTAAAACATGATATACTTCAAAATTAACTCTATTTTTATAATAAGAGACATCAAATAGCAATCCCTGTTTATACTTATTGAAAAGGGGGCTGCAAATTTCCCTATTTTCTTCATGAACAACTGGACTTAAATTACTAATCTCTAGATAATGCCAAAAAACTCCAGATCTTAGTACACTCAAAAAATGTGGAAATTCTTCTATTGTTAGTTCCACAGCTTCTTGCAGCTTTTTCGGCTGTATTTCTTCATAAAATTCACAAGAAAATCTAAATACACTAGTATTCCTATTTCCACTAGTAGCGGGAAATATCTTCCCAGCATTATCAAGCCTAAGCCAATCTAATGTTTGTCTATTATACATTATTAATCTCTTTCGTTTAAAAAGTAATTTATTAGTTCATAAGTTTTTCTAACGTATTCATTATGCGAACCTAAACTAATAAAGCCATGAAGCGCATCTTTTAATCTGTAAATCTTGACCTTGTTTCCAGCTTCTAAAAGTCTTGTTCCATATTCTTCACCTTCATCTCTTAATGGATCAAATTCAGCAGTTATTATAAGAGTCTTTGGCTGATTTGAAAAATCATCGGCCATCAAAGGTGAAAAATATGGGTTTGTTAAATCTTCATTATTTCTTTTATATAAGTCAATATAATCATTTATTCTTTTATCCGTAAGTAAGTAATCTCTGCCATTTTCCCTAACTGAATCAAATGGTGATGTAGCACTATGATCCCAGTACGTCACAGGATATAAAAGAATTTGTGTATCTACCTTAAATTCTCCCGTATCTCTGGCTTTAAGGGCTATGGCCGCAGCAAGATTTGCTCCTGCGCTATCTCCCATTAAAATTATTTTCCCGGGAAATAAATTGTTCTTCTGCTTTTCATGGGCAACCTTTGTTACTTCATAGCAATCATCTAAACCTTGCGGAAAGGGATATTCTGGTGCTAATCTATAATCAACAGAAATAACTATGCAATTTGTGTTCTTAGAAATTTGTTTACATATATAGTTATAACTATCTATATTTTCTGTAACCCAACCTCCTCCATGAAAAAAAATAATGGTATTTTCTTCAGTTCTTTTTTTAGAAACAAATACTCTAGTTAATATTTCTCTATTTCCTACAAAAACTTTATAATTCCATTTTTTATATTTGGACATCAGTATAGGTGATTTAATTTGTTTTATGGTTCTTTCAATTCTATAATTCTTTTTTAAATCTAATTGGTTTTTGGAAATAGCACTAATTGCAGCCTTTTTCAAACTATTTATTGCCATAAGCACTCCTAACCCAATCAATACAATATTTGTTCAATATAATATCTTTAAATAATAATCTTCTTAATAAGTTCTTCTTTTTTAACTTGGTTTTCTGAAATTATAAAAGCCTTTTGTGCTTCTTCTGCGCTTTTATTTACTTTGTCTTTATCTGTTCCGTAAATTGTAGCAAGAACATCACCTTTTGAAACCTTATCACCAATTTTTTTATGAATATAAATACCTGCTGATAAATCTATGGCGTCTTCTTTTGTAGCTCTTCCTGCTCCTGAATGCTGAGAAGCAAGACCTATTGCCTTAGCTGCAATCTTGTTTATATTTCCTGAAAAATCAGCTGTAATTTCCTTTTCACATGTATGCTGAGGGAATAAGCTATAATCATTTACAACTTCTGGATTTCCACCCTGTCCTTCAATGAATTCAGCAAATTTCTTTAAAGCTTCTCCATTTTCAAGCACTGTCTTTGCCATTTCATAACCTTTTTCTTTATTTTCTGCCTTTCCACCTGCATAAATCATGATTCCTGCAAGAGTAAGAGAAAGTTCAGTAATATCACTCGGACCTTTTCCTTTTAAAGTGTCAATAGCTTCAATAACTTCAAGACTATTTCCTACAGCTTTTCCTAATGGTTGATTCATATCAGTTATTACCGCTATAGTCTTTTTCTTATCTGAATTTCCAATCTCAACCATCATTTTCCCAAGGGTACAGGCATCTTCAAAGTTTTCCATAAATGCTCCATCACCACATTTAACATCTAAAACAATAGCATCACTACCAGAAGCCAGTTTTTTACTCATAATGCTTGCAGATATAAGACTCATGTTAGCAACAGTTGCCGTTACATCTCTAAGAGCATAAATTTTCTTATCTGCTGGTGCAATATGAGCAGTTTGCCCTATTACAGAAATTCCAATATTATTCACCTGGCCAATAAACTTTTCCGCTTCAATGGAAGTCTGAAAACCAGGTATTGATTCCATCTTATCCACAGTACCGCCTGTGAACCCTAAACCTCTTCCACTCATTTTTGCTATAGGCACACCACAAGCAGCCGCCAAAGGAGCCACTATTAAAGTTGTTTTATCTCCTACACCGCCCGTACTATGTTTATCTACCTTAATACCGTTAATTCTAGATAGATCCACTACATCTCCAGAATTTTTCATAGCACGAGTTAGATTAAAGGTTTCTTCTTTATCCATTTTTTGTAAATAAATAGCCATTAATAAAGCTGATGCCTGATAATCAGGGATGCTTCCTTCTGTATAACCTTTTACGAAATATTCTATTTCTTCTACATTTAACTTTCCGCCATCTCTTTTTTTGCTAATTATGTCATTCATATTCATTACTTTTCCTCCAAGTAAACCTATTTATGCTTTTATTAATGATAAGAAACTTTCTCCAATTTCTGTTTTTTCTGCGCCCAACATTTCTGAAATAGTTGCTCCAATGTCCGCAAAGGATTCTCTAACACCTAAATCAAAACCTTTTTTTACTTTTTCTCCATAAACTACAACAGGAACATGCTCTCTAGTATGGTCCCATCCAGAATGAACTGGATCATTTCCGTGATCCGCACAAAGCATAAGAACATCTTCATCATCCATAGCAGCCATAATTTCAGGAAGTCTTGCATCAAATTCCTCAATAGCCTTGCCATAACCAACTGCATCTCTTCTATGGCCGAATTTTGAATCAAAATCAACAAGATTTGTAAATATAAATCCTTCAAAATCTTTCTTTAATGCTTCTATAGTTTTATCAACTCCATCCATATTATCATCAGTATGTACTGAAGTTGTAACACCCTCTCCATTAAAAATATCACTAATTTTTCCTACTGCATAGACAGTCTTTCCTGTAGCTTTAACCTTATCCAATACAGTTTTTCCACTTGGTGAAACAGCATAGTCTTTTCTTTCAGAGGTTCTGGTCCTTTTACCGTTTGCATCAATCACATAAGGTCTTGCTATAACTCTTCCACATGCAACATCATCAACAAGCATTTCCCTTGCAATCTGACAAATTTCATACAGTCTTTCTATTGGTATTACTGCCGTATTTGCTGCAATCTGAAAAACACTGTCTGCAGATGTATAGACAATTGGTTTTCCAGTCTCTTCATGTTCTGGTCCTAATTCTTCTATTATTTCTGTGCCTGATGCTGCATAGTTGCCTAAGGTTTCAATACCTATAGCCTCTTCATATCTTT
>DAMCXN010000025.1:0-11288 GCA_032096995.1 Aminipila sp.
TTCTAGCATTGTTATGACCAGTTATGTAGGAAGGATCTCCTGAAAGGATATAACCAACCATCTGATCAATAGCATTGTAACCTTTTTCATCTAATGCTCCATAAACTGTTTTTAAAATCTCTTCTGTTGTCTTTTGACTATTTTTATCCGAGTTGTTAAACATAATTGTATTTCTATCCAATCCTACTCACCTTCTTCCTTTTATATTATTATACACATATTTCCATAATTAAAACAACCCTAATTTAAATATTTAATATTTTTGTAATAATTCCACAAAAATTTAATAAAAAATTGTAATTATTTTAATATTTATTAAATATTATATAGATTTGACTAAAGATTCAGCTACTTTAAATGCATCTTCTATTTTAGAAGGATCCTTAGCACCAGCTTGAGCCATATCAGCTTTACCACCACCGCCACCACCAGCAGCCTTAGCAATTTCTTTAATCATCTTTCCTGCATGATATCCTTTTTCAAGAAGATCGTCAGTAATAGAAACCATAAATGTTACTTTTTCACCATTTTGAGTAGCAAATACTAATATATATCCTTTATTTGCTGCTTTAACATCATCAGAAATCTGGCGAAGATCGTTAATATCATAATCCTTGAAAGATTTAGTTATAAGCTTAACATCACCAATAACCTTAGCTTCATTTAAAATAGAATCAAGTGAAGAACTAATTGAATCCTTTTTCATTTCTTCTAATTCTTTTTTCAATATTTTAACTTCTTCAGACATACTTGAAATCTTAGAAATTAGTCCTGCACGATTAGTTTTTAAGATTTCTGAAGCATTATCAATAACACCTTCTGTTTCTTTCAGTTTATTTACTATTCCTAAACCAGTAATAGCCTCAATTCTTCTAACTCCTGCAGCAACTCCAGATTCACTTACAATTTTAAACGAACCAACTAATCCTGAATTTGCTACATGTGTTCCACCACAAAACTCTTTACTATAATCACCTATAGTAACAACCCTTACAGTGTCTCCATATTTTTCACCAAATAAAGCTGTAGCTCCAGTATTTGCAGCTTCCTTCATAGACATTTCTTCCATAGTTACAGGTAAGAAGTGCATGATTTTGTTATTTACAATATTTTCTACAGCCTTAAGTTGTTCTTTGGTTACAGCTTCGTAATGATTAAAGTCAAAACGTAAGCCTTCAGCATTTACACTAGAACCTGCCTGCTGTATATGGGAACCCACTACTTCTTTTAGTGCTTGTTGTAAAATATGAGTAGCTGTATGATTTCTTGCTATGTGGTTTCTTACAGGAATATCCACTAACAAACTAAGCTTATCGCCAACTTTAATCTCACCATTAGCAATTCTTAATTTATGTGCAAAATTACCTTGTATTTTATTAACTTCAAGAACTTCTGCTGTAAATTTGTCATTGCAAACTATACCATGATCATAGATTTGTCCGCCACTCTCAGCATAGAAAGGTGTTTTATCAAAGATAACTCTTACATCATCACCCTCTTTAGCAGTTTGAGCAATACTCTTATTGCATAAAATAGCTTTTACAATTCCTTCGTCAGAAGTCTTTTCATATCCTGTAAATTCTGTTTGGCTATCACAAGAAAAATCAAGATTTTCTTCAGCCCATCCATCATCATCAACAGACTTTCTTGCTGCTCTAGCTGTTTCCTTTTGATGAAGCATATTTGCATTAAATCCATCTATATCAGCAGTGCATTCATTTTCTGCTAAGATTTCTTGAGTTAATTCAAGAGGGAAACCGTAAGTATCATAAAGTTTAAATACTTTTTCCCCTGAAAGTTGTGTTTTTTCTTCTTTTTTAAGTTCTTCAACATATTCAGCAATAATTGCTGTACCCTGGTCTATAGTTGAACTAAATTTGTCTTCTTCTATAGTTATGATCTTATGAATATAATCAGCTTTTTCTCTTAATTCAGGATATGCTTCTCCTGATACTTCTATAACCTTCTTTGAAAGTTCAGCAAGGAAACTACCTTCAACATTTAAAAGTTTACCATGTCTTGCTGCTCTTCTAAGTAGTCTTCTAAGCACATATCCTCTGCCTTCATTGCTTGGAATAATACCATCTGCAATCATGAAAGTTACTGATCGAATATGGTCAGTTATAATTCTAATTGACATATCAGTTTTATTTTTACCATGTCCGTATTTAACCCCTGATTTTGCAACTACAGCATCAAGGATGTATTTAATAGTATCAATATCAAAAATTGAATCTACACCTTGCATAATACAAGCAAGTCTTTCTAATCCCATACCTGTATCAATATTTGGATGTTCTAAATCTGTGTAATTGCCTTCTTCATCTCTTGAGAACTGTGTGAATACATGGTTCCAAAATTCGACATATCTATCACATTCACAGCCTGGTTTACAATCTGCCTCTCCACAGCCATATTCTTCACCTCTATCAAAATAAATTTCAGAACATGGTCCACATGGGCCTGTACCAATTTCCCAGAAATTGTCATCTTTTCCAAGTCTAACAATCTTTTCTTCAGGCATACCTATAACATCTCTCCAGATTTTATAAGCTTCTTCATCATTCTGATAAATTGTAGCCCAAATTTTATCCTTAGGCATCTTTAAAACTTCTGTTATAAATTCCCAGCCCCAAGTTAAAGATTCTGTCTTAAAATAATCTCCAAATGAGAAACTTCCAAGCATTTCAAAGAAAGTACCATGTCTTGCAGTTAAACCAACATTATCAATATCTCCGGTTCTAATGCATTTTTGGCAAGTTGTCATTCTCTTGCTTGGCGGAGTCTCAAGACCTGCGAAATAAGGCTTAAGTGGTGCCATACCAGAATTTATAATAAGCAAACTCTTGTCCTTTTCTGGAACAAGTGAAAAGCTTTTTCTTTTATAATGACTTTTACTAACATAAAAATTTTGGAATTGCTCTCTAATTTGATTTAATCCAAGTTTTTCCATATATATTAATCCTCCTGTGAAACATTGTACCAATTTTATTGTATAACTTTGTTATTATATCATGTTTTATGTTACAATTAAAGACATTAATATGTATTTGGAGGCCTTATGAAAAAAAATATGCTTGGAAAAACTGGTTTAGAAGTTACACCAGTTGGATTTGGAGTTCTTACTGTAGGAAAGACCCAATTAAATATGTCTACAGAGGAAGGTGCAGCCGTATTAAAGTATGCGTTAGAATCTGGTATAAATTTTTTAGACACTGCACAGTATTATGATACCTATCATTATATAAAACATGCATTAAAAGGTACAAATTTTGATCCAATTATAACTTCAAAATCTTTAGACCCTTCATATAGCCAAATGAAAGCTGCCGTTGAGCAAGCAAGAAAAGAAATGAATCGAGATGTTATAGATATCTTTCTTCTACATGAAGTTAGAACCGATCCTGATTTTGATTATAGAATAGGAGCATGGGAATATTTACAGGAAGCCAAAGTTAAAGGACTAGTGAAGGCAATTGGTCTTTCTACTCATCATGTTGATGTTGCAGAAAAAGCAGCAGAAATACCAGAACTAGATGTACTTTTTCCTCTTATAAATTTTAAAAGCTTAGGCATTCGAAAAAGCAATGGTTATGGTACTAAAGAAGAAATGGCTAAAGCCATAAAGAAAAATGCAGACAATGGTAAAGGCGTTTTTACTATGAAAGCTTTTGGTGGTGGAAATTTAACTGGTCATTATCTTGAAGCCTTAGATTATGCCAGTTCCCTTGAAGGGGTTTCCTCTATGATGATTGGTTTTGGACATAAATACGAAATTGATAAAATCATTGAGTATATAAATGGCACTATAGACAGAAGCTACATACCTGATATATCGAAGAAAAGGATTCATATCGATGAAGGTGATTGTGAAGGCTGTGGTGCATGTATAAAAAAATGTCCTAACAATGCTATAAGCTTAAATCTAAATGGTGCTGCTACAGTAAATCACAAACTTTGTTTAACTTGTGGTTACTGCGCTCCAGTTTGCCCTGTAAGGGCAATCATTATGTTCTAGTAATATAAAATTAAACGATTATAATTATTTAAAAAGGTACGTATTTTCATATAATGTTAAATACATACCTTTTTTGATCTATTAAACTTTCATATTATTAATAATGATAATATTAAGGTCTAATCCTTTTAATTTTTATTTTAAAAATGAATAATTAATCTAAGATTATTTCAATACTGAATTTATTAATTCTAAGATTGCTAGCAATATTGGTATTGCTAGATAAAAAATTATAATTTTTCCTGCCAATTCAACTTTACCAGCAATGGCCCCTTCTCCCGAATCTTTGCACATTTGAGAAGTAAAATCTGCAATATAAGCAACCACCAATACTTTTATAATTATAGGAAAAAATGTTTTGCCATATGTAATATTCCCATATATATTTTCTAGAAATGAGAAAACTGACATTAGCTTTTCTATAGATAAAGTAAAAATAATTATAACAGTTGCAAGAACTATATATATAGAAAATTCCGGTTTAAATCCTTTTATTACTTGTGCACAAATAACCCCGGTAAGTGCAATTAGAGCTATTTTTATTATATCCATAAGCTCACCTATAATTGAAATAATGTTTTTACAGTTTCAAAGAATTCACTGATCATACGTATTATGAAGAAAAGAACAACAACAATTCCTGCTAATGTAGTCATAAGAGCATAGTCTTCTCTTCCAGCCTTTGTAAGAATTTGATTTATTACAGCTATAGCAATACCTATTCCTGCTATTTTAAATATGATGTCAACATCCATCATCCTCTGTATCCTCCAATATCTAGATTTTTATAATAGTATAACAACGAGTGTCAAGCCTATGGCTATACCTAAGCTTTTATACATTTTCCCTTTTGTGCTATTTTCTAACACAGCTTCTTCTAGCTGAGCTTCTATTTGCTTATATGCTCTTTCTATAACGGTATTTTGACCGTAAATGTCAGTTCCACCTAAACCTTTTCCTAACTCAATGATTTTATGGATATCGTCTGTAGTAAATCCAGCACCATCCTTCAAATCATTTGAAGAGTTAACCCAACTTTCAATAAAGCTACAATTTTTTTGCTCTTTTAAATCTAAGTACACATCACCAAACAATTTTTTCGCAGAGTTATTTGCTTTTGTTTCTGAAACAGTTTTTAGTGCCTGAGGTAAAGGTGTTTTTCTATAAATTATTTCATCTTCTAAATTTTTTAAACCATCAAGTAAACTTTCCAAATTTATTACTCTACACTTATAATCCTGTGCTTTAACATATCCTATAGCACAACAAATTAAGAAAATAAGAGTATTTAAAAAAATATCAATCAAAATGCATCTTCCTCTCCGATTATTTACAGAAAACTATTATCGTCATCTTTAGGCTTTGGATCTGAATAAATAACCTCTCTAATGGAGCCTGTTTTGGGAACATTTGATAAAAAAATTATACAGGAGAAAATACCTCTTTTTACTAAACTACCTATGGCAGAATTCAAAATATCAGAATAAGAATTTCCATGTATAGTAGTAATCAAATTTACACCGGCACAAAGTGCAGCTTCTACTGCATAAATATCTGCAGTCTTGCCAATTTCATCAGTAGCAATGATATTGGGAGACATAGAACGTATTAACATTATTATTCCTTGTTCCTTAGGGCAACCATCTAAAACATCTGTACGTGGTCCCAAATCATAGTAAGTATTGCATTTATAACTACCTGCTATTTCTGACCTTTCATCGCAAACTCCAATTTTATATCCTTTATTACTTAAGTTTCGTATCAAGTCTCTAAGCAAAGTGGTTTTCCCGCATTTAGGTGGAGAAACAATCAGTGTGTTATGAATATTTCCATCATCTTTTAAAATATTTTTTAGACATTCATCTGAGGAGCCTATTATTTCTCTGCTACATCTAATATTTAGTGAAGATATATCTTTTATAAGTTTTACAACACCTTTTTCAAGAACTACTTTTCCACAAACGCCTACTCTATGTCCACCTTCAATAGTTATATATCCATTTGCTAATTCTGTTTCATATGCGTAATAAGAATAGTCTAATAAACGATTTATAAGATTATTAAGCATATCATAGTCGATTGAATAAGATATGTTGTATTCTTCATTATTAGAAATTATCGAAATGGGCTGTCCGATTCTAAATCGGAACTCTTCAACATTATTAATTATTATCTCTGGTAAAGTTCTTAACTTTTTTTCAAGATCTTCTGGCATCTTAATCAGTATACTATCAATATTTTTCTCCATTATGTAACACCTCCATATCATAAACATATTGCTTGGACAAAAAATTATGATAAAAAATTTAAAAGCGCACAAAAAAAAGTGGCTTACGCCACTTTATATATTTGATTATTAAGATGCTTCTTGCCCTTCGATTTCATCTTCACTAGGTTTGGGAATTATATATAATTTTACTTTTTCTATTCTTCTCTCTTTTACGGACTCTATTTTGAATACACAATTTTCATATTCAATAACTCTTTCTTCAGGTTCATCCTCATTTGGAATTTCACCTAAAATGTCGATTAATAGCCCTCCAAGAGTCTCACTATTCTCAGATTTCAGATTTAAATTAAGTTCTTCATCTAAATCCTTCAAATTAATGAATCCATCGACAATAAACGTGTTATCGTCAACTCGCTCAATAGAAAGTTCTTCTTCATCATATTCGTCGTCAATATTTCCCATTACCTGTTCTATAATATCTTCCATTGTTACTATACCAGAAAATCCACCATATTCATCTATTAATATTGCAATATGCTGTTTTGAACTTTGTAAATCAAAGAATAATGAGTCAATATTCTTTGTTTCAGGAACAAAATATGGTTTTCTTAAAATAGCTTTAATATCAACATTATCAAAACCATCTTCTCTAGCTTTTATAAGAAAATCTTTTATATGCAATATGCCTATAATATTGTCACTATCATCCTCATACACTGGGATTCTAGAATATCTAAGTTCCATTAACTCATCTATATATTCTTCTGTAGGATCATTTATATCAATATAAAATACATCTGTCCTTGGTGTCATAATTTCATAAGCAAGTTTATCATCAAAGGCAAAAATACTATTAATCATTTTTTTACCTTCTTCTTTTAATACACCTGTTTCTTGCCCTACTTCAAGCATAGACATAACTTGGTCTTCTGAGAATTCTCCATCTGTAACATTTATTTTTTGCCTAGTTATTATTAATATGAAATGAACCGAAATAGATAATAACCATACAAATGGTTTAGCTAATTTCGACAAAAACATAATCGGTTTAACAAGAAATAATGCTATTGATTCTGCATGTTGCATTGCAATTTTCTTTGGATAAAATTCCGCAAAAACAAGCACCACATAAGATAAAACAATAGTTACCACAAAAACCGACACATAACCACTATATGGAATGCCTAAATCCTCTAAAAATAAAGTTAATTGAGGTGACATACTTATAGCCGTAGATGCACTTACAAGAAAACTTGTTAGTGTGATAATTATTTGTATTGTAGTTAAATAAATAATTGGCTGTTCTAATAAATCGCGTAACATTGCAGCTTTCTTATTTCCTTCTTGTGCAAGAAGTTTTATCCTATTTTTATTTAAATATGCAATAGAATGCTCTGCTGCTGCAAAAAAACTGTTTATACAAATTAAAAATATTAAAAATATTATTTGCGCCATTACTGGCGTACTGGGGTCCGAAGACATTCTTTTTTCTCTCCTTTTTACTGCTAAATTTACATTAATCGATAGCTAATTGCTTGGAAAATTATATCACTTTATTTTCTTTTTCGCAACATAAATCCAGCTTCTACAGGTTTAGCCATCTTTATTTGTAATATTTGTTGTGGGTGAGGTGCAGATTCTATTGGTTCTCCATCCTCGTCAAACATGTTTTCAAGAGTTTGTGCAAAGAAATGTTTATTAGGTCCAAAGACCTCAATTTCTTCACCAATACTCATTTTATTTCTCTGTTCTACTAAAGCAATACTTGTTTCAGGATTGTAATCTTTAACTAAACCTATAAAAGTATATTCTCTAGTATAAGCACTAGTCTGATAATCTTGATCCTTATTTGTAGGTTTATCAAAATAAAAGCCTGTTGTAAATTGTCTATGACTGACCTTTTTTAATTCTTCTATCCATTCATTCTTAAATTCATAATTTTCAGGATCTGCATAATAAGCATCAATAGCATTTCTATATGCACTCACAATAGTGGCTACATAGAAGATACTTTTCATTCTACCTTCTATTTTAGCTGACATTATTCCTGATTCTATTATTTCAGGAATATGATCAATCATACATAAATCCCTAGAATTTAAAATATAAGTACCTCTTTCATCTTCTTCTATAGGAAAATATTCACCGGGTCTTTGCTCTTCCATCAGGCTATATTGCCATCTACAAGGATGCGCACATTGACCTCTATTAGCATCTCTTTCTACCATAAAGTTACTAAGTAAACATCTTCCTGAATAAGATATACACATTGCTCCATGAACAAAAGCTTCTATTTCCATTTCTTCAGACATCTTGCTTCGAAGTTCTTGTATTTCCTTAAAAGTAAGTTCTCTAGCAAGAACTATTCTTTTCACTCCTAATTTTTGCCAAAATTCCGCAGTTTTATAATTAGTCATGTTTGCTTGTGTGCTAAGGTGCAATTCTGCATCTGGTATTACTTCTTTTATAAGCAACATTATTCCAGGGTCTGAAACAATAAAAGCATCAATTCCTATGTCTTTAATCTTATTTAAATATTCTTCAAAAGGTTTGACATCCTCATTATGTGCATAAATATTTACTGTTAAATAAGCCCTCTTTCCCTTATCATGAGCATATTTTACACCTTTTCTTATTTCATCAATAGTAAGATTACCTGCACCAGCTCTTAAGCTAAACATTTCTCCACCAAAATATACTGCGTCAGCACCATAGTCAATAGCTATTTTTAGTTTTTCTAAATCCCCTGCTGGAGCTAATAATTCTATTTTCTTCATTTTTACCTCTCGTATACATAATATATATATTGTAAATCTATTTATTTAATACACTGACAGCCAAACCATCCCCTACAGGAACAACTGACGTCTGACAATCATCCAAGTTACTAATATACTCAAGATATTCTCTCATCTTACGTATATTTGTTTTATGTCTTCCACGTGGATCGTATTCACTGGAAACAGTCATAGCTTTCATAAGTACATTATCCGATACAATTACTGCATCCTTATTGCAAACCTTTATGGCAGAATCCCAAAATCTCTTATAGTGACTTTTTGCGGCATCTATAAAAACCATATCAAAAGATTCACAACCTTCTTCATTAAGTTTTTCTATAACATCAGATCCATCACCAAGATAAACTTTTATTTTATCAAATAGCCCAAGATTTTTTATGTTATTAAGAGCTATTTTGTATGTTTCTTCATTATATTCTATAGTTGTTATTTCTGCCCCTGAATAAGCTGTTACGAAGCATGCAGATGAATATCCCACTGCAGTGCCTATCTCCAGTATTCTTTTAGGGCGTTTTATACGAATTAAATTTAAAAGTAAAGTTTCAGTATCTTTTAATATAATAGGAATATTTTTAGCTTCTGCTTCTTTTCTAAGTTGATCTAATTGAAGCGTTAAAGGTTTATATAATTCATCGATATACTCTGTTACTTTATCATTTGTAATATTCATAAAATTTCTCCATTATAGTGAATTAATATATGCTTTTTTATTCTTTAAAAATTCTTCATAGGTATTTGAGAATCTATGCGAACCATTTTTTTCAGGGCTAAGCACATAATAATAGTAGTTTGTATCTTCAGGATACAAGGCTGCTTTAATAGATTCAATACTAGGTGAACATATAGGTCCTGGAGGAAGTCCTGTATTTTGATAAGTATTATATGGTGAATCTACTTGCAAATCATTATAATCTAGTCTAGTTTTGTGCTCTGCTAATGCATACTGTACTGATGCATCTATCTGCAAAGGCATATTAATTGCTAACCTATTGTATATAACGCTAGCAACTATTGTTTTTTCTGATGAAACTAATGTCTCTCTTTCAATTAAAGAGGCTATTGTGATTATTTTATACATATCATAGCCCATTTCACTTGCTCTAGTATAATATTCATCTGTCACAAGTTTATCAAAGTGTGCCAACATTTTATTAATAATCTGATGTTCGTTGGCTGTAGTATAGATTTCATAAGTTTCAGGATATAAAAAGCCTTCAAGGCGATTATCCTTATTAGGTAATAATGACATAAATCTATAATCAAAATTTCCATGTTGTATTTCTTCTATAAATTTATCCTTATTTATTAAATTACTATCAGCAAGCTTGTCTGCTGTTTGCTCTAAGGTAAGCCCTTCTGGAATTGTAAATCTACTTGTATTAGATTCTCCAGATATTATTATTTCCATAATCTGCTTAACTGGCATAGCTGGTGATAATGAATATTCCCCTGCTTTATATTTCCCATCATTACCTTCCAGTTTTGATAAAAGCTTAAATTTCTTTGCATTTGAAATAACCTTCTGATCTTCCAATATTTCTCCAATAGTATTGGTACTTGACCCAGGAGGAATTGAAACTGATAATATTTCGGTATTATTTTTATCTAAAGGATTACCTAGTGTATTTATATACTGAAATACAAATATCCCAATTGCAACTAAAACTATTACTAAAATAATAAGTATAAAGCTAAATTTCTTCCCTTTTCCCTTACTCAAAACTTTTCTTCCCATAAATATTTCCTCTTTTGTTTTACTAATTAATCAGAAAGGGACGTTTATAACGCCCCCTCTAAATAAATTTATTCAGTTAATGCCTTTATTTAGCTCTTCCTAAATATTCGCCAGTTCTTGTATCAATCTGAATAACTTCGCCTTCTTCAATAAAGATAGGAACATGAATAACTGCACCAGTTTCAACTGTAGCAGCTTTAGTTACGTTAGTAGCTGTATCCCCTTTAACTCCAGGTTCTGTTTCAGTTACTTGTAGATGAACAAAGTTAGGAGCTTCTACCATGAAAGCTGAACCCCTATAGAACTTAATAGTAGCGTCATCATTTTCTCTTAAGTACTTGATAGCTTCTTCAACCTGTTCTTCCATTAGAGGAACCTGTTCAAAAGTTTCCTGATCCATGAAATAATAAAGTTCGCCATCATTATATAAATATTGCATTTGTTTTGTTTCAATGTGAGCTTTAGGGAATTTATCATTTGGGTTAAATGCTTCTTCTCTAGTTG
>DAMCXN010000025.1:11298-12420 GCA_032096995.1 Aminipila sp.
TGTTCTTACAAAAGCTGCACCCTTACCAGGCTTTACATGCTGGAAATCTAAAACAACATGTGGTTCACCATTTAATTCAAAAGTAATACCTTTTCTAAAATCACTTGCGTATAACATATTTTATTTTACTCCTTTAAATTAGTGTCTATTAGCTAAAAACCTTAGTCTTTAGGAAATTATAAATTTTTTTGTAGAATTACAGAATTTATTATACCAAAAGATGTCAGCATTGCCAAGCATCAATAAAATTCAAATATTATTTGATATAGTAAATATTTATTCCTGATTGCCATTTACATTTACAACTTCACCTAAAATCTTATAAATATCATTCATCATAAGTGAGAATTTAAGTTCAGATTGTAAATATTGTGCTGCTAAAGGATCTCCCATCATAATGCTATAAAGATTTTGAATCTGTTCTTTAAACTCATCTTCGATTTCTTGACCCATTATCTGCTTTGTTTGCAATTCCATTTGCTTTCCCTGAAAGTCATTAATCATTTCAGTAAGTTCACTGTTTTCAGAAACTGTAACTTTCATAGCTTCATACTGTTTTAATTCCTCAGAATTTTTGATTGCTGTAGCTAGATTTCTAGCTGCATCATATACATTCATCTTATACCTCCATGAATATAGGCAGTATTACAGGACTTCTTTTTGTCTGCTTATAGATGAATCCTCTAAGATCATCTCTTACTGCCGCTTTGAGTGCATTCCAATCTTTTATATTTTCCTCACAACACTTATCAAGCGTGTTAGCAACAAGATTTCTTGCTTGTTCAATAAGATTTTCATTTTCTCTTACATAAACAAACCCTCTAGAAATAATATCTGGTCCAGAGCATATAGTACCTGCTGCCTTATCTATAGTTGCTACTACAATAATAAGACCTGATTCAGAAAGTAACTTTCTATCACGAAGTACAATATTTCCTACATCCCCTACTCCAAGTCCATCAACATATACGGCTTGAGAAGGAACTTCTTCCTTAATTATTTCTGCTCTATTAGTATTGACATTAAGAATATTACCATTTTCTAGGATGAAAATATTCTTAGGATCTTTACCTAAACTTTCAGCAATTTGAGCATGCCTTTTTAAATGTCTATATTCACCAT
>DAMCXN010000025.1:12430-19469 GCA_032096995.1 Aminipila sp.
GAACAAAGAACTTAGGTTTTATTAATGAATGCATTAGTTTAAGTTCTTCTTCGCAAGCATGGCCTGAAACATGAATATCTGCAATATCAGAATATATTACTTCAGCACCTTTTTCAAACAATTTATTTACTACATTTGAAACAGTCTTTTCATTGCCAGGAACAGGGCTTGAAGATAATATTACCATATCACCTTTTTTAATTGTTACTGCTTTGTGATCAGCAGAAGCCATTCTAGAAAGAGCTGACATAGGCTCTCCCTGACTACCTGTAGTGATAATAACAAGCTCCTTATCAGGAATATTTTTAGTCTTATTTATATCAACAAGTACATTTGCAGGAACATTTAAATATCCAAGCTCCATTGCAATGTTTACTACATTAACCATGCTTCTTCCTGATATAGCAACTTTTCTTCCAAATCTTACAGCATTATCAATAATTCTTTGTACTCTGTGTACATTTGATGAGAATGTTGCTATTATTATTCTCACTTCAGAATTTCTAAAAATATTTTCAAGGGTAGTTCCTACAGTTTGTTCAGACATAGAATACCCTGGTCTTGTAGCATTTGTACTATCACACAACATAAGTAGTACACCTTTAGATCCAAGTTCTGCAAGTCTTGCAAAGTCCATTGGTTCTCCACCTATAGGAGTATAATCTATTTTAAAATCTCCTGTGTGAAATACTCTTCCTACAGGAGTATCTATACACCAACAGATAGCATCAGCAACAGAATGAGTACTTCTAATTGCTTCTGCATTAAATGCTCCCAACTGAATTTTATCTCCTGGAACCACTGTATTCAAGTTACCTTTTATACCATGTTCTTTTAACTTATTTTGTACTAGACCTAAAGTTAAACGAGTACCATAAATAGGTATATTAATCTTTTTTAATAAATAAGGTATAGCGCCTATATGATCTTCATGTCCATGTGTTAATATTATTCCTCTAATTTTTTCTTTATGTTTTAATATATAAGAAAAATCTGGAATAACAATATCAATTCCGTACATTTCGTCTTCCGGAAAAGACAACCCACAGTCAACAATTATAATGTCTTCTTTATATTCCAAAACGGTCATATTTTTACCGATCTCATTTAAACCGCCAATCGGAATAACTCTCAGAGGGCTGCCATTCCTCCTATTATTTCTTTTTCTCATTATTTCTCCGTTCTACTTTGCCAAGAAATTTATTTTACAACTATATTTAAAAGTTTATTTGGTACTGCTATAACTTTTACTATATTTTTATTTTCTATTAAAGCTTTTACTTTCTCATTTTCCATTGCAATCTTTTCAAATTGTTCTTTGCTTAAGTTATTTGTTACATTCATTTTTTCTTTAACTTTTCCATTTATCTGAATAACAATTTCTACAGTATCTTTTACCATTGCAGATTCATCGTATGTTGGCCAACTAGCTTTATACAAGGATCCTTCGTGTCCTAAACTCTGCCACATTTCTTCACAAATATGAGGAGTAAATGGTGATAAAATTAATACTAGATTTTCAACGGCAGCCTTTAAAAGCCCTAGGTTAATATCATCATTTTCCTTATACTTGTACATTTCATTTACCATTTCCATAATGGAACTGATAGCAGTGTTGAAGCTAAATCTACCACCAACATCTTCAGAAACCTTCTTTATAGTTGTATTCATTTCAAAGGCTAAAGATTTATCAGCTTCTGTTTCTAAAATATATGAATTTGGTGCGTGTTCTATAACACTTGCAAGCTCATAAACTAATCTATACACTCTGTTAAGGAATCTATAACTACCCTCAACCCCAGCATCTGACCAATCAAGTTCTCTTTCAGGTGGTGCTGCGAATAAAATAAATAGTCTTGCAGTATCTGCTCCATATTTTTCAATAATCTCTGATGGAGCTACAACATTACCTATAGACTTAGACATCTTTTTACCGTCTTTTATAACCATGCCTTGGGTTAATAGATTTTCAAAAGGTTCTTCATTACTAGTATATCCAAGATCATAAAGAGCCATCTGGAAAAATCTTGCATACATTAAGTGAAGTATAGCATGTTCTACACCACCGATGTACTGGTCAACATTCATCCAGTATTTCTGCTTGTCCTTAGCAAAGGCTTCCTTATCGTTGTTTGCATCTGTATATCTTAAGAAATACCAAGATGAATCAAGGAATGTATCCATAGTGTCCATTTCTCTTCTAGCAGGCTTTCCACACTTAGGGCATGTTGCTTTAGCAAAAGTTTTGCTTGTTGTAAGTGGGGATTCACCTTTTCCAGTAAATTCTACATCTGTTGGAAGTAATACTGGAAGATTTTCTTCCTTTTCAGGAACCCAGCCGCAGTCATCACAATAAACCATTGGAATAGGTGTTCCCCAATATCTCTGTCTTGAAATAAGCCAATCTCTAAGTCTATAATTAATAGACTTTTTACCGATTTGTTTTTCTTCAAGATAATCAATAATCTTAGTAATTGCTTCTTTGTTGTTCATACCTGTGAACATTTCAGAATTTATCATATTACCTTCTGCTACAAAAGCTTCTTTTAGATTATTAATGTCTATTGAAGGATCTGCTGGTTCAACTACAGGAATAATTTCACAATCAAATTTTTGAGCAAATTCAAAGTCTCTTTGGTCGTGAGCAGGTACAGCCATAATAGCACCAGTACCATAATCCATAAGAACATAATCAGAAATAAAAATAGGTACTTTCTTTCCATTCAATGGATTTATACAGTGTCTTCCAATAAATACACCTGTTTTTTCATTTGTAGTTGATGTTCTTTCTATTTCTGATTTATGTTGTATTTCATCTAAATATTTTTCTACATCAGCTTCCTTATCAGTTCCTTTTACAAGCTCTTTTACATATGGGTGTTCGGGAGCAAGAACCATATAAGTTACACCATAAAGTGTATCTGGTCTTGTTGTAAATATTTTAAGTTTTTTATCAAACTGGTCAATATTAAAGTCAACTTCAGCACCAATGCTCTTTCCTATCCAGTTTTTCTGCATGGTTTTAACCTTACTTGGCCATCCATCAAGATTTTCAAGGTTATCAAGTAATCTGTCAGCATAATCAGTAATCTTTAAATACCACTGTGATAAGTTTTTCTTACCTACTAAAGATTTACATCTTTCACAGCTGCCGTCAACAACCTGCTCATTTGCAAGAACAGTCTGACAACTTGGGCACCAGTTTACAGGATTTTCCTTTTTATAAGCCAAACCTTTATTATAAAATTGGATGAATATCCACTGCATCCATTTATAGTAATCAGGTCTACAAGTAGCAACTTCTCTGTCCCAATCATAAGAAAGACCTAATTCTTTAAGCTGTTCTGTCATTTCTGCAATATTTTCTGTAGTCCATTTTGCAGGGGCAATACCATGCTTAATAGCTGCATTTTCTGCAGGAAGTCCAAATGAATCATATCCCATAGGATGTAATACATTATAACCAGCCATAGTCTTATATCTAGCGATAACATCCCCGATAGAATAGTTTCTTACATGACCCATATGTAACTTTCCTGATGGGTAAGGGAACATTTCTAATACATAATATTTTTCTTTGTTTTCATCTTCAGAAGTAGCAAATATTTTATTATCTTCCCAGTACTTCTGCCATTTTTTTTCAATTTCACTGAAGTTGTACTTTTCTAACATCAATTAATCCTCCAAATTAAGTTCTAAAAATTCGCAGTCTCCCCAAACTTTTTCAATTTTGTATCTTTCACGCATTTCAGTAGTAAAAATATTCACTACTACATCGCCGTAATCCATAAGGATCCATCCAGAATTAGGTTGACCTTCTATACTTTTTACAAAGATATCTTCTTTTGCAAATTCATCATCAATTTCTTCACTAAGAGATTTAATTTGTCTTTCGCTATTACCTGAAGCTAATACAAAATAATCAGCAAAGGATGATTTTACGCTAATATCAATGCACGCTAAATCCTGTGCTTTCTTCTGATCTAAAACTTTAGTAGCCAGTAATGCTATTTCTTTACTATTCATTTAGAATCTCCTTTTTTCAATTCTTTTAAATAATCTCTTGCCTTTATAGTATCTTCATCTAAAAACAATTCTTTTAATTTAATATATTCAATAGTTCTTGATAGTGATAATATACAAGCCTCATCTAAATCAACAAATGCCGCTTTCCTTAGTTTGTCCACTCCAGGATAGTTTCTATTTGGTTCTATGGCATCTGCCAAATATATAATTTTCTCTAGTCGAGACATATTTGCTCTACCCGTAGTATGATAACTAACTGCATTTAAAATGTCTTGATCTTTAATTCCATAATCTTTTTCCATTATAATAGCCGCTATTTTACCATGAGCCAAATTTTTATTATTTATATATTTTGAGTCTAATTTATATTTTTTTATATAATTATTCATGATATGTTCAGGCATTTCCTTGCACATATCATGAAATAATGCCGCAATTTCTGCTTTTTTTTCATCAATACCATATAAAGCTGCTAATTTAATAGCTGTGTCTTTAACTCCATAGGTATGAATTCTTCGTTTATCTGACAAATTTTGTTCTAAATAATTATTTATAAAGTCCGTTTCCATGTATATACCTTTCTACAGTTTTTGGAACAAGATTTTCTATGCTTTTACCATATCTAATATTTGATTTTATATCTGTTGATGATATAGGTAGTTTTTTGTTATTTAGTAGAACAATATTAGTATTATAAACGTCTCTTATCCTGTCTATACAGTCTTTTAATTGTTCTTCTTTATAACCAGGTCTACTTCCTATAGCAAAGCTATAGTTATGGAGCAATTCCTCCGATTCATGCCATAATTCAATAGTTAAAAAGGCATCTGTACCTAATATAAAAAAGATTTCAGTGTCTTTACTGTAAAAAGCCCTTATACGTCTTAAAGTGTTAATAGTATATGAAATTTCGTTTTTTTCAAGCTCAACATAAGAAATCTCAAAATCTTTCTCCCCTTGTATTGCTTGCTTTAACATATTTACCCTATGTTTTTCAGAAGTAACTTTTCTGTCTAATTTAAACGGTTGATGCTTTGTAGGTATAAAAAGTACTTTTTCTAGTTGTAATTCTTCCTTTGCCTGCAAAGCCAGCTCAATATGTCCTAAATGTATAGGATCGAAGCTACCTCCATATATTCCTATTTTGTTCATAACCTCTCCACTTAAGTAAGAACCAATTTATCCTCTAATTTTTATGCCAAGTTCTTCAAGCTGTTCTTCTGATGCACAAGCTGGAGCTTCACTTACCATACATTGTGCAGCCTGATTCTTAGGGAATGCAATAACTTCTCTAATGCTATGTTGCCATGATAGAAGCATTACAAGTCTGTCTAGACCATATGCAAGTCCGCCGTGTGGAGGAGTTCCATATTTAAATGCTTCCAGTAAGAAACCAAACTTGCTTTCACATTCTTCATCTGATAATCCTAATACTTCAAACATCTTAGCCTGAAGATCCTTATCATGGATTCTGATACTTCCGCCACCAAGTTCAACACCATTAAGAACTATATCATACGCCTGTGCTTTAACTTTTCCTGGTTCAGTATCAAGCATTGGTACATCCTCAAGATTAGGACATGTAAATGGATGATGCATAGCTGAATATGAATCAGTTTCGTCATCATATTCGAAAAGTGGGAAGTCAACAACCCATAAGAAGTTATATTGACTATCATCAAGAAGCCCTAATCTTCCAGCTATTTCTCTTCTAAGGAATCCAAGTGTATCAAAAACAACTTTAGCTTTATCTGCAGCAATAAGAATTAAATCTCCTACCTTTGCATCAAATACAGATGCTATTTCCTTTAATTGTTCCTGAGTAAAGAATTTATTTACAGATGACTTGATTTCTTCTTCTTCAATTCTCATCCATACAAGACCTTTTGCTCCATAATGCTTTGCTGAATCTGTAAGCTTGTCTAAATCTTTTCTGCTAAAGTTCTTTGAACCACCATCAATGTTAATACCTCTAACATCGCCGTTCTTTTCTAATGCATCAGCAAAAACTTTAAATTCAGTACCAGCAACTACATCATTTAGTTTCTTAAGTTCAAAACCAAATCTTGTATCAGGCTTGTCACTACCGTATCTTTCCATAGCTTCATCATAAGTAAGTCTTGGGAATGGAGTCTGTATTTCAACATTCATAAGCTCCTTCATTACTGTCTTTAAAAAGCCTTCTTGAATTTCAATAACATCATCTACATCAACAAATGACATCTCAAGGTCTATCTGAGTAAATTCAGGCTGTCTGTCAGCTCTAAGGTCTTCATCTCTAAAGCACTTAACAATCTGCATATATCTATCAGTACCACCAACCATTAAAAGTTGTTTAAACATCTGTGGTGACTGTGGTAATGCATAAAATTCACCTGGATGAACTCTACTTGGTACAAGATAGTCTCTTGCACCTTCTGGTGTAGGTTTTATAAGCATAGGTGTTTCAACTTCAGTAAAACCTTGGCTGTCAAAATAATCTCTTGCAAGCTTTGTTATATTATGTCTGAAAGTTAAATTTTTCTGCATCTTAAGCTTTCTTAAATCTAAATATCTATATTTTAATCTTAAATTATCATCAACATTATCATCATCTTTAATGTAAATTGGTGGTGTTTCAGCTTCTGAATAAATAACTAAATCATTAGCAAATACTTCAATATCACCTGTAGGTATTTCAGTATTTTTTGATTGTCTTTCTTTAACCACACCTTTAATACCAACAACATATTCACTTCTAAGTTTGTCGGCTCTTTCGAAAAGTTCTTGAGGAATCTTATCATCAAAAACAACTTGGACAATACCAGTCTTATCTCTTAAATCACAGAAAATAAGACCTCCAAGATTTCTTCTTTTTTGAATCCATCCATTTAATACAACATTTTCTTCAATATTGCTGGAATTTAAAGTGCCACACATATGTGTTCTTTTAAAAACATTGCTCATTATTATATCTCCTATCTTACTTTTTTAATTCCTCAATAATGTCATTAATATCAACAACTCTCTGTTC
>DAMCXN010000025.1:19479-31974 GCA_032096995.1 Aminipila sp.
CTGTTCAGAAGTTGCCATATTCTTTATTGCAAGCTTTCCTTCATTAAGTTCATTATCACCAATTACAACAGTATATTTTGCATTAATTCTATTTGCATATTTAAACTGTCCTTTAAAGTTTCTTTCAAGAAGGTCCATTTCAGCCTTTAAACCCTCTAATCTAAGCTTTCTCAAAAGAGAAAGTCCATACTCTTTTGCCTTTTGCCCCATAACTGCAATGAAAACATCTACAGGCTCTGGTTCAGGGATTTCAATTCCGTCTGCTTCCATAGTAAGAAGAAGTCTTTCAATTCCAAGACCAAATCCAACACCTGGAGTTGAAGGTCCTCCTATTTCTTCAATAAGATTATCATAACGACCACCACCACAAACAGTGCCTTGAGCACCAATACTATTTGAAACAAATTCAAAAGCAGTTTTTGTGTAATAATCAAGGCCTCTTACAATACCTGGATCTACAATAAACTCAACTCCCATAGCAGTTAAGTTATTCTTTACATCTTCGAATGCTTCACTACATTCTTCACATAAATAGTCAAGCATCATAGGAGCTCCCTTACCTAATTCTTGACAAACCTCTGATTTACAATCAAGAATTCTTAAAGGATTTCTTTCAAATCTACCTTTACATGTATTGCAAAGCTGTTCATATTTAGGTTTTAAAAATTCCCTTAAAGCTGTTCTGTGTTTTTCTCTACATTTTGGACAGCCAATACTATTAATTCTAAGTTGTAAATTCTTAATGTTCAAAGAATCTAGAAAATCATAAGCCAAACAAATAACTTCCGCATCTGCTAGCATATTATTTGTTCCAAAAACTTCGATGCCAAACTGATGGAACTCTCTAAGCCTGCCAGATTGTGGTTTTTCATATCTAAAGCAAGGTATATTATAATACATTTTTGTTGGTTGAACTTCAGCAAACTGCTTGTGCTCAACAAAAGCTCTTACAACTGGTGATGTACCTTCTGGCTTTAATGTAATACTTCTTTTTGCGTAATCTTCAAAAGTATACATTTGTTTTTCTACTATATCTGTAGTATCGCCAACACCCCTTGCAAATAATTCAGTATGTTCAAAAATTGGAGTTCTTACTTCTTTAAATCCATATTTTTTACATATATCGGCAAAAGCTTTTTCAACAAAATGCCATTTATACACCTGATTAGGCATAACATCTTTCGTCCCTTTTGGCGCATTTGTCAACATTAAAATTACCTCCTAAATAATTTGTCATCTTTTCTCTGTAACATTTCGTTCAATCTTGATATATAAATTTCAAAATTAGATACATTTGGAACTCTTTCGAGTCTATTTTCGTCAGGATAATAAGCCTTTGATATACCTCCTGCTCCTAAAGCAAGAATAGTCTGATGCTCTTCCATTATCCTTATATTATAAATGCCCTCACACCCAGATTTTGCATAGCCTACATTTTCTAAACTTCCAGCCATGTGTTTCTGCCTGTAGAGATAATACGGCTTATAATCCTTTTTATAAAGCTTGTCCTTTGATAGGGCTAACATTTCCTTAACTATACGTGCTTGCTTATAATGAAAATCACTATCAACATCAATTAGCCTTGAAGCTCGTTTTACAGCTAAAGTATGTACTGTAATGTTTTCAGCTCCCAATCCTATCATAGTGTCAATAGTTTTTTCAAAATCCTCCAATGTTTCCTCTGGAAGACCAGCTATGATATCAGTATTAATAATATGAATCCCCACACTTCTTGCCATTTCAAAAGCTTTCAGTATCTCTTCACAGCTATGGGAACGGCCTATTAGTTCTAGTGTTTTATTTTTCATAGTTTGAGGATTTATACTAATCCTCTCAACGCCATTCTCTTTTAATACTTGCAATTTTTCAAGTGTTATCGTATCAGGCCTCCCGGCTTCAACAGTAAACTCTTTAGATTTACTTAAATCATAAGAATTGTTAATTTCTTTTAATAGTAGGTCCAACTGCTCAGCATTAAGTGTAGTTGGTGTGCCTCCACCTATGTATACTGATTCAGGACACATTCCTATTTCAGACATCCTTTTTCCTGTATGTCTTATCTCCTTTTGTAAAGCCTCTAGATATTGCTCTATTTTTTCAGGCCCTGATTGGTTAGAAGTAAAAGAACAGTATAAACACCTTGTTGGGCAAAAAGGTATTCCTATATAAAGCCCAATCTCACTTGGTTTAGGGGTGTCCAAAATTTCTTGCTGATTATAGTAAGTGTTACAAATTAAAGAAATTTTTTCATCATTAAAAAGATAAAAACTTTTAAGTTTATCTATAACAAGGTCCATAGAGCCTAACTTATTAAAAAGTTCACCAACTAATTTTACTGGTCTTACCCCAGTATGTATACCCCATTCAGGGGCATTGCCTGTCAATTTTGACAATTTTTTATAAATATCTTGTTTAAGCTTATTCTTCTCAGTTTCGTTAAATTCTAGCAAACAATCAAACTGGCAAGCTTGGTCTTCATCTTCAACATCTTGATTGTCTGAAGAACAAAATAAACAATATTCTTCAGGTCTAAGAAAGACTTTTATCAATTCATCATATTCATATTTATTCGTTATCCCGTTTAATACTATTTTATACAAATGGATTACTCCTTTTTTCAATTCCTATATTTGTAGTTCCCATATGTCCTGGATAAACTATAGTATCTTCTGGAAGAGTAAATAATTTTGTATGAATAGAATTTTTTATTTGAGGGAAAGAACCTCCTGGAAAATCAGTTCTTCCAATAGATTGTTGAAATAATGTGTCACCACTAAACAACGCATTTCCAACTAAAATGCACATGCCTCCTGGAGTATGTCCTGGAGTATGAAGAAATACTAACTCCATATCGCCAACTTTTAGGTTATCAATATCATTCACCCATATATCAGCATCAAGGCCTATTTCTTTTCCACAACAATCTCTTGACATATTCATTCTAGGATTTAACAAAAATTCTTTTTCATGAATACAAGCAACCAATTTTGCATTTGGAAATAAAGACATATAATCCTTAACTCCACCTATATGATCTCCATGACCATGAGTAAGGATTATATATTGAATATCACAGTTATCTTTTTTTATTAAGTTTTCCATACTGGAACTAAATCCGCCTGGATCTACAATAAAACCTTTATTTGCAACTTCATCTCTTACATAATAGGTATTAGCACCTAATGCCCCACTTGGAATACAATTAATCTGCATGTTTTCTCCTTTAAAATATTTTTTTGCTATCAAGTAATATCGTTACAGGTCCATCATTATTTATCCTTACAAGCATATCTGCTTGGAAAACACCTTCACCTGTTATAATCCCCTTTTCTTTTATCTGTTTAACAAATTCATCATAAAGCTCCTTAGCCTTATCTGGTTTAGCTGCTTTAATAAAACTTGGTCTTTTCCCTTTTCTTACATCTCCTAATAACGTAAACTGAGAAACTGCCAAAATTTGTCCTCCAACATCCATTATTGAAAGATTCATTTTTTCGTCTTCATCTTCAAAAACTCTTAAGCCTGAAACTTTATCTACAATATAATTAACATCTTTTATATCATCGTCGTCTTCAACGCCTAAAAGCACGACAAAACCTTTATTGATTTTGCCTGTTATGTTACCTTCAACAGTAACATCTGCTTCTGTTACTCTTTGTACAACAGCTCTCATTATACCTCCAGCTAATATATTTACATAAATATTTTATCGTTATCACATCTTCAAGTTATAGCTCTATATACATCAGCTACTCCCTGTACGTTTCTAAGCGAACGTAAAACTTTTTCCATTTGATTAGTGTTTGAAATTGATAATGTCATAGTAATGTTGATAATTTGGTCTTTAGCACTCTTTGCATTAACCCCCGTAATATGAACATCCATATCTTCACAAACCCTTGATAAGTCAGAAAATAAACCTTTCCTATCTTCTGAAACAATACATATATCCGCATTATATGATTTATTATCTTCCGTCGAATCCCATTCTACTTCTATAAAGCGACTTTTTTCGCCTTCGGGCATACTTAATATGTTAACACAATCTTTCCTATGCACAGAAATTCCTCGACCCTTTGTTATAAAACCAACTATTTCATCTCCAGGAACGGGGTTACAGCACTTAGAAAATCTAATTAGCAGATTATCTACGCCTTTTACAGAAACTCCAGTTTGATTCTTTTCATTTTTTTGTTTTTTCTTTTTCTCATTAACAGTAATATTGCTTATGTTATTTTCATTTTTCTTTAATTCTTCTTGTTTTTCTTCATGAAAATATCCCATAAGAGTAATTGCTGCTTTTGCTAAGAAAGAACCTCCATAACTGAGTTGTATATATAAATCATCATGAGAAGTTAGATTTAAATTCTTAATAAGCCTATTAATATAGGAATTCTTCATAATCTGGACTGGATCATATGATTTTTTTCTTAAATATTTTTCTAAAAGTTCTTTTCCTTTTTCAGCATTATCAGACTTGTTTTCTCTCTTTAAGAAGCTTCTAATCTTATTTCTAGCATGACTACTCTTAGCAATCTTAAGCCAATCAGTGCTAGGGCCTTTAGAGTTTGAAGAAGTGACTATCTCAACAATGTTACCATTTTCTAGTCTATGATCGATTGGTACCATTTTGCCATTTACTTTAGCACCAACACACTTGTACCCTACATCTGAATGTATTTTAAAGGCAAAATCCAAAGGTGTAGAACCCGCAGGTAATTCAATAACATCCCCACCAGGTGTAAAAACAAATACTTGACTGGCAAATAAATCCACTTTAAGAGTTTCCATAAATTCTCTTGGATCATTCATTTCTTTTTGCCATTCTAACGTTTGTCTAAGCCAAGCTAATTTCATTTCTTCACCATTGGAAGTTCTTGAAGTTATACCCTCTTTATATTTCCAATGGGCAGCAATACCAAGTTCTGCAATCTTATGCATATCATAAGTTCTAATTTGTATTTCAAATGGTTTACCATTATCTCCTATCACTGTAGTATGAAGTGACTGATACATATTAGGTTTTGGCATTGCTATGTAATCTTTAAATCTACCTGGGATCGGTTTCCACATTGTATGGACAATACCAAGTACAGCATAACAATCCTTAATTGTATCTACTATAATTCTTACAGCTGTTAAATCAAAAATTTCATCAATCTGTTTGTGCTGATATTTCATTTTCTTATATATACTGTAAAAGTGTTTTGATCTTCCAGTTATATCATAATCTATATCAAGCTCATCTAAAGTTTTTCTTATTTCATCAATTACTTGATTTATAATTAGTTCTCTTTCTTCTTTTTTTGCTTTAACTGCAGTAACTAGTTCATAGTAAGCGTCTTTATCAAGATATTTAAGAGCTATATCTTCAAGCTCAAACTTCATAGTATAGATACCTAATCTGCTAGCTAAAGGTGCATAAATCTCAATAGTCTCTCTACATTTATCAATTATCTTGCTTTCGTTCATATAATTGATTGTTCTTAAATTATGCAACCTATCTGCTAGCTTTATGATTAGAACTCTAATATCTTTAGACATGGCCAAAAACATTTTTCTAAGATTTTCTGCCTGTCTTTCTTCTTTACTTTCAAAGACAATAGAACTAAGCTTAGTAACTCCATCTACTAATAGTAGAACTTCTTCCCCAAATTCTTCTTTTAACTCATCTTTAGTATATGGGGTATCTTCAACGACATCATGAAGTAAACCTGCAACAATCGTATTTTCATCCATACCGATTTCAGCTAGTATTTTTGCAACTGCCTCTGGGTGGATCAAATACGGTTCTCCAGATTTTCTTAATTGTCCTTCATGCATTTTTTTAGCTCTTTTATAAGCCTTGCTTATCAATTCAACATCATAATGTGGGTTGATAGCTAAAAGATCGTTTAAAAATTGTTCCATATCTATCATCTCTTGTTTCCTTCAAATAATAATAATTTTTATTTCTTAGATTTTTTTGCTCTGTATTTTGGTCCGTCTGTGATTTGGGATAATTCATAATAAATAGGGCTACACATAAATATTGATGATAAAGTACCTACTAGAACACCAATAATAAGTGGTAACATAAATTCTCTAATTGTACTTGAAGTAAGAACAAAAAGAGGAACCATAACTATGAAAGTTGTAGCAGAAGTCATAATTGAACGTGATAAAGTTTGATTAATACTTGTATCAATTAATTCTTCTGTTTTATTTTTCTTCATCATTCCAATATTTTCTCTGATTCTATCAAAAATTACAATAGTATCATTTATAGAATAACCTACTACCGTTAAAATACCTGCTATAAATGGACTATTTATTGTAACGTGGAAAATTCCATAAAATGCAATAACCATTAAAACGTCATGTGCTACACCTGAAATTGCAGCCAAACCAAATTTCCATTCAAATCTAATGATGATATAGATAAGCATACCTAAAGCTGCAATTAACACTGACTTAACAGCATTGTGACGTAGTTCTTTTCCTACAGCAGGTCCAAACTGATCAACAGATAAAATATCCTTGTCTTTAATACCAAAGTCTTGAGTAAATTGCTCAATTACTGTATTTCTTTCTTCGTTATCTAATGATTTTATAGTTCTAATAATTACTTCACTATTGTTATCACCAGCATAAACCAAGTCAGCTGACTCAATATCAACTTTATTTAATGATTCGTGTACTTGAGAAAGTTCAACTTGTTTTCCCATGTCAAAATGCATCATTGTACCACCAGTGAAGTCAATACCATAGTTGTATCCTCTGATACCACCTAAAACAAGACCTATACCAATAATCACTACAGCTACTACATAGTATACTTTTCTATACTTAATAAAACTAAACTGCTTTTTCAATGTAAACTTTGGAGTATTATCTTCATTCATACCAAAGAATTTTTTAGTACCAAAGTGTTTTGATTCGCTTATTATACCTAAATATAACTGAGTAATTACTGTTGCTGTAAATATACTTGCAATAATACCGATCATAAGAGTCATTGCAAATCCTTTAATAGTACCAGTACCAAATTGATATAGTACAACAGCTGCAATGATTGTAGTTATTTGTGAATCCAAGATTGTACTTAAGGCTCTTCTGAATCCTGATTGTACAGAAACTCTAACTGATTTACCATTTGATATTTCTTCTCTTATTCTTGAGAAAATAATAACATTTGCATCAACAGCCATACCAATTGAAAGTATAATACCTGCTATGCCCGGTAGCGTTAATACGCTTCCAAGTCCTGCCATAATCCATAAAACAATTAATACATAGAATGATAAAGCTATATCTGCTGCAATACCCATAATGCCATAGAAAGAAAGCATTACGATTAGTATCAGTGCAATACCTATAGCACCAGCTATTACACTCATCTCAAACGCTTTATATCCAATTTTTGCAGTTTGTGTAGAAGTTTCTACTTCTTCTAAAGCTACTGGTAGTGAACCACCTCTTATTAAAGCAGAAAGATTTGTTGCTTCTTCTTCTGGGAATCCACCTGTTCCTCCACCTGTAATAACAGCCTGTCCGTTTGGAATAACCTCATTAGGAACCGGTGCAGAAATAATTTTACCATCTAAAACAATAGCAATTGCTCTATCGCTAACCCCATCCATTTGAGATTTAACAGTTCCTGATATTGCTTTTGCAGTAGCATCAGCAAAGGCCTTTGTACCATCTTTATCAAATTCCAAAGCTACAGCAAAACCACCATGCTCTTTGTCTTCAGTGATTCCAGCATCTTTTACCATGCTTCCATCTAGAACCATAGTTCCGTCAGCTAAAAAGAACTGTAATTGTGCTGTTCTACCAATTTGCTCAATTGCATCATCTGCATCATCTGCTCCAGGCAATTCAACTCTAATTCTTTTTTCTCCCTCAACAGTTACTACTGGTTCGGATAAACCCATTTGATTTACTCTCTGTTCAATAACTGCTTGAGTTTGTTCCATTAACTTACTTAATTCTTCTCCAGCTGCGTCTGTTTTTGCTTCCATAACCACATATACGCCACCTTTGATGTCTAAGCCTAGCTTTATTTTATCTTTAACTGCTGGAATCGGGCCTGCACCAAATATAGTTATTGCCCAACCCAGCATAATAATAATTATTACTAAGACTGATAAAGCTTTTTTCATTTTTACGCTCATTTTATTTTTCCCCTTTGTATTCTAGTTTGTATTTTCTAGTATATAAAATACTATACATAGTATTTATATTCAAAAACTGCTTCATATAATTGTACTACTTTTTGCTTATTTCTACAAGTACAATTAACTGTAAAATCGCTATTTTTTCGCATTTACACCTATTATGCCCCCAATACCTCCAATAATTACAGGAAGCAAATAAAGTATATTAAAACTATTTAGCGATAGTTCACGAAAATATGTACATGTTATAGCGAAAATTATTAAAAAAACAAATACAGCAGACGTACATAATGCTGAAATAAGCCCTTTTTTGCCTATTAGCTTTCCTGAAAATATTCCCAAAAACAATGTAGAAATACACATTGCTCCAATCAAATAATAAATAGAAAAGGTTTCAGGTATAGAGGTCACTTTAATAATAGATGTTATTACTATTGTCAACACCAAAAATATTATAAATGCTATGACATATCCCTTTGCTAATTTACAAACATAATTCATACTTATCCCCCCAATATATAAATTAAGATAGAAATATTCAATATAATTATATTGTTTTACTGTGAAATAAGAACCAGAAAATAGAAACCTATGTTTTTTCAATAATAAAAAACCCCTGCAAACGCTTGCAGGGGACAATGAGTTAAGTCTATTTTATTTTTCTTTGTTTTCTTCTGCAGGAACATTTTCCTGAACATTATTTTCTTCGACAACAGGAGTCTCTGCTACGTTCTCTTCACTAGTCTTTTTTAATTTCTTAGGAAGTGATTTCTTTACAGGCTGTTCATTATCTTCAGCAGGTTTAGCCTTCTTTGAAGAAGTTCTTGATGTATCACTGCCTACAATCTTAGAAACAGACCACTTCATCATTTCAAACTTAAGTTTTTCTGCTCCAACCTGAACAACAACTGATTCATCTTTAACTTTAACTACTTTTCCGCAAATACCACCAATAGTGATTATTTCATCTCCTACTTTGATATTGCTTCGCATTGCGTTAATTTCTTTTTCTTTTTTCTTTTGCGGTTTGATTAACAAGAAATACATGAATAGTATTAAAAGTACCAAAGGCAATAAGTTATACAACGCTCCACCCATTTTCGTATCTCCTCCTTATGTAATATCTAGAACCAAAATGTGATTAACTTCGTCAAATAAAAATGGTGCCGGCGATGGGGGTCGAACCCATACGGTGTTGCCACCACGGGATTTTGAGTCCCGCACGTCTGCCAATTCCATCACGCCGGCGCATTGATATAATTATATCATAGCCTGTCTTAAATATCAAGTATAATTATTTTATACTATACCATTTTATGTTAATGGTGCGCCCGACCAGACTTGAACTGGTACGATTGCTCACACGCCCCTCAAGCGTGCGCGTCTGCCATTCCGCCACGGGCGCATACCATAAGCGACGAAGAATATAATAGCATAACTAGAATAAAATGTAAAGAGCATAAATAAGCATTTATTAATCATTTTCAATATTTTTATCGTTTTGCTCTAAATTGCGACTTTCTTCTTCCTTTTTTTCTGCAGTATATTTGCTATACCACTTCTCACAACCGTTATAAACATTATTGAAAATATAATCATCAGCATTTCCATTTAGGCTTTCTGAAGTTAATGCACCATATGTTTTATATACTATGCAATAGTAAGGAATTTCATCCTCTAATATTTTTTTAGTAGAATTAACAATTTTTATTTTGTCCTCTTCTCCTACCCCAGATTTAAGTTTATCTAATAAAACGTCTACCTTTTCATTCGAATAACCGATAACATTATTGTATTTTGAGTGTAAAAGTGTTCTCAAATCATATGTTTCATTAATCTTAAGGCCACCAACAAAAATATCATAATCTTTTGCTGAAAGTTGTTTCTTAAAATCTTCAGAATCGTCAGCATATAATATTCGGCTTGAAATAGATAAACTATCCATAGAAGCTTTTATAGATTCAGCTACCATTTTTCTGCTTTGATCTGCGCTATTAACTAAAATATCAACAGTAAGCTCATTATCTTCTTCATCTTCTAAGTACCCATTTTCATCTCTATCTAAATACTTTGCTGAAGTTAATAAGCTCGAAGCTTTTTCTAAATTATACTTATAAACATCCCCTTTATTTTTTGTTCCTAAATATCCCGGGAAATATATTGTGTCACACAACATTCCATTCTTATAGTATGCAGTTTCATTTAAATCCTCTGAATTTACAGCATAAGCAATAGCTTGCCTAACTTTTTTATTGGACATAGCCTGTTTTGAAAAGTTATACCCAACAACTTCAACTTCATTTGAAGGAAAATTGGTTGAAGTTATTTTCTTATCTGCAATCAAAGTATCTCTTGATAAACTTTCTAAACATCCTAAAGACATATTATTAACTTCAAGTAGTGGAATAATATCCTCTTTTTCCGGTAATACAGTAAAATGCAAAGTATTTGTTGGCTTATTTCCATTATAATGCTGATTGGCTACCAGTTGTAATTCTGTTATATCATTGTATTTTTCCACTGCATAAGCGCCAGAACCTATTGGTATAAAATCTGTAGATGTTTCTTTATAAGCATAGGTTTTACCAAAACTTTTTTCAGAAACTATAGGAAACACAAAATTTTCCATTGAAACATCACTTTTATCTTTAAACTTCACTTTAATGGAGTATTTATCATTTCTATCAACTGACGCAGATTTAATATTAGCTACATAACTGCCATAAATACCATTACCCTTTTCAGTTGCACTTATATAATTGTCAATAGAATATTTTACATCATTACCTGTTAAATTAGTTCCATCACTAAAATATGAATCTCTTCTTATGTCTATTGTTACTGTTTTTTTATCTTCATCGTATTGATAACTCTCCACTAGTTGGTTTTTTAACGATAAATTTTCATCTAAATAAAACAAACTCTCAAAGATTAGTTTACTTAACTTATATGTGTCAGAGTCTTTTGATGTAATAGGATTAAGGGTTCTAACCTTCTCCATAGGTAATTTAATAATTTGTGATTCTGTATAAGTAGTCTTAACTTCACTATTTTTGGTAAAGATATCATAGATTTGACCATTTTTTATAAAAATTATTGCTACTACACAAATAATTATAGCCAAAGTTATAATTAAAGCCTTTTTAACCATTTCTTTTTTCCTTATCTGTATCTATTTTTAACAATTTTTCTATTTGCTCATATAAGGCTTGCTGTGTTGTTGAATTGTCTAAAATGTATGTTGCCCTTTTATTTTTTTCTTCTCTACTCATTTGTTTTTGTAATCTTGCTAATACTTCTTGACGAGTCATTCCATCTCTTTTAACAACTCTTTCAATCCTCATTTCATCTTCTGTATCAACAACCCAAACCTCATTTGAAACTTTGTCAAGCCCTGCTTCAAAGAGCAACGGGGCATCAATAAAAACAAATTCATTATTCAATTTTGCATAAAAAGCAACTTGTTCATGTATTATCCTTACAATTTCTTCAAGCATTATATCATCAAGCTTCATTTTGCTTTCTTGATTAAAAAAAGCAATTTGAGCTAAAGCTTTTCTGTTTAAAGAACCGTCATAGTTCAAAATCTCATCACTAAAGCATTTTACAAGTTTATTCAAAGTTTTTGAGTTTGGTTCTACAATCTCCCTTGCGATTTTATCCGCATCAATAATAGGATAACCTTTTTTTAATAAATAATTTGATACTGTTGATTTTCCGCTTCCAATACCGCCTGTCAATCCAACTATTTTCATTGTTTCTTCATCCTCTATAACTATTTTAAGTCATACCAATTATCGCCTTGATTTAATTCTACTGCAAGTTTTATTTTAAGTTCCATGGCTTCTTCCATACAGTTTCTTAAAAGCACTTCTATTTCATCCGTTTCTTCTTTTAAAGTTTCTATGATAAGTTCATCGTGCACTTGTAAGATAAGTCTAGACTTTTTACCTTGCTTTTTTAATTCTCTATAAACATTAATCATTGCAATCTTTATTATATCAGCTGCACTTCCTTGAATTGGGCTATTCATAGCCAATCTTTCTCCAAATTGTCTTACCATATAGTTACTTGCATTTATTTCATGGATAGCACGTTTTCTTCCCATTATAGTAACTACATAACCATTTTCTTTGCAGAATTGTATTTGCTCATCCATAAAGCTCTTTACTTTTGTATTTGTTTTAAAATATTCTTCTATATAACTTTCAGCTTCTTTTCTAGTTATATTTAATTCCTCAGAAAGGCCAAAACCGCTCATTCCATATATCACTCCAAAGTTTACAGCTTTTGCATTGCTTCTTTGTAAAGCGGTAACATCATCTTCAGGTACTTT
>DAMCXN010000025.1:31984-39361 GCA_032096995.1 Aminipila sp.
ATTCTATGAATATCATCACCTTCGTTAAAAGCATCAATAAGGTGTTCTTCTCCTGACATATGTGCCAAAACTCTAAGCTCTATTTGAGAATAGTCAGCACCGACTAAAGTAAATTCATTTTCAGGAACAAAAGCTTTTCTAAGTTTTCTTCCCAATTCCTGCCTAATAGGAATATTTTGCAAGTTAGGTTCTGTACAGCTTATTCTTCCTGTGGCAGTAACAGTCTGTTGAAAATGTGCATGAATTCTTCCATCTTCATGAACTAAAGGTAGCAATCCGTCAATATAAGTACCTTTTAGCTTTGAAAGCGTTCTATATTCAAGAATACATGGAATTATTTCATGTTCATATTTAATCTTTTCTAAAATTTCTGCGTTTGTAGAATATCCTCTTTTAGTTTTTTTACCAGCAGTAAGTCCCATTTTTTCAAATAAAATCACTCCTAATTGTGCAGGTGAATTTATATTAAATTCTTCTTCGGCATACTCATATATTTTATTTGTTAAAGTTTCTAATTTTTCTGAAATAGATGTTCCCGCAGTTGTGAGTTCATTTTTATCAAGTTTAAAACCATAGTTCTCCATTGATGCCATAGGTTCGATAAGAGGAAGCTCTATATTATAATATACTTCTTCTAAATTTTCTTTCTTAAGCTTATTTTCTTGTACAAATCTTATTTCCTCAATTGTTTCAGCCCACTTTTCAGTGTATTCTAAATATTTATCGTCTGGCTCTTCTAAAATACTCATCTGGCCATTTGCAGTCATAAAATCATCTTCATTTTGAATTTCTTCATGAAGAAGTTCAAAAGCTACAGTTTTTAACTCATAGTTACTTTTTGAAGGTTCCAAAACATATTGAGCAATGGCACAATCAAAGATAGTATTAAAGAAGTATCCATTTTTATTTGCACTCACTCTATCATCAGCGTCATTTAATACAGCCAATAGCAAATAATATTCATTAATTAAATAATATCCAAATAATTTCAACTCTTTTTCAACAATTTTACTTGCTATATGTTTTAGAGTTTCATTATTGTCGCAGCAATTTATATAAGCAATCTGTTCGGTAGACATAATTCCTATACCGTGAACCACAGGCTTTGCTCTATGATTTTTATCAGAATAAACTTTTAAAGCAATTTCTTCTTCTGCTTTTAGACCTTCCAAGAATTCATCTAATTGTTCTAATGTTGTAATTTTAATTTTCTGCCTATCTTTTTTCTCGAAGTTTCTGTTTTCTTCTGAAGTCTCTGAAAGCTTTTCAGTTACAGATTCCAAGTTAGTTGCTTTTAATCTTTTTAATAAGCTATTAAATTCAAGCTTTACATATATATCAATCAATTGGTCATAATTAGGAGCTTCCATAAGGTATTCGGCAAAATCTATATCAATAGGAACATTAGTATTGATTGTGGCAAGTCTTTTACTCATTATTGCTAATTGAGCATTTTCCTCGATTCTCTCTTTTAACTTGCTTTTCTTCATAGAATCAACATTTTCAATTAGTTTTTCTACTGAGCCATATTCTAATATTAATTTTTGAGCTGTTTTCTCTCCTACCCCAGGGATACCCGGTATATTATCAGATTGATCCCCCATTAATCCTTTAAAATCAATAAATTGAGTTGGAGTAAATCCATATTTATCAACCATTGCATTTTTATCATATATTTCAAATTCTGAAATTCCTCTTTTAGTGATTAAAATCTTTGTGACTTCTGTTGCAAGCTGTAAAGCATCCTTATCTCCTGTTATGATTAATGGTTCTAAATTTTCTTCTTCTGCTCTTCTTGCAATAGTTCCGATTAGATCATCTGCCTCAAAGCCTTCAAGTTCAATAATCTTAATATTCATAGCTTCAAGAACTTCCTTTAGAATAGGAAGTTGCATAGCCAATTCAGTAGGCATTTTCTTTCTTCCTGCTTTGTATTCGGCATATTCCAAATGCCTAAATGTAGGGGCTTTTTTATCAAAGGTAACTACGATATATCCTGATTCATAGTCATTTTTAATTTTCGTAAGCATATTAAGAAAACCATACACCCCTTGAGTGTATAGTCCTTCCTTTGTTATCATTGGTCTTTGCATCGCATAATAAGCTCTATTTATTAAACTGTTACCATCTATAATTATTATTCTTCTTTCCATATCTCCCCATCCTGTCCGTAATAAACGGTATCTTCCTTTATTTCTGTACCTTCTTTATCCGTGGTTATTATAGTTACATTTATAATCCACAAATTTTTCTCTATATCCTTATTATAAGAATTTACTATATAACTAGTATCAATTAAAATTTCATCCAGCTGATTTAAATACTGATTTACTTCTTCATCGTCTTGCTTTAAACTAATGCCTTCTGGAGTTTGATATTTATCATTAGAGTTCAATATAGCATTGGATGAAGTACTTTCTTGAGCATCCAATTGTTGATTATATAGTTGTCTTTCTAAATAGTCATTAGTGTCAATATCTTCCTCATCGGCTTGAATTGATTTTACTTTAGGAGCCACCATTGTCTCATCTTCTTTAGTTTCTTCTTTTTTAGTTTCTTCACTAGCTTTAGCTTTCTCTTTTATTTCTGAATTATGTTGATTTGATGATTCCTCTTGATTCTTTTTAATATCTTCTACATCTTCTGTAGATGATTCTTCTTCCTCAATATTTTCATTTGTTTCAGTGCTTTCAGTAGATTGTTCTAATACATAACTATCTGAACTGAAATCTTTATTACTAAAATCTTCTAAATTATTATTATACAATATAAAGGTTAATAAACCAACCATAAATACTGCTGCTAAAGATGATATAGCTTTCCAATTAATTTTTTTCTTATTTTTTATGTCAATTTTTTTAGAATCCCTAATACTTATGCCTTCTAAAACTAATGCTTTATGCAATCTTTCATCAAATATTTCAGGTACGGAAACATCTTCAAGACTTGCCAGTTCATCAAGAATAACTTTAAGTTCTTCAAGCTCTTTCCTACAGCTTGGACAATTATTTATATGCTTTTGCACTTTTTGCATAGTATTTTTATCAAGTTCATTATCGACAAATGCTGATAATAATTCTTGCACTTCTAAACAAGTCATCTGATATCTCCTTTCCTCTTATTTATATAGTTTAGACTGTATTTTTTTAAATTTTGTTCCTTAACTCTTATTAAAAATAATAAATAACATTTATTACTGCTATGAATCATTGTTCAAATAGACCTCTTTTAGTCTTTTTCTTGCACGTGATATTTTAGATTTTACAGTTCCTATAGAGCAATCCAGTATTTTAGATATCTCCACATAAGAAAAATTTTTTATATCTCTCAATATTATGATTTCTTTATGCTCTATCGGTATTTTTTCAAGGCAATCTAATATGTACTTTCCTCGTTCTTTATTTAAGAGAATTTCTTCTGGTGGAGGTTGAGTATCTGGTATATCAATCTCCTTTTCATCATTCTCATCTCCCAAAGTTATAGGAATCTCACTATTTTTAAATTTATTTTTCCTCAAAAAGTCATTACACGTATTTATCACTATTCGATATACCCATGTTTCGAATTTACTTTGTCCATTAAATTTGGATAAATGTCTAAATATTTTTATAAAACTTTCTTGAAGTACATCCATAGCATCATTTTCATTTTTTACATATCTAAGAGCAATATTATAAGCTTTTCCTTTGCACGACAAAATGAGGGTCTCAAAACTACCCTCGTCTCCTTCTTTTGCTTTTTTTATCAGTAAAAGTTCTTCTTCAGAAATCATTATGTCCTGCTCTTTTCAACATAGTATTTTTATGATAATATTTAAAGTTGTTATTATAAATATAAATTTTGAAATAAAATTCACTAAAATAGTATACCAAATTATTAATGCATTACACAAGGAGATTATAACTATGTATGATTATCACACTCATTCATCTTTCTCTGATGACTGCAATATACCTGTAAGAGAAATGATTGAAGCAGCCATAAAAAAAGGAATTAAAGAAATGGCAGTAACAGATCATTATGATCCTGATTATCCCGATTTAGAGTATCCGTTTCTTATGAACTTTGAAGAATATCATAAAACTTTATTAGATATTAAAGAAGAATACAAAAATAAAATAAAAATTGTTAAGGGTATTGAAATAGGAATACAACATGGAGATACTTTAGAAAAATGTAAAAAAGAAGCTAATTCTTTTCCATATGACTTCATATTAGGTTCATTCCATTGTACAGACAGTAAAGATTTGTATCTAGGATATTTTACTGAGGATATAGATACCGCTAAGGCTTTTGAAAGATACTATGAATACGTATTTGAATGTTTAAAAAACTATATGGATTTTGATGTATTAGGCCATATTAACGTAGTAGATAGATATGTGCCATTTAGTAACATTCCTAACTATAAACCTTATATGGATATAATTGAAGCTATATTGAAGCTTTTAATTGAAAATGGGAAAGGAATTGAGTTTAATTCTTCTTGCTATAGATACTTAAGAGGCGGAAGAACTACACCTACACCAGAAATACTTAATCTATATAAAGAATTAGGCGGTGAAATCCTTACCTTTGGTTCCGATTCTCATAATCCATCATGTTTAGGTGACCACTATGAAGAGGTTGTGGCATCTTTAAAAGGTATAGGTTTTAGATATCTTTCTACTTATGAAAATAGAAAAGTTAATTTTGTAAAATTATAAACAAAATCTATTAACTTTATAATATATAAAAAAAGGCACCCTATGCTTTTAGCAAAGAGTGTCTTTTTTTAAGCTTAAACAATCTATATGTTCACAAAATTTTAATTAATATTTTATGTTCTTTTATAAACGAACCAATATCCCATTCCAACAAATATGCCTCCACCAACAATGTTTCCAAGCGTTACTGGAATAAGATTATCTATAAAAAAGCCGCTCCAAGTTAGTTGACTTAAAACGTCAGCAGAAACATGTGATAACTCCACAAAACTTTCATTTGCCTTTGCTAAAATTCCTGCCGGTATGTAATACATATTTGCTACACTATGCTCAAATCCAGAAGTTATAAATAACCAGATAGGAAAGAATATACCTAATATTTTTCCTGACATAGTATCTGCTCCATATGAGAGCCAAACAGCTAAGCAAACAAGCCAATTACACATAATTCCTAGATAAAATGCCTGCATAAAGCTCAATCCAGTTTTATATGCTGCAATTTTTATGGTAACTGCACCAAGTACATCTGCACCACTTGTAAAGAGACCTGACTGATACATCATGTATGCTACAAACAAAGAACCTATTAAGTTCCCTATGTATACTATAATCCAATTTCGAAACATTGTAGCAATCTTTACTTTCTTACTACATACAGCTGCTAGAATCAGTGTGTTCCCCGTAAACAACTCACCACCGCAAAGAACAACCAGCATAAGTCCTGTTCCAAAGATTGCGCCAGCTAAAGCTTTACCTAATCCATATGTAGTGGGATGATAAAACAAATTGAAAGCTGCCATATTGGAGCCTTCGGCTGCAAAAGCTATAAATGCTCCTGCCATGATACCTAAAAATAATAGTTTTAAAAAACGTCCACTTGATTTTGCGATTCCTGTTTCTATGGTGTAATCAAGTATCTCAGCGGGTTTCAACGGCTTCATCCTTTTTCCTCCATTTGTAATATACAGTATACAAGATTTTAATGCATTAAAAATCCCGACATGCCGTCAGGTTATAATTCACACCCTATCAGTTGATAGGGGGGTATCCTGCTTCCGCTTCTGTCTTCCACTGCATTGGAGGCTTGACATAGGCTGCAAAGACGCGGATTCCCAAGGTCACAGTGTAGGTTGAATTATAAGTCCTTAACGAACACTTCAGGATTAATAGCATTATTATTATATGTTTATTATACTATTTAATTCAGATTTTGCAATACCTATAGCATAGTATCTTTTGGAAAAATGATTAAAATTTATTTTCCACATAATATTCACAACTATCTTGAATATCTTCAGAAAATTCTTCCAAAATACTTTCTATCTCCCACTGCTCATAAGCATATGGGTTTTCATATATAGGTTGCATAAATTGTTGCCACATATCTTTTATGTAAATAAGTTCTCCATAAACTTGATAGTTAGGGTCATTATTGTAATCAGCTTCTATCTGCTCGATTTGTTCTATATATGGTTGAATCTCTTCTAAAGAATGCAAAGGAGCATAGAAAGCTTCTATATATGCTTTATCTTCATAAATTAACTTTAAGTAGTTTATAATAAGTTCTTCACTCCCTAATGGACACTTATTTATGTTGTCTCTTAATCCAGCAATTATAACTGGATTTTCTGGGAAATTATAATGATCCGTATATATATACTCTTCATCAGTTTCTACAAATTCATTACCGCCTTGAATCGTGTCTTCATCGTAACTTGTTTCTACATAATAATCATTATCATAACTAAAGCAAGATACGAACATATACATAATGAATATAAATGCAATAACTCCAATGCCTAATACTTTTAATTTAGTCTTCTGTTCTTCCTGAGATGAGTTCCTAAATTCATGATAGACTTGTTTTGACTTATTTTTTATATTCTTTAAATCATCTAAACTAAGAAAGTCTGATTCTTCATAATTATATCTTTTATTGTCTTCTTCTACTTTATTATCTACATAAGAATCTGAGTCATCGAAGTTAATAGGAATATCTGTGTTTTCATAATGTTCATCAACTTGATTCCGCTCACTTTCATACTTTAAATTATTAAAATTAGTATCATTCTGACTTGATTCTTCTTTTGTATAATCATTATACGATTGTAAAAGAGAGCTACCTTTTTGCTTTAAAGAGTTGCTTTTTTCTTTAGCAAATTCCTTTATGTTTACTTTTTTTGTTATATTTTTTCTTGAATTAATACTATTCTCATAATTATTATTTTTAGATGAAATATTATTAACTAAGTTTAGTATTTTATCCTTAAGAGACAAATCATCATAAATTTCACACGAATACCTGCTATATTCTCTTTTTACAGGTCTGCCACAATGAATGCAAAATATAACGTTACTTCTTTTCCACAATGCACACACCTCATAATAATCCCCCTAAACTAAACAATCTTTTTATTTTATTGCTTAATATATTGATAGTCAATTTAAAATCAATAGTTAAAGCTTAACAGCATTATAAAAATTTGTCAAAAATAATTTTGAATTTTAGTTAATATTTTATTATTCATTAAATAAAAGAATCTTCACATAAAAAAATTGACTTTCATATTTTATTATAAAGTATAATTGTAGATTGGAGATTTAAAATGAAAAGCACCTTTGGAACTGCCCTTAATTGCATAGATGGGCGAACACAAATTCCGGTTATAGA
>DAMCXN010000026.1:0-24090 GCA_032096995.1 Aminipila sp.
AAAGGAGAAGTCTATGAAAGCATTGAAAAAGAACAGCGCCCTGTATCTGGAACAGGTTGCCTCTGCGGTAGCTGAATGCTATGAAAAAGACGAGAAGCCCTGCAATCGGGCACTGCTGGAGCTTTATACACGGATCGGTCAATGTATCTGCCGTCAGGGAGAAAAAGCATTTATCCCACATTTGGCTGAAATGCTCGCCAACCGGTTTCCATCGCTGAAAGGCTTCTCTCTTCGCAATCTCCGCAGGATGCGTGATTTTTACCGCACTTATGAAAACAACCCGGTTCTTATGGAAAGGGCACAGTCCCTTGGCTGGACACAAAATGCCGTGATACTGGAGTGTTGTGAAACCGATGAGCAGCGTTCATTTTATATTGACCTTGCGGCGGAACGGAACCTTTCCAAGCTGGCGCTCATGAAAGCCATTCAGGAGGGTGCCTTTGCCGATGCCCTCTATACAGAAAACTGCTCTGAAGGAATGGAACCCAGCTTCGCCCCTGTAAACGATAGCTGTCCCGATGAAGCAGTAGACACCACCGCAATCGCTGAAACGGCGTGTGGGCCGTTTGCGACAGCGTGTGAGCCTCCCCGCCAAGGGAATGCTCTGCTCCAAAGCAATGACAGCGGCTACAGTGAAATCATCGCAACGATTCCGACCGGCAGAAGAATGAAAAATATGCGAAAACATTCTTTTTTATGCTGGCGGGATTATCCGTTTCTTGAACGTTCTGTTTCGTCGAAAACATTGGCGCAGAAACAAATCATCTATTTGAAGCCACCGCCCGATATGGTTCAACCGAAGAAGTTCCCGCCGCCTTTCAGCAGAAAGCAGGACAGGAATTATCAATGGCAAGTACACCAAGCGCAAACAGTCGCATAAATATTTGAACACGACCATGAAAAGCTTGAGGATTTATGGTATCATAAAATTGGTAAGTGGTTGCGGAGAATCTGATTTATTTTGAGGACTTGGCGCTCTCTTTGGAGAAAGATAAGAAATCTTTTTTCCATGGTGTCCACAAGAAAAACGGCTGTCTCAGCGCGATTATTAATCACACCGAGATAGCCTTTTTTTATATTTTTATTTTAGTTATGAGGGAGAAAAATTTATGACATTTTTGAAAAAATCATCTTTAGCAACTCAAATATTCATAGGGTTGTTATTGGGTATCGTAGCAGGCATATTTTTTGTTGGGAACCCGGAAATTCCAGTGAATTGGATAAAACCTTTTGGTACTCTTTTTCTAAACTTAATTAAGTTTATTGTTGTACCTATTGTCCTTTTTTCTATTATATCTGGAGTTATCTCTATGAGAGATATCAAAAAAGTAGGTTATATTGGAGCTAGAACTGTCGCATTCTACTTTGTAACAACAGCCTTTGCAGTTTCCATAGGTTTAATCGTTGGAAATCTTTTTAAAGGAAGTTTTATGCCATTAGCAACAACTGACTTAGTCTACACTGTTGCAGAATCAAAAAGTTTTATACAAGTAATAGTTGATATTTTTCCATCAAATATCATCACACCTATGGCAAATGCCAGCATGCTACAAGTAATCGTAATCGCTTTATTTTTCGGAGTTGGAATAATCATGGCCGGAGAAAAAGGCAGAGCTGCCGGTAATGTCATAGAAAGCTTCAGCGAAGTAAGTATGAAAATTATGTCTACAATACTGAAGCTTTCACCTATTGGCGTTTTTTGTCTGATTACACCTGTTGTAGCAGAAAATGGACCTGGAATCTTAGGTTCTTTGGCAATGGTTCTTTTAGCTGCTTATATTTGCTATATCCTACACGCTGTAGTAGTTTATTCTTTTTCAGTAAAACTATTAGGTGGATTAAGTCCTTTAGAATTCTTTAAGGGCATGTTTCCTGCCATTATTTTTGCATTTTCTAGTGCCTCTTCTGTAGGAACACTTCCATTAAACTTAGAATGTACAACAAAACTTGGAGCAAATCGCGAAACAGCTAGTTTTGTACTTCCTTTAGGAGCTACAATAAATATGGATGGTACAGCCATTTATCAAGGTGTGTGTGTTATCTTTATCGCAACCTGCTATGGAATTGATTTAACTCTAGCACAAATGTGTACTATTGTACTTACTGCAGTTCTTGCATCTATTGGTACTGCTGGTGTGCCTGGAGCTGGTATGATCATGCTTGCAATGGTTCTTCAAAGCGTAGGTCTTCCAATGGAAGGTATTGCCCTAGTAGCTGGAGTAGATAGAATCTTTGATATGGGTCGTACTACGGTAAATATCACTGGTGATGCTGCTTGCACATTAGTAGTATCTAATATTCAAAGGAAAAGAGATGCTCGTTTAAGAAAAAGATAAATTAACTTTTATGGTTAATAATCTATACTTAGTATAATAAAAAAACGGACTTTACAGCTAATCAATAAATCCTTGATTGGCTAAAGTCCGTTTTTTCATTTATAGTTAAATTTGCTCTTTTACGATACTTTTAAATATATTTTGCTTTCTTTTTTAATATCGTATTATATAATTTGTAATTTTATATTTTTGCGTTACTCTCTAGCGTTTAGTATTTGGGCCAAGTCCTTCTTTTTTTGAGTTATGACCTAAATTTTGATGTTTATAACTTCCCGGAGGAACATTTCCTTTAGCTTGCAATTCTTTCGCATATTTTTCATTGCCAAACCATAAATCCTGCCCTTCAGGCTTAAAATTATTAGAATTTTCCATATTAGCTGTTTCCCATAGGTTATCTAATACTCTATCTTGTTTTTTATCCTTTATCTTCATTTTTTTCACCTTCCTTTCAAATATTATTCTTTCCGTTTACATTGAAATTATAGAAAATAATTAAATTGATTTATTACTTAATATATTAAGAAGGTTTAATACTTATCGTAAAATAAAAGTAGGCAACGAGTATATCTCATTGCCTACTTTTTAAATCCTATTTTACCATGATGATGTCATCACGTCCTGGTCCGTTTGAAACCATTGTGATAGGCACACCAATTTCTTTTTCAACTTCTTTTATATAGTTTTGGCATTCAGCCGGAAGTTTATCAAATTCTCTTATACCTCTGATATCGCAATTCCAACCAGGTATTGTTCTTAATACTGGCTTAGCCTTGTAAAGCTCAGTTGTATTCGGGAAGTCTTTCGTTATTTCTCCATCAATATCATAACCAACGCAAATTGGAATTTCTTCTAAGTATCCAAGTGGGTCAAGTACAGTAAGTGCAACTTCTGTAGCACCCTGCATACGGCATCCATATCTTGTAGCTACAGCATCAAACCAACCTACACGTCTTGGTCTTCCTGTAGTAGCTCCAAATTCGCCACCGTCTCCACCACGTTTTCTAAGTTCATCAGCTTCTTCTCCAAAAAGTTCACTTACAAACGCACCAGCTCCAACAGCACTTGAGTATGCTTTAACTACTGTGATAATTTCCTTAATTTCATAAGGAGCAATACCAGCTCCAACAGCTCCAAACCCTGCTAATGTAGAAGATGATGTAACCATTGGGTAAATACCATGATCTGTATCTTTAAGAGCTCCTAGCTGACCTTCAAGAAGAACAGTCTTGCCTTCATGAATAGCATTGTATAAAAATGCAGAAACATTACATACATACGGTCTTACCATTTCTCTATATTCTACCATAGTCTTGTAAAGTTCTTCTTTGTCAATTGCTGGCTTATGATATAAATGCTCAAGAATAATATTCTTTTGTTCACAAACATTATCAATTTTTTCTTTTAATGTTTCTTCATCAAAAAGTTCATTTACCTGAAAGCCAATCTTTGCATATTTATCAGAATAACAAGGTGCAATACCTGATTTAGTTGAACCAAAAGATTTTCCACCTAATCTTTCTTCTTCATATTCATCAAATAAAATATGATAAGGCATTAAAATTTGAGCTCTATCTGAAACTAGAACTTTTGGCTTTGGAACACCTTTCTCTACTAAAGAATTAATCTCCTTTACAAGATATGGGATATTCACTGCTACACCATTACCAATAACACTTGTTGTATGATCATAAAAAACACCTGATGGTAATAAATGTAATGCAAACTTACCATAATCATTTACAATTGTATGTCCTGCATTGCTACCACCTTGGAATCTTACTATTATATCACATTCCTTGGCAAGCATATCTGTTATCTTACCTTTTCCCTCATCGCCCCAATTAGCGCCTACTATTGCTTTTACCATAAAAAAACACCTTCTTCTTTCTCTCAATAATATCTATATATCAAATTAAAAAAGTCGATTTAACCAGGAGAAATATTTCCACCAGATTAAATCGACTCTGGCATGTTTCATACAATAAATGTCTGAAATTTAAACAGTCACATTCCCTGTAAGACCTAATATATCCTTATTCTTCTCTAGAATAGGTTTAATTATGTCTTCAATAAATTCAGTTGTCTGTTGCACTGATCTACCTACAAAGTTTGAAGGTTCCATGATGCTTTCCAACTGTTCTATCGTCATATTAAATGCAGGGTCATTAGCTATTCGCTCCAATAAGTCGTTTTCTTTACCCTCTACTTTAACCATCTTTCCAGCTTCCATAGAGTGTTCTCTTATTCTCTCATGAAGCTCCTGTCTATCTCCTCCAGCTTTTACTGCATCCATCATTATGTTTTCAGTTGCCATAAATGGTAATTCCTGCATTAATCTTGAACGAATAACCTTTGGATATACAACTAAACCATCGGTGATATTTAAGTAAAGCTCTAATATTCCATCTATCGCTAAAAAGGCCTCCGGAATACTTATTCTTTTATTTGCGGAATCATCAAGAGTTCTTTCAAACCATTGAGTTGCCGCTGTAATTGCTGGATTTGTAGCATCTGCAATCACATAATTTGCTAAAGAAGCAATTCTTTCACTTCTCATAGGATTTCTTTTATAAGCCATAGCTGAGGAACCAATCTGACTCTTTTCAAAAGGTTCTTCAATTTCTTTTAAATGTTGTAATAATCTTATATCATTAGAAAACTTATGTGCACTCTGTGCTATACCACTAAGTACACTTAACACTCTGCTGTCAACCTTACGGCTATAAGTCTGCCCTGAAACTGCATAGCACGCTTCATAGCCCATTTTCTTTGCAATCATACCATCAATTTGCTTTACCTTTTCATGGTCTCCATCGAACAATTCAAGGAAACTTGCCTGAGTTCCCGTTGTACCCTTTGAACCTAATAGTTTCATAGATCCTATTAGATGATCTAGATCTTCAAGATCTAGCAATAATTCCTGCATCCAAAGGGTTGCTCGCTTACCCACAGTTGTTGGCTGTGCTGGTTGAAAATGAGTAAAACCTAATGTTGCCATGTCCTTATATTCGCCTGCAAACTTTGCAAGTTCTGCAAGAACATTGATAAGCTTCTTTTTTATTAATTTAAGACCTTCTGTCATTATGATTAGGTCTGTATTGTCTCCTACATAACAAGAAGTTGCTCCAAGATGAATAATGCCTTTTGCCTTAGGACACTGTTGTCCATATGCATATACATGAGACATTACATCATGTCTTACTACAGCTTCTCTTTCCTTTGCTACATCGTAGTTTATATCAAGAGCATTTGCTTTAAGTTCATCAATCTGTTCCTGCGTAATATCTAGGCCTAGCTCTTTCTCAGTTTCTGCAAGAGCAATCCAAAGACGACGCCATGTACGAAACTTCATCTCAGGTGAAAAAATATATTTCATTTCCTTGCTGGGATAACGTTCTGATAAAGGGCTTGTATAGTTTGTTTTCATATATCATAATCCTTTCTTTACGCCATAGAAAATACAAATTACTTTTTGAACCCATATATTCTACCATCATCCCTTTTTAATTACAAGAAAATTCATGGTTTGTTTAGATAATTTTTAGATCTTTTCCATTCCACAACATCCAGCTTCACCAATGCCATGTTTTACCCTATCATGTTCTTCTGCTGACTTTGCATTGTTCCAATGATCCATTGTTCCAACTAAATATCCAGTAATCCTTCTTATTCTTTCAAAATTAATATGTTCAAACTGATAATTTAGATCAACAAAATCTCCGTCTACCTTTATATCTAAGCTTTCTAACTTTCTACTATATTTATCCTGTAAATAATCAACATAAGCCTGAGCTTCTTTTGCTTCTACATTCCCAGTAATTTTAACTCCCATTTTAAATTCCTCCTATATATTTATTTTTTTACATCATATAGTTATTATTATACACCTATCAACTATATGTTGTATAGTTTGTTGCTAAAAAAATATAAAATATTATTTTTTTATAGAATTCCTTTTTTACTTAATAGAAAATACTTAAGTATTTTCTATTAAGTAAAAAACAAGGGTTCATGAAATATGATACCCTTGTTCCCATCCTCTAAACCTAAATTTAGTCACTCTATTAACTTTTAGGTATAATAATTAAATTTCACATGCCTTCATAGCCTCAAGCGTTTCAGAAAGAAGCTTATCTAAATCCCAATCAAGCATTTCGGCTCCTTGTTTTATAACGTCTCTTGAACAACCAGCCGCAAACTTTTTATCCTTAAATTTCTTTTTAACAGATTTTAATTCCATATCTTGTACGCTTTTTGAAGGCCTCATCAATGCAGCTGCACCTATCAATCCTGTTAATTCATCTACTGCAAATAGAACTTTTTCCATTTCATGTTCAGGTTTTACATCACAGCATAGACCATAGCCATGGCTAACAACAGCATGGATAAAATCTTCTTCAAAACCTTTTTCTTTTAAGATTTCTTGAGCCTTTATGCAGTGTTCCTCTGGATACAGTTCAAAATCTATATCATGAAGTAGTCCAACTACTTCCCAAAACTCTGCATCTTGTGTATGACCTAACTTTTCTGCAAAATATTTCATACATGCTGACACAGTTAAACCATGTACGATATGAAATTCTTCCTTATTATATTCTTTTAATAACTCTAATGCTTTTTCTTTATTTACTGTCTTCAATAAACTCTCCCCCTTATCTTTTGTGATTTACAACAACTTTTTTGTATATTTTTAGTTATTACTATTATCTCTTCTTTTTCTTTTAAATTCAATATATAAATGATAAAATATTTTGATATGGACATAAATAAAACATAATAAATTGGAGATTAACTATATGCAAGAACAAGAAACTATTTATTCAAGAACAGAAAAGCTTTTAGGCATTGATTCTATAAAAAAATTGGCAAATTCTAAGGTTGCTGTATTTGGCATTGGTGGAGTTGGAGGATATGTTGTTGAAGCCCTAGCAAGAAGTGGTGTAGGATATATTGATATTATTGATAAAGATGAGGTTTCTATTAGTAACATTAATAGACAAATCATCGCTACAACAAAAACTATAGGTAAACCTAAAGTTGAAGTTATGAAACAAAGAATACATGAAATAAATCCAGATATTCAAGTAAACGCTTATCAATGCTTTTATTTACCAGAAACAGCAGACCAATTTAACTTTACAAACTATGATTATATTGTAGATGCAGTAGATACAGTAACTGCAAAACTAGAATTAGTAATGCAGGCTGAAAAATTTAATGTACCTATTATAAGTAGTATGGGTGCTGGCAATAAACTGGATCCTACAAGGTTTGAGGTTTCAGATATTTATAAAACTTCCGTATGCCCTTTAGCAAAAGTGATGAGAAAAGAACTAAAGCAAAGAGAAATAAAAAAACTTAAGGTTGTATATTCTAAGGAACAACCTATACCAGTTCCTAAACCCCAGCAAGGTGAAAAACCATCGCCTGGTAGTGTTGCTTTTGTACCTTCGGTAGTAGGTCTTATTATTGCTGGAGAAATAATAAAAGACATATCGATGAATTAATTACTATTATTGTAAAATTGTTGTATGTCAAAAATATAAATTCCGACAAAATTTTATAAATAAATACAAAATTCATTAAATTTTTCCTTGCCCCCTTGCTTATAAAATGCTATAATCTCTTTTGGTCTAGAGAAAGGAGGCTATTTTTCATGGAAAGAAAAATAATTCAAGTAGAGGATAAAGTTCCCGTTTCGTTATTGGCACCGCTTAGTATTCAGCACATGTTCGCCATGTTCGGTGCATCCGTTTTAGTTCCGTTTTTATTTGGAATAAACCCGGCAGTCGTTTTATTTATGAACGGTATCGGTACATTATTATTTATACTTATTACCAAAGGCAAAGCACCGGCTTATTTAGGCTCCAGCTTTGCTTTTATTGCGCCCGTAATTACCCTTATGGGAAAATATGGACACGATTTAGGTTATTCATATGCTTTAGGAGGCTTCATCGCAGTAGGCTTCTTCGGCTGTATACTTTCTTTTATAATATATAAGTTTGGAGCAGATTGGATTAACATTGTTTTACCTCCTGCTGCTATGGGCCCTGTAGTTGCTCTTATTGGTCTTGAACTTGCAAGTACGGCAGCAAGCACAGCTGGTCTTTTTGAAAATGTTTCTTATAATCTTATAGAAGGAACAAATACTTTTCAGCAAGTTGTAACACCTATTGATCCTAAGAATGTTATTGTCTTTGCTGTTACTCTTGGTACTGCAATTTTTGGAAATGTACTATTTAAAAAGTTCTTTTCAGTCATTCCAATTCTTATAGCAATAGTTGCAGGTTATATTTCAGCTCTTTTAGTAGGTATTGTAAGTTTCGAAAATGTTGTTAACGCTCCTATTTTTTCAATGCCAAATTTCTCAGCACCTAAGTTCAATATAGAAGCCATTTTTATGATTTTACCAGTTCTATTGGTTATTGTTTCTGAGCACATCGGACACCAAATAGTTACTAGTAAAATTGTAGAAAGAGATTTAATTAAAGACCCTGGTCTACACAGAAGCTTATTTGCAGATAATATTTCTACTATGATTTCTGGGTTTATTGGTTCAGTACCAACTACTACTTATGGTGAAAATATCGGAGTTATGGCTGTTACTAAAGTTTACAGTGTTCGCGTAATTGCTGGAGCTGCTGCTTTATCAATAATTTGCTCCTTTGTAGGAAAACTATCTGAGCTTATTAGTACTATCCCTGGGCCTGTTATTGGAGGTATATCTTTCCTTCTTTATGGTATGATTGGAGCTTCTGGTATTAGAATCATGGTAGACTCTAAAGTTAATTATGGTAAATCAAGAAATTTAACTCTTACATCTGTAATATTTGTAACAGGACTTTCAGGAATAGCTGTAAATCTTGCTGGTATTGAACTTAAAGGAATGGTTCTAGCTTGCGTAGTTGGTATGGTTCTAAGCTTACTTTTCCATATCTTTGACAAACTAGGTATTACAAATGACCGAGAAGAACCAGATCAGATATCATAATTATATAAATTTAACAAAAAATTGACTAAATTATTAGGCAAAATTGAGGTAAAAAATGAATCAAAAATTAAAATTTGGCAAGCTTCTTTCACTTTCATTAATGCTCTTTGCAATGTTTTTTGGAGCAGGCAACATGATATTTCCCCCGATGCTTGGACAAACATCAGGACTAAATTATTTACAAAGTGTAGCAGGTTTTGTTACAACTGACGCAGGATTATCTATTTTAGGTATAGCAGCTGTTGTTATGGTTGGTACGAAACTAGATGACCTAGTAGGATTAATTGGGCCAAAGTTTTCTATACTTGTTGGAGTAGTAATATATTTATTAATAGGTCCTTTATTTGCTCTTCCAAGAACAGGAACAGTTTCTTTTGAATTAGCAATTGTTCCATTTATTCCGGAAGGGACTTCAAAGGTTATTATTTTGGTTATTTTTACAGCAATATTTTTTGGGATTACCTATATATCAAGCTTAAATCCCTCAAAGATTGTTGGGATCGTCGGAAAAATATTAACGCCTATTCTTTTAATTGCAATTGCTGTAATATTTGTAACATCTTTAGTAAATCCAATTGGTGAAATTGGACCTGCTACTGGAGATTATGCTTCCATACCTTTTTTTAAAGGTATGATTGAAGGCTATCTTGCACTTGATGGACTTGCAGCTTTAGCTTTTGCTATTGTTGTTATAAATGCAATTAAAGATTTTGGTATTTCTGAACCAAGAAGCATAGTTAAATATACATTAATCGCAGGTATATTGGCTGGAATTGGTTTGGGTATTGCTTATCTAGCTTTAGGCTTTGTAGGGGCACAGACTTCTAGTCATGCATTATTTGAAAATGGTGGGCAATTATTAGCATACGCTGTATATCAGTTACTTGGAAAAGGTGGAAATATTGTTTTAGGACTTGCAGTTTTAGTAGCTTGTCTGACTACTTCAATTGGTTTAGCCAGTGCATTTTCAGATTATTTTAATGCAATCCTTCCAAAATACTCATACAAATCAATTCTAATTGTAGTTTGTATTTTTAGTTTTGCATTATCAAATATAGGGTTAACTTCCATGATTAAATTTACACTTCCTGCTTTAGTTATGGTTTATCCACCAGCAATAGCTCTTGTTTTATTATCATTTTTTAACAAGTGGATAAAAAACAAATCTGAAGCTTATGCTTTAGCTTTAGCATTTTCTTTTATCGTCGGCATATTTGATGGATTAAAAGTTGCTAATATTTCTTTAGGAAGTATAAGTAAATTGGTTGAAACACTTCCTTTATTTAATTTAGGTTTAGGTTGGATATTTCCTGCTTTAATAGGTTGCCTCATTGGTTTACTACCTTTTATAAACTTTCTATCAAAAGAAAATGCTTAATTAAGCTTTATATAGATAATTTAATAAAAAATAAAGAGCTCTTTTGTTATATAAACAATATAGCAAAAGGCTCTTTTTTCATTTTCCATTATAAATAAGAAATGTAATATTTAAGTTATTATTTCTAAACGCAAGAAAAAACCTCCCAAACGAACAGGAGGTTTTTTCTTTAGTGTGTGTGTATCTAATAAAAGAAGGAAACCTGCATTTTAAACAAATGCATATTTCAGGGTCCCAATCATCCCCTACGCGTATTATTATAAACAATAAATGTGATGATTATGTGTTGATTTTATAGAAAATTTATTTTAATTATTAAGAATTTATTAATAATATAGATGCTTGTATTTAATATTTTTCATATATAGTAATTATATCGAACAAGAGTATATTTTTTAATTTAGCAGGGGTAATACTATGAGGAATATAGACAAGACAAAACACCATACAAAAAAAAGAAAAGGTAGGAAATTTTTCAAACTTCTAATCACTTTAATATTCATATTAGCTGCTTTTCATATTTTACATATTAATGTAAACAGTATATTTAATTTAATTCTAAACAATGAAAATGCTTGTGCTACAACAGATCCTTCACCTTATGAAGATCCATACAAAAACGTGCCTTTACATAACTACAATTGGGACAATCTTTTCAATAATGGTGATAGATTAGAATACTATGAAGCAAAAGGTTATGAAGCCTTACAGGGAATAGATATATCAAAATATCAAGGTGATGTAGACTGGAATAAAGTAAAAAATTCTGGGATAGATTTTGCAATGCTAAGGGTTGGTTATAGAGGATATTCAAATGGTCAAATAGCTATAGACGAAAAGTTTATTGATAATATAAGGCAGTCTACAAATGCAAATGTACAAGTAGGGGGTTATTTCTTTTCTCAAGCTATTACAGAACAAGAAGCCGTAGAAGAAGCTGATTTTGTTTTACAAAACATTAGAGGATATAACATTGATTTTCCTATTGTTTTTGATTTAGAAGAAATTTCGGCAGCTGACCACCGTACTCATCTTCTGACAAAGGAAGAACGTACTAAAATAGCTATAGCCTTTTGTGAACGGATAAAAGAGGCTGGTTATACACCTATGGTATACGGCAATGTTTCATGGCTAAAAGACTATTATGACCTTACACAAATAATTCAATATGATATCTGGTTAGCACAGTATTCTGATTGTCCAAGCTTTCCATATGATTTTCAAATGTGGCAATATACAAATTCAGGATATGTTGATGGTATCAATCATATTGTAGACATTAATTTATGCTTTAAGGAATATTAAAAAGTGATTTATAAGGATATGATATTACTTCAATATCTGAGATAATATTCCTCATAAAAAGGGCTGTGCACTAAATAACTAGTACAGAGCCCTTTTATATTTGTATATTATTCCTTAATATCAATTAAGTTCCATTCTAATTCTTCATATAAAGTAGGAGCTATAACAAGATTATCTAAACGTGTGTTATAAACATATTCTCTTAATGGGTAATACAGTGGAATTGTTAAAGCTTCATCATTTATAAGCTTAAATATTTTATCATATTCTTCTTGTCTTTCTTTTTCATCTTGTATTCTAATTACTTTTTCAAGTTCTGCATTTAATGTTGCATCTGACCAACAAATACCATGAGAGTCCTCTGCGTATTTAAACATTGAAAGTAAGAAACCATGTGGGTTCCATGAATCTTCATATGTTCTATATAAAATCAGGTCAAAGTCTCTATTTTTCCAAATTGAATCATAGTATGCAGCAGTTTCTTTTAAATCTAAATTAACTTCTACTCCTATCTTAGCGTATTCAGATTGTAAAAACTGGCACAATGCCTTCCATGAAGAATATTCTTCTGTTTGGAACACTAAATTTAAAGATAACTTTTGACCATCTTTTTCAACAATTCCATCGCCATCACTATCCTTGTATCCAGCTTTAGCTAATAATTCTTTTGCATTTTCTACATTATAATCATATCCTACACTGTTTTCATCAGTTACATAAGGATTTGTTGTAGCAAGCAAGCCTTTTGCTGGCACACCCTTTGAATTTAATAAGTCTTCTACAATTCCTTTTTTATCAGTAGCATAATTTAATGCTTTTCTTACATTTTCATCTTGTAACATTTTGTTTTCTTCGTTTAACATTACAAAAAATCCTAGTGTTCCTTCACCAGTAAGTACGTCTAAACTTGAATCTTTTTCTATTACTGGAGCACTATCTTCTGGAAGCTCTGCAATTGATATATCAGCTTCTCCACTCTGCAATGCCATTAATCTTGATTGACTATCTGTAACCTTCTTAATAGTAATTTTATCTAGCTTAGGCTTTTCTCCATAATAATATGGGTTTGGTACTAATACTACCTCTTCTTCTGAAACATAGCTTTCAATTTTCCATTCTCCTGTTCCAATCATAGCTTGGAATTCACCATCTTCATTGTATGCTGATTTAGAAGCAAATCTATATGGTCTTGGATATGTAAGCTCTGTCAAGCAAGGATAACAATTATCTTCAAATTTAATCTTTACTGTATTTTCATCTACTTTTTCTATCCCTAACATTTTTGATGAAAAACTTTCTTTATTCCACTTTTCAGCACTAAAAATCACACTGTCTGCATTGAAATCGCTGCCGTCTGAAAACTTTACGCCTTTACGCAGATGAAATGTATACTCTGTTCCGTCTTCACTTACTTCCCAACTTTCTGCAAGTGCTGGTTCATACTGTCCATTTTCTCCGTATTTTACCAATGGCTCATAAATCATTTCATATAAACAAAACTCTGTATCATAACTATTAGGCGCACCCAATTCTGGGTCTAAACCTGCACTTGATAAAACAGTAATGCTTTTTTCTTGTTTCTTTGCTGCGTCCTCATTATTTCCTGTAGCACACCCTACAAGAGAAAGGATCATGCTGATGCAAATAATCATACTTAAAATCTTTTTCATCTTTACTTTTCTCCTTACTTTAATTATTAATAATATGGCAAGCCATTTGATGGCCTAAACTAACTGCTTTCATTTCCGAGTCTTTTTTTCATTCTACACAAATTTTTTTATTTAAAGGATCTGTTGAAGGAACAGAGTTAAATAATACTTTTGTATAAGGATGCTTTATTTTCTCTTCTAATCGGTCAATATCCTCTATATACTCCACGATTTCACCTCTATACATTATGGCAATACTATCACAAGCATACTTTACCGTAGACAAATCATGTGATATGAAAAGATATGTAAGTCCCATTTCTTTTTTTAATTTGTTTAAAAGATCTAATATTTGTTTTCGAATAGAAAAATCTAAACTTGAAACAGGTTCATCACACACTACAAATTCTGGATTAATAATTAATGCTCTAGCAATATTTGCTCTTTGCTTTTCACCACCACTTAACTGATTTGGGTACCTATCTTTATATTCCTTTTTTAGTTCTACTTGCTTTAAAATTTCATCAATTCTCTCATCACATTCTTTTTTCGAAACTTTTTTATTGTTGAGAAGGATTTCCCTTAAAGTTTCCCCTATTGTGTATGAAGGATCAAAAATGGTTGTACTATTTTGAAATACCATTTGTATATTTTTTCTGTATGGCAACATCTGCTTTAAAGTCAAATTAGTAATTTTTTCATCTCTAAAATATATGTCCCCGTCACTTACATTTTCTAATCTACATATCATTCTTCCTAGAGTTGTTTTTCCACTTCCACTCTCTCCGATAAGCCCTAGTGAGCAACCTTGTTTAATATTAATGCTTACATTTTTTACTGCAAATGATGGTTCCTTGTCCAATGAACATTTATTTGTGTCAAATTGTTTACTTACGTTTTCTATTCTTATCAGATCGCACATACTGCCTCCTAAATCATAGCTTCAAGAAGTATTTTAGTATAATTGTTAGTTGGAGCATTAAAGATTTTTTCTGTGGTTCCTTTTTCTATAATTTCTCCATTTTTCATGATATAAACATAATCTGCAATCTCAGCAACAACTCCTAGATCATGTGTAATAAACAAAACACCCATATCAGAGTTATGACTCAAACTATAAATCTGTTTTAGTATTTCAGCCTGTATGGTAACGTCTAACGCAGTTGTTGGTTCATCTGCAATTAATAGCTTTGGCTGCATGAGAACGGCAATTGCTATCATAACTCTTTGGCACATTCCCCCACTTAATTCAAATGGATAACTTTTCATGATTTTTTCAGGGTTTTCAAATTGTAATAGTTTAAGCTGCTCAATAGCAATTTCATAGGCTTTTTTCTTTGAAATCTTTTTATGTGCCAATATACCTTCTATAATTTGATTTTCCAATCTAAATACTGGGTCTAATGAATTAACAGCATCTTGAAAGATCATGCTTACTTTTTTACCTCTTAGCTGCTTCCATTTTTTATATTTCATACTTTCTATTGATTCGTTATCTAGTACAAAATCATCCCATATAACGTCAGCATTCTTATCTAAAAGCCCCATAACTGCTAGAGACGCTGTAGTCTTTCCACAACCACTTTCTCCAACTAATGCTGTTATCTTTCCACTTCTTACCGTTAAATCAATTCCGTTTACTACTTCTTGTTTTTTCTTCTTTCCAAAATTGACCCTTAAATTTTTTATTTTAAGTACTTCTGATTTATTCATATAGCTCTTTTCTAAACACATTTTTTAGACCTTCTCCTAACATATTAAATCCCATGACAGTCATAACTATTGCTAGTCCAGGATATATCATAAGCTGCGGTTGTGTTTGAATAAAATCCTTACTATCACTGATCATAACCCCCCATTCAGGTGTAGGAGGCTGCGCTCCAAGCCCTATAAATGAAAAGCTTGCAATTGCAAGTATAATAGAACCTAACTCCAAAGTTGCAAGTGTAACTATTGGTGCTAAAAGATTTTTTAATATATGCTTTATAACTATTTGTGAATGTAAACATCCTGATGCTTTAGCTACCATGATAAAGTCTTCTTGCCTAACCTTTATGGTCATTCCTCGAATTAATCTAGCATAACCAGACCACCATACAAGGGATATTGCAAGTATCAGGTTTATGGCACTTGCACCCAAGGTTGCAGCAACAGCTAAGGCAAACATAAAGCTTGGTATAGCCAAAACTATATCTATTACTCTCATAATGAAGGAATCTACTTTTCCTCCAACATACCCTGCAATCAACCCAATTGGTATGCTAATAAGAAGAGTTATCACTAATACCGTACAACTATACAAAAGAGAAGCTCTAGCACCAAATATAATCCTAGAAGCTATACATCTGCCTAAATTGTCTGTTCCCAGCCAATATTGCCCATTTGGAGCCTGAAGTTTGTTTGCAATATCAACTTCAAAGGGATCATTTGGCGCAATATATGGTGCAAAAACTGCCATAACAATGAAGAAAATAACTATAGTAAGACCAATCATTATTCCTTTTCGTTTTAATAATTTCTTTAACAATAGAATCTCTCCCTTCACTGAAGCTTTATTCTAGGGTCAATAAAAGAATATATAATATCAACTGCTAGATTTACTAATATAACAACTATAGCCATAATAATCACATAACACTGGATTACAGGTAAATCCTTGCTTACCACAGCTTCTAGTGCATATTTTCCTACTCCAGATATGGAAAATATAGATTCAATAATAGAAGCACCACTCAAAAAACCACTAAACATCATTCCCAATTTTGTTATGACAGGAAGCGTAGCATTTTTTAAAGCATGCTTAAAATATAAATTAATTAAAGAAATACCTTTTGCCTTTGCTGCTTTTATATAGCCTTTTTCTATAACCTCACTCATGCTCTCTTTCATAAGTTTTATGTTCAACCCAAACATTCCAAAAGCCAGTGTAAAGGAGGCTATAAACATTCCTCCGCTATTACTGCATGCCAATACTGATATCAATTTTAATTTTGCTCCTAAAACGTACAGAAGCATAAGCCCGATCCAAAAGGATGGCATTGATACAGAGAAAAACGCTAATATTCTGCCTATGTAATCTATAAGACTGTATGGTTTTAACGCAGAAACCATGCCCAAGGGTATTGAAATTAGTATTACTATAAACAAAGCTTCAATTGATAGTTTTATAGTATTTGGAAAGTAATGAAAAAACTCTTTTAAGACAGGCTTGTCCGTTTTATAAGAATTACCAAAATCACCTTCACATACTTTTTTTAACCAACAATTATATTGCTGCCAAAATGGTCTATCAAGTCCATTCTCCACTCTAGTCTGCTCTATCTGTGCAATAGTTGGTCTCATATATTTCTTCTGTGCTAAAATTCTAGCGGCATCTCCTGCACCAAAATAGCTAAGAGAAAATGTTAAAATCGACACAACAAGTAAAACTGGAATTAAAAGTAATATTCTTTTTAGGATAAATCGATACATTATCTTACATCTCCTCTAAATCTCAAATTTATCTTATTTGAAATTTATTTATTCTAATTTTGCCTTTACAAGTTCTCTATATACCCCTTCATTTTTTATCAATTCCTTATGACTACCGACTTGAACTACTTTTCCATGTTTAAGTACAACAAGCTTATCCGCCGACATAATTGTTGAAAGTCTGTGAGCAACTATTAATTTTGTATAGTTCTTACAATTTTCTTTCAATGCCTTTTCTATCAGCCTTTCATTTTCAGTATCAAGATTAGAAACAGCTTCATCCATAACAAGAATAGGTGAGCCTTTTAAAATGGCTCTTGCTATTGCTATTCTTTGACGTTGACCTCCTGAAAGCTGAACTCCCTTTTCACCTGCCAATGTATCATAGCCATTTTTAAGCTCAGTAATAAAGTTATGTGCAAAGGCTGTTTTTGCTGCATCTTCAACTTCTTGATCCGTTGCATCTGGTTTACCTAGACGAATATTTTCTCTTATGCTTTGATTAAACATATATACATTTTGTAATACTACAGAAGTCATATCACGCAAGTTCTCAAGAGTCATATCTCTTATATCAGTTCCACCTATTTTAATGCTTCCGCTTTCTACATCCCAATATCGAAGCAATAAACTAATACAAGTTGATTTACCTGCTCCAGAAGCACCTACTAGAGCTACCGTTTCTCCCTGCTCTATTTTAAACGAAATATTATTTATTACATGAGGTAATTCTTCTTTATATCTAAAACTTACATCTGAGAAAGTAATTTCTTTTTTTAAGTCCTTCACATTTACATTATTGCCAACATCTTTTACTAATGGTTTAGAATTTAGAATAATAAATACCCTATTTGCAGCAGCAAAGATAAGTCCAAAGTTTCTTGCAGTATTGCATATTTCAAGTATAGGGTTAAAGGCAATTCCTGATATCATTACAACTACTGTAAACCATTCAAAATCTAGCTTGTCATTAAATACCAAGTTAACTGCTACACCTGTTATACAAAGCATTGCTACACCAACCACAAACTGAATTAACGCACCTTCTGTTCCAAGTCTCTGCCCATATTCCAGTTGACTTTTATACATTCTCTGCATATATTTCTTGTTTTTTTCTTTGTATTTATCTACATAATTTAATGTAAGAAGCTCTTTTATGCCTTGTACACCTTCAACAATTACAGCATTTGCTTCACCTAGTTTATTTCTTACTTCCTGACCTTTTTTATCAGCTTTATCTTTCATGACAAGGGGTATCATCACAAGAATACCTATAAATAGAAGCATTATAATTGGAAGAATAAAATGAATAGTTCCAAGAAAAACGATTAAAATAGTAGGAACTATTATAGCTACTATTATGCTCCCAAAGGAGTGGGCAAAGAACCATTCTAAAAGTTCTACATCACTCATAAGAGTGGAAGCAAGCTGTCCCAGCCTAACATTTAAAAGTAAGGTTGGAGCTACCTTTTCAATTGAATCATAAAGCTTAATTCTAAAATCAGCTAACACTTTAAAAGCTACGTCATGTGCTAGCCACATTTCTGCAAAGTATGCAATTACCTTTCCACACACCATTATTAAAATCAATAATATTAATTGATTTGTTTGGTTATTTAATTTGTTTTCAATAGCTAGTCCAACCATGAAAGCGCAAGTACATGCAAGTCCAATAGTAAAAATGTGATTTAAAATCCCAGATACTATAGCTCCTATCATTCCTCCACTATATGGCTTTAAATGTTTGGTTAGGTGAAGTACATTTTTTAATCTGTATTGTTTGCTATAATCTTTGTCCATTTACTTCACCCTACCTTTTGTGCTTGTATCAACTTCTTATATGCGCCATTATTTTTAATTAATTCCCTATGATTACCTGCTTCTAGTATTACTCCGTTATCAAAAAGAATAATTTCATCCGCATGTTCTATGGTTGAAAGTCTATGTGCTATAACAATTGTGGTTCTATCTTTTGTAAGATTGTCTAATGCCTTTTGTATAAGCTCTTCATTGGCAATATCTACACTTGAAGTTGCTTCATCTAAAATAAGAATTGGTGCATTTTTTAATATTGCTCTTGCTATAGAAATTCTTTGACGTTCTCCTCCTGAAAGTGTAACGCCTCTCTCTCCTACAATTGTGTCATATCCTTGTGGAAGCTCCATAATGAAATCATGAGCATTTGCCGCCTTTGCAGCTTCAATCACTGCTTCTACTGATGCCTCTTCATTTGACATCTTTAGGTTTTCAGCAATTGTTCCATAAAATAAATAGGAATCCTGAAAAACAACTGCTATTTTTTCTCTTAAATACTCTAACTTATAGTCTTTTATATCATTTCCATTGATGTATATGTTGCCATTTGACGCATCATAAAATCTTAATAATAAATTTACTAAAGTTGATTTACCCGAACCAGATTTTCCTACAATTGCAACTGTTTTTCTTTCACTTATATTCATGCTTATGTTGTTAAGAACTAATGGCAAATCATCTTTGTACCTAAAATCTAAGTCCTTGATTTCAATGATAGGATTATCGCCTATTCCTGTAGTCAAGCTGCCAGTAGTCTCGCTTAATACTTCTTTTTTATCCATTAACTCATAAAGCTGCTCCGCTACTGAGAATCCAAGATAACTTCCATGCCAATATATATTTAAATCCGATATTGGTTTCATGCATTCTCCTGCAATAAATAAAATAATCAAAAGACTTGAATAAGATATAACTCCTGTTACCATGTGATATACTGATAAGGCTATTGCCATAGAGCTTCCTATAGTTGTAAAAAACACAATTGCTGCTGAATCTGACAAAGACATTCCTGTATTTTTAATTGATTCAACTGCAAACGCTTTTACTGATTTCGCAAGGTTATTCCCCATGCGTTTACTTGCATTAAAAGCTTTTAAAGTGTCCATCCCTTGAATTGAATCAACATACCTTGCATTTAATTCAGCATACTTTTTCCAATACTCAATCATTAGTTTTGATATGGCTGGCATAAAAAAGTGTGGTACAACTATAGACAAAATTACCATTGTAATAATTATCATTCCTACAGAAAAGTCTAAAACGGATATATAAATAACTGATAGCACAGCAGAAATAAAGACAACTACAACCTGTGGTATATAGCTAACTAAAAATGTTTCAAAAGCCTCTACTCCATCAGTTAAGAGAGAATGAATATTTCCACTCTGATTGTCATTTAAATATCCCGGTCCTAAATTAATTATTTTTTCTAATATTACATTTCGTATTTTGGTTTTAACCTTAGCCGCCATTTGCTTTGTATATCCTTCTTGATAACGCAATAAGAAAGAACGTACTGTAATTGCACTTAAAGCCACCAGCAGGCAAAGCAAGACCGTATACATAGATTTTTTATCAAAAGCCGCTGTGATTCCTTTTGCTAACATAAATACTTGAAGAAAGCTCATTGCAATCATGCCTAACCCGATAAGTATTTTTATAACTACCTCTTTTTTAAAGCCCTTTAAAAAAGAAAGCAATCTAATATATGAACTCATATTTCTACTTTTCTCCACCTACCATAAACTCAGGTGTAACTCCGTTTAACTCTTTTTCAAAATCGTCCCAAATTCTATCTGAGATATCAATAGTTGAAAATACTTTTGAAAATCCAACTTCAATTAAAGCCTTTAAATCCCACTGTGGTCTATATTTATCGCTCATAAATAAGCTTTTCCCAATGTTATCTCCTTCTACTGGATCTTTATGTTGATGTATCCCTCTTTGATACTTTTCTTTTACGCGCTTTTCATTTTCTTCATATTTTTTTCTAAGCTCATCGTCAAACTTATGTAAATACCAACACGCATCAAATACTAAAAGTATTCCGCCTGGTTTTAATACTCTAAACCACTCTTTATATGCTTTCATAGGATCATCAATTGTCCATGTTAGGTTTCTGCATATTGCCATGTCAAACATATTGTCTTCAAAATCTAGCTCTTGGCTATCCATTGTAAATAAGTTAGCTTTTAAACCTTCTTTTTCCAAGTTTGAGTTTGCAAAGCTAATCATATTCTCTGTAATATCTATTCCTGTTACTTTATGTCCTGCCTCAGTTAGAACAATTGGGAAAAAGCCTGGGCCTGTACCTATATCAAGAATTTCTAACTGTTCTCCTTCTTTCACATAAGCAGGCTTATTTTCAGCAATAATTTTTTTCCAAGATTCTCTTTGGAAGCCCTCTAATTCTTTTTCAATTCCGTTGCTATATCCTTCTGCTTCGCCTTCCCAATAATTTTTAATTCTCTTGTTGTTATCCATTTCTGCTCTCCTTACTTCTTCTAGTTTTATTTTTGCCCACAAACCATAAATGGCAGCGTTTGCCTATTATATTCAAGCGTCAGTTCATCCCAAACCAACGCTGATATATCTAAATCTGTATCTATATTTTTATATCCAATTTTTTTCATCACATTAAGATCCCAATCAGGCCTTTTCTTATCACTTAGATATAATTCTTTATCTATCCTTTCCCCTTCTATTGTGTCACAATACAGATGAGTCCCCCTTTTATATTTATCCATAAGATATTTTTGATACTGCTCATATTCTTCTTTAAGTTTTTTATCAAATCTCCATAAATTCCAGTTGGCATCAATTATAATAATTTTCCCATTTGGCTTAAGAACCCTATACCATTCTGCATAAGCTTTTTCAGGAAATTCTAATGTCCATAACAAATTATCTCCAATTAAAATATCAAAGGAGTTATCTTCAAAGAGCAAGGACTCCGCATTCATTTGCATAACCTTAGCTTTTCCTTGTGATTTATGAATACGTTCTTTTGATATTTCTACCATATTCTTTGATATATCTATGCCCCAAATATTGTGGTTGATCTTTGAAAGACCTTGTAATAAATAACCCGTTCCAGTTCCCAATTCTAAAATATCTAATTTCTCTCCTAAAGGATTCGATTTTCCTAGAATTGCTTTAACTAAATAATTTATTATTTTTTCATATACATTTTCCTCAGGAAGTGTTTCGCAATAAAAATATGCTTCACCATCCCAATAATTTTTTATTCGTTTTCTCATAATATTTACCTCAATAAAAAATGTGGCTTCCGCCCCTCTGCACTTCCTTTTTTTATATAAAAAAAAGACACCTCAAAGAGAGATGTCCAAATAAATCATCTGATTAGTATTAATATTTTCTAGCATTGTGCATTTCAAGTTTTCCATCTCTCGTAAAAAACTTATTATCATAAGCAGGTATTCCGACTTAAACTTAAAACGCTCCATGCAGCCTTCCCAAATTTCTTCAGTGGCATAATTGCATGTTACTAGTTTTTCACGGCAGCGAGACTGTTCAGGCTTTTTCCTGATTCCCTGTTGAAAACTATTAGATTTTCTCCTATGACTATTATTCTTTATTTAGTTAATTGACAGTTTCCATTATAATCTATATAGTTACTATATAGTCAACATTTTTTTGAAAGGAATTCAACTTTATGAATATTTATTTTTCAACAGGCCAGATTTGCGAAATTTTTAATATTCCAAAGCAGACTTTACTTTATTATGATAAAATCGATCTTATAAATCCCGATCATACTGATCCTAATACTCTATACAGATACTATTCTATCAATCAATTTTCCTCTTTATATTTAATTCTTGCTTTAAAAACCAGCGGTATTGAATTAAAAAAAATAAAATCATATTTAAACAAACATTCAATTTCTCAAACAGTTGATTTATTAAGTTCTCAAGTACAAACCTTGGAAGAAAAAATAAAAGAACTTCAAACTACTCAAAATACTTTTAACCAAATATTAACTCAAATAAAATGTAGTTCTACCTATAGTGAAGATAATCCATATCATTATTCATATTTTGAAGAGCAATATCTTTATACCCTGCCAATTGAAGATTCTGATATTACAAATGACTTTTCTTTAACCTTTTCCAAACTAGCAAACGTATTTGTTGATAATCATTCTTCAATGAAATGGCAATACGGATGGATTGTTTCTCTAAAACCTTCAGGAGAATTTAAAAATAGAGAACTTTTTTTAGAACTTGATTCACCCATTGACTCTATTCCTCTTATTACACGCCCAGCAGGAGAGTACCTTTGCACTTTTCATAAAGGAAGTTATGAAACTCTTTCTGATACTAGAGAAAAGCTTTTAGAATATGCCGCTGAAAATTCCATGGCGGTCACAGGATATATATATGAAAGGCAACTAATCAATAGATTTATAACAGATGATGAAAATGAGTATATCACTGAGATTTCTATTGCTATTGAATAGAAAATTACCATAAAAAAAACAGTGGGTAATTTTACCCACTGCAATTTTTATACCTGCATACCGCTCATTATATCATACCATTCTTGCATGTTGTCTTCTTCTACATCATACACAATCTGACCCGCTACAACAGTCATATCTGCTTGAAGCTTTTTGAATAATGCTGGTTTTAATACATCAAAAGGATTTTCATCAAATATGGCAAAATCTGCATATTTACCCGATTCAATAGTTCCCAGTTTATCATTTACACCAAGTGATATAGCTGCATCTATGGTAAATATATCTATAATTTCTTCCACACTTGAAGCTTCACTTATAGCTGCATATTCGTAAGAAGGCTCATACTCTGTAGATGGCTGTAAGAAGACATTGTCTAAACACATTTCATCTAAAGAGAATCTTTCACTGTCCTTACGAAATTCTTTATCACAAGCTACTATAAAGAGATTCTTTCTATATCCTGAGTTTCTTATTTCAGTGATAACTTCTATGCATTCTTTAAAAGACTTATGATCCAACACATCAATATGAACATCAAAACCTCTATCACAAGCTTCCAATAATAACTTTCTTAAAGCCTCTGGTTCACCATCTATTTCCTTGTCCCCCATCAGCTTTATTTTCAAAGTATTACACGTAATATGGTCATCTAGCTCAGT
>DAMCXN010000026.1:24100-38141 GCA_032096995.1 Aminipila sp.
CTTTTTTATAGCTGCTTCAGGCTGCATTTTTCGTTCAACTTGAAAGCTTCCAAAACAGCGTTGCTTAATCATATCCTGTTGTATCATATTTACAATAATATCTTGATAGATATTATCCATAAACTCAGGAGCCCCTGCATTAAAAATACTTGTAAATCCTTTAGAACAATATTCTGAAGCCAACTCTATAGTTTTATTTTGAAGTTCCTCGTAATCAAAAGGAGCTATTACTTGTAAAAAATAAGGTAATGTTATCATCATCACACCATCTTCTTGAGCTGCTTCTTTCGCCCTATTAATAGCACTATTATTTGCCCAAAGGGTTCCTTCTCCCTTGGCTAAAAGCAGTATGGGCTTATCAGTACTAATCTCATCAAGTCTCTTACTTGCGTCCTCCTGTGTAAATCCTTTTAAAAGCCTAGAATCAAATCCATATCCGAAGTATGCTTCTTCTTCAGGATTATCAAATATATAATCAGATATCATTCCCATAACATCTTCCAAATCCTTTGTATCTGGAATCTCTATATAGGAATCTTGAAAAATCCTAAGGGCAGGATGACTATGAGTATTTATAAGGCCCGGCAACATATATTTGCCCTCTAAATCTACTGAATAGGTATCTGACCCTATATAAGATTCCACATCTTGACTATTTCCTACATATATAATCTTTCCATCTTTACATGCTACTGCTTCCGCCCAAGGCATGTCTGCGTCCTGTGTATATATCTTTCCATTGAAAAACACAGTATCTGCATTCTGTTCCTTTTTAAATAATCCAAAAATCATCTGATATTTACCTCTTTAAATATTAAATTTCTAACTTCCCCACTCTTAAATTCTATCTTACATATACCTTTGGTAAACGTTGACCAAAAGCACATACAATTTCATAATTAATTGTTCCTGTTGCATTTGCAATATCATCTGCCAAAATAGTATTTTTCCCATCACTGCCCATAATTATTACTTCATCACCAACTTTTACATCTGGTACTTCTGTAACATCAATCATGCATTGATCCATACAAATGTTTCCTGCTATTGGTGCTATAACACCATTTACAAGAACCTTGGCGGCAGAAGAATATGGTCTAGGATATCCGTCTGCATATCCTAAAGCAATGGTAGCAATAATACTTTCTCTCTCTGATATAAATTTTCTTCCATACCCAACAGAAAAGCCTGTCCCTACTTTCTTTAAATGAATAATATTTGCCTTAACTGACATAACTGGCTTAATTGAAAGCTGATTTTTATCAACTTCGTCTGAAGGATAGCATCCATATAAAATAATCCCTGGTCTTACTGCATCATAGTGGACAGATGGAATTTCCATAATAGATGCACTGTTCGCAAAAGTTCTAAAAGGTACATCTATTCCTTCTTTTTTTAGTTTTTCATAAAAACCTATGTATTTTTCTTCTTGCAATTTTGAAAAAGTCTTGTCAAAAGCATCAGCTGTAGCCATATGAGAAAACATACCTTTAATCTTAAAGTTTGAAAGTAAGCTTATCTTCTTTATATCTTTTACAGCTTCTTCATCTTCTGGCAGATATCCAATTCTACCCATACCAGTATCTACAGCAATAAGACCTTTTACAGTCTTACCTTCTGCCTTAGCGGCTTCAGAAATAGCCTTAGCATTTTCTGAATCACATACAACAGGCGTGATATCATATTTTACAATTGTGTCAGCATACATATCGGGAGTAAGACCTAGCATAATAATCTCTTCGCTAATTCCTGCCTCTCTAAGAGTAATAGCTTCTTGCAATGTTGCAATAGCAAAAGTTTTAACACCATTTTCTTTAAGAACCTCAGCTACTTGTACAGAACCATGTCCGTATGCATCAGCTTTAATTACTCCAATAATCTCTTTATCTTTTCCAGCTTTAGCTATAATATTTTTAATATTGTAGTCTAAGTTTGATAAATTGATTTCTGCCCATACTGGTCTAATTGCTTCCTTTAACATTTTTCCAATCCTCTCTTTCGGTTTTGCACCAATTATAGAGAAATTCCCGAAGGGATCGGCCTCGAGAATTTCCTTTATATATATTTATTTTTATATATTAAATATCTATACTTAAGTTTTTGTTCACTAATACTTCGCAAATTTTACCATATGTTTCATTAGATAAGTCATGCTCTATTCTACAAGCATCTTTCAAAGCATTTTCTTCACTTACACCAAGTACTTCCATTAAAAATTTAGAAATATTTTTATGTCTTTCGTAAATATTTTCGGCAGCTTCTTGGCCTTTCTCGGTAAGCAAAATATGGCCTTTTTCATCCATAGTAATGTATCCATCTTTTTTAAGTATGCTCATTGCTCTGCTAACGCTGGGTTTTGAGTATCCCAATTCTGATGCCACATCAATTGAACGCACTATATCATTTCTTTTGTGGAGAACTAATATTGTTTCTAAATAATCTTCTCCAGACTCATAAATAGCCATATTATTACCTCCAATACACTATTAGTTCTTTCATTTTAACATATATTGTATAAATTCTGCAAGTATGCCGTGTGCAAAACTTTTCCCTAAAATATGAACAAAAAAAAGGCTTCTTTGGTATTACAAAAAAGCCTTTCAAGTTTTTATATTTACTATATTTTAATAGTTAAAAATATGTGTTAATAATATATAATTATATAATTGCGAATTTATGCAGTCATTTTAACTCTCTGTTCTAATTGCTTTGCAATGTATTCATAACCTTTATTGTAGGCATCTAGATTTATACCCGCAATACTTGCTACAAAGTTTTCCATTATTTCAGCCTCTACTGTTGGATAGTGTAACTTAGGTAACAATTTCGTTAATGCTCCAAGCATAACCATATTTACTACAAAAGGTTTTCCCATCTCTTCTGCAATTTCTGTTGCAGGAATTCTAAAATGATTTTTAGATTCAGTTTCTACAAGAGTACTATTAACTAAAACAATAGCATCCTCTTTTACCGTTCTTCCATATTTCTCATATCCAGCTTGATTAAAAGCAATGAATACATCGGCACTATCAACTTTCATATAGTCAATGTTCTCATCAGAAATAACTACTTCAGCCTTGCATGCTCCGCCCCTTGCTTCTGGTCCATAGCTCTGAGTCTGTGAAATATTATAATCTTCACCTAAACCATATGCTTTTGCAAGCAACACAGATGATAAAATTACTCCTTGACCACCTGCTCCTGAAAATCTTACATTAAGTCTCATTATAAGTCCTCCCCTATAACATCAATGGCACCATCCGGGCACATTCTTTCACACATGCCACACTGCACACACTCTTTCTCATTTGCAGCCTCCGGCATATTAGTTCCGTATTTATTTCTATTTTTTGAACGAACGAAAACCTTTTTAGGACATACTGAAATGCATATATCGCAGCCCTTGCAGCATGCCTTATCTATTGTTATTGTCACCATAATCTTAACCTCGCTTAACGCCTTGCTGGGCCAATCTTTCTTCTATTCTATCAATATATTCTTTAGCATTTTTATCGTGCTTTAAAAGCCCTATTCTAGTTTTACCTTCTGGTATTTCCATTCCTTCCTTATATATATAAGTGTTATCTTTATACCACTTCATAATTGCAGAAGGATCTTTTTCTCCATATACATTTTTACCTGCTTGAACAGGACATTGAGTCAAAACTTCTATAAAAGAAAATCCTTTATGTTCCATTCCATCTCGAATAGCCTTTTCTAATTGAACAGGATGCGCTGTCGTCCATCTAGCTACAAAACTTGCTCCCATTGCCATAGCCATTTCACAACCATCCATAGGTATATCAATAGCTCCAAAAGGAGAAGTCTTTGTTACTGAACCTATTGGTGTTGATGGTGATTTTTGTCCTCCTGTCATTCCATATATATAATTGTTTACCATTACTACTGTTAAGTCTATATTTCTCTTAGCTGCATGAATAAAATGATTTCCTCCTATTGCCAAGCAGTCACCATCTCCAGTAAATACAAGAATTTTTTTATTTGGTTGTGCAAGCTTTAGCCCTTCTGCACAAGCTATAGCCCTACCATGCATTGTATGCATAACATCCAATTTCAAGTAACAAGGAATCCAAGAAGAACACCCTATTCCACTTACACACGCTACATCTTTTTTTATACCTAAGGAGTCAATTGCCCTAATAGCGGCATTCTGTACTATTCCATTTCCACACCCTGGACAAAATAGAGTTGGAAGCATATCTGTCTTTATATATTCCTTATATAGCCTATTCATTTACGCCCACCTCCTTAAGTATTCTATCCAATATTTCATTTGGTGTATGTATATCTCCGCCACACTTAGGCATTGCAATTACTCTTTTATTTTTTAAAGCTCTTTCTATTTCCCTAGAGTACTTACCAACATTCATTTCTGGTACTATAACCAAATCTACGTTTTTAGCTAACCTCTTTAGTTCGTCCTCTGGAAATGGCCAAACAGTATTTATTTTAATTAACCCCACTTTTAAGTGGCTATAATCTGTATGTATCACTTCATCAATACTTCTATTTTTCTTAAATATATCCATCAAAGGTTTAAATTTTGATTGAATCCTATCATCCTTTACACCTCTTGCTAGTTTTATAGCATTCATAGAAGGTCTTGCCACTGAGCCCCATGCAACTATGGCTATATCTGCATCCTCCATAAAATAAGTATCTATATCAGTAATATAATCAATATTATCTTTTATTTTTTTATTTATCTTATCTATAAATTCACCACTATTCGTTGGTAAATGACCTATTCTTCTCCCATATTCATCATGTAGCTGTCCTTCTACCAAGGAATTTTCTCCTTGAAAGAAATCTGCCTGTGGTGAAGCAACAAAGGATTGTTTAGCACTATTGATTTGCTTCGAACCACCTTCTACTACTATTTTTTCTCTCATATGGCCAACAACTTCATCTGCTAAAAGTATTACTGGTGTTCTAAATTTTTCCGATAGCTCAAAAGCCCTAACTGTAAAATCATACATTTCTTGCACAGATGATGGTGCCAAACATATAATCTCATAATCTCCATGGCTTCCATATCTAGCTTGGTATATGTCTTGCTGTGAAGAAAGTGTCGGCTGCCCTGTAGAAGGCCCTCCTCGCTGAACATTAACAATAACGACTGGTGTTTCTGTTACTGCTGCAAAGCCTATAGCTTCTTGCATCAGTGTATAACCGGGTCCTGATGTGGCAGTCATAGATTTCTTTCCACCCCATCGTGCTCCCATAATAGCACAGGCTGAACCGATTTCATCTTCCATTTGAATAAATGCCCCACCTACGTTTAACATTTCCCCAGAAAGTAATTCTATAATTTCCGTTGAAGGGGTTATAGGGTATCCTGCAAAGAATCTGCATCCTGCATAGATGGCTCCCTTAGCGCATGCTTCATTACCTTGAAGCACTAGCTTTTGTGTTTCTTTTTCTCCCATGTAACATCCAACCTCATTTCGTTAGTCTTCTGATCTGTTTTATAAGATTATCTTAACACCAAACAAGCCCTAATAGCAAACAGATAACAAGATTTTGCGGCCCATTTTATGTTCTTTATTAGTCTTTAGTATTCTTGTATACAAAACCTCTTATAGCTTGAAATCGCAGAGATTCTGTACAGTAATACCACTTTAATGCAGTAGTGTATATTGTTTTCATATATTTATATCCGTTTATATTTTAGTACTAGTTTGCTGTTACTATTTTTTACATTTTTTCAATGTTTTTTTATTAAAAAAGCTATTAAATATATTTGTTTTTTGGTAAAATATACCCATATATTACTGTTTTTTCTTAATATTTAGAAATATCCTTTGATATTCTTATACAGATAACGTGAGGTAACAAATTGGCAGATACAAAATTTACGAATTCCTCTTCCCTTACAAATGAAATTGTTGAAATTTTAAGAGAAAGAATTTTAATGGGTGAATATGTTATAGGTGAAAAAATCATAGAAAATCAAATTGCTAATGAATTTAGTGTAAGTAGAACCCCTATTAGAGATGCCTTTAAACAATTAGAGACAGAAGGTCTTATTGACTACATACCCAATAGAGGTAGTTTTGCAAAAGGTTTTACTAAACAAGATATGAAAGACATCTATTCTGTAAGAATGGCCTTAGAGCAGTTAGCTATTGAATGGTCTATTGAAAGAATTACTGATGAAGGTCTAAATCAATTGCAGGAGCAAATAGAACTTATGGAGTTTTACACAAATCGTAAAGATTGCCAAAAAGTCATGGAGACAAATACAGCTTTTCATGAAATAATTTATAAATCAACTAGAAGTAGATTTTTATCACATATTCTTCAATCGTATCAAGAATATGTGCATCAAGCAAGACGAGCAACGGTTTCCGATGAAGAGAATTTAAAAAGCATTTGTTTGGAGCATAAAGAAATTCTTAATGCTATTAAAGAAAAGGATGTTGAAATAGCAAAATTGAAAATTGCAGAGCATTTAGTTAATTCTAAAAATCGAGCCGAATCAAAATGGAATATTAAATAAAGAAATGTATCACATAAATGTGATACATTTCTTTATTTTGATGTTAAGGAAACTAAAGTAAATGATTTTCAATAACTTGTACTGATGAATTAAAATCTTCAATCTGAAGATAGTATTCTGCTGAATCAAACAATGCATTCATTGGACAAAGTCCAACTATTTCTGTTCCTACAACATTTACTCCATATCTTGCAGCTTCTGCTTTTGTCAATTCAACAACTCTATATAGAGGAGTCTTTGTAAAGTCAGTCATATTGATAGAAACTTGTGCAATGTTTCTGTCTTCTAACATTACTCCCATAGCTTTTACGCAATCAAAGCCACCGCTTGATCTTCTAATTATCTTTGCAATTTTACTAGCAATTTCAACATCAGAAGTATTTAGATTAATGTTAAATGCAATTAGAGGAGGTCTCGCTCCTACTGCAACAACACCACCTGTCGGATTAATCCTCTGACCTCCAAAGTCTGGTATCCAATCTGGATCTTTAACCTTTTCTGCCATTCCTTCAAATTGACCCTTACGCACTTTTGCAAGGTTTTGTCTGTGTGGTGCACTTGCTGATTGTTCATATAAAAAGACTGGAAGATCTGCTTCTGTAGCAATTCTTTCTCCAACTTTCTTTGATAGTTCTACACAATCTTCAGTAGTTGCATCTTTAATAGGAATAAAAGGCATAACATCTACACAGCCCATTCTTGGATGTTCACCAACATGCTTTGTTAGGTCAATTAATTCTACTGCCTTCTTTGCCAGCTTTACACTTGCTTCTTCACAAGCTTCTGGACTACCCATATATGTAATAACTGTTCTGTTATGATTTTCATCAGATGAATAATCAAGTAGTGTACAACCTGCCGTTGTTCTAATCTGATCTACACATGCTTCAATGATGTCTTGGTTTCTACCTTCACTGATATTAGGTACACTTTCAATTATTTTAGCCATTTTTATATTCCTCCTAAAAATATATTGTAACTTTATAATGATTTTACAACTTTATTATACAACTCTTTTTCAATAGCTTCAGATTCTGCTATTATTTTTTCACCTTTTTCTTCAAAAGTTTTTGCTAACACTTCATCTTTGACTCCTGGAAGATTAATTTTAACATTCAGCCAAGCACCTTTAATACAAGACATAAGGTTTAGAACAGCTACGCCTAAATCGCTAGCCGCATTGGCATTAGATCTACCTTCAAGTGTCTCTACTATTAGTAGCGCATCATAAGCTAACTCCATAGTTTTAAAAGGAACCTCTGTAGCTACTAAAGTTCCATCTGCAATGGCTTTTCTCCTAATCTTCTTTTCTTCATCTGTTGTTTTAGGCATTTTAAAAGCTGAAGAAACAAGGTTAAAAGCTTCAGTATCTTTATCTACCGCTTCTACTAAGGCCTTATATAAAATTTCACCTTCTTTTTTTGCCTGTTTACATAGTTCCTGATGTTCTATATATTTTTCTTTACCTATAGTCAAATCACAAACCATAATAAATAAGGCTACCCCTTGTGCACCTGCTATGGCACTAGCAGATCCACCCCCTGGTGCTGGAGCATCAGATTTCAAAACATCTAAGTATTCATTTACTTTCATTTCAACTAGTTTCATATAATTCTCCATTCCTTTTTCTTTTTTGTTAGAGCCAAAGAGGCTTTTTATTATTTTTGCTCATTTTTATATAATTAGCTTAATACAAATTAAACTACTGCTCCCTCTTTTATAACTTGCATTGCTAAATTAGAACCAAAACGATAGCAGAGCATTTCCATATTTTCTGCCTCCCAAATAACTAAATCAGCTTTCTTCCCAACTTCTAAAGTTCCTACTTTGTCTCCTGTACCTATGGCACATGCAGGATTTATAGTAACAGCCGTTAGAATTTCTTCTGGTGTCATTTTATATCTTAGGTACCCTAAATTAATTGCAAACTGCAAATTTAGTGATGGACAAGACCCAGGGTTAAAGTCAGATGCTAAAGAAACAGGTATTCCTAATTCTATCATTCTTCTTGCTGGAGCAAAGTTTTTTCCTAAATAGAAAGACGTTGCTGGAAGAAGCATAGCCGTAGTACCGGCTTTTCTCATAGCTTCCATTCCTTTTTCGCCTATGGCAATCAAATGTTCCGCAGAAATTGCTCCCATTTCACCTGCCAATTCAGACCCGCCTATTTCTTCAATCTCATCAGCATGTATTTTCAAACCAAACCCGTGGTGCTTTGCACATTCCATATATTTTCTACTTTGATTTACATCAAAAACTGAATCTTCACAGAAAACATCACAATACTGTGCAAGATCTTGTTTTTTTACTTCTGGTATTATTTCCTTACATAAAAGTTCAATGTAATCATCCGCTCTGCCCTTATATTCATCAGGCACAGCATGCGCTCCCATAAAAGTTGCCACCATATCCATAGGATGATTTTCATCAAGAGCCTTTATTACCTTAAGCATCTTTATTTCATTTTCCATATCAAGACCATAACCACTTTTAGCTTCACAAGTGGTTACACCTAATGCCATCATTTCATCTAAAAAATTAAAAGATTTATCATACAATTCCTCAAATGATGCCTGCCTTGTATGTCTAACTGTATCTAAGATCCCACCACCAGCATTTAATATATCTAAATAAGTAGCTCCCTTTAACTTCATAGGAATTTCGTTTTGCCTATACCCACCAAATACCAGATGAGTATGTCCTTCAACAAGTCCTGGAGTAACAAGCTTACCCTCAGCATCTATAATAGTTTCTACTATTTCCGATCCTTTAGGAAGTTCTCCATTTTCGCAAATTTCTTTTATGATGCCGTCTTCAATAAGAATGGCGGCATCTTTAATTTTAACATTTTGAGCTTGTTGTTCTCCTTTATGGCTAAAGCTACCTATTGGAGTCTGCAACAACCCTATATTTTTAATCAGCAATGTTTTTTTCATTTATTTAACCTCTAATTTATTTCATAAATTTATTAACTACACTCTCTACTAACTCATCATTCGCAACATAAGGAATAGTAATATGTCCTGCACCTGCATAGTTTTTATTGTAAGCTACAGAAGTTTCAAGAGCATTTTCATTTCTTGCCCAGTTTCTTCTAGCAACTCCACCCATTACATCCCACATCATTGCAGATTTAATGATTTCATCAATTCTTTCACTTCCGTCAAGTACAAGACCAAAACCACCATTTATAGATTTACCAATTCCTACTCCTCCACCATTGTGAAGAGCACATAGGCTCATACCTCTTGCAGCGTTACCTGCAAAGCACTGAACAGCCATATCCGCCATTACATTACTTCCATCCTTAATATTTGAAGTTTCTCTAAATGGGGAATCTGTACCACTTACATCGTGATGATCGCGACCAAGCATAACTGGCCCAATCTTTCCTTCTCTTACAAGTTCATTAAATTTAAGAGCAATCCTTGTTCTACCTTCTGCATCTTGGTAAAGAATTCTTGCTTGAGTCCCAACAACCATTTTGTTTTCCTTTGCATCTCTGATCCATACCCAGTTATCCCTATCTTGGAATCTTCTATTAGGATCTATGCAATCCATAGCTGCCTTATCAGTTGTATCAAGATCTTCGCTCTTACCAGATAAGCAAACCCATCTAAATGGTCCATAACCATAATCGAATAACATAGGTCCCATGATATCTTCAACATATGAAGGCCAAATAAATCCATCCTTTTCATCTACACCATTCTTTGAAATTTCCTTAATCCCTGCATCATACATGGCTTTCATGAAAGAATTTCCATAGTCAAAGAAATAAGTTCCTTTTGCTGTTAATTTTTTTATAGCTTGGAAGTGCCTGTGCAGCGATTCGTCAACCCTCTTACAAAACTCTTCTCTGTCATGATGAAGGAGTTCTGTTCTTTCGTCAAAAGATAATCCTGCTGGACAATATCCACCATTATATACATTGTGACAAGAAGTTTGGTCTGATAATAAATCTATTTTGAATTCTGCTTCCGCAGCTTTTTCAAGTAAATCAACAATATTTCCATGATAAGCAATTGAAATGGATTCCTTAGCTTCAACTTTTTCATTAGCTAATTTAAATACATCTTCTACGTCATCTAAGATAACATCTACCCAACCTTGATCAAGTCTTGTTTGAATCCTTGAAAGATCTACTTCTGCAAAAATACCTACAGATCTTGCTATATTTGCCGCTTTAGGCTGAGCTCCACTCATTCCACCAAGTCCAGAAGATACAAACACATGCCCTGTTAAATCTCCTTGTTCTGGAACTCCAAGATATTTTCTACCTGCGTTTAATATAGTATTAAATGTTCCATGTACAATACCTTGAGGCCCAATATACATCCAACCACCTGCAGTCATCTGTCCATAGTTAGCAACTCCCATTTCTTCAGCAATTTCCCAATCATCCAGATTATCAAACATTCCTATCATTAGAGCGTTTGTAAGTATAACACGTGGTGCTTCTGGCTTTGAAGGAAATAACCCAACTGGATGTCCCGACTCAATTACTAACGTCTGGTTTTCAGTTAATTCTTCAAGATATTTTTTTATTAATCTATATTGAAGCCAATTCTGACAAGGCTGGCCTGTTTCTCCATAAGTAACAAGTTCATAAGGATATAAAGCAATTTCGAAATCCAAATTATTATCTATCATAACCTGAAAAGCTTTACCTTCAAGGCATTTACCCTTATATTCCTCAATAGGCTTTCCATAAATTCTGCCTTCTGGTCTATATCTATATGCGTAAACTCTTCCATAAGTCTTTAATTCTTCCATAAACTCTGGAGCTAATATTTCATGTAATGTTTCTGGAACATACCTAAGCGCATTTTTTAAAGCAAGCTTTGTCTGCTCAGGTGTAAGTCTAAATCCTCTATCTGGAGCTCTTCTCTTTCCTTCTTCAAATTTGGGGTATTCTGGTAATGTATCATCCAGTTTTATGGTCATAGCTTCTGCTATTTTTTTATTATCTAACATTTATATTACCTCCTAAGAATTTTCTATTTCATTATATTAAGTCAACAACCTCTTCAACAGCTTCAACTATTGAATTGTTTTTAATCATCTCATCAAATTTCTTTAGTTCATAATGCATAACTACATCTTGATCTACAGGCTCAACAAATTTTCTAATAAAATCATAGGCTGCCTGTGTCCCTTTAGCTAAGCCGGTTTCTCCTCTCAACCAAATTCCCTGTGAAGCCGCAAATAATTCAATCCCAAGAACTTTTTGAGCATTATCTAATACTAAAGCTGCTGTCCTTGCAGCTGTAGTTCCCATACTAACATGATCTTCCTGATTTCCTGACGAAGGAATAGAATCAACACTAGCAGGATGAGCATATATCTTATTTTCTGAAACCATTGATGCCGCTGCATACTGTGTAATCATAAATCCTGAGCAAACTCCTCCATGTTTAGTAAGGAAAGCTGGTAAACCTTCTGAAAGTTGTGGATTAACAAGTCTTTCAGTTCTTCTCTCAGAAACATCAGCAAGCTCGGAAATGGCAATCTTAAGAAAATCAAAAGCAAGAGCCATAGGCTGACCATGGAAATTACCCCCAGATATTACTTCATCTTCATCTGGGAAAATAAGTGGATTATCAGTCACCGCATTAAGTTCCCTAGTTACTGCTTCATACACATATTGAATGGCATCTCTTGAAGCTCCATGAATCTGAGGAATACATCTCAATGAATATGGATCTTGAACCTTATTCGGATTTACATCTTTAGCGTTATCACTTTCCTTTAGTAATGTAAGTAAATTTTTAGCTACATCCTTTTGCCCTTGATGTCCTCTAACATCATGAACCTTATGATCATAAGCTTTTTTGATGGCATTTAAAGCCTCTCCTGTTAAAGCCGTAGCTATATCTGCTACTTTTATTAAGTTCATAGCTTCCCATAATACATTTACACCAATAGCAGTCATAATCTGTGTACCATTTATTAACGCAAGGCCTTCTTTTGCAGCAAGTTTAACAATTGGAATACCTGCTTTTTTCATAGCCTCACTACCAGACATTACTTCTCCCTTATACTCAGCATCACCTTCTCCGATCATAGTAAGTACCATATGAGAAAGTGGAGCTAAATCTCCAGAAGCCCCTAAAGAACCTTTTTCTGGAATAATAGGATGAACACCTTTATTTAACATTTCTAGTAAAGTATTTAATGTACTTGGTCTAATACCAGAATTCCCTCTAGAAAGAGCATTGCATCTTAGAAGCATTGCTGCTCTAACAACCTCTGTTGGTAGACCCTTACCCAATGCACAAGTATGACTTATAATAAGATTTCTTTGCAGATCAGCAGTTTCATCATTGGATATAAAAGTATCAGAGAATTTACCAAATCCAGTAGTTAGCCCATATATAACAGCACCTTCTTCTAACTTTTTATCAACATAATCTCTAGCTTTTTTTACAGCTTTTTGTGCTTCAGGTGAAATAGTAACTTCTTCATTAAATCTCGCTACACGGATTACTTCCTCAACCGTTAGCTTCATTCCATTAATAATAATGCTCATGAATCTCTTCCCTCTCATTCATTATATTTTTTATATTTATTCATAAAGTCCGTATATTTATGCATTTATACATTTTAGTATATTTTTAAATCATTATATCAAATTTATCAATAAATTTACAATAGTTTATTTTAAATTTTCTAAAAATTTAAAGTTTTATTGTATTTTCAAGCGGTTTTGCATACAATTTCCATAAGTTGTCACTGCGTCTGATTAAAGCAACATAGTACTCTTTAATTAATTATTTACTCCTATATTGCTTTATTACGTCATAACTTTACAATGTATATTTATACGTTTTTTGACACTAATCAGCTATTTTATTAATTAAAACAAATACTATTTTGCTTTTTTGTATTTTGTTTGTGGTTATTGAAATTATTGACATTTACATTTAAGATGATATATTAATTTTATATGTAATATATCTGCTAATAAATTGAATTCGAAAGGATATCTATAATAATTATGAAGATTTACAATAAAAACGTTTTTATACATGGGCTTGGTCTTTCTGTAATAACTTTTCTATCTTTACAATTGATATTACAAGAAGGTATAGATTTTAAGAGTATAGCTCTCCTTAGCCTTTTATTTTTTTGTTCTGTTTTTCTAATAGGTTTAAGTTTTAATAAAAAGACATCTAAAAAGTATCAAGCTGAACTTGCAGCTTCTGAGCAGAAAAAACTAGAAAGCCTAGAAAATAAAAAAGTTGTTAAAGTTATTAAAGCTTTAGATTCATCTGGAAATTTCAGCCATAATATAAGTTCTATTTTTAGCTTTTTTTCTATGATATTAACAATATTTGCTCTTTTACTTTTAGTCCTTTCTAAATAGGCAATTAATTAAACCTATATAAAAAAAGTGGCTTCCGCCACTCTGCACTCCCTTTTTTATATAAAAAAGAGCCGGCACAATGTACCGACCCATATTGATGTGACCCCTAAAAGTTAGACTTTATTGCGAAGTGGATTTTCCACTTCGCA
>DAMCXN010000027.1:0-30652 GCA_032096995.1 Aminipila sp.
TCTATTGATTGTTCATCAACTCCATATGACCCTTTGTTTGCTTTGACTTTTTCAATCTTAATCTGAGTATAATCCTTCGGATATTTGTGTGGAGCACTTATGTTATTGTCATCCTTTGTTGAGATAGCATGAAATACTGTTCTTTTAGAACAAAGATCTTTTTCTCTTTTTCTATGATAATACAATTTACACCTATCAATACTATGCTCTTTACAAAAATCCGAGACAGTACCACTGTATGTAGATAGTTTTCTAGTGCTTCACTCCAATAAGTTGCCTGCTCCTCTGATAATCTTGACATAAATATACCAACCTTTCTTTTTTAATTGATAACTCAATTTTAGCAAAGGTTGGTATTCATATACTAGGCATGAATTCCTTTACGCTTACCATAAAACAACCTCCTTGACTTATTTAAATACTTTTCAAGAAGGTTGTTTCTTCATATGTTTACATAAATATTTTATATGCTTTTTTCTCTAGTGTCCAAGCTATAAATCTCAGTTCATTTTTAATTAATGAAGTTTTTTTAACTAATAATATTTTTTGTTAATCGCTTTGTACATGTTTCAGTGTAAGCGTCAAAGTTTTAGTACCTTCAACAAATTTTAAAATAGTATTAAAATATCCTAGTAAGGCAATATAGAAGCTTTACTAGGATTAAATTTATTTTTTATCTTTAATTTTCATCTTTTTAGGAATCTTATTAGACCAAGGCATAAAATTCTCTAAACTTTCACTATCTTTCACATCTATCTTTGATAGATTATCAAATAGATATACTAAGTACCTTTCTACTACCAAATTATTTGCCTTGGCAGTTTCAACAATACTATAAATATTAGCACTAGAAGTTGCTCCATTAGCAGTATTGGCAAATAAAAAGTTTTTTCTTCCAATTACGAAAGGTTTAATAGCTCTTTCCGCTGCGTTATTATCCACTTCTAAAGAACCATCCATGAGTACATTTTTCAAACCTGGCAAATGCTTTTTAGCATAATCAAGCGCCTTCCCTAAAGGACTTCTTGGAAGAGCATCCTTGATTTCTCTTTCTACATATTCAATAAAATTATCTATGATTGGAGCTAACCTTTCAGCTCTTTCTTTAAATATAATATCATAGTAATTTTCATCGTTTAAATGAACTTCTTTAAGTTCTTTTTCAAGTTTGTAAATTTGCTCACAATAATTAAACCCTATTACTCCTCTAGAATTTTTTAGGGCTTCTTTATCTAAATCTACTATTATATTATGGAAGTATCTTCTTATATGAGCTAAGCAGTATACCCTTGTAGCTCCGCTAACGGAATTATATCCATTATAGCCATCCGTTTGGAGAAACCCTTGAAAATCTCCTAAGAAATTTTTAGGACAAGAGCTTGATCTAGTACTTTGGTAATCATATAAGACCACAGGCTTAAAGCTAGTATTACTCATATATAACCACATATATTTTTTGGATTTAGAATCCTTGCCATTGTCATTAATTACTTTTAAAGTAGTTTCATCAGCATTAATGTAATTACGTCTAAGCAATTCCTCTTTCATATGTTTATATATAGGTTCAAGAGCTGTCGCTGCAGACATAGTCCAATTGCATATAGTTTGCCTTGGAAGAGTATCTCCCATCATATCAAAGTAAGCTTCTTGTCTATATAAAGGCATAGCATGTTGATACTTAAGAATAAGAGTGTGCGCAATCAACTCATTAGAAGCCATGCTATTATAAAAAATAGTTTTAGGTCCTTCTGATGAAACTATTTTACTTTCACCAGTGGCTCTTTCGCATGTTTTACAAGCGTAGCTATAAATAACATGCTCCTCAATTATTAATTTAGCTGGGATGTATTTAACAATCTCTTTTCTAGATTTAACTCCGATAGGAGTAAGCTTTTCACCACATTCTTTGCAGTTAAGATCTTCACCTTCTAATTTATGTTCAACAACAACTCTTTCTAAATTAGCTAAATTGTCTTTCTTTCCAATGTAACTACTTTTTTTAGCTCTTTTATATATAATTTCTTCTAAAGTAGGCTCTTCCACCTTTGAATCACTAAATTTTTCAGCTTCGTTAAAAAGAGATAATTGGTTAACATCTACTTGTTCACTGGATGCTCCAAATATCTTTCTATTTCTATTAGATATAACACCTTTTAAGAAAGCTATCTCATTTTTAAGTTGCTGGATTTCTTTATCCTTTGCACTTAGTTCTTCTTTCTTATTATTAATCTCTTCTTTATTTTTATTAAGTTCTTCTTCCATTAATTCAACTTTATCAATTAATAATTTAGTAGCTTCATCAAGTTCATTACTTAAAATTTCGTGACTCATAATTACCTCGTTAGATTTATTTGATACCTTTATTATACCATAAAGCCCTTGAAATTACTAGGTTTCAAGGGCTTTGAATTGATATTTATTTAATAATAGTTACTTGCTTTTACAGGTTTAAATTTAGATTTTGTTCTTACTTCATAGCCTTTTAAAAGCAAACGTAATTCATCAATATTGATCTTTAATGCATCATCAGCTGTCGCTGGGCATTTGAAGCGATTAGCTTCTAAACGGTGATAATATAGCCAAAACCCTTCATCAAAGTGAAGAATTTTTAATTTATCCATTTGCTTGTTACAAAAAACAAATAGTGCTTTATCAAAAGGATCTAACTTAAATTGGTTTTTCACTATCATAACTAACCCATCTATGCTTTTTCTTAGATCCGTATAGCCACAGGCAAGATAGACTTTTTCTACCATATCTATATTTAACATTTTAGAACTAACTCCCTAATTATTGTGGCTATTAAAGTAGTTTCACTAACTGGAATAGTTATATTAGCATTGCCTATATTAATTTTAACTTCTTTTAACGTGGCAATATTTTCTTCTAAATAATCATCTTTAGTTTCTATTGAAATTTCATGAAAAATGGGTTGAGATTTCTCTAATTCCACTTTTTCCAATCTCTTTTTATGATAGTAAAATTGACTCTTATTAAGGGTATTCTCAACACAAAAATCTTTCACAGTTATTGTATCTTTAATAGAGTTAAATTTATTTAAATATTCCTTCCGGGCATCATTATCTAATTTTCTATACATAAATAAACCTCCCATTGATAATCTTTTACTTAAGTTTATCAATGAGAGGATATGCTTTCTAGGTACTTAATTTTTTACGCTTACGTTTCAGTAGACAAAAGCACACCTATTTATTAACCGTGTTTTAACAAAAATTACGCTTTTAATAAAACATTTTCCTTCCATGTTTCTTTTATCATTGAAATAAAATGCTTCCACAAGTTCTCATAACTGCGCTTTTTAAATGTCAATTACATAAGAGTCACATATATTTTTTTCATTAATAATATTTTTGAAAAGTTCTTCTAATGACTCATTCTTCTGATTTTTAACAAAAAAATATTCTCTTGGTTTATATTTCTTAATAATATATCTCAGCATTTCCTCTTCAACCTCTCTTCCAACACTTCTGCAAGACAAGCAAAACATATCAATAAAGTACTGTTCATTTTTTTTAATCACTCCAAATGCACCAACTAGTCCTAAATCACTAAATTTATCTGACACATAAACTGAGTACAAATCATATTCCTTGTTTTGAAGTACTTCTCTTAGTTCACTAACAGAATATCTTCGCCCTATTGTGCACTTATTCGTTCTTTGACTTAGTTCTGCTATCCTTGTATATTGAGTACTGTCAGCTCTTTTTATATTCACTTTTATTCTCAATGCATTTAAATAATCTTTATATGAATTGTATTCTAATTTTAAATTTTCTCTTAATTCATTAGATTTGTATGTAAGCATCCGTTTTTCAATACCTTCTACACTTACATTTGTTGTTAAATTAAATTGCGATATTTGATCAAAAATTGTATCTTTTTTAAATAATATTGTTTCAACTTCCGGAATTATATACTTTAATGATTCTATTTCGAAAATAGAATCATCAATAAAAACCATACTGTCTAATCCAATATTTAAATATTCTGCAACAGCCTTTATATTATGTGCTTTATTTTCCCAATTAACTTTAAAGTAAGCAATATGTTTTTCTCTTAAAACCATTTCATCATGATTATCAAAAACATATTTAACATCCTCAATATCATTTTTACTACATACAGCCAAAATAACACCTAAATTATGCAACCTAAGTAAATATCTCTGAAAATCTTGGTAAATTCTACCTATTCCACTATTACTTATTTTAATATTTTCAACTCCATCTTCACTTAAAATGCCTCCCCATAAAACATTATCACAATCCAAAACAATACATTTTTTAGTTAACCCTCTAATAACACAATATTGTTTGTAAATTTCATTAACTACGATTTCAATAAGATGCTCACTATAGATAGAGTTCCATCTGTATTTTAATGTTAAATTGTAAGCATTACCAATTCCAACCAATGCAATTAAACGTTTTAAATCGATAAGTATGGATTTTGGTATAACTATCGCCTTTAACTGATTATTTATTTCGTCAACAACAGTATAATCAGTTAATATGTTTCCGATACATAGATTTATTTTATCATAATAATCTTCGAAACTCATCCAAATAATCTGTGTATCTGAGAACTCGCTTAAACTTTTGTTAATCAATTCCATTTGATCTAAAACATCACTTATTAAAACATTTCTAGAACTTTGATTCCTTTTTGAAAAAAGATTTTCATAATTCATCCAAACTATACATAACTCAGATTCTCTAATCATCTTTTTCTTATCTATTAATTCGTCTACCAAAATATAATTTAACTTAACACGTCGCCCAGCTTGTACAAATTTCTTAAATAAGTACAAAAGTAGAAAAGGTTCTAAAACAATATCACTAATAACTGTAATATTTAAATCTATCAACTCACATTTGTCTATTTTAATTTTTTTATTCATAATTTCACTTAATTTATTGTGCATATTCAAATTCATCTCCTATTGCATCTAAAATCCAATAACCATATGTACATCATGAAAAAATTATAATAAGTTTTCAATATTGTAATTAATTTTTTGCATGTTTTTTTCACTTAAATTTCTCGTTAAGTATTCTGATAAATTTTTATTAAATATACGCTCTAAAAAACTTATACTCCATTTTTTCTGTTCCTTTTCATTCAATCCATAGCATTCAATTAACTCAGTTCCTTTTGATGTTTTAAATCTTCCTAAATAATTTTTTATCAAATCATCATCAAATATCTTATCACAATAATATAAACAAAAATATATGTATTCTTTTACATTATATTTTTCACTATAATATAGCAGCGAATCTAAATCACATATGTTATAGTTATTTTTCAAATAATAGTAAATATCACAAAACATTCTTAAAGAGATTCTGTTTTTAACAAATAACAAATAATAAGAATTCATGTCTTTATAGTGATGCAGACATAATGATATGAAAAAATGAACAGGATCTAATGTACAAAATACTAATTCGTTTGATAATTTACAGCTCTTTGTGTTCGCCAAAAACTCATTAACATCAAGCTTAACTGAACTCTCTCCCCACATCACTTGTTTATTTATATCGACTTCTATAAACGGCATTTTCTTCTCTTTTGTTTCCAGAAAAAAAGGTGCTATTTGATGTGAATTTGCTATATAAAACAATTCTTGCTTTCTGCTAATCGGAACAAATTTGCCGTCTATTACTTCTCCTTGTTTGAATCCTAATTCATTAAGTATGCTTTTTACTTGCTTTACATCTGATTGGCTTACAAGAATATCTATGTCAGTTGATTTTCTTAAACTAACGTCATTATATGCAGCTAAACTTAATGGAACACCTTTTAATACTGCATAAGAAATATTATACTTGGATAGTTTTTTAAATAAATCAACAGAAAATTCATAATACTTGTATATGTAATTTTCTGCATCCATTGAGTCACTTCTTTTCCCTTTTAACATTTTAGATAGATAATAGCATCCATGATCATCGAATATAGAAAGTAATTTATTTACATCATTCTCATCTAGATTAAGCTTAAAACCTTTTTCTAACTCTCTAATATTATTTACTATATCAATATAATTCATATTTCCTCCTATAATTTTAATTATGTTTAATGAGTACATTTTCTTTATGAATCACCTAACTTAACTCACCCCTATAAACTCATAAAAATAATTACTTATCTTATGCTTATAGGGGCTTTTTATCAAAAGTAGTATTTATTTCTCAAACTCTTTATACTTACTGTTTTCATTTCCTTTATGCACAATCACTAGATATTTTTTTTACTATATCATATATTTTATTAACTGTATTGAATTGTGCTAATATCAGATATTCATCTGGTACTTCAATATTTAATTCACTTTCTAATTCAAGAACCAGATGAATAAACACTAATGAATCTAATCCTACATTTTCTAAAGTTAAATCTAAATCATCTAAAGTAACCACATTTTCTCCTAAAACAAAGTTTATTGTTTTAATTATTTTTTCTTTCATGTTTTGCATATTTTATTTTCCTCTCTTTCAAAGTAATATTTTAATTTACATACTCTATAGTTATATCAATAAATAATTCAATTTCTCCAAAATAATTAAAAATATTTTTTATTAGCAAAATTATTCATAATTTCATAAACTCTACAATCATTTTCATATATACTAAAAAACAATTTTTTAAATTTTTCTTCATACTCATAAATTAATTTTCCCGCTAAAAAACACTTGTCACATAAAATATCAGCTCTTTTCCAAAGTTCTTCACTATTTGCTGTTAATTCTAATAAGTTCTCTATTGAAATTCCTTTGAAATATTTTCTATAGTATGATACTAAGTTATTAAATGAAATCTTCTGCAATATTATTGGTGTTATAATTTCAGTAAAAAACTGAGGTGCATACTTTTTTTTCTGGGAATATAAATTTATTAGTATCTCACTAATATCTTCTTTAACTGAGCGAAGTGCAGAAATATTTTTTTTGTACTGAAGACCATTTAATTCTATATTATCATTCATGGTTTCATTGATATTTTTTATAAAATAATCTTCTACCCCTTCATCTATTGACTTATTTTCAAGATTTAAATTAGATAGAATAAAGCAATAATCATCTTCTAGATACTGTGAATTCATACATTTTTCTAGAATAGATAAGTCTATCTCACCTTTATAGGAATGGAATTTATCAATTATATAAGCTTTGTTCTTCTCAAAATCGATATCTGCAAGTAGCACTTTATGCATTGCTGTATGAAAGTGGTGAATATTGCAACTAACCTTCTTTATTTCTTCATAAGCATAATAATGATCAAAGGGAACTATAACTTGGATATCTTCATCTAAAAAATTCCGTTTTATTATATGTAAATTACTTTTCTGCTCAGAATTCAATTTCTTCATCTGACAATAGTTAGCTCTATTCATCATAATTCTCATATATTCATTGTAGTCTGTTCTTAAAACAGATTTCACATTTTTTTCTATTATTAATTCATTGTTCTTGGATACACAATCTTTAGGTTCTAGTTCTATTCCAAATTCAGTGAATTTATTTTCATTATATATAAAATCAAAACTTGTATAAGAAAATGATTTATACAAAATATTGTTTAACTCCAAAATTGAAGAAATATTCATTAAACTACAACTAAATCCAATTTTTAAATCTTTATCAATTATTTCAAAGTCTTTCATGTTATACTCCTTAATTATTATACGTTTATTATGGTATTAGAGAATTTTTCAACATCTCATTTCATGTAATTCTAATAATCAAAACTGTGTATTTTCCTCCAATATGACGAAAATAAATTGATAGAAAAAATCACAATTGCCTAAGCAATTTAAATGAAATTATTATTCATAAACAATCCAAAGAAGTAAAATCTTATGCAAAATCAAAGCCAACTGGCTTTGTTCAATTACTTAAAACTAATTTCATCTTAAGACTTTTATTACAGTATCTTTTACTTAGAAGTATATTTGATATATCGTTTAAAAAGTGACTATGGGCATAATTCAATGCTATCCTCACTTATATTGCTACAACTAGTCTCATTTGAGCATTCTTGACATTTTCAAATGAAATGGCGAACTATGTTATTTACAGAAATCAGTACCAGATGATTCATTTTTAACCTATTCAAATCAATCTTTGAAAAGAGTTCACTGAGCTACTTAACAAAATGTCTATATACAAATCATATTAATGAAAGTTTACTGATGGCTATTTTCTTCATTATTACATTTTCATATTATCCCTATCTTTTTTGGCTATTTCCCTATTGTAATTTCAAAAATATGTATGTTTATGTAATCAGGTGGTTTAATCATTCTTATTTTTGAATCTACATGATTTAAATTATAATAATTTGCATAAATAGCAACTTCAAATGGATATACCTTTACATCATCATTACTTCTAACTATACCTTTACCCATTAAACTAATTTGATTATTGTCTCTAGGTGCTGCTGAAAACCACGATACAGTTCTAAAATCAACAACTTCTATTTCCTCATTATCATAATGTATTTCAATTTTTTCATCAAAATCGCCAAATTCAGAACATTATAAAATCATAAGTTTGTTATAACCATCTTCATTTATATTTATCTCCTATCCTGTACAAGCAATATTGTCAACATCATTATTATTAAAATTAAATGTTTTAAATTTGATTTTCTCTATGCTAATCTCACCATCATTAATTTCAAAGCTAGGTAGAAAATATCTTTTAGGATTAGACAGTTCTGAATCACACTCTATCGATTCTCTATTAAAAACACCATTGTTACTTAAATGTTCTCTTATATCAATAAATTTGTAAAAGTCAGGACTAAACTCTATTTCTTCGATTGTTCTCAACTGTACACTAATTTTTTTAGCTTTATTCTTACCGTTGATAGATGCTAAAATATTCATTGCAATTTCTTCTTCAAGCACTTTAATTTTAGATAACTTCACCAGAATTCTACTATAAATCTTCTCACGTTTCTTCATGAAATATGATTTCAGAAGCATGGCAACAACTTCGTTCCATTTAACACTAGCAGCCCTTAACATTTCAATAATGTCATCGAATTTCATTTCATCATCTATACTTTGAATATATTCAAGAGTTATTGCAAATTTATGCCTTGTAAATCCTATTTGAGTCATTCGTTGAAATATTACAGCTGTCCCCGGATTATTATGATAATTCTCAAGTTCTTTCTCAATATCCATATAATTAAACATATCTTCACTAAACATTTCAATGTATCTGCCAAATATAAATTTTCCCTCTTTATCAATTACTCTTGCTATAACATTATTAAGTATTTCTTTTGAGTTTATATCTGAAATTTTATTATCAAATCTGAGATATAATACTTTTTAACATGCATTTTCTAAATCTTCCTTGGTTATTTCACCACCGTTTACTGCATACTGGTTATCTAAACAATAAAATACTCCTTTTTCCTCATCAAATCCATTTACTATTATATAATGTAAAGAATGTTGCTTGTGATAATTTCTAAACTTCCACGGGCACCAAAATGAATCAATCATTAAAATAACTGGTGAGTCATTTTTTATTTCATTTACAATAAAGGGGATTACATCAGTATCAGACTCATAATCTTTAATATCTAAACCATAATATTTTTTTAAATACTCAAATTCTTTACCTCTATTAACAGACAGATTCTTAGATATAACAAAAGAATCATCTGTCTCCCTATTATATTTAAATCCCCAACTTTCACAAAAAAACATTCTATGGTCAATTTTTTTCTAGTTACATATAGCATTTATGAGCATATCAAAACAATCATAGTTTTTTTTCAATCGTTATTGGTATTAATTTCATTTATAACTCCTTTCTTTTTTTTAAACTGAATTTAAACTTTAAACTAAGCACATCAAAACAGTCATTATATATTTAGTTTTTACTTCCTTGTAAATTATTTACTTTTATTTTATGATTTTAATTGGAATTTTTATTGTATCTGCTAAAATTTCTATTATTTTATGGTCTTTCTCAAAACCTTCAATATTCTTTTTTTCACTTGTTCTCTGGTTATTCAATTTTCAATTAAGAAGTCTTTGTTCAGCTTTCCATTTATTGTATAGCTAAATTCATCTATTCTCATAGAGTAATTTAGAAGCATATACGGAGGCAAATATTTTGCCAAATGTTCTTTTGTATCTCCTTCTCCAATACTCACTACCCAAAATACTGCCAGTTTTTTATTTACATTTTTTTCTTCTAAAACTACAGCAACTGCTTAATTTATCTCTGGATGCCTTAGTAAATGGTGCTCTATCTCTCTTAATTCAATTCTATTACCTCTGATTTTAATTTGCTCATCAACTCTTCCTATAAAAATCAGTTGACCTCTATCGTTGTATTTTACTAAATCCCCTGTCTTGTACATTTTTCTTCATTACCATGTAAATTTTAACAAATACAGCATTAGTTAATTGAGGATTATTCAAATATCTTCTGGATACACCTACTCCATATATGTATAACTCACCAACTTCTCCCACGATTGCCTCTCTGTTTTCTTCATTTATTACACAGCAATACATATTGTCTATTGCTTTACCAATTGACACTTCTTCTACCAATGTACATTCACAACCAGTAGCATCAACTGTTATTTCAGTCGGTCCATAATGGTTAAATAATGAATAACCTTTTCTCAATATTGAATTCTTCAATTCCTCACATAAAGCTTCACCACCACAAATTATCACTTTCAAACTCTCTAATTTCTCATTTTCCAATATCAATTCCTTTAATATTACTGGAACTGTTTGAATAATATTTATTTGTTTTGAATTAATATATTCACTAAAGTGTTTTCTATGAATTCGAACATTTTTAGGTGGCGGAATAAATACTGTTCCTCCATTTAATAGTGCACCAAAAATTTCTTCAATTGATACATCAAATGATATATTTGTTATTTGAATAATATTCTTATTCTTTTTAATGTCATATTTAGAATCAAACCACTTTACAAGATTAACAACACTTTTATGCTCTATCATTACCCCTTTGGGTATTCCAGTTGTTCCAGAAGTATAAATGATATAATCTAAATTATCCGGTTTAATACCTTCGATTTTATAAATAGGTGATTTATAAAAAATTAATTCATTACACACACTCACTAGCTTACCATTAAATTCTATATCTTCTGTACATTCTTCTTTTAATATCAGTATATCAATTTTACTATCTTCAATAATGAATTCTACACGATCTTTTGGATAAGATAAATCGATTGGTATAAACGCACCACCAGCTTTTAAAGTCGCTAAAATGCTTACTATATACTTATCTTAACTGTCTAAAAATACTCCTACCAGAGATTCAAACTTAACACCCATGTTTACTAACATTCTAGCTAGTTGATTGGATTTTTCATCTATTTCAGCATATGTATAAGATTTATCTTTACATACTACTGCAGTACTACAACTGTTAACCTCAACTGGCTTATTCCATAATTCTATAAGGTTATTAGCATTCATTTTATTCTCCTCCAAAGACTAAGTCAAAATATCATTAATACTAAGAAGATATACTTCTAATACTTTTTCCTCTCCTATAAGTTCCTCTATCTTCCTAACTATCCCATCTAATATATTTCCTCTAGATGAGTATATACTTTTCATGATTATATCTGGCATTTTCCTCCACTCTTGATTGGTAATATCAATTGCTTCACTATACTTCTTGAACTCATCTATATTTGTTTTTTATACGAATTTAATATAAATCTTTTGAATAACATTTTTCTTTTAAGTATAGCATATAATCCAATATACACTCTTTGCAGATAATTTCTTCTTTTATCTATATCTATATCATTCACATCTTTTAAAATATCAACTATTCTACTTAAAACATTTATTCCTTTATAATTGTTCTTTCCGTCGCCTGGTTCATCATAACATTGCTTAATTGATAATCTAATATTAGATTTTATTAGTTCTAAAACGTCAGCATTCCAACCATCGTTATCCACTTCTTCCCAATTATTTAAAATTGGGACCCCACTATAAATACCTCCATCAAATTCATTTGGGAAATTTCTTGCTTCAATAAAATTTTCAAAATCCATGCTTCCTTTATAAAACCATGGAGCCATACTATCTATTATATTGATTCTTTGTTCTTCTTCTGAATATCCAGTTAATATCACTGTGTGAAACCCATGACTAGTTTTATAGTAAGGGGTATACTCTAAGTAATATGAGTCAACTCCTGTTATTATTGGTATCCAAGACTTTAACTTTCTTAAATTTTCGTTCCAAACTTCAATTTTGTTTTTCTCTTTTGGATAATATCTAATAGCTTTCTCCTTAAGCTTGGGCAAAATCCCCCTAAAATTTTCATCTATTCAAATTTTGAAATTAAACTTCCCATCAAGCTTTAAAACTATACTTAAACTTGTGTTTATATAAAATTCTGCATTATCCACACAAAAATACTCCATTATCTGTCTAACAAAATTCTGGAAGCAAAATGATTCATACTCATCGTAATATGTTTGTTGCTTAAAAAAATGTTCAACAAATTTTTGCACCCCTATCCCAATTTTTTACTCCAACTTTTCTATACCTTCTAACATAAATCAACACAAATGTTTTTGTACATGAATTATTTGAAGAACGAAATTACTTTTCGTTTATTACATGTTTATCAATGTACCTTATTTTTTCATATCTTGCTCGAAGTAACTTCTTTTCATTTACTGATATGAGTCTTAATATATTGACATATAATCGTTCTTTTACATTCTTTATTGTCAACTCCTGATTGGTATGAACTCCCCCTTCAGCTTCTGGAATTATTTCATCAATTACTCCGAATTCATATAAATCTTTAGCAGTAAGCTTCATATCTTCTGCTATCTCTTTCCATTTCAAAACAGTTTTAAATAATATTAAAGCACATCCTTCTGGAGATATGAGAGAAAATATTGAGTTTTGAAGCATCATAATATAGTCACCGACTGCCATAGCTAATGCCCCACCACTTCCACCTTCACCCGTAATGACTGAAATAATAGGCGTTTTAATCGCTGAATTTTCAAGAATACATTTTCCAATCGCCTGACCTTGACCTCGCTCTTCAGCTTGCACACCATAATATGCTCCTGGTGTATCAATTAGCATTATAACAGGCCTCTTAAATTTTTCTGCTTCTTGAATAAGCCTTAAAGTTTTCCTGTAACCTTCTGGTCTTGCCATCCCAAAGTTTCTTTCTACATTTTCCTTGAAGTTTTTCCCTTTCGCATTAGAAATTATAGTAACAGGTATATTATTTAAATAACCAATTCCTCCAACAATAGCACTATCATCCGCACAATTTCTATCACCATGTAATTCAATAAATCCATCTATCATACCATTAATGTAATCTTTGAAATTTGGTCTTTGTTTATGTCTAGCTATTTTTACAGTCTCCCATACTGTTAAATAATTTGATGCGTCATTATTTAACAACAAATGTTTTTTTGATTTAGTATGTTTCTTTTTTATAAATCCTTTTACCCCCCCTCGCTTTTTTTTGTGAATTTTCAATAACCTATCTAATAATTTTTTTAAATCTTTTCTATTAGAAATGACATCAACAAACCCATGTTTTAACATATATTCTGCTGTTTGAAACTCATCTGTCAAAGTTACCTTGGACGATTGCTGAATAATCATTCTACCAGCAAACCCAACTGTTGTATCTGGTTCAGAAATTATTATATCGGAAACCAAAGCAAAACTTCCTGTAACTCCCCCAGTAGTAGGATTAGTTAAAACACTAATGTAGAGTAGCCCTTTATCATTATGTTTTTTTATTGCAGCATTTACTTTAGCCATTTGATACAATGAAAAAATTCCTTCCTGCATTCTTGCTCCTCCAGAAGCAGTTACAATGATAATCGGTAAATTATGTTTAGTTGCTCTTTCAACCATTCGAGTTATTTTTTCTCCAACAATTGTTCCCATGGAACCCATAATAAATCTAAAATCCATTATTGCAAAACCTACTTTATTATCATGAATCTTTGCACATCCTGTTACAACAGCATCATTGATATTCAATATTTCTATGCTTCTTTTAATTTTTTCATTATATCCAGGAAACTTCAAAGGATCAGATGTTTTTATATTCTTATCCCAGAACTCTATGTTTTCACTTTCAAATAATAACCTTATTCTTTCTTCATTGCCTATTTTAAAATGATACCCGCATCTGTTACAAACACCAAATGAAAAATCTAATATTTTATTCTCGATATATTCATTACAAGAGGGACACTCAACAATTTGATTTTTCTCACTAACAGTGAAATCTTTCTTTACATCATTATTATTACTAGCTCCATTATTTAAAAGAAGCCTATCAGGATTTTTAGCCATTTCTACGATACTCATTCGTCCCTCCTCATTTCAATCTAAGTTATTTTTTCATTTTTAACTTAGATTGAACATATTTATATATTTCGGTAATTTTAAATATTTAGTTTTTCTAACGTATAAACCTATCCTGTGAAAACATTTCTATTCACAACAGCTTTTTTCATAAATTGAAATAATCATATCTATTCCTCTAACTATATGTTCTAAAATAATATTTTCATTAGGAGCATGATTGTTTTCATCACTTTGTGCTATAGGAACAACATAAATATGTTCACCTAACTCTAAAAGAGGTTCTAATGGGATGTATGCACCTATATACGGTAATACCATTGTGTTTTTTTTAAAAGCTTGTTCAATCGATTCTTTTAGTATTTTTATATGATTTTCTTTTGCTTTTGTTTTAATTGGTTTTGCTACTTGTCTTACCTTTACATGAATTTCACGTTCATTAAAGAATTTTTTTATCGCTTCAATTATTTTATCGTTATTTTGGTTACATATTAATCTAATATCTACTAAAGCTTTACACTCATGCGGAATAAGACTTCTTCTTATTGTTCCACCATTAATAGCACAAACTGAAAACACTGGTCCAAATGGACCAAAGTCGTCTTCTTCAATATTTTCATAAAACACAGGTAAATTTACATGTTTGCCATCATAAAACTCTGCAATAGCTTTAATCATTTTTTGAGCAGCACCTACATGTATCCCTCCATAGTTCCCAGCATGAAGTGAACCTTCCATATTTTTTTCTTTAGATGATAATATTAATGATATTTGTCCTCTAGACCCATATGAAACTACTGGACTTTCTCCCACCCAATGAGAATCTAAAACAATAATCATATCATTTTTAAGGAACTCTTTATTATCTCTGCATATTTCTTTAAGCGATGTGCTTCCACTCTCCTCTTCCCCTTCAAACAAAAGAGCAAGTCCAACTTTGCTATTAATCACGTTTTTTTCTCTTAGCTTTTCGATGGCCTTAATAGCAGCGAACAATTGCCCTTTTGCATCACCTGTTCCTCTTGCGTATATTCTTCCTTCTCTGATTGTTGGTTCAAAGGGTTCACTCTCCCATAGCTCTGGGTTTCTTACAGGCTTAACATCGTAATGCGAGTACAATAAAATAATTTTTTCAAAAACTCCTTTTGTTCTTGCCATTATACTTGGTGCCCCTGAATTTTTTGAAATTCTAACATCTAAATCTAGTGATATCAACATATTTTTAATATATTCCGCACATTCTCTTATTCCATGTTCTTCATATGAAGTATACCTAATCAATTCAAATAGCTCGTTTTGCCATTCATTAGGGAAACGCTCTTTATTATTCATTTTTATCTATTGCTAATTGATAATTAGCGCCTCTCTTCCCGGCAATTTCTTCCCACTGATTTATTTCTATTTCTGGTCTTTCTGGGTGTGCTAATCTCCATTTTGCGGTATCTGGAGATAGAGGTTCCCACAAGTAAGAATGGTTTTCTTTTAACCATGCTTTAGCTTTTTCTTTATTACCGAAATGAGATATTGCAGTTGAAACAAAGTGTGGTAGAATTCCACCGAAACATACCCCTAGTTCTATGCATTTATCTAAAACTCGTTTTGTTGATTGCTTTATTTGCTCCTGCTTCTCTTTCCAACTACAATCTGGTTGTTCAAATACAATATGACTTCCTTCATTTGAAATTAACTTTATTCCATACTTTTCAGGTTTTTTATGTATTGGCGAACCAAAAGGTATAAAGAATGTATTGATACGAACACTATCTATATATTTATGATTTTGATCAATAAATGAAATAGTTTTTTCTATATCTTCTTCTGTTTCATGTAGATATCCTGTCATTATGTTTATGTGATTCCAAATTCCAGCATTATGCGAATCCCTCAAAATCTGTTCCATCTCTTCCACATATAATTTTTTATTCATGTGATCTAGAACATTTTGACTTCCACTTTCTACTCCATATCTTACAAGGTTACAACCAGCTTCTTTAACATTAACTAATGTATCGTATGAAAGCTTATTAGGTCTTAAATAACAGAACCAGTCAATTTTCTTATTACTGTTTAATAATACTTCAATAAACTCATTAAGGTACGCTGGTGTTGGATTCATTTCATTACAAACTAAACTATATCTACTACATCCGAATCTTTCATTTAAGGCTACCATCTCTTCGGCTATTTTGCATGCTTCTTTTACTTTTTTAGTATTCTTACTTATTCTACAAAAACTACAACTATATGGGCAATTTCTATCTCCTACTAATAATTGATACATTATCGATTCATCTTCTAACCCATACAACTTTTTCTGTTGTAAAATATATCCTTCTGTGTTTACTTGAGAATAATCAGGCACTGTTAAATCTTTATCCCACATTTCCTCTTCCCAAAAACAGTACCCTACTTTTTCATCATATAATGCTACTCCATGAATTGAATTTATCTCAGTTTTTTTAATTAAGTTACCTATTAATTCTGATAGAGGTTTCCATCCTTCACCAACTATCGCATAATCAATAATATCTTTATATGATATTATGAAATTTTCTACATTTTCATTTGTGAAGAATGCTCCTCCAACTATTATTTTCTTAAGTTTAGTACTTTTAGCTCTTAATAGTTTTGATATTTCTACTAAATATGGTTCTTGTCTTTTCCCCATCATTGAAAAACATACTATTTCATATGGTAATAGTTTTTCAAGTGTAGATTCAAAATCTATATCCTTATTATCAATTTCATTGATATTTTTTTCTGCATTTTGACTACTCTTTCCACCTTGTGATAACCATAATTCAAGCTCTAAGTCAAAAACATCATTTTCTATTTCCAATGTTTTCAAATAAGAAGAAAGAACCGTTACTCCTAAGGGGGGCATTGGTAAAAATTGTTGTTCTGATGGCAAATAAGCTAATGCTACTTTCATTTTGACCTCCTATTTCATAAGCTACTCACTTATGAAATTAATTTTATTCTATTACTATAAAAATAATTATTTATATACTTTTCCCCATTATTTATAATGTAAGTAATTCATTGATTTTCATTTGATACTCTTCTGACGTTATATTTTCGTCAATAAACTGATACTCAATACAGTCAGTTCCTCCCCCAAAGTTAGGTATATATGCTACTGGAAAAAATTGTTGTTCATTCAACTCATGATCGATTTGAGCAAATCCATAACTTTGAGCATCAACCAAAATAGCTTTATATGAACACGAACTTGACTTCAATTTATCAATAGTCTCCTGTATTGGAACACCTTTTTCTTTATAGGAAACCTTTGCAACAGCTCTTCCAAGCTTTCCGTTAATGCTAAGTTCATAGTTGCACAAGAACTTACCTCTCCTCTTTAAAAAGTTTCTTTGAACACCTGTGCTTCTACAAACAGTAGATATCAAGTGACATGTCTTCTCTGAAGGTTTTTCTATGCCTGATGCATTATATTCTATACTCTTAATATTAAGTAATCCCATTAAAACGCTGTTTGTTCTATGTGCTCCTTTAACTGGTCTATATGCTAATCTTAACCCTAGAATACTAAATCCTCTTTTCTTTTTTAACTTAATTGAATAAACAGGTTTTTCAACACAACTTACTCTGACTATATGCGACTCATCTAGTTGAGAGTAATAATTTTCCCTAGCATTTTCAAGCAAGTTTCCTATCCCATTCCCCCTATAATGATCGTCAACAAGTAAATGAGCTAGTTTTATATTCTTAATGCTATTATTTTTTTCAATGTATAAACCTGAAAAACCTATTACTTTTCCATTCTCTGAGGCAGCTACCCACCCTTTAAACCTGTCAGTGTTCAAAAGAGCTTTAATTTTTGAAGGTGATAAAAAATCTTCATAATGATAGTTATTGTTATAATTATTATTAAACAAATCTATAATTCCATAAATATGTTCTTCACTTACTTGCCTAATAACATTATTATAAGTACTCATATATTAGAATCCTCCTGACCATATATTAGCTGAATGTTTCCATAACTTCCTCTAAAGCCGAAATGTGACTGTTGCCTGAAATTCTTAATATGGTAATTTTCTCTAGCCATTTTAAAAACTCATCGCTAACTTCTCTCTCCTTTAAATCTTTTTTAAATAAAGGTAACCATTTAGGATGACATTCATCATACGGTGTTAAAAGTTCAATCTCTTGAAGAATTTCCTCTGCTGAAATACGTTCTACTTTTGGCTCAGATGAGTTATACTTAACTAATATAGTATAATTCACTTCAATTTCATAATCTAACTTATTAGAAAAAAGTATCGGAATTTCATTTACCTTAAAACGAATTTTTGTGTTATCTTCTGCCTTTTTTACTACGTCTCTATCCTTCCATTTATCCATTGCTCTCATAGTCTTTATAGGAACATTCACAGGAATTGGAATGCTATAAGAAGTCAGTTTGTCTTTTTTAGGATCATTAAATACAATTAATCTATCATTAGAATGAAACTTAGCATTGAGTTTATTTATTAAGTCGAACAATAAAGTTGTTTTTCCTGCTCCTGATTCACCACAAATTATTATACCTTTTTCATTAAGGCTACAGCTAGCTGCGTGTAATGCGATTCCGCCAATTGTCTCAACAAATGCACCTAATAATGACTCATATATATATACCAAGTCATTGTAAATATCGTCACCAATGATTTCCATATAACTATTTTTCACACTCACATTTACGATAGTATTTGAACCCTCTATAAAATACTCTGCCTTATCATTATATTCCTTAAGGAGCGCATGCTGTAATGCATCTTTTTGTGTATGAATTGAACCATCAAGTAAATACTTTATATTTCTACTATGCGAACTATGAATTCTAACTCTTGTACTTTCTTCAAATTTCTCGTTTGAATTGGCCTTTGCTTTTTTCATCAGCTTAATCGTAACATCACTTTTCAAAATATCTACATCGCTTTTTTCAATATCATCACATACATAATAAACTCCAAACTCTTTTTTAAACTGCTCAATATCATCTACAGATTTTTCGCAATATTCAATAATGCAATTAAATTCAGCATAACAACATAATAAATACATAAAATCCCCTTTCTTTTCAACTACAATATTTCATCAAAAAATATTCCGTATCTTAAACCTTTATCATTTAATTGTTTTTTTATAGTATCTGAGTAGAATTGAATAGCTATTTCATCAGCAAAAACCATACCTAATTTTGTCAACTTCAGCCTTTGATCACTAAGCTCTATTAATTCTAACTCATCTAATTTATTAACTAACCTACCGAAAACCGCTTGGAACTTCGTGCCAAAGTGTGATTCAAAGATACTTAAATCTATTCCGTCAAGATTATGCAGACCTAATACACAAGCTTTTGACATTTGCTCTCGCTTATTTAATTCATACCCTATTTCATAAGGAAGTTCATTGTTATTTAGTTTATTTTGATAACTACCAATATCACGGCAATTCCAATAAAGAGTACTTCCTAAATATCCATATGAAGACATTCCAATTGAAAGTAATTCATTCTTCTTAATTCCTCTTTTACTAACTATTTGCTTTTGAACAAATTCTTTTTCAGAAGCAAACTTATGCGAAGAACATTGAACATACCCAGCTCCATCCATAATCTCAAGAGTTTTAACATACTTTCTAATCAATTCACTTTCTTTGTTTAGGTTTTTCTCATTTGCCAATTTTCCAGACGGATGTACTCTTAATCTATAAGTGCTAATAGACTGAGCTCCCCTTTCTGTAATTTTTTTTAAATCATTGCCCCAAGTTTCAAGTGATTGTTCTGGTAAACCATATATCAAGTCAACATTGACATTACTAAACCCATGCTTATGAGCTAAATCCATAGCATTTAAAGCTTGTTTACTATCATGTCTTCTATTTACATATTTCAAAATTGAATCATCTAAAGTTTGAATACCAATATTCAATCTATTAACTCCTAATTTATACAAACTATCTAGTTTGCTTGAAGTTAGAGTTTCTGGACTTGACTCGCAAGTAATCTCAATATCTTTTTCTAACTTCATATTATCATTTAAAGCTTTAAATATTGCGTTAAAATCTGCGTCTGAAAGAGTTGTAGGTGTTCCGCCTCCAAAGTGTATAGACTTAACTTTCATTTCACCATAATTCTTGTTAATAAGCTCGATTTCTTTACACAACATTTTCACATAATCAGATCTACGAATTGGAGATTTTGAAAGTTCATAACAGCAAAAGTAGCAAAATTTACATTTTCCTGTACAGTAGGGTATATGCATGTAAAGATTAACAGCTTCATTCATATCTCTCTCATTCTTTTTCAATAAAACTGTTTTTTCTAGCTTATATAATGTCTGTGGCGGTGGATATACAAAAGTAAATGCATATTCATTTATATTTTTAAAAATTCCATGAGTCTCATTATTATTTATTCTTGTTGCTTTATCATATAATAATTGATAGTCCATTATTTTCTCCTTTTCATTTTACTTAAATATGCTTTTAATATTTTGTTACAAATTTAATTTTAACTTGATTACTTTTTTTCCTTTGCAAATTTACAGTCTGAATCACAATATGCCGCTACCCATCTTTCAATACCAAATCCAACACAACCAGTAACTATTTCTTCCTCTCTATCAAAATCGAAAGTTTTACTAAAATATGTCCCATGAAAATTAAAGGAACTAACTGCTACTTTTTCTTCACCTACCGGAATTATCAATTCACTTTTGAATGAATTGGCCTTTTGCATTTTTGCTTTTATGTCGTTGACTCTGTTTGGATAAAAATTATCTGATGCAGACTTTATATAAGCATTTTCATTTATACTCTTTGCATATTTAAGTGCCTTTTCTTTTATTTTTTCTAACCCTGACCAAACAAAATCAGAGCTTCCCACGAAAACTACTTCTCTTACTGTAAATTCCCATAATCTTGTTAAGTCTGTGAATTTCTCACCTTCATATCTGTATACTCTTTCTTTTGTTGTAATAACTTTCTCTTTAATATTTTGTTTTTCAAGCATTGGATATATATGCAAGCATGCAGCTGGTGTAAGATATTTATCTTCAACATATAAATGATTATTGTTTATACCTTTTTCCTTAACAATGTCAGGGTAATTCTCTTCTTTTGCTCTCCCGATTACAGTTAAATTCTGAGGAAACTTATCGAAATATCCGCATCTTCTTAGAATGTTACCATTGATTATTGATGGTATATGATATTCTTCAAAGTTCATTTCACTTATAAAACTTTTGAACGTTTCATCTAACAGATTCATAATTTTAGTATATTTTTCTCTAAAACATACATATCCTTCCTGTATGTAAGTCATTTCATCAAAACACATTTATTTCACCACCTAATATTATTAAAAATAGATCAAAGTACTTTCTGCTAAGTTTTGGATATTTAAACCTGCTAATCTCATACCTACCATTTATTTTAATTAAAGCGTATTTTCTTTAATAACAAATATAGTTTTTGATCATTAGAGTTTATTTCTTGTTTCATTTTCCTAATAATTTCATTAGTAAGCACTTTCTTTTTCAGAGCATAATAATGGAGTTTATTTATAATTAAATCTCTGCTTTTCATATAATGAACTTTATGTTTGATTAGCTCTTCATAAATATCTTCATCGTAATTGGATTCCTCATTTATTTTTTCAAATATATCAAAAATCACTACAAGTCCAAAGTAAAATATTCTTCTTAAATCATAAATATATTCTAAGTTTGAAAATTTTCTCGAATTATTGTTAAATGATTCCACTATCTTAACAAAATAACTGTTATTTATATCAGTTTTTTCAATAAAGTCATCACTCAAATCAAGATAACTATTTATTTCAGGTTTAGAGACTTTTTCTAAACTTAATAGTTCTTTATTATATAAAGAACTATTATTTTTCTCATAATATTCATGAGTTATCGACCAAATCTTCTTTAACTCTTCCTCTTTTAAGAACAATTTATAAAATGGTTCCCCCTTGAAAGCTTTTTTTGATAATTCTCTATCAAATAATGAATCTTGTATAAGTATTAATTTTCGCTCTTCATCATAACCACTAATAATTAAAGCATGACTATTATAGTTTTCCGTCATATATTGATAATAATAAAATAATGTATCATTAATTGGTAACATAATTAATGGATAATTACGATTAATCCCATTTTTAATAAATTCTAAAAACTCCTCAATATTATCAGCTTTATTAAAAACAATCCCTAGGCCCAATTTTTTCAAAATACTTTCTTGTACTTTAAAAATATCATTATTATTTCCTATACTATTTGCAATTCTTACACCCATTCCTTCTAAAAGGAGTTGTTCTATATCACTACAGTGCTCTTCGCTATTTTTCCCCCAATTGTATAATGCTATGTTATAAAAACAATAATAATAATAGTTATCTATATTATAATATCCACTTGCTGCAGCAAAAGGATTGTCAACACAGTTGGTATGAATAGCACCATACCCATCTAAATAATAATCGATATCTAATATCTTTCTCATAATATCCTTCTCTTTCTTTTAATTTGACAAGGTGTATTGACCTCTAAACAGTTCCCTGTATTCATTACATTGTTCCATGAGCTCATGATGCGTTCCAAAACTTTGGACTTTACCATTTTTCATCACTACAATTTTTTCAGCTTTAATTACTGATGATAATCTATGAGCTACGACGATAACAGTCCTTTCTTTAGCCATATTAACAATAGATTCATTTATTTTTTGCTCTGAAATATAGTCAATAGCCGATGTAGCTTCGTCAAATATTACAACCGAAGGATCTCTTAACAAAACTTGAGCGATTGCAATTCTTTGTCTCTGACCTCCTGAAAGTTTTACTCCCTTTTCTCCGATAACTGTATCAAATTTATCTCGTTGATTTTGAATAAACTCATAAATATTGGCCTTTTTGCACGCATCTTCTATTTCTTTCTGACTTGCATTTTGTTTAGCTATAAGAAGATTTTCTTTAATACTTGTATTAAACAAATAACAATCTTGCATTACTACAGCAATGTTTTTATAATAATCCTTTGCAGCAATTTCATTTATTCTTTTTCCTTTAAACATTACTGTGCCACCTTGCGGCTTGTACAAATTCATTAATACTTTTATTAGTGTAGTTTTACCTGCCCCGCTTTTACCGGCTATCGCAACAAACTCACCTTTCTTAATGTCAAAAGAAATCTTTTCCAACACTGTTTTATTACCATTATGATATTTGAATGTTACATTTTTAAGTGATATAACCGTTTCTTCGTCAAAATGTTTATGTTTAATTATGTTTTCATCCTCATCTTTTTTTATCTCTGATGAAAAATCAGTTTCGATTATCTCAAAAATTCTTTCTATTTCAGGCATGTTTCCTTTTAGTTCCATACTCATTTGATTGATTTCTTGCATACTTGTAAACATGTCAGCATAATATTTCATAAAAACAATTATAGCTCCAATTGATATACTGCCATTTAATATGAATATTCCACCAAGAAAGTATATAAACATTTTAGTAAAAAAATCTTTTTCGAGATATACCATAACTACTCTTCGAGGGAAAAATGATTTTACATTTCTTTCAACCTCAATTTTAGCTATCTTATGTCTATGCTCAATAAATTCTATAGTCTTTCTCTTTTCAATATTTAGAGATTTTATTTCCTGCCAATGTTGCAGCGTATCATGTTGCCATGAATTATAATCTCTTCTTGCATTTCTCATCCTATTATTAACATCTTTTGCCCAATTACCTATTATCATTGAAAATTTTGCCATAAGTGGTATTACACTAGATGAGATAATAGCCATTTTCCAGTTAATTGTAAATATTGCTATTAAGTAAACAGAAAAAGTTATAACTGCAAATGGAAAATTGATTAACTGTTGTGGTATTATATTTTTTATGATGCTGACATCATCATCAATCCTCAGTTTTAGGTCTCCTGTATCATAAGCTTCATAAATATGATAAGGCATAGCAAGATATTTTTCCCAAACCTGAGTTCTAACATCGAACATAAACCTATTTTCTATTCTATTTAAGGCTTTTGTAGTACACATATCTGCAAATAATTTACAGATAAAAACAACTATATACCCGATACAAATCCACTTAAGAATTTTCCAGTTTTTCTTTCCATATGCATCATCAATCAGATACTTAAATAATATTGGGGGAATTATTAATAATGGAATTGTTATTATTTTCAATATCCATGCCAAAATAAATGAATTCTTTATGTTCTTTATATATTTTTTTAATATAACATATATTTTCATACATTCTTTAAAATCTTTGATTATCATAATTTCCTCCGGCACATTTATGGTTTTAGCCTCGTTCTATCATTTTTCCCATAAAATACTGTTCTTTAAACAGCTGTTTATAATAATGGCAATTTTCAAGAAGCTTTTCATGACTATCATAAGCTACTATTTTTCCATCTTTCAAAACTAGAACTTTATCGCAGCTGATTATCGTAGATAATCTATGAGCAACTACTATAGTAGTACGGCCTCTGCTTAATTCATTGTAAGATTTTCTAACAATTTGTTCTGATACGAAATCTAATGAAGAAGTTGCTTCATCAAAAATCAGTATTTTAGAATTTTTTAAAAATATTCTTGCAATCATAAGCCGCTGCTTCTCTCCTCCTGAAAGACCCGTACAATTTTTCCCCACAATAGTATCTAAGCCATCAGGAAGAGATTCTACAACACTTAGTAAATTAACTCTATCGAGCGCATCCCATATCTGCTTATCACTGATATTTTTATTTCCTAATAGCAAATTATAACGAATACTACCTTCGAAAATTGTAATTTCTTGCTGCACTAAACCTATAGATTTTCTAATTGATTTAAATGAGCAGTGCTTCAAATCCATATCATCAATTTTGATGCTACCTTCAGTTGGATTATAAAATCCCATAAGTAGTTTAGTTATTGATGTTTTTCCTGATCCACTTGCACCAACCAATGCAATCGACTCACCTTCTTTGATTTTAAAAGATACATCTCTAAGTACTAAATTATTGTCTTCATACTTAAAACTAACATTTTTAAAGGTAACTATTCCTCTATCCACTTTTAAATTTTCTGTTTTAGACTCATCAACTTCATTGTTTGTATCTAACAGATTTATAACTCTATCAATAGAAATCTTACTTTTTTGCCAGTTAAAGTAGGTTACACTCATCCACTGAAGCTTTAATTTAAGAATTATCGAGTATTCTATTATCGCTATGAAGTACCCTACTGTTAACTCTCCTTTGAATATAAAGATACCAGAAATAATGTATAGTCCGATATCCATTATAAGATTTACAAATTCACTACCTTTTTCTACTTTAAATAGTGTCCTTCTATTTTTGATATCAAGTCTTATAAGTTTTGATAAATTTGTGATAACATATTTTTTAGACTTATATATAGCATTGAATATGTATACCTCTCTCATCCCTTTTATATACTCATATAGACCACTGATGAATTCACCATACCTGCCTCTATATTCTTTACTTACTTTAAATGCACGCTTTCCTAAATACTCGTTCATAAAAACTGAAAGTGGCACTAACATCAAAACATATAAAGCAATCCATTTATTAATGAAAGCTATAAATACAAGAGAAGAGATATACGCCAAAGTATTATTAAAAACATCAATTATATTTGCATGCATAGAATGCATAAACTCTTCCGAATCAGTATTAATTATTGTTTGGATTTCTCCTGATTTCATGTTGCTTAAATATCCTGATTTAGAGTAAATTATTTTTTCAAACAGTTTAATCCTAATATCCAGTACGAATCTATTAAGCAGGAAAAACCAGTTATAACTACTTACAAGCCATATTAACAAAAATCCTATAAGTAATATTCCGTAAATCAACATACTTTTCATCAAAAATTGACTATTTCTATGATAATACACCTCATTAATTATATTAGCTAAAATTATCGGCATCAAAACAGTACATATCGATTTAGCTATTGTACATATTTGCCCAGCAATTATTGTATTCTTATACGGCTTTGCAAATTTCCACATTATTTTAATTCTATCTGAATTTTTAATTTCTTTCTTTATCATAGTTTAATTCCTCTATAATCTTAGTTAAGAATGATTTATTTTTTATTAAAACACTAATAGATATTTCGCTAATGTTTTCATTTTGATCTTCCAATACTTTTCCAAACTCTTTTTTCATGTCATTAACATCTGGTTTATAATAATATGTCATCTTATCCCCATCTTCTTCCATTGATTCTAAAACACATTCATATCTATTTGAATCTTTATCTACAAACCATATCCCTTCTTCAGGTTTTGTATAAAAAGTATTCTCATCACACTGGAAGTAAATTAATTTCTCACCATTTTCATCTGCAATCAACTCCACTTTGGTATCATAATACTCCCCGACTACAGTATTAGAAGCTACAAAAAAAACTGTGAAGAATACTAATGAAGATAATGCTAATGATACAATAGGAGTCTTAACTGTGGCGTGAAAAATATTTCTCTTAAATTTCCTTATAAATCGCTTCATAATCGCCCCTTTCTATGTAGTCATATAAAATAAAATCTACAAATACTACTTAAGTTATCCAACAATTACAAGTTTAAATACCTCATATCCATTTTTTGTTTTCATCTTGAAAGTGCAGCATATGCATTATGATTATGTATAGATTCATAATTTTCAACACTCACTGAGAACCATGTTATGTTAGGATCTTTTTCAAGTAATAATGCTGTATCTCTTACTATATCTTCAACAAATTTTGTGTTCTCAAAACTTGTTTCAGTAACATATTTTTCATCTGTCCTTTTTATTAATGAATAAACATCGCAAGATCCTGATTCCTCAGCAACCTTTATAATATCTTCAATAAATATTTCGTTCTTGAATTTAACACTAATACATACTGTACCTCTCTGATTGTGTGCGCCATTATCACTAATAGCTTTAGAACAAGGACATACAGATGTAATTGGAACATGTACCGTTAATGTAATATCAGATTTATCATCCTCTAAACTTTCACCCAATATTTCGCAATAATAATCAACTACACCAAATAATCCACTGACTGGAGCTTTTTTTTCTATAAAATAGGGAAAACTTAATTCTATACAAGAGCTTTTTGATTCAAGCCTCTCTTTAACCTCTAGAAGCATCTCCTCTACCGAGTTTAGCGTTACTTTGCCCCTTAATGTATTTATAACTTCAATCAACCTGCTCATATGGATACCTCTTTTTTCAGCTTCTAAGCTTACGTAAAGATTAATATCCGCAATAGTGCCTTGTTCACGATTATTCTTATCATAAATTGTTATAGGACATTTATATTCCTTTATTCCTACTCTACTTATTTTTACTCCTCTAATATCTCTTTCTTGTTGCATATCTATCATATTATTACCATTCCTTTCGCTCATTACATTTATATAAAATTAGTTTAAGTAACTGTTTTGCTGTTTAATTTTTCATGTTATAAATTGGTTAATTAATACATAAAGTATGAGTTATGTAACTATATCTTGATAAAATTTGTTCTGAAAAATCTATCTATTCTAAACATAATTCTGCATAACTTGTGCTTGTCTCGAATAATTTTACTTTTTTTAATCGATAATTTTTATTTTTAAAAGCTTCAGTTAACACTTTTGAAATTTCAATAGTCATATTTTCTGCTGTAGGCACTTCAAAAAATTCATTCAGATTTGCATGATCGTACTTGTCTATTACATGTTCTTTAACAACTTCTTTTAATTCTTTATAATTACACACCCATCCTAGGTCGTTTATTTCACCTATTACTTCAATGTCTAGTTCGTATCTATGTCCATGGAGGTTACAACACTTACCATACACCTCATTTTCTGGAAGACTATGACACGCTTCAAATTCAAATTGTTTTCCTATTGTCATTATCATCTAAATCACCTCATTTAATTATTATGTATTGTAATATCATCATTTTCTAATGAGAATATTTTTTTATCAATTTAACTATTTTATTAATTGAATCCATATTCTCAAAATTCAAATCTTCATCTTTAAAATCAATCTTAAACTTTTCTTCTAATTTCCCAAAAAGAACCATTGCTTTCATAGAAGTCAAACCAATAGTTCTTAAACTAACATCATCATCCTTACTAACAAACTCTTTACAATCTGTATCAATTATGCTTACCACTAAATCTATAACATATTCTCTATTCATAAATTCACTCCTTGTAATTATGATAGCTTTATTCCTCTATCTATGTTGATTTAGCTCTACCAACAATTTTTATATTATTGGCTGAGTCTTTAATTCCTATATCTCTAGTTCTAAACCAACTATCTTCATCCAATATGTTTTCATTCCCATGAATATCTATATACTCACTTGAAATAGTTTCACTATTTATCAAAATTTCTCCCTCTTTGTTGTCATTATTCGCCTCGTTATTAATTCTCACTTTAACACTATTTACAGGTTTTCCTACACTTAAAAAATTATCTTCATTTGGATTCAAGTTAGCAGAAATTGTACTTGTTTCCATCATCCCATAAACTTGATTTATCCATATCCCAAAGTTTTCGTGAAAATTGATTCCTATTTCTTCTGTAAGAGCTGAACTTGAACATAAAAACCATTTTCTATACGAGAAATCGATTTTGTTATTTTTGTATTGGTTCATAATTTCATATGTTTCTGGAGTACCAATGAAAATTGTAGGTTTCAAATCAAAATATGTTGAGAAAAAACGATTTACTAAGAACCACTTATCCACATGGATTGTTGCACCACATTTTACTGGAGCAATCAAACCCATTGTTAAACCATATCCGTGACATAACGGTACTGCACAGTATATTATATCCTGTGGTGAATAATTAAATGTTGATATTATATTTTCACTGTCAACAGAAATATTTCTACGTGTACGATATGCCATTTTTGAACTACTAGTCGTCCCAGATGAAGTCTGCACTAGCACTTTTTCATCCATATTATATTTTAAATCATGCATATTATAGTTTTCATCGATGTTCATAACATCGAGTAATGTCTTTTTTCCAACTTCATTGCTATTTTTTAAAATCACATGGTAATTTTTATCAAAGTTAGGATCAATCTCAATTATTTTTTCATAGATATAATTTTCGATAACCACAACATCAATTTTTACAGCCTTAAGCTTAATCATTACTTCCCTTAAATCGAAGTTTGGATTCAATAGACATACTAAATTTTTATTTTTTTCTAATGCAAATAAAGTAAAAATAAATTCTGTTGAATTATGCATTATTAAAGCCACTCTTGAATCACTAGATATATTAGCACATCTAAATCCGACAGATAGTTTATCCACCTTCAGCTTAAAATCAGCATATGTAACCTCATGATTATTGCTAATTATTGCTACTTTATCAGGATATTTAACTGAACTACTCTTAAGGTTTTTATATAACGACATATACATACCTCCGTTTAATTATTATTATAAATTTCTATCATAAGATTTATACTTATACGATTTCTTCACTATCATCCCATATTTGTAATTGTAATCTATTAGCATATCTCAGATTATTATCTATGCACATTTTTACTATACCTTTCTGGCATTCATATAATTCAGCCCTTGTAGTCGCTAATGGCATTATAAAAACATTAACTGGATCATACTCTTTTAATTTACTCAATATGTCTTTAACTTCTTCCAAATCACTTTTATCGGAAACCACAAACTTAATTTGATAGTTATAGTTCTGAATATAATGGTCTATTGCTTCAATATTCAACCGGACATCATTATACTTTTTAGTTTCTTCTTCGTTTAAATCTGTTGGAATAGAGTTCGATAGTTTAGGACTCATGCTTACCAAATCACATATAACACTCTTTTTAATAGTGGAGTTTGTTTCAATTGTAATATGAAATCCATTCTCTTTTAAGAAATCAACTAACTGTTCAATTTTGTTATTGAAATACGGCTCTCCTCCAGTTATTACCACGCTATTACATGCCAAATCACTTAATTGCTTTAATAGCTCTTCAAAAGAAATTTCATAACCTTTATTAGCCTGAAAAAAATGTTTTGTGTCACACCATTTGCAATTCAAATTGCATTCAGCTAATCTTAGTATGACAGAAGGTACTCCCTGTAATCTTCCTTCGCCTTGAATTGTTTTAAAT
>DAMCXN010000027.1:30662-37590 GCA_032096995.1 Aminipila sp.
TTCGTATATTTCTACTTTCATACCAATCTCCATTTCTACAATATCGAAATTAAATTGCTTTCATTTAAACTCATTTATGAACTTCATTTAGCAATCGAAACAAAGTAAAAGATCAGTTAATATAATTTCTTGCTCTTCAATAATCTTTTTTGCATCTTCGATTATCTTCATGAACCCTTTTCTATCTCTTTTTATCCCACATTTTAATATTGAAAATGCAATTTTTGACCATTGTAATTTTATATTTTCTAGTGAATTCAAAATATTCTTTATATTACCTTTTAAGATGTCTTCATATTTTTTAATAAATAAAATCACATAATCATTTAGATACATAAAACTACGTATTCTAATATTATAGTTAATATCTATGCACTCTTGTCTAAAGGTTTCATCGTCAAGTTCAATCTTTTTACAAGAATCATCTATAGACATTCTCAATGCGTTTAATCCTGTATTTTTTTCCCCTGCTATATCTAGGAATCGTTTTAAATTCGTATTAAATAGTTTTATAATTTGTCTTTGACTAATTTCTGCTTTTTTCTCATTCTTAAGCCAAAAACTCATATCTCCACCTTCAATTATGTCATTGATTGAAGTTTCACCATTATATGATGATGTTTTTTCTGAGTAATCTATTGCTAAATGCGTATCTGCTATATACGCCTTTCTTTCCTCTTTATCAATGTCATAAATCAATATACAATGAGGTCTATCTACATTCTTGTAATAAAACTCATTATAGCTCATTTTGCTAGTAGTTACTGTCATAAATACCAATTTACCCTTATCTATTATTGTTTCCAGATTATCAATAAAATCTTTGTCCTTCTTTATCTCAATGAAACATATCGACTGATTCTCTAAATTTCCGATTAAGTCAAGAATCAAAAATCCTATTATTTTATTTTCTTCATCATATTTTATATTCAACCCATTACACAAAACAAATAGCTCTACTTCATCAATATTATAATTATAGTGATTCAATACTGTTAACAAGCACGAAAACACACAATTTCCAGCAGTTTTAATTTCAAACTTAGATATATTTTTATTCAAGTATTTTTTCTACTTTTAGAATCTTAAATTGGCTTCTTTGCACATGTAGCAAGCTCTGTAGGAATATACTCTCCTACTTTATGATTACCTGCTTCCTCAAAAAAACCTATTATTTGAAGTCCTGCTTTAACTTGTCCTCCTATTAGCTGCTGAAATGAATGCCCATAATTTAATCTAAATTTATTTATACTACTGATTCTCAAATCTCTTTTTGAAAAATCCGTTAGTGGATTAAATGGAATAGAATGTTTGATATCAAATTCACCTTCATTTACTTTATAATGATCAAATATGAAAATCATAGGATTCATAAATCCTGTCATAAATGTGCCTCCCGGCTTTAATACACGGTATACTTCTTTATAAACTTGTTCTACATCTGGTACATAAGTTGTAGAAATCGGATTAAAAACCAGGTCAAATGTTTCATCTTCAAAACATGATAAATCTTGCATATCCCCTTCTACAGTTTTGATTGATAATCCATCTCTCTCTGCAACATACCTATCTTGCTCTAGTTGTTTTGGTGAATTATCAAGAACTGTAATATCCGCTCCTAGCGCTGCAAATATTGGTGTTTGTTCTCCTCCTCCACATGCAAGTGCAAGAACTTTGCATTTACTTAACTCTGGGAACCATTCCTTTGGAACTGGCTTTTCTTGTGTTAAAACTACTTGCCATTCACCATTTTTGGCTTTTTCAACCTCATTACTACTAACTGGGCATGTATACTCCCCTTTATTTTCTACGACTAAATTCCAAGCCATTTTATTATGTTCAACAACATTAATATTCGATAAATCCATATAGCCTCTCTCCTGTTCGTCGTTTTTTTTATATATTAACTAGCATTTTTAATTTCGAGCACAGTATCAACCAATAAATCTATTTTCTCTAAATTACTTATTAGCAAATTTTCATCATTAAATTCAATATCAAATTCTTTCTCTAAATGAATTATTATTTCGATAAAATCTATTGAACTTGCACTATTATTACTCAATTGAAATGAATTATTTAACTCCTGTATATCAATTTTTAAGTATTCACTAATAATCTTTTTTACCTTTTTCTCCACTTCATTCCTATTCAACTTATATTCTCCTTATTTTATATTTTAATTCCGATCTGATATATGTTTTACAATATTAAATTAAATCGAAATATTCTAATATCTGTTACCTATGAGAAAGTAATTTTAAGTAACGCTTTAATAATTTATTTTGAAGTTTGTAACATTTATCATATTCTCTATTCATATTTCCCAAAAATTCTGGAAGCAATTTCTCACACATTTCTAAATCAACCTCTTTATAAAGATGTAAAAAATAGCTCTCCATGATTATCGCAATATTTTCTACACTTTCTAAAAATTCTTCTTTAATTCCATCAAGGTTAATTAAGTTTTCAGTTAAATATATCAATTCAACAAGCTTATAAAAATCACGTTCTTTAACAAAAAGTTTTGTATCAAAAAACTTTTCTTCAACAAAGTTATAGATTTTTTCTACTTCCTTGTCAATAAACTTATAGGCAGTTTGATTTTTCCAAGAAAAATCTTCTGTTAGCATGTTTTCATCTCTCAATGTATGATGTATTGGCGTATCACATGCTACAAAAAGTCTACTCATATACTTGTTTAAGAAAACTGATTTATGCTTAACAAGGAATTCATAATTTTGCTTTAACTTGTCTAAATTTGAATATGGATTAAACATAATAAATCCGAATTGAGATGCATAAATATTAGCCTCTTTCATGAACTCAAGAACTCTGTGATTATCTTCAACTGTTGCTCTTTTATTGTAAATTCTAAGGTCCTCTTCATTACCTGATTCTACCCCTATAAGCACTGCGTTAAATCCAACAGAACTCATTAACTTAAGCAGTTCTCTATCTTCCTCTGTTTTGAATGAATCAGCTCTTAAATAACATCTATATGAAAATTTAACCGTATACTCTTTTGCAAGTAAACACAATTCTCTTATTTTCTCTTTTCCTGCTGTTCCTGGATCTTCAAAACTTCCACCTGTAAAGATAAATATTCTCGCCCCTGTTTCTTCATAGACATATATAATTTCATCCATTAAGTCTCTCGCATTTCTCCCAGACCATTTCTTGTAGTTCCCTTTTTGTCCACAAAAAGAACATTTTCCAATACACCCATGACAATCACATATGTAAGCTGCAATATATTTTTTTGACTTTAAGTATGTTCTATCCGGCCAAGGCAAAAGATTTATGTCTATAGCGCACACTTCCTTATCTTCTTTATTTTCCTTATTTTTAATGTATTTATTTTCTTTACATATAGTCTTAATGTCTTTGCCACTTTTCAAATCATTAACAATATCCAGTAATGGAAATTCTCCATCCCCTAGCATTATGAAATCGATATCATCATAATCTTCTAACAGTAAATCAGCGTGCGATGTTGCGTATTTGCTTCCTAAGAAAACAATAGCTTTGCTATTTCTTTTTTTAATTTCTTTGACTACCTCCATGATAAAATTAACATTGTCAGGATAAGCTGAAAAACCATATAAATCACATGATAAATCAATTTCCTCTAAAAGCTTTTCTATTTTACTACCATTAACAATGTATGATGTTTTAACATCAATGTTTTTTTCTTTTAAAAAAGCTGTTAACCTTCCGACGCCAATATTTTCGATACCTATGTCTCCAAGATAATTCACTGCAAATAAATGTACTTTCATAATTCCTCCATTTCTAAGTCTTTCTTAAAGTCTTAAATTAATATTAATTTAGTATTATTTTATATCTTAACAAAACCCTTTCAGTATTACTTTTAGTTCCCATTGATAACCAATTTACTCTAACTTTTAAGTTATGATTGAGTATTTCTACTAACTTCAAATATACTCTATTATTCAAAATATGTTATTTTGTTATTTAAGTAATTTTGTAAAATTTCATATTTCTTTAAATTAGAAATTTTCATATATTCTTTTTTTATTATAACATAATTAAATGTTTTTTTTTGTCAATTCGTGCTTAAATTGTAGTTTTTATTAATTTTTTTCATTCTTTTTTATGTTTTTTTATGTAACTTTTAACTTATTATTGCATTTATTTTCGTTGACTTTTAATTTATATATTATATTTTCTTTTTACCCTATATTAATTTTTTTCCTGAAATGTAATATGGTATCATCTTTAGGTGACATGATGGTTTTTAAGGAAAGATTTATTTTTATTCAAGAATAGCGATAAAAAGAAGATATAAACCTAGAGCAAGAAATACTAGAAAATATTCATAAAAAAAGATTATTATGAAAATATTATCACCATAAGACTGTTCACGAGTAAACTTTCAATAGAAACAGGATACATAAATCTACTTTAACTACGTGGAGATCTAAAGCTTTTAAGGGAAATACCATATAAAGTGTAGAAAATCTTAAGATACACTTTTAAAACACAAAAGATTTATGATAGTTATAGAAATATAGATGTTGTCAGAAATAAATTTTTCAATAGTATTACGAAGAACATGGTTTGTATGTTGAAATGCATTATAATGGGTTTCAGTGTTTGTTGATTGATTGGTCAATAATAAATATTTTCATAAAGACTTGAAATTTTAAATCTATTTTAGAAATCATAACGAGCGCGCAGACAAAATAATGGAAAATGAAATCATGTTAGCGATATTTAGCTTCCTCATTAAACTTGCCTTTAAAGAAAAATATAGCTTATTACTTCTCTAAAAGAATCACTATAGAATTGGTTATTAACACTCTGAATAATGCTTATGATAATCAGAACCTCCAAGAATAAGTTAAAGAATACATAAAAAATTTTACCCCTGCCGGTGGAGGTAGACTTAATCTTACATCTTTTTTGTTGCATTATTTTTTATATTAAAATTTAATTGTGTCATTTTTTCTACTTATATAATGCTGGTAATGATGTAACCCATGACTCAATAACCCATATTTAAAAAGTATTAAAACTTCAACTTTCCTATTATAATTAATTTTATTTAAAAATAATTGAAGATACCAAATAGAGGAGAGTTCATTAATTTTATCGACCCTTCCTCTGCTCATTTACTTATTTTAACACTATTATTCCTATTTCCATAAACTCTCTATTAATTCATCAAGATTCAAAACATCTACCTTATTACAAAAGACATCTTTACTTGTACACAAAGACAGTTTATAGTCTCTATCTATTAAATACTGTTTGAAATAACAATTACTCTTATATACCTCTGATTTAAATTCTATAGTATTATCCTTTTTGATACTAAATGAAAACTCATGAAGTGGAATAGATAAACCTCTTCCATCCCATTTAACATAACTCTCTTTAAGAGTCCAAAGATCATAAAAATATTTTAACCTCTTTTCCATATCAATACCCATAAGATCATCATATTCACTCTTAGAAAAGAATCTCTGAGCTATTACCATATCAATTTCCTTGATTTGCTCCGTATCAATCCCCACAGGTTTTTCGCTCACCGCACATACAATCCAATCTCCAGAGTGAGAATAATTAAACTTAATATAATCATATGGTTTATATAATTCTGGTTTACCATTGACTCCTTTTATAAATGTAATATCTTCATTATCAATATTACATTTATAAATAATTATTTTTCTAATCATAACATCAGCAATAAGACATATCTGTGAATCCTTATATCTGTGAAATCTCTGTATTCTCTCTTTTTTTTCATCTGAAACTAATCTCACTAATTTCTCAAACTCACATTCTTTTAAATCTCTATTTACCTTTACAGCAAAAACCTCTACCATATTTTATTTCACCACTTTCAATTTTATGTAATATATTTCTCTTAAAATAAAATGTAAATTTTTATCACTTTTACTATAATACCATGAATACCTTTTGGTAACATAATCAATTTAAGTATTATTCTATAAATAATTTTCTTCTCTGTTAGATAATTATATGGTATTTAGTTATTCATAAAACATTCCTTATATTTACTCAATATAATACTTACCTTCCAATAACCTATAAATATTAAACTGTATAGTTCAAGGCGGGTACAAAACGTCACCCCCCCCATGACATTTACGCTTTACTAATTTTTTGTTTAAGCTAAATTCATTTTTTCTCTTACTTGATTTCAATCAAGTAGGAGGAAAATAATTATTTTATTTTCCGTCCTCTCACACCACCGTGCGTACCGTTCGGTACACGGCGGTTCAATAGAATTACCTACATCTTAAATAACTTTCGGTTAATGTTATAAACCCTTGTTCTTTTAGGCAGTTGTTAGATAATGTTCTTGCTAAAACAGAGCTGTTGGAGATTCTCCAATAGCCTTTTCTTGTGTTTGTGTATTCCCACGCTTTGAAGTTGTCTAATCCTAATTTAACTAGATTATCATGTTTTGTTTTAATTTTCTTCCACTGCTTCCAATAGCATAGGCGTAGCCTTCGTCTTAGCCATTTATCTAACTCTCTTAAAGTACCTTTTAAATCTGCTAGCTTAAAGTAATTAATCCAACCAGTTATTGTTTGTTTTAATTTTACTGCTCGATATTCCATGCTCATCGCATTACTTCTTCCAGTAATTTTCTTAAGCGTAGCTTTTAATTTTTCAACAGATTTATTATGTACTCTTATTCCCATTCCATCTTTCTTATTGTAGAAGGAGAATCCTAAATAATTTAACTTCCACGGTCTGTCGACCTTGCTTTTATCCTTATTCACTTTGAATTTTAAATCTTATTCTATGAACTTTGTGATACTATACATTACCCTTTCTGCCGCCTTCTTTGTTACAGTAAGTAGACCTAGGGAACCTCTCAGCTCATACGGCTCCCATCATTTAGTCTTTGGTAATATTCCTATTT
>DAMCXN010000028.1:0-1809 GCA_032096995.1 Aminipila sp.
AGGGAACCCCATGGTTCCCTTTGGCACTCATTTCATTCGCTGAGCACCCTCCTTTATGGGCAAATGGGCTTTCCGCCCCTCTGCACTTCCTTTTTTAGCTAATAGAAAAATCTATCAATAGTTCCTATTAGCTAAAAAAATCATTCCCCCAAACAGAATAATAATATAATTAATTGTAGTAATTGTAGTTACTAATTTTAAAAAATACCCCTTACTTGTTGTGTAATCATTGCTTGCATTAAACAAATTAATCCATATATTTTTAAAACTATCTACATAAAATTGAAGAGTTATTATATCTTCTTTCAAAATCAATTCAATTGGCAAATAAGTATAATTTACCGTTTTAAATAAATATACCACGAAAGCAAAGCCGCTTATCATTATCAGTATTTCAATGCTGACACTTTCTTTAGACAAGCTTCTAACGCCATTGTTTTTAATATTTACTGTCAAATTTTTTGCTCTTGAGAGAAAAATATCATAAATATCTTTCATCATAAAAATCATTATAAAGAAAATTAATACAACCTCTAAAGTATATATAAAGTTTAAACTTTTATTAAAATCTCCTATAGTATAGCTATCTGGACTTATTCCATAACTACCTAAAACAGAATTAATATAATTTTCCTGTAGCGGTTCCCCTTCTTTATCCTTTTTATTTATGTATAAAGCTTCAATAGGAACATTACCTTCTTTATCCATCATTTCTATGAGATGAATATACTCAACTTCTTCAGGTTTAAATATATCAAATATATTCTCCTCATAAACTCCTAAAACTTCAGTCGTAGAGTTATCCTTTTCAAATTTCAATCCGACTACATCCCCCTGATTAAATAACTCTCTAGCCATATTTGAGGAAATCACAATGCCTTTATTTCTTCCATCATCTGAATCTTTTATAAATCTTCCACTAGTTACTCTGCTCTTAAAGTATTTTTCATAATTACCGTAAATACCTTTTACTTTTACCGTTTCATTATTACTTGTAGTATTTATACTTGTAGTCTTATCTCCCACAAAAACAGTCTCTGCATTTAAAGTATCTTCTATCATCTTTAAATCTCTGTACTTAATTTTAAAATCAAATACATTTCTTGACACTTCATAGGTAGCTTCATCTGTATTAAAATACGTAGATATACTAGTAATCAAAATCTGGTTTATCATAAATAGAAAGATTAAAATAAAAAGTGTATTTACCCCTAAATTTTTATATTTCACTTTCTTACCCTCTTTCTATTTCATAATAACCCTTTTATTTTCTTCTAAATTCAATTCTCCAGCATTTGCAACAACTTTATCTCCATAAGCTAGTCCACTTCCAATAGCTGCACTTTTAAGATCTGAATCAATAACTGTAACTAATGCTTTTTCTACATGTAGTTCTTTTCCAAAGGACTTATCTTCTTCTTTAATTTTCCAAACAAACTTTTCTCCAGTTTGTTCTTCCCCTATTGCACTTTTAGGAACAATCATGTCATACTTCTTCGAAGTCTTTACTATATTTATATTTGCAGTTTCATTCCCAACCAACGAATCATTATTCAAGAAAAGAGTGATTTCTTTCTTATTTTCGCCATCATCTTTATCCTTCATGATTCCCTTTACTTCTGATTCAACCTCTAAATTATCTAAAGTTGGAACTGTTATCTTAAACTTTTCTCCAATTTCTAGGTATTTTGTATCTTCATTTGGCACAACAATTTTAACTTGAAATCCTGAACTTTTATCTTTGATATCTAATATTTTTCATTTTCTCCCATCTCGGTGCTTATTGTTCCATATATATTATTTACAACT
>DAMCXN010000028.1:1819-18011 GCA_032096995.1 Aminipila sp.
GGAGACTTAATGTAATAATTGTCGTTTTTAATTTTCTTAATTCTTTCAAATTCTGTCTTTTTGTTTTCATATGTTAATTTAGCATTTGCCAAATCTTTTTCATTTTCTTTATTTTTTTGCATTGCTTTGTTATTTAAATTCATATCTGCTAAATCTAAATCTGCCTTACTTTTTTCTAAATCATCCCTTGAAACAGCACCATTTTCATATAACATAACATTATCATCATATTTCTTTTTTGCCTGATTATATGATATTTGTTCTTCTTTTGTCCCCTCATCCTTTTTTAAAACTGCAATATCATAATCTAATTTTGCAACATTAAGGTCATTCTGTGTAGTAACATATAGCTTATCTAAGCTGTCCTTATCTAATTCAACTAAATCTTGGCCCTCTTTTACCTCTTGATTTTCACTTACCATAATATTGTTTATTTTTCCAGCATTAATACTTTCAATAACAACACTTTTTAAGGCTGTAATCTCACCACTTGTTTTTATTTCATATTTTAAACTATTTGATTTTACTTCTCCAGCAACCACTTTTGGTAATGCTATATTACTTAAACTATTTGAAAATACAGTTAAGACTAATATAATAAGGAAGTATTTTATAATCATCTTCTTTATCTTTTTTTTATCCATTTTTTCACCTATCCCTTTAACCCGCTATTTTTAATACCCTCAATAAAATATTTTTCAGCATATAAATATATCAACAATACTGGTATCATATAAATTGTAGCTGCTGCAAATGCTATCATTGATTCATCTTTACTTACTTGTGCTAAATAAAGCGACAAGGGGTATTTTCCTTTATCCTTCAAGAAAATAAGTGGTTGTTCTACCATATTCCAATAATCAATCAATAGTAATACACTTAAAGAAGCCAAATAGTTTTTTGAAAGAGGCAATATAATTCTAAAGAATATTTGAAAATGATTTGCCCCATCAATTTTTGCAACTTCAACATATTCATCTGGTATTTTTTTCATAAATTGCCTTAAAAGAAAAACTCCAAATACATTAAAAGCTCCCATAAAAATAATTGATTGAAACTTATCTATTATCCCTAAGAAATTTGCTATCAAATAATTAGGTACTGCTGTAACCTGAAAAGGTAGCAACATAAGCAATATATATGTATAAAAAATTTGTTCCCTAAAAGGAAATTTAATTTTTGAAAATCCATATGCTGCAAGTGCAGATATGATAACTTGTCCAGCAATAATAGGAAAAACCATTATAACTGAATTCCAAAACATTTTTAAAAACTGAGGTTTTAATATCAACACTTGGTAATATTGTTTTAAACTAAGCCAATTAGGCAAAAACTTTATGCCTTGAAATTGAGTCCCATTAGCCCCATTTAAAATATTTTCATACTGATTTAACACTTCATCTGGTTCCATGAAGGAATTTAAAATAGTTATAGCTAAAGGCAAAATAAATGCAATTGCAAACAACCCAGCCACAACACTTAATACTATTTTCTTTTTCATTTTGTCCTCCTAGTGTTCTAGCTTCTTTTCTAATCTTATCCATAAAAGTACCAGTACAAAAATGAATAGCATTAAATATATTGCACTAACAGAAAGCCTTTGATAATCCATTACATTAAATAAATTATTAATATAATGCTGAATCATATAAATATCTTCCTGAGGATACTCTCCACTAATCAAAAAAACTTCTCTAAAAATTTTAAAAGAATTAGTGATTGAAATAATGAAAATAAAAAATGTTGTTGGCAATATGTTTATTAGTGTAATGTGTCTAAACATATGCCACTTATTTGCACCATCAATACTTGCCGCTTCATATTGTTCATTAGGCACATTTTGTAATGCTGCTAAAAATAATACCATGTTATATCCAATGTTCTTCCAAACAAAAAAAAGAATTACCAAGGTCCTTGAATGTCCTGAATTCATCCAATCTGTAGGACTAAATCCAAGAGTTGTAACAAGATTATTTAATGCACCATTAAAGTTAAAAATGAGATTCCATACCATCAGCACTGAGACTGATGGTACGATTAAAGGAATCATGAAACATGTTCTAAAAATTTCTCTTAAGAACAGTTCTTTATTTAAAAGCATTGCCAATAACAAAGACAATACCATAATTAAAGAAATACTAATTCCGATAAATACAAATGTATTTTTCATAGCCCTTAAGAACATTTCATTTTGCCAAATTTCTATAAAATTACTTAATCCTACAAAGGTTTTATTCATCGGATTTTTTATCATAGAGTAATAGAATATTATAATCATTGGAAATAAGAAAAACACACTTTGTCCAATAATACTAGGCAAAATAAACCCTATGCCAAATTTGTAATCTGAGTCTTGAATTTTACTTATTCCCTTCAAAGCAATACCCTTCCTTTCTGCTAAATATATAGCTTTACTCTTTTAAATAAGTTTGTATTTTACTGTCAAGATTATTTTTAAGTTCTTCTTTGTTAAGTTCTCCTTTTGTATATTTTTCAAAGGAGTCTGAAATAATTGCCTCAATTTGAGGGTCTAAAGTAGTGTTAATTTCTGCCTTTTTCATTATTTCTTTTAACTGTTCTCCTGTTTTCTCATCTATCGGATAGTTATATAATATTACATCTGCTGTAAGATAAACTGTAGGTCTTTTTTCAGCTTTAGTTGCTTTATCAATCATATCTTCATTTATTTTAATATTAGGATTGAAGGCATCTGAAGAACCATCTAATCCATAATTCTCAGATACATACTTCATAAACTTCCATGCCTCTTCTTTATTTTTAGATGTACTACTTAGACCAAATCCATATGCTCCAAAAGCATATTTAGAAGAGTTTTCTAAGCCTGGTACAGCATAAATACTAAAATTATCTTTGTAGTTATAAATATCTGCTACTCCATTAAACCCTAGAGGCGTAATGTCTGATAGTAATTCAAACACTAACTCATCTTCTCTCAAATTCAATTTTGCATCCATAAAACTCATTTCTTTACTAATTAAATCTTCAACTACTATTGTTTCTATGTCATCTATAAAATTGTCAAAAGATGCATCGTTAAAATTAGTAGTATTATTTTTATAATTAATCCAATTTTGCATTTGTGGATAAAATAAAATCTTCATTAAATCAGTTTTATCCAATTTAGCAAGACTTGATGTATTACTATTAGCCTTAATATCTTGCATAACTTTTACAAAATCTTTTCTGTTGAAATTAGAGTCATTAATATTTAAACTTTTCTGTTGAACCAAATCCTCATCAACAATCAATCCACTAATTTTAAAAGCATATGGCCATGCATAATACTTGTTATCATATTTAAATGAATCTAATATATTTTTATAATACTGCTCTTTTTTTATAGAAGAATCCTTATCCATATATTCATTTAACTCTTCCAAAATTCCATTTTTCATGAACTTATTCATAGGAAGGTGCTCCGTAGGAAGTAAATCATCTCCTTCTCCAGACATCATCTCAGTATTTATTTTCTTTAAATAATCTGAAGCAGTTGCTTTGGTATAATTGTAATTATTAACCTGAATAATTACTTCTGGATTTTCTTTCATAAATTCTGTTGCTAGAGCTTTCAAAGATAGCATTTCATCCTCGTTATTTGCTCCAACATTAACAACTTTTTTATTAGAAGCTTCTTTTTCCCCCTCTTTTTTCGCTAATGTCACCATAGCAAATGTTGCATCCTTTTGTCCATCAATTCTACAATTTATTAAAATATCTCCATTTTCATTAATCAACATTTTTAATATTTCGATATTCTGTAGAAATAATGGAAAATCAACACCTTTTCCTAATTCTTTAGTTTTATTTCCTTGTTCGTCATAGACTTCAAGCTCTAACCTACTAGATACATACAAAATTTCTTTATTATTTTTATCATAATCTAATTTTGCATAATAAGCAGAATCATCCACCTTAACCCTAAACTCATAATCACTTTTCCCAAGGTCTTTTTTTACTAAAAAGGTTGTTCCATCCTCTTCTACTATTGCATAAATAAAATTATCAACTTTTACATAATCAAAAACTTTATTTTGAATTATAGTGTCTTTCTGCTTACCATTGGAATCCGTTTCTATCAATAAAGTATTATCATTAACATACATATAGCCTTTGTCATCTGTTAGGTAAATTGAATTAAATCCTGCTTGTGAATATCCAATAGTATCATTTTCTTTTACTGATACTTCGCCTTCCTTTTTACCATTTTCATCAAATTTCCAAATGCTATGTATTTTTTTACCATTTCCAGTATCAGGGCCTATTTCATATATATCTGCATAAATTTTATTTTCAGAATCTATCCCCATACCCTTAATTGTCATTTTAAGTTCATCTGGAATATCTAATTTAAATTCGTTTTCCAATGCTCCCGTAGAATTATACTTCTGAATGTTGTTATCCCTATCAACTGTATATATAAAGCCATTTGTATCTTTTGCCATGCCATATATTTTTGATTTACTATTTTTAACTTCCTGCTGCTCATAATGATATGAATTTCCACTGCCACATCCTGAAATTACAACCATAATAAATATCATTAACAGCACAAAACTTCTAGTTCTATTCAATCCATTCACTCCTTACTTTTTATGACTTGCATTGTATTCATCAAGTTGTTTTTGCTCTTCTGCTGTTCTTTTTTTATAAATTGTAAATAAACTAACCTGTTTACTTGCATGATCTAAAGCAATACTATATACTTGCATTTCATCATTTGCACTTACAAAGTCAACTCCGATGCCAGTTTTAGCAATATATTCACTAGACTTTCCTACAAACTTAACATCAGCATTACTCTTTATTATTTTTTTATCTACAAGAAACTTTAATGCTCCTTGCATTGCATCTTCAATTGAAAGTTTATTGCCATTTGAAGCTTGGGCATTGAAGTACTTATAACTTGCAGAATTAACAACCCCAGTATTTGCATCTATAAAGCAATTTAAAAACAACTTATCTTTTTTTAACATGACAACAGACCATGTAGGTTGTACTATTGAGTATCCACCATTTAACTCCACAGTAACCTCCATGTCATTTGGAGCCTCAATGCCAAAATATTCTCTTTGTTTTTGTTTTGCAATTTCAATAGCTTCATCTTTTGAAATGCCAACCTGAATTAAATCTCCGTCGATGTTAGTAACTGTTATTTTTTTGCTACTAGTTGAATTTGATGTCATTTGTGTTTCTCCTGTTGTTGACACATTAACTGTTTGTGTGTCAGCATCCCAAGAAACATTTGCTCCAAAAGCTTCAACTACAGCCCTAATTGGTAAATATGTGCGACCTTCTTTTATTAGAGCCTCCGTATCAGTTTTGATTTCAACACCATCTTTAACTATATGTTTTTGTCCAATAGGCACTTCTACTTTTATTCCATTTTTTTCTGCAATTGCAGTATTTCTTACTTGATCCCAAGAAACATTTGCTCCAAAATTTTCCATAGCAATTCTAAATGGAACTTGAGTACGATTAGACTCATCAACAAAAGGTATTCCACTTTCAGCTGTAAAGCTTAGTTTGTTATTATCAATTTTAATGTCAGTAGCAAATGCTGGTACTGTTGATGTTAATGTTAGTGTTGTAAGTATAGCTGTTATTAATAATTTCTTCATTTTATTACCTTCCTTTTTTCTATTAACTATATTTTTTTAACTTTTCTTTATATAAACTTTTAAATTATACCGCCTTAGCTCTTTTGGGCTGCATTGTATTCTTCTAATTGTTTCTGCTCTTCTGCTGTTCTTTTTTTATAATTAGAAAAGAAACTAATTTCTTTGTTTGCATTTTCTACAACAACATTGTAAATATCATTTTCATCAGTTACACTTACAAACTCCACACTTACTCCCGTTTTAGCCATATACTCTTTACACTTTCCTATATATTTTACATCTGACTTATTGTTAAGTATTTTTTTATCTACAAGATATTTTAAAGCAATTTCTTTTACTTCCTCTAGCGCAAGTTCATTTTCACTTGAATTATTATCACCAAAACGCTTAAAACTTCCACTACTTACATCTCCGCTATTTGCATCTATAAAGCACATGCAAAATAATTCGCCTTTTTTAAGAAACGTAATTGACCACTCAGGTTCTACTATTGAATACCCACCTTCTAACGTTGTCATAACTTCCATATCGTCTGAAATATCTATACCAAAATATTCCTTTTGCTTTTGCTTAGCAATTTTAATAGCCTTATCTTTTGATATATTAACCTCAATTAAATCTCCATATGAATTCGTTATGGCTATTTTTTCCTTGCTTTCTGATCCTTCCAATGAACTACTATCTCCGTTATTGGTTACAGTGTTTTCTTCTTCATTACTAATGGTTTGCTCCGCATTTTTTTGCTCAGAACTATCACCCTCTTTAACATTTCCCCCCCCACAACCAGAAAATAACATTGCACACATTAAACTCATACAAACAAATACTTTAAATTTCATAAAATTTCCCCCTCCTTTTTTAAGTTCTTAATCAGAATAACTCCTAGATGTATTTTAAATATACTAAAGTTGTAAATTATTTGTAAAATTCATAGCTTTTTATGCTATTCCTTCAATATTGCAACATATATTTACTCTAAAAAAAAAAGAGGCTTTCGCCTCCCTAAAAAACTAACTTAACTTGTTTATTATTCACATATTATAACTGGTTTTTTACTTCATAATAATCTAAAAAAGCTTTCAATCCAAAACTAATAAGATTTACATTATCATGTAATGAATCTACAGACACAAGCATTTTTTGTGATTCATCATCTTCAACTTTATATAAATAATAAAATTTAGTAACTATATTATTATATTTTTTAATAAACTCTTCCTCGATTACATAATTTGTCCCTTTATTTTGATTCAATTCCTTTACATATCTCTCAGCAATTAGCTTGCTCTCCTCATTACTTCTTCCTTTAAACTCATATATATCTTTCTGAATTTTATATGGTTCTACTAAAATAACTTCTTTTGTCTTTGCATCAATATCAACTCTTAAATAACCATATATTGTTTTTACATCATAATTGCCCTGCCAATAAAGGGTATAATATCCTTGCTCTAACGAATCTGCATAATCCAATTTTATACCCAAATACTTTCCAACACCCATATAAGCAAATTTCTTTTCATTCATTTCAGGTGTAATATAGTCCATTTCAAAATTAAAATCTTCTGGGTTAAATTCAATGTTAAAAAAATCATTTAATCCCTTCTGTGCTATTTTTATTGCCTCCGATTCAGTCAAAGCCATTTCTTCATCAGAAACTATACTTTCTTCCTTTTCTATATAGTCAATCATTATTTTGTTCTTGTCAATTCCATTCAGACCAAAACACCCGGTAAGAATAATCATGTTAAAACATACTAAAAGAAAGATAAGATAAGCTTTCTTTATACATCTAAGCATTTTTATCACCTTCCTTTCTTAGGAAAGTAACAGTAATAGTCGTTCCTATATTTTACTCACTATAAATCTCCATCTTACCTTGATGAATATCTACTATTTTTTTACAAATAGACAGCCCAAGACCTGCTCCATTGTTGGCTCTTGTCCTAGCTTTATCAACCATATAAAATGGCTCAAGAACATCTTTAATATGCTCTTTTGGTATTCCTATACCAAAATCTTGAATACTTAGAATTATTTCATGCTCATTTTTATATATTGACACTATTATCTTATTTCCTTCATGAGAAGCTTTAATTGAATTATCAATCAAATTGGAAATCAATAGCCGCATTAAATTATTTTCCATTTTCATATTAACATCTTCACAATTTAAAATTAAATCAATATTCTTTGCTTCTAATTTTATACTCATAGTTGTCTTAGTGTCATCTAACAACTTTCTAAAGTTTTCTTGTTTCATATTATATTCATGTTTATCTAACACAATTAAATCCATCAGGTCAATGGATAAAGCTTCTAACCTTTTTCCTTCAAAATAGATAAAATCAATTGCTTCTATATAAGTTTCTTCATTAAATTTCGTTCTTCTAAGTAAATTGGAAAATCCTATAATTGTGGTAAGTGGAGTCTTTAGTTCATGGGTAAAACTTTCAATAAATTGTTCTTTTTGTTGATTTACCTTTTCAAGCTTAATTATATTTTTCTTGATAGCATCTGCCATTAAATTAAGATTTCCAGCAAGAATACCAAGTTCATCTTTTGATTTAAAATCAACTCTGGCATCATAATCCTCATCACTAATCTTTTGAGTTATTTTCATCATATGATTTATTGGCTTTGAAATAGATCTTGTTATAAAAAACATAAATACTGAAAATATAAAAATCAAAAATATTTCAGTCTTTAAGAAAAACAAATATGATTCTTTCCTGTGTTCATAAACACTCGTAAGGTCTCTAGCAAAAGTCATTTTGTAATTTTCATTATTCACATGAATTATATTTGATATAAAAATAAAAGTTCTATCTCCAATATCTCTCAAGATTGCACGTCTCTCACCGTATTTACTAAACTGTAATTCATCTCTTTTCTCTGGCAAATGAATATCTAAATTACTATAAATTTCTTTGTTATTCATATCTAATACTTCAATATATATATCACTAGTTTTATTTGTATAATCCTCTGCAAATCTATATACTATTTTAGAATTTATACTTGAATCATCCATGTATCTTCCTAGTGTTTCATAGGCTGGATAACTTATTTCTACTCCAGAGTTTATAGTATTTTGTTCATTATAAGAGCGCTCCACTTCACCTTTTATGGATATATCAAAATTTTTCTCAATAAAAAAAACTCCTGCAAAATTTAAGACTACTATGAAAAGAATTATTGTAAATACATATAATTTTTGCCATAATTTCATCTAGTCCTCCAATCTATATCCAACCTTATAAACTGTTTTTATATATTCTCCTAAATCTAGCTTATGTCTAATAGATTTAATATGCATGTCCACAGTTCTTGTTCCACCATAATAATCCATTTCCCAAACACTAGAAAGAATTTGTTCTCTTGAAAGAGCCATATTCTTATTCTTTATTAACAAAACTAGCAATTCATATTCTTTGTGTGAAAGGTCTATTATTCTACCATTTTTTTTATTTCACTCATTACAGAAAACCCATCCATCCCAGGTAACATAACATCTAGTATTATTAAATCAGGCTTTGATATCTTAACAAAATCTATTGCATCTAATCCATTGTATCGTTCTAATGCTTCATATCCTGCAACTTCTAAATTCATTGTAATTAACCTTGCTATTGCTAAATCATCTTCTACTATTAAAATCTTCTTTTTCATAATCACTCCTTTTATAAGAATATAACCCAATACTTAATAAAATAAAAATATAATATATTATTTTATACTTGAATGTTTAATTATAATCTTAATTTTCACAGTCATAAAAGATTAATCTAACTTGAAAATTCAACTGTATGACTTGATTTTCTGGACATAATAAAATCCCACCTACATAGATAAATGAAATTTAATTATTTCATATGTCTACTTAAGTGGGATTGTATCATTACTACAAAGGATTCCCCTAATCTTTATTATTCAAAAGAAAACTTGCTATTTTTATTACAAATGTTATATTTTTTTAGTTTCTTATATAAAGCACTTTTATGTATTCCTAATTCCACGGAAGAAAGTTCGCAATTTCCCCCATTCTTTTTTAAGGTATCAATTATAATTTTCTTCTCATAATCCCCGACCAAGTCCGGCAATTTTTTATCTTCTGAAATACAATTTTCACCTTTTTGCCTTGAAACCATTTTTGATGGCAAATCACAAAGTTCAATAAAAAAGCCATCACAAATTGCATAAGCTGCTTTTATAACATTATCCAATTCACGAATATTTCCTGGCCATGAATAGCCATTAAAACATTTTTTAACATCTTTTGATAAAGCAATAGTTTTATTATATTCTTGATTTAATTCCTTTAAAAAGTAATTGGCAAGTTCTAAAATATCAGACTTACGTGTCCTGAGCGGCTGCATATCAATGTTTATTACATTGAGTCTATAATATAAATCTTCACGAAATTCACCGGTCTCAATCATTTCGCTTAAATTCTTTCTTGTGGCTGAAATAACCCTTACATCTACTGCTATTGGCCCCATACCTCCTACAGGTTCAATTTCTTTTTCTTGAAGCACTCTTAATATCTTTGCCTGCATATTTAAGGGCATATCTCCTATTTCATCAAGAAATATTGTTCCACCATTTGCCATTAAAAATTTGCCCTTTTTTCCTCCTTTTTTTGCTCCAGTAAAAGCTCCATCTTCATAGCCAAAAAGCTCAGATTCTAAAAGGTTAGAAGGTATTGCCGCACAATTTATACTTACCATAGGCTTGTTAGCCCTATTACTTGCATTATGAATAGCTTGTGCAAAAATTTCTTTTCCAGTACCTGTTTCACCAGTGATTAAAATTGCAAAATCTGTTTTTGCGGCTTTTCTTGCTGACTTTTTCTTCTCAATAAATTCTTCATTATTTCCTATTATATTACGAAAGCAGTATTTTTTCTGTGAAGTGTTTTGCTGATAAGCTTCTTTATAAAATTCAAGTTCAGCATACTCATTCATAAGTCTTTTGGCAGAGTCCAATGTCTGTAATCGAAACTTTACTTGCGCAACACCTGCTGCTATTTCATTATTATCATCATATACACATGATCTGCTTACCAAAAGGAAGCTGTCGTCATATTCCTTTGTTTCTCCACTTTCAAATTTGTGCAAGGCAAGCTCTTCTCTATAATGGTTTTGAACAATGTCCAACATTTTAGAATTAGAAATATTTTTTCTAATATCATACCCGACTATTTCGTCTTTCCTTTTCCCCAAAAAATTACAATACTGTTCATTTATATCTGTAACTATACCTTTTTTATCTACAACAATAAAACCATCATCTGTCATTTTTAAAATTTCATCAAAAATATATTTATATCTTGCAAAATTTATGTCAGACATGATTGACCTCCCAGTTTCCTACTCTAAAATTATTTTTCTTAAGTACATAATATAAGAAAAATAATATATCTACAAGTCTTTTTACATTTCTTTAAATCTTCATGTCTATAATTAAATACAAATATTAGGGTCGATTTTTGTGTAACCGACCCTAATAAATCACCTATTAAAAATCAAATTCTATCTTTTTATCAATAGCTTCAATCATGGCCGGAATAACATCATAAAGATCTCCCACAATTCCATAATTGCATACTTTAAAAATTGGAGCATTCGGATCTTTATTAATAGCAATGATATACTTTGATTCACTCATACCTGCTAAATGTTGAATTGCTCCTGAAATACCACATGCTATATATACGTCTGGTCTAACGGTGGTTCCAGTCTGCCCTACCTGATGAACATGATCAATCCATCCTGAATCAACAGCCGCTCTAGATGAACCAACTTCAGCATCAAGCTTATCAGCTAATTTCTGTATAGTTTCAAATCCAGCCGAACCTTTTAATCCACGACCACCTGAAACAATTATTTTTGCATCTATCAAATTGACAGATTTTTTATCTACTACAATCTTATCAATTAATTTTACTCTTATATCTTCATCATCAAGGCTAGGTTCAAATATCTCAACTTCTCCCTTTATATCTTCAACATAACAAGCTTTTTCCATTACCCCTGGTCTAACAGTAGACATCTGCGGTCTGTTTTTAGGGCAAATAATAGTAGCCATCAAGTTGCCTCCAAATGCAGGACGAGTTTGTAATATTTTTCCGTCTTGTGGATCAATATCTAGAGAAGTACAATCAGCAACCAAACCGGTTCCAATTTGTGCCGCAACTCTCGGTCCCACATCTCTACCAATAGAGGTAGCTCCCACAAGAACTATTTCAGGTTTTCTTTCAAGAATTAGCTGAGAAGTTGCAATTGAATAACCATCTGTTGAAAAGTCTTTTAATAACGGATGCTTAATGTAAATTATCTTATCAACGCCAAAATGGAGTAATTTATTTACTTCATCATCTATGTCATACCCTGCAACAACAGCAACAACTTTTTTTCCGATTTTATCTGCTAATTTTTTTCCTTCTCCTATTAATTCTACAGTTACAGGATGGATTTTCCCCTCTCTCTGTTCACCAATAACCCAAACATCATTATAATCTTCTAAGTTCACATTTTGATTTACCTTTGCTCTTTTCATCTTATCTAACCCTCCTACTTATATCAGTTTCAAATCACAAAGCTTATTTACAAGGATTCCTGCTTTTTCTTTGCTGTTAAAACCTTCTATCATCTCACTGTTCTTAGATCTCACTGGAACAAATGATTTATATACATTTGTAGGAGAACCTTTTAATCCTATCTGTGTTACATCTACATCTAAATCCTCTAACGTATAGACTTTTATCTGATCCGGTCCATCATATACTTCGAAAATACCTCTAGCAGAAGGATATCTAGGCTTATTTAATTCCTTTATTGCTGTCAACAGTACAGGAGGTTTTACCTCTAATACATAATCCCCTGTTTCTGTAAAACGATTTACAACAATGTTTTCTCCATCAACTTTTATATCTTTGCAATATGTAATCTGTGGAAGGTCAAGGAATTCAGCGATTTCTGGTCCAACCTGTGCGGTATCTCCATCAATCGCCTGTCTTCCGCAAAATACTAAATCATAATCACCTATTTTCTCAACAGCTGCTGCTAAAATAGTAGCAGTTGCCCAAGTATCAGAACCTCCAAAGGCACGATCGGTTACTAAAATTGCTTCATCAGCCCCCATAGCAAGAGCCTCTTTTAGAGCTTCTTTTGCTTGAGGTGGCCCCATACTAATTACAGAAACTTTTCCACCATGTTCGTCTTTCAATGCAAGAGCTTCTTCTATGGCATTTCTATCATCTGGGTTTATAATACTTGGAACCCCATCTCTTATTAAAGTACCTGTTTCTTGATTAATTCTTACTTCGTTTGTATTTGGAACTTGCTTTACGCATACAATTATGTTCATTCTGACCCTCCTATCCAATCACCGCTCTAGCGATAACAACCTTATGAATTTCCGATGTACCTTCATAAATTTCAGTTATTTTAGCATCTCGATACATTCTTTCCAAAGGATAGTCTTTCATATATCCATATCCCCCATGGATCTGAAGTGCAAGGTTTGTAACGAATCTTGCATTTTCAGAAGCATTTAATTTTGCCATTGCTGCTTCCTTTGTATGTGGAAGACCTTCTTTCTTCAAAGAAGCTGCTCTATACATCATCCACTTTGCACATTCAGTTTTAGTTGCCATATCTGCAATATACCATTGAATCCCTTGAAGTTGCCCTATTGGCTTTCCAAATTGAACTCTTTCATGTACATATTTTATGGTCTCTTCTAAAGCTCCTTCTGCAATACCAATTGATTGTGCCGCAACTCCAATTCTAGCTCCATCAAGAGCAGTCATTGCTATCTTAAAGCCTTTTCCTTCTATACCAACAAGATTTTCTTTTGGCACTCTACAATTATCAAAAATAAGTTCTGCTGTTTCAGATCCATGTATGCCCATTTTTTCTTCTATTTTACCGATTGAAAATCCAGGAGTTCCTTTTTCTACAATTATGCAAGACATTCCTTTTAATCCTTTAGCAGGATCTGTCAAAGCGAAAATTGCTAAATATTCTGCTTGACCTCCTCCAGAGATAAAGCATTTTGTACCATTGATTACGTATTCTCCTGTTTCTTCATCTAAAATAGCTGTTGTTTTGGCACTGGCAGCATCACTTCCAGCATCAGGCTCTGTAAGAGCAAAGGCCCCTAAACAGCCTCCACTAGTTACCCTTGGGAGATACTTTTCTTTTTGCTCATTATTACCAAACTTTTTTATTACTTCAGCAAAGATGGTATGTATAGAAAGAGTCGCTGCTGTAGCTGCACACTTTTTAGCAATTTCAGTTACTACAATAGCTTTATCTATATCACTACCCCCACTGCCGCCATATTCGACAGGCGTTCCTATTCCTGTAAATCCTATCTTTGCCATTTTTTCAAAACTCTCTCTTGGGAAGTAGCCTATTTTATCTACGTCTGCTGCAATAGGTGCAATTTCTGTTTCAGCAAATTCCTTTGCAACTTTCTGCAACATAATTTGTGCATCCGAAAATCTAAAATCCATATATTTGTCCTCCTAATATCTTGTTATTTATTAATCAGAATAACGCCCTCTTGAAGAAAACCTTCAATTTCATCTTCAGAATATCCTACTTCCTCCATAATCTCTTTTGAATGTTCACCAATTAACGGAGACGTTCTACTTAAATTTGCCTCTATGTTTCCAAACTTAATTGGTGTCATTGCATAGACAGTTTTGGAGCCATCTCTGTTTTCATCTTCAACAACATAGTTGTTTTCCAAAGCCTGAGGATCCATAATGATTTCCGAATAATGCTGTATTTTTTCGTGAGCAATATCTACTGAAGTAAGTAACTCAATCATTTCTGCTTGTGTATACTTTATGAACTCTTTATCAATCTCCGCGATCAAAGCAGGTGCATTAGCCTTAGCTGTGATTGAATCAACAAATCTTTCATCTTCAAGCATATCTTCTCTTCCAAAAATTTTACAAAGAGATTCAAAATAACGTTCATACTCAAGAATACTTAAGAAAAGCCATTTTCCATCTTTACACTTGTAGGAATTTATTACCGGGGAAATAGCATTTTTTCTAGTCTTTGGATACTCATCTTCATATTGTGTAGAAGCAATCAGTGAGCTTGCATTCCATATTGCCTGACCAAAAAGAGAAACCATTACTTTTTCTCCTTGTCCTGTCTTTGCCTGATTATATAAAGCTGCACAAATACCTCCTGCTAAACTACAAGATGTCGTTGCATCTCCAAAACCAATTGGCGGATTAATAGGTGATGTATCCTTTTCAGCTATGTCAAGCATGGTCCCACTTCTTGCCCAGAAAGCAACTGTATCAAAACCAGGGTTATCTTTTGCTGGACCATAATCGCCAAAACCATTGATCTGTGCCCATATAAGGTGTGGATGTCTTTCTTTCAAAGATTCATAATCAAGACCTAATCTTTTTAATGCTCCTGTTCTATAACTTGAAACAAAGACATTAGCATCAGAAAGTAACTTATGCATAATTTCAAGACCTTGTTCAGATTTAAGATTTACTGAAAAACCTCTCTTATTTGCATTGTAGGTTGTATAAAAAGGATTTACATCATCTTCAATTGGCATCATCATTGTTGCCCCAGTTTTTCTACCTGGATCTCCAAAGCTCGGTTCTACTTTAATAACATCTGCACCCCAATCAGCTAAAATTTTAGTTGTTCCAGGACCAGCCACAAAATAAGTTAAATCAATTACTTTTACTCCTTCTAAAGGTTTATGTAACATAGAATAATCCTCCTAATTCTTCTTTTTATTTTTGCTTAGTTCAAATTTTATTCTTATGGCAATGTTGGGAATATTGTAAACAAGATAACGCATACAACAGTTCCTATTATTGGCGTAACAACAGTAAGCCAAAAGATAGGTCTATACGCATCTTTATGTGATTCATTACAAAGTCCATTAGTAACAGTAACAATATATCCATTGTGAGGAAGGGAATCTAATGCTGCTGAAGAAATAGACATAGTTCTTGATATAGCTTCCGCTGCAACTCCTTTTGCCATATAAATAGGTCCCAATAATGGTGCCGCAATTCCTAGTGCTCCTGAAGCAGAGCCACAAACTCCAGCAATAGCAGTTGTTCCCAAAGCAACCCCTGCTAGTTCAGGTCCAGGAATATCTACCATAGCATCAATTACAACATTAAAAGCTATTGCACTTTTTACAACGGAACCAAAAGCAACTACTGCACAAGTGTTACTAATTGCTATAATTGCTGTTTTGCATCCTTCTCCAACATTAAATAACACCTTTTTGTTATCTTGATATTTATTTAAAAGTAGCCATACTAAAACTGCCCCAATAAAAACTCCTGTTTCCAATTGAACCAAAGGTTTACCATCCTTTAAAGGTGCATTAATTAAAACAATCGTAACTATTAATGGAATAAACGCAATTATTGGGTTTGGCATTTTTAAATCTTCATGAAATGTATCTACATCTTTCGCCACAAAATGTTCTCCATCTTTTTTTGCTTTTCTAACAAAACGGAATAACAAAATAGAACCCATTAA
>DAMCXN010000028.1:18021-35943 GCA_032096995.1 Aminipila sp.
CCACAAGAAATGAATCCTACTGTAGCACCAGCCATATATGTCACGCCCAAGGCCGTTGATGGAATCGCATTATGTATTTGAGGTGCTCCCGGAGCTACCATAGCAAATGTAGAGCATCCAAATGTTAGTGCCGCTGGAATAAATCTTCTTGGCAAATCTGCTTCTCTAAAAACTTCAAGAGCAATTGGAAATACTGCAAAAGAGCAAACAAAAACGCTTCCCCCGCCATATGCAAGAATAGCACACGACAAAGGTATAGAAATAAGTGCTTTTTCTTTACCCAAGGCATTTACAATAAGTTTAGCAATGGCTTTTGCACCATTGGTTACTTCCATCATTTTACCCATAAGTACGCCAGTTAAAAAAATCAAATAGTTCGCTTGAAAAAAGCCTACGAAACCTCCAACAAAATCACTTTTCATTGCATCATACATTGGAATACCACCTGTAATTGCAACAATAGCGGAACTAATAAATGCTATAACAAAAATATTGATACCTCTCATAATTAGAAACATTAATAAACCTAATGCTACAATAATACCAATTAAGCTGACTAGTTCATTAATCGACATATACTTTCCTCCTTTATTTTTTCTAGCATTTCTTTAAAGGTCATTTATTCTTAAATACGGGTTTTCTTTTTTCTAAAAAAGCATCCATGCCTTCTTGCTTATCTTCGGTTGCAAAGGTAAGACCTGCTGCATCTTTTTCAAGTTCAAGAGCATTCATAAGATCAAGATCAACACCTTTGTTAATTACCATTTTGGCGTATTTTATTGCCATAGGAGCATTTTCAATAATAGTTTTCATGCAAGTTCTTGCTTCATCTAGCAGCTCTTCTTCAGGCACAATTTTATTTATAAGTCCCATAAATAATGCTTCCTCTGGTTTTATCTGTCTTGCAGTATAAATTAAATCCTTTGCTCTACCTGCACCGACCAATCTTGTTAGTCTCTGCGTTCCTCCAAAACAAGGAATAACACCAAGTTTTACCTCTGGTTGCCCGAAAACGGCTTTCTCAGAAGCAATTCTTAAATCACAGCACATTGCTAGCTCACAACCGCCTCCTAATGCATAGCCATTTACAGCAGCAATTATAGGCTTTTTAAATGCCTCTATTTTATTAAACACACTCTGTGCATATCCTGCATAATCCCTACCTTCTTCACTCTTATAGCTTTGCATTTGAAGAATATCTGCACCAGCTACAAAAGCTTTACCAGTACCGGTTATGATAATACCTTTTATTTCTTGACTATCCTCAAATAGTTCAAATATTTTCTCTAATTCATCTAAAGTCTTATCATTTAATGCATTTAATGCTTTAGGACGATTCATAATAATTAATGCAATTCCATCGTCGTATTCGACTTTAATGTTTTCTAACATTTCCATTAATCTTAATAAACCATTGTTCATAAAGTACCTCCTATGTTATATGAAGATTGTCAAGTTTCAGATTGTGCGGCCGTATCACTAAAACTTTTATCTCCGATTACTTTTTCGGATTATCTTTTACTATGAGCAAATACTATGCCAATTCTATTATTGTTTATGAAATTGTTAAAAAAATATTTAATTATATGTAATATTTTTAAACTATTGTTATAAAATGGATGATTTAAGACAAAAAAATAAGAAATATTGAGTTTTAATATACGACTTAAAAATTTAGAACTTCTTTTGTAAGAAAAGTCAGATATTTTTTCTCCAATTGGAGAATTCAGTATCCAAATAGAGAATTCGGTTATTAATACCACTATTTCCAACGGAATTGTCAGAATATTATTTTAACAAAATTAATTGTTTTCTAAATTTTCTACATATGGAGAATTTGTTTTCTTCCCATAAAAAAATACCTCCAAGTAAACAATCTAATTTTAATTAATTAGACTGCTACTTTAGAAGTATCATATCATTCCGCACATCTGCATTTCTTTTTATATTATTACTTTTATAATCAATCTATATAAGAGCTTACCATATTACGGCCATTGCTTTTTGATTTATATAAAGCTTTATCTGCTTTACCAATTATCTGCTCTATACTATTCTTGCCACTGAATTCACTTACACCAAAGCTTGCTGTTATGTTACCTACTCCTGTAAATGAATAACCTTCTATATTTTTACGCAGACATTCTGATAAATTGACAGCTTCTGATAAATCAGCACATTTATAAATAATTAAAAACTCTTCTCCTCCCCATCTACCAACAACAGCGTTATTATTAATATTATTTTTTATTAAAGTCGCTATTTCAAAAAGTACCTTATCTCCAGCATTATGTCCATAATTATCATTTACCCTTTTAAAAAAATCAATATCCATTATTATTACGGAGCACTTTTCCTTATATTTATCATAAGATTCTTTTTGTTTTAATAAAATTTTATCAAGCATCAACCTATTATACACATTGGTAAGTTTGTCAATTTCAGATGTCTTTCTTAATTCTAATATAAGTCTTTTATTTTCCAGATTAACTTTTATCCATTGAATTACTGATTTAATAATATACGATATACTTATAAGTGCGTCTTTCCATTCATTTAGTAATTGTACAGGACTTTTAAAATCAAATATTAATATCCTTTCTTTATTTGGAATTAAAGAGTCATCAATTAAGATTATAATTCTATATTCTTGATTCTGTATAAATCTAGTAGAAATTTCTTTATTTCTATTTTTTATTATAAAGTTTTCCTTTTCTTCTTGTAGTTTATTTTTTTTCAGGCATTCTTTAGCACATGTAATAATCTTTCTTTCATTTTCGCCAAGCCTATAATCAGATATAGGGCTGGGTTCAATTATAGCTTGAACGATTTCAGGAGGTTCCTTTAACGCAACATAATAATTAAAATCTTGATCTTTAAGAAGAAGTGACACTATATTTGTTTTAAGATATTCTGTCATTTTTAAAAATTTTTCTCGTATTAAAAGTTCATTTATTTCATGTGCTGAGTTCATATAATATTCTAAGGTTCTCAATTCACAAAATGTCCGTTCAAATTCACCATGTTCATTGTATTTTGATGTACCATTTAAAGCAATTTCTATAACAACACCATCCTTACGCCTTAGCTTTAATTGTACATTATTAACAAACCCATAGTCTTTTAGATGAGGAAATTCTCTTTTAACTTTTGAAAGACTTCCATTTAACAGGAATTCTCCAAAAAAATGACCTATAACCTCTTCTTTTTCATATCCAGTAATCATAAGCCATCCTGGGCTTACATCAATTATTATTCCTTCACCATTTAAAGATTGTATCATTTGTTTTTTGCTCTTTCATTAGCCATACTCCATTTAATTTACATTAAATATCACGAATTAAAAACATTATATTATATGGAAAAATAAAAGTAAACGACAATACTAATAGAACAAAAATCCCTATTACCTTTAGAAAAAGTTAATTTGTACAAAAAATATCGTGTGTTTTGGTGTAATTTGCGTTAAAATATATAGAGACAAAAAATTTCAAAAGGAGTACACAGTATGGACACAACAAAATGGATTATATTATTAGTAATTTTAATCTTAGCAATTATAGGTATTATTTTTTACTTACGTTTTAGAACAAAAAAAATGCATCAAATGTTTGAGCAAGTTTTAGAATCATCTAGACAGGTACCTAAACAAAAGAAACATAGCTTTCTTCTTTTTATGTTTAAAGAAAGTATTACAGCTTCAAAAAATAAAAAGGCTAATCCACAAAGCAGAATGAATAATCCTAAATATGTAGAATCACAAATGATTCAAATGGGAAGTATTTTAAAAGATACATCAAAAGTAACTGATAAAAAGATGAAGCAAGCTCTTCAACTTTATGACGCGTACATTAAATGGGAAAAAACACAATTTTAAAAAAACAACTACTGGTCATCCAGTAGTTATTTTTTTGTAGTTAATCCTCCCACTAATTATTACACCTATTTCACAAAGTTCCAATTACTCTTTACACTTCTTAATATGAGCTTTTAACTTTTTTATGGCCCAATCATAATGACTAGCCGTTGCTGAAATACAGTAACTTCCAAGTGTGGTGGTACCAGTCCAATCAAAAACACCTTTTGTAAATAATTCATCATTAGAAAAAGTATCTATTAATGCCATAACTTATTCATGGCTCTCTTTAATCATTTTCTTTGACTGTTCAAGATGGGTAGTTTGATGTTTTTGCCAAAATTCTACATTCATATCTCCATAAGTTTTCCAGTTATATGGTTTTGGTAAAAAAGGTTTACTGTCTCCATCTTGGTTTGAATAAACCCAGTTAAGTAACAGCATATGCCATTCATAAAGATGAATCAATATATCTCTAAGGTTTTTATCTCTTTTCCAATGAGCTTGTTTCTTGTTTTGATCCATTGAAAAATCCATCTCAGTATTCATTTCATTTTCTGACATTGAATCAATCAATTTCCACATCTTCTCAAAATTCACTTGAGAAGCACTTATTAACTCATTTTTCGATTGTGCTCTTCCCATAACATTGCTCCTTTTCTACTTCCATACTTATTAACTATATATAATAAATAGTTTTTCCTATCACCATATTCGTATATGCTAAAAAGTTAAATAAACCTAATATATTTTTATTTTAACATATATAAATTGACACCCTTTGTCATATTATCAAAATTATTATAAAAAAGTTTTTAACACATCTTTCTTATGGAATAACTACGAATCAATCTTTTATCATCATTTCATTAGCCCACATAACCGCTAGATTCACCGCACCTCTAAAACCTACAAGTGGAGGTTCATACCCATGGTGCCAAATATGATCTGGCATTGAAATTTGTAAGCTCTGGTCTTTTCTTGCCTTTCTAAGCAATTCTCCACTTCCCATGATAAAGCCTTTCGACTGATTTGCAATATTTACTTTTTCAACATCATCTAAATAAGGAATGTCCTTGTTTGCCATTTCAGGGCAATCACAATAACAATCACTTTGGTCAAATCCAAAATATTCTTTTCCATATTTAGCAATTCCAGTAACCACATCGACATGCCCTGCAAGAATCAACCTGCTTTCATCTCTATGTGCGCGCAGGAAACGGGATAATATCAATTGCATAGGATCTATTTGTTTAACTGCAATTTCTTTTTCATTGTAAATAAATGACTTATCAATCTTTTGTCCACATATTTCTGAGATATTTTCTAACCAATTAAGGGTTCCATATACTCCATAAGGGCGTTGCATCAAGTACGGTATTCCAAAACGTTTCTCAAGATATTTAGCAGCTGCTTCACCTTCTCGACGAATAACAATATTTAAATGAGCTGACCCCAATTTTTCCAACTCAGATATACTTGTATTAGATGTCAGCGTACATAGTTGCTCCATTCCCAAAGCACCTGATACTAGTCGTGATATCTCTGTTGCATCAGGATGGAAACAAAACATATCTGCACAAGAGCCAATGATGTTAAAAGTAGGCTCTTTGCTTTTAGATATTTCTTGGGGAAATATTTTACAAAGTTCCAAAAGCGTCAATTCTATTCCCTTGCGTCCACTAATATCAAATCCTCCTGCGGTTAACGGAATTAAACGTATATCTGGTAACCCAGATGACAATTCTAAAGCGATTGCTTTTAGATCTATTCCAATAATCTCTGGTACAGAGGATGGTAACAGAAAAATAGTTTTTACACCTTGTTCTTTGGATACCCATTCTACCGCATGTGTTAAACGACTGGTGTCTCCCATGGCAATATCTGTTTCACTAATATGAGTTGAGTAAAGTTTACTTCCAAATGAGCCCATACGGTTTAAAAAAGTTCTCCCGTAGGCCATGTGACCCATACATCCGAATTCAATTACGGCTGACTGTCCTATGCTAGATAAGCACCAAAGAGCACCCATGCGTCCAGACAATAGCGGTGATGTTTTATACAGTCCCATTCTCGCAGTCCTCCTTTCCCTCAAAAATTGCATGACTTATGCGTTTGAGTATCGTAATTGTTCTTTCATAACCAATGTGCCCGTACAAATCTAGTATAGAAACATTGGGTGGTTTCTTCTGTAACCGACCTCCCCAATCCCCCATTATTATATCTGGGCACAACTCTTTAATAATTTGCTTGTCTGCTTGCTCATTGAGCATAAGGCAGATGATAGGATTTATATCCTGCTCGATTAATTTGCTTTTCCATTGCGTATCAGATGGATAGAATTCAGGCATATGTATCATAATAGGATCCATTCCCAGAGATAACAGATATGACGACAATGGCAGTGGCTGTACTGTACCTATATTTGCACTAATATATTTCATATTTTTAAATCGAACTATAGCCTCTTTCTGTATTTTTTTTGCTTCTTTTAGTTGCCCTGCAAAGGCCTTTTGAATTTCCAACTCTAACTGCTGTCCTATTTTCCAGTATGCTTGTTCTATATCCTTAACATTATAAACATCATGTAAACTTACAAAAGGAATATCATGCTCCTTATGCATCCATTCTGCCAATGGGTTCATAAATGGAGAAATCACAATGTTAAGCCTTGCCTCCCCTGCCAAAATAAAGTCATCTAGTGATGAATCAGGTGCCAAAAATCGCAACATCACACCTTGAGTCTCAAGAAACGACATAAGGTGCGGCATTGGTATATGTTCTTCCAATACACTGCGACCAAGAATATTTACTGTTTTTCCTTTGCCATCCGTCTTTTCAATTACTTGTCCCAATGCAAGAAGTGTTTTCCAATATCCTGGTTCATATCCGCCGCATTTAAAATTTCCAAATGGCAATTGGATAAGTTGTGCCTTGATTTCAGGTTGCATCTCATAACAAATGCTTTCAATATCTTCTCCAATCAACTCAGGCGCACATGTGACAAGCAAGAGGATAACCCTTGCACCAGCTGCTTCCATTTCTTTGATTGCTTTCATTATCCCTTTACGAAAACCAAAAACTACCTCTTTACTATCCAAAAGATATTGCCAATGTAGTGCTTCATCTATATAAGGAGAATTCAATGACACATTTCGGCTATAATATCCGCATTCTGCAGTTCCTATTACAAGTGTAGACACACCTCTAATTTTGACAGCCAAAGACAGAGCCGTATGCATAGGGCAGTGAACTCCAGGAAAGGCAGTAGGATTAAGTTGATGTACAGATTTCATGTTATTTATCGCCGAGAGACACTTTAAATGATTGATATCAATCATATCTGCCCTCCTTGCAGCAACAATTGAGAAAGTTTTTGGTAACTTTTTGCCATATCACTATTTGGAAAGGCCTCAACAACGGTTTTGCCCTGTTCTTCTGCTTGTTGTACATATGGGTTGCGTGGAATATGAAAAAGAATAGATGTTTCTATTTCATCAGCAGTTTTTTGTACTAACGAAGGTTCACCTTCAAAATTTTTCGCGTTAAAAATAAGTCCACGCAGTTTAGCATACCCTCTAGGCATGAAGCTTTTGACGGCATGAGAAATATTAGCAGCGGCGTAAAGGCTCATCATTTCCCCTGAGGTAACAATACATACCTCGTCTGCATATCCTCCACGAATAGGCATGGCAAATCCCCCACAAACCACGTCACCCAATACATCATACAATACTACATCTGGCTTAAATAAATTGTAAGCATTCAACTCCTCTAACTTTTCAAATGCAGTGATAATACCACGTCCGGCACAACCAACACCAGGAACAGGACCACCAGACTCTACACATAAAACACCTGTATCACTTCTAACTACAATATCATCTAGCTCCACATCACCCTTATCCCGAAGAGTATCTAGCACAGTGGGGATGTTTTTACCTCCCGTCAAATTGCGGGTAGAATCAGCCTTCGGATCACATCCAATTTGCAGTACAGTAAGCCCTGACTTGGCCATAGCTGCCGAAATGTTGGAAACCGTTGTAGACTTTCCTATGCCACCCTTTCCATACATTGCAATTCTTTTCATTATATTAACCTCCTCTACTAAATTAAATGGTATGAGATACAAACAGGCCTACCGGTACAAGGATCGGCAGTAATGTCTGCATCTATATTAAAAGTTTTACGCAAAACTTGTGGTGTCATAATTTTGTCTGGGGTTCCCTGCTCAATAATACTTCCATCTCGAATGGCCACTAGATAATCGGAAAAGCGTGACGCAAGATTTAAATCATGTAGCACCATTGCTATAGTACATCCACGTTCACGATTAAGATATTCTAAAAGTTCCAACACCTCCAACTGATAGGACATATCAAGATAGGTTGTAGGTTCATCCAGCAAAATCAAATCGGTCTGCTGTGCAATTGCCATAGCAATCCACACACGCTGCCTCTGACCACCAGAAAGTTTATCAACCGCCGTTGTTTCTATATCCAAAAGGCGTGTTACCTCAAGTGCCCACGTAATAATTTCCTGATCTTCTCTTTTTAATCTACCAAAACTCTCCTGGCGAGGATATCTACCATAGGAGACAAGTTCCCTAATGGTCAACCCTAGAGGTGCTGTAGGCATTTGTGGCAATATTGACATTTGCTTTGCAACCTCCTTGGTTGGAAGAGTACATATATCATTTCCGTTAAGTAATACTGCTCCTTTTTTTGCTTTAAGTATACGCCCTGCTGCCTTGAGTATAGTGGATTTCCCACAACCATTTGGTCCAATCAAAGAAGTCACCTTACCTTTGGGAATACACAAGTTAAGCTTATCTACCACCATATATTCATCATAACTAAGACTTAATTCTTTTAATTTTATTGCATTCATTTTTATCACCTCATTTCTTTTTGCTTCCGCGACAGTAGATAGAGAAAATATGGGGCACCAATTATGGACACCACCACTCCTGTAGGCAATGACGCTGGTTGAATAATAACACGTGCTAGGGTATCAGCTATTGATACCAACAGAGCTCCCAACATCGCACATATAGGTAAAACAATACTATGCCTTGGACCTACAATCCTACGTGTTAAGTGCGGTACCATCAACCCTACAAAACTGATATTGCCACTAACAGAAACACAAGCTCCTGCAATCATTACCACCATCAGAAGCAGTTTTCTTCGTTCCCTGTTTACTGCAACTCCAAGCCCTACGGCCGTTTCATCTCCAAGATTCATTACATCTAACTCCCTTGCTTTAAACAAAGCTATAGGTAGTAAAATACAAATCCATGGCAAAAGTGCAAGTACAAAGTTCCAATTTGCTCCCCATATGCTCCCTACCTGCCATGAAGAAACAAAGGAGTATTGCGTGTCATCAAGCTTAACCACCAACAAGGTTGTCAATGAAAACAGTCCCGCTTGAATTGCTATACCCGTCATAATCATGCTAAGAGGAGAAAGATCTTCTCCTTTTTTATAAGCTAACAAATAAACCAGCAATGCTGCTCCTCCCGCACCAATAAGCGCCAATATAGGCATTGTGAAAACAGCTAAGGGTGACTGTGTTCCAAAGAAAAGGACATACATTACCACCATAAGACCTGCACCAGCATTAATGCCAAGTAGACCAGGATCCGCAAGTGGATTTTTTGTCACTCCCTGTAATATACAACCAGACACCGCTAATCCTGCTCCTACTAGCATAGAAAGAATAATTCGAGGAAGTCGAAAATAAAAAAGGATTAGATTTTCTTTTTCATTGCCATCCCCAAAAATAATGCTTAATACTTCTTTTGTAGATAGTTTGCTGTAGCCAAATTGTAAACTTATAAGTACTGATATTATTAGAAACAAAAATATCAGTACTATTATTACAACATTCGTGATTATATTTTTTCTGTTATATATCTTTATTTTTTTCTTTAACATTAGTCCCTCCCCCTTGATTTCCGCGATAAATAAAGAAAGAATGGAACGCCAATAAGCGAGGTTATTACTCCTAGCGGCACCTCAAACGGAGGATTTATTGTTCTTGCACCTAAATCTGACAAAACCAATAGAAGCGCTCCCAAAACAGCAGAAGAAGGAATTATTTTCTTATAATCTACACCTACCAGAAATCTGGCTAAATGAGGTACTATAAGTCCAACAAATGCAACCGATCCCACAACTGACACTGAGATTCCAGCAAGTACTACAATTACGAGTGTACAGAATAATTGAATAATGTTAGTATTCAGCCCAAGTCCTTTTGCAACATCTTCACCCATATTTAGTATTGAGATAGAAGGTGAAAGCAAAACTGCCCCCAAAAAGGCAATTAAAATAATAGGTGCAAGGATATAAAATTGCTGCCATGTTACACCTGCCACACCTCCAACCGTCCAAAAAAGCACATCCTTTTCTACGTGAAAAGCAAGTCCTATCCCCTGACTTAGAGCCGATAGCAATGCACTAATTGCCGCACCTGCCAATACTAGGCGCATAGGATTCATACGCTCTTTATGTGAATTAACAATGCAATTAATTAAAGCTGCTGCAAACGCCGCACCTAAGAAAGCAACAAGAAGCAACGTTCCATAGCTTATTGATGGTACAAAAGCAAAACATATGGCAATAGCAAAACATGCTCCAGCATTTATTCCCATAAGACCTGAGTCAGCCAAAGGATTGCGAGTTATACCTTGCATAATAGCACCGGCTATTGCCAGAGCTGAACCAACCAAACAGCTTGCAAGAATTCTAGGCAATCGCAGATCTATAATCATAAGATGCTTAGTATTTCTGTTATCAAAGCAAGTGAAGGCTTCCAAGATAACATTTATAGGAATTTTCGTTGAGCCTTGTGTAATTGAAACAAATATTAGAAGCACTAAAATAATAATGGATGTAATTATAAGTATATAATCAGGTATATTCTTTAGTTTGTTCTGTTGAAGTATTTTTCTATTCGGGGTCATCATTTTATTGTCTCCATCAGCTTCTCAGACATTAAGCGCATAGCCAAGGGTCCAAAGGTGTTAAGTGAATCATCAAAATAAACCACATTTCCATTTTTTACAGCATCCATGTTCATCCAAACAGATGAAGATTCCTGTGACTTTACAAATCCTTGGGAAACCTCAATATTATCCATAAAAATTATATAGTCAGGGTTCATTTCTGCTACTGCTTCCAATGAAAAAGTCTCATAACCGAAAGTATAACCTTGAGAGGCAGTAATGCCAAAGGTAGCATAATAGTCACTTGTTCCCCGTGCAACAAATGCCTTACCTGCATTTGTACGGAATATTGCAATCGTTTTGTCCTTAGTTCTCATAACCTCATGTTCTGATGCTATAGCCTCCTCTGTTTCTTTAATAATTTTCTGCGCTGCATTTTCTTTACCTACAATTTCCCCACAAGCACGAGTTTGATTTTGCCATGTATCTTGAAAGTCAAGTAAAATCACAGGAGCGATTTTATTTAGTTGTTCGTAAATTTCATCCAAACCACTATGACCATCAAAGGTTACAATTACGTCGGGCTGGGCTTCCAAGGTTATCTTATTTCCCCCAGCATCCACAATTGTACGTGGCCACAACGTTGTTCCCTGTTTGTGAATATGTTCTGATTGTTGCGATGTATATGAACTCTGAGCTTGTGTACCTTGGGAACAAGCAAATAAAAGTCCAATAGATAAAACAATTACAAGTAAAAACAAAAGATTTTTTTTCATAATAGTGCCTCCTAAATTATTAGTTAGATATAGCTAACTTCCAATCAAGCATATCAAAGTTAATCATTTATGTGAATAGCTTTATCCTCAATTTATATGGACATATCCTGAATTAAATTTTACAACATAAAAAATGCCGATGCAAAAAACATCGACATTTTCATCATATAGTCAGTTCTATTGTTTCCAAAATTTACTTGGGGGAACCCCAAAGTGTTTCTTAAATATTCGGCTAAAATATAGTGCATCTGGATAACCAATTTGTTCAGCTATTTCGCCAATAGGACTAGCTGTTGTAACAAGAAGATCTTTAGCTCGATTCAATCGGTACGTGCGCAGGTAGTCTGCTGGTCCCATACCCGCATATTTCTGAAAAATATAGAACAAGCGATTTTCATTCACTCCATGTTGTTCAGCCAGTGAACGTACAGTTAGGTTATCCCTATAGTGTGTATGAATATATTCTGATACTGAGTCAAAAAGCTCCTGTGCGCCATACTTTGTCTGATTCCTAGCGCATAGAAAAGTTTCTTCTAGCACTTGTCTATATAGTGTTTCTACTTGAAAAGCAGGAAGTCCTCCAGGCCTCTTCGATATCGCATAGAGGCGATGAAGTAAATCATATAACTGTACACTTTGTCCAACTGTCAGGCTAAAATGCGTATTAGCTAATTTTATTGGCGCTGGTTCGTTATATGTTTCATAAAGAATGGAAATAAACTCCCAATCCTCATCACCAATCACGCACTTACGCATGGTGGCATTAGACAAACCATGCAAAACCACGCCAGGTTTTATTAAGTAAGGTGTATTATTAAATTGATATTCAGCACAACCAGAAAGTGGAAATATAAATCCTGGATAAGGGGCTGTTTTTTGTGTACCTTTGCTACCAGATGAAATCTTATAGCGATAAACTCCACGTATTTGAAAAAGAGTAGATGCAAAATGCTCTACAATCTTATTAAATTCTATTGCCAAATGCTGTCCTCTTTTCGTGATATATTAATCCTTTTTCCTTCAGTTTTATTTGACAATTCCACTAAATTTGAAACTATATAATCTGGTTCAATTCCAAGGTTTTCTACAGGTTTATTTGAACGGTTAATCCATCCTACTGTAAATCCAAACGATTTTGAGCCAGCCACATCCCAACCATTAGATGAAACAAAAAGTATTTCATCTTTATTTACCCCTAAGTTCTTAACTGCTAAATTATATACATCTGGTTTAGGCTTGTATTTTTTTATTGAGTCTACACTTATAATAGTATCAATGTTTCTATCTAGCGAAGTATTCGCAGCCAATTCATTAAGCATTTTGTTGTTACCATTTGATAAAATCGAAAGCTTACAAGGGCGAAATGCCTCTAAAGCGTCCTTTACTTCTGGATAAAGTTCTAAATATAAATATTCATTTAAAATATCATCTACTATTTCTTTGCTATATTGTAAATCAAGTGCATCTAAAGCATAATAAAGTGCATCTTCAGTTACTGACCAAAAATCTTGATATCTATCCATTAGTGTTCTTAGCCAAGAATATTCCAACTGTTTTTGCCTCCAAATTTGGCTTATCTGATCACCTTTTCCCGGATAAATTTTTTCGCATTTCTCCATTACAGAATGTACGTTGTATAAAGTACCATAAGCATCAAATACGACAGCCTTAATCAATTTAATCACTCCTTTTATACTTATTATACTGGGAGTATATCATGCATCTTTATATTAGTAAAATTGATTCTTTTAAAGGATTGTGTCAAGTTAGAATGGGAAAATAAATTATAGACTTTCCCTATGTCTTTTATTTAATTTAATATTACTTGCTTAACATATACTTTCCTTATCTTAATGATTTTAAGACCTTTTGAAGTCTGCTGCATTTACCAATATTTAAAACTTCAATATTTCCAAGAGTTTCTCCACAAGCAACTTTTTTTCTTAATTTTAGGACTTTTTTATTTTGTTCTCCTAATAGTTGTTCTTTTTTTATCTCACTTTTCTTTTTGAGCATTAAAGCATATATATTTCCACCATTCTTTTTAAAAACCCTTAATCTCGTCATTTGTTCAACACCTTCAATACTCCACCCTAGAGGTCTAGAGCTCATTCTGTCTGCATAGATATGGCTTATGTGGCTTTCTGCACTACATCCACCATAATCATCAAAATAGTGGTATTTTATACTTTCAAAATTATTCATTATGTATTTCGCTGCTTTTTTTATGTATTTCATTAAATGAAATCTGTCAAAGACATAAATGCCTTTATTCAGCCATTTCGCACCATTTTTTATGTATCTTGCCCCATCCCCTGAAATGTATATTTTCTTTATTTTTTCATAATCATAAACTTCATTTATATAGTCAGATACTTCTTCCCATAGATCATCTGAATTTGAATACATTCCTCCAAAATATCTTGAATTTATTAGTTCAAATCTTCCTTTTTCCCTAAATCCTTCATGTACATATACTAATTTAGGTTCTGCTACTCCTTTTCTTTGCAGTGATACATGGTCTTCATCAGATTCTACATAAATTACTCTTGCTTCTTTATTTACAGTTCTATATGCGGCAGCATTATTATCCAATGCTCCAAATTCTCTAATTGTATTCATTACAGTTTGTCCGCTGATTTCAATTCCCTCTGTAGCCTTGTTTCCACTGCGCCTATATGGTGTTTCTATAGCTTCTCCAAATATTGTTGCTAAAGTATTTTGAGTATCTTTTTCTTTAACATGCCAGTCTTTTTTTCGTTCTTTCCCTGATTTTACGCTTTCATCAGCTTTTTCAAGTGCTTCTTTTACAAGAACTGCACCCACAGAATTCAAATCTTTCTGGGTTTCAAGAATAAATTCAGAAATGTCTTGACCTGTTTCCAAAAGATTTTTTATATTTTTTCTAAATCCAGTAGAGATTATTTCTATAGTTTGTTGTATAATATTTTGCATAAGAGTAGTTCCTTTCTACGATTTTGGCTTTCACTTAAATCATAACATAAGGAGTCTACTCTTATTTTATTTTTTTCTTATTTTTCCCATTCTAATTTTACACTATGAACCCATTTTTGCAACCTTTATACTTCTCATTTTTAAGCATCTTCTGAATAACACACGTTGCCCAAACATCTTTACCAGTGGCAATTTTGATTTGCGTCTTTATAAAGACTCTTTAATAGCATTTTCCCTATATTTCCATATCTAACAATGCTATACTCAATGCCTTACCGTGCTTATCCAGCGCTAAAGATTGAGTGACTCCTCCGCAAAGGGCATTATTCAGCACAAAATTCATGGCATAAATATGATCTATCTCATATCTTATAACTTCGCCTTGACATATTTCTTTAAAATATTCTTTCACTTTTTCTGCTGTCACTTGTTCTTTTAAGAAAGGATAATCTATCTTGTTGTATGCAATTAAAGAAATATTAGCAATATCACCTTTATCACCAGTTCTTGAGTGCGCTAGTTCTTTTAATTTCATCAGCTAAACCTCCTTATAGAAAATCTCAAATTGAACAACATTTCGCGGTATAAAAATTGAACCTACAGCAATTACTTCTTTGATATTTTTCGTTGCTCCCGCACCTCCAGCCGGGCCATTGGTATATAAGCTTTCTACTTCATTGGCAATTAAAGTTGCATCTTTTCTGGCTTTGGTTCTGCCTGCACAACGTAATCTTACTTCAGGATATTCACCCGAAGTATATTGATTTGATATGGCACTTTTATATAACGAATTATATCCAATAAAATCTTCCTGATATTCTTCTATTTCCGCACCTATTAACTTCAGCCTCTTTCTAACGATTTCTGCGGCTAATTTTGCACGTGCCAAACAGTTCGAACCACCATAACTAATTTCACCCTCGCCTATAAAGCAATCCTTATATGCAATATTGACTTTTAACAGCTCCGGTTTTCCATGAGAAGTAGCGTTTTTCACTTTTATAACATCTTTCTTTATTTGGGAAAAGGATACACTTGAAAAATCAGCAATAGCATCCGGTGTTATATAGTTTTGAGGATTATGGATTTCATAGAGCATTTGTTCTTTACATGTTTCTATTGTAACCATTCCTCCAGAACCATTTACTTTGCTGATGGTGAACCCTCCCTTTTCATCTATCTCAACAATGGGGAAACCCAACTGTTCCAGCATAGGTACATCCTTGTATCCGGGATCTGCAAAATATCCGCCGGTAACTTGTCCTCCACATTCCAATAAATGACCTGCCAAAACCGCCTGTCCCATTTGTTCTTTATTTTTTTCTGTATTCCAGCCAAATTCATAAACCAAAGGCCCTATGGTAAGTGATGGATCGGCCACTCTTCCTGTTATAATGATATCTGCATCATTTTTAAGGGCCTGAATGATCCCCTCTGCACCGCAATAAATATTGGCTGATATTAAATGATTGCTTATCTCTTTTAAAGGACAAGCCTTTTCTAGTACGCTACATTCCTCATATTTACCAATATCTTTAAAAATATCATCTCCTGTAACGGCTGCGAACTTAATCCCTTTTATCCCTAAACTTTTACATATCCGTGCAGACTCTTCTACAGCTGATATAGGGTTGGCCGCCCCCATATTGGTAATCACCTTAGTTTTATATTTTTTTACTAAAGGCAAAATCTTTTTTATTCTTTCTTCTAGTAAAAAATTATACCCCTTTTTTGGATTATTTAATTTATCTTGCTGTGCTATTGCGATTGTCCTTTCAGCCAAGCATTCAAAAATAATATAATCTAAATTTCCTTTTTCCATTAATTCTACTGCTGGCTCTATACGATCACCTGCATAACCAGCCCCGCAGCCAATTCTTATTTTTTTACTCATTTCTGACACCTTCTTTATAATGCATTTTACATAATACAAAAAATTTGCTTCTGGTATATAGGTGACCTATGTTCCGTCATCCATGCCTTTTCCGATCAATAGATTCATGCTTACATGAAATGCGATAATGTGTTTCACCTAACCAATGCATCAATTAAAATCTCCGGTGTACTCGTTCCTAAAAACCCAGTAATCATAATGACTACACCATCTTTTACATCACCAATAGCTTACTCAGATGTCTTGATTTTATTAATTATTTTTGTCTTCTATTCCTAGTTCTTCTTAGATTACTAAACCAATAATCCATGCTGAAGCATAGTACGCCATAAACTGTATTCCTGTATGTACACCGAATAGATTATGCATGATGCCTCCAAATAAACCAACAGTAATCGCGATGCATATACCCAAAAGACCGGCTTCATAGAAAGCAAGCATACAAATAAGCCCTAAAAATGATCCGATTAAAGCTTCATGGCTAATCCCTTTAAAGATGATTTCAGTCCACTTACGCGCATATTTTACGGATAGTATATATGCGATTGATGCACCACACAAAATACCTAAAAAACCATATATTAAAAATTCAGGAGTGCTCAATAATGAGTGAATATTATTAATTGGTTCTGAAGAAAACCTTGGCGGGGCATTAAATAATGGGGCTGCAGGTCCTAAAGCAACCGGGCTAAGAGGCAGGCCGAACGCTACCAACGGAATCAGAAGTTCTCCAATATAAGTGGCATTTGAAACAGCAGTCTTTACACAAAGAGAAGTCATGGTATTATCATACAGACCTTTCTTTTTACCGCCTAATAATTCTCCCAGCATAACGGTCATGCCTACCGGTGAAAACGTAAAGGTGCAAGCACTGATTGCGGCTCCAATTGAAGCCTTACCTGCCTGTTGCCCCGTAATAATTTTGAAAGGATTCGGGAATTTGCCTTTATAATCTGATGTATCTGCTGCCAACCATACTTTACTTTTTTCATTTCTCATTTGCTTTTCTTTAATGCTCGGCACAAATATATTAAATATTTCTGCAATCATTGGTCCTATAGTAATTCCCATAAATATAGAAACAAATAGCGAGTGACCAAGAGAAGCAGTTGCAATGTATTGTGCGCCTTGAATTAAAAATGCAAAAGGTAATAACGCAAGCATTGCCCCAATTTTTGCAGAAGACATATAAGCAAGCAATAATGCAGCTAATGTAAAAATTAATCCGATATAAGGTTGAATCATGGTTCCAAAAGGTGATAGAATCGTTGCAAATAAAATGGAGATCGGAAGTGCAATAATTCCTCCCAATAAGGAGCAAGTCGCCATTTTTCTCAAGGCAACGTGAGGAACACCTAATTTTTTCGTTACAATACAATTATTGACCATTGGCACTGACATAGTACTCCCCGGTAAAGCTGCCATTGCAGTTGGCACAATATGGGTAATATGCATAGAAACTGCTATTGCTATAAACCAACAGAATATA